>NZ_CP158165.1:1208127-1812191 GCF_040254265.1 Kribbella sp. HUAS MG21
CGGTGGTCGCGGCGATCTTCGGTGCCTGGCTCGCGAAGGTGAAGCTCGGCGACGGCCAACTGCTGCTGCAGTCGGGCTCCGCGACCATCATCGGCCTCGGCGTCGCGTCGATCCTCGCGCTCGTCGTGGGCATGGGACTACTGCGTCCCAAGAGCCCGGCCGTGCCGCTGCACGAGGGCCGCCGGCTGCTGGAGCACATCGGCTGGGCGGCGATCCTGCCGCAGATGCTGGCCACGCTGGGCCTGCTGTTCAACGCGTCCGGCGTCGGCAAGGCCGTCGGCCGCGTCACCGACCACCTGATCCCGAAGGGTTCGCTGATCGCCGCGGTGGCGCTGTACTGCATCGGCATGGCGGTCTTCACGATCATCATGGGCAACGCGTTCGCGGCGTTCCCGGTGATGACGGCCGCGGTCGGCTGGCCGCTGCTGGTGGAGCAGTTCGACGGCACCCCGGCGATCGTGTTCGCGGTCGGCATGCTGGCCGGCTTCTGCGGCACCTTGTGTACGCCGATGGCGGCGAACTTCAACCTGGTACCGGCAGCGCTGCTCGAGATGAAGGACCAATACGGACCGATCAAGGCCCAGATTCCCACGGCGGTCCCGCTGCTCGGCTGCAACATCCTGATCATGTACGTCTTCGCGTTCTAGAAGGAGTCCCATGAAGTACGCCGCCGCCTGGGCGACCATCGCCTGCGAGGTGCTGGAGACGCCGTACCCGTACGGCGCCGCGCACGCGTCAACCGGTCCGGACGACGTCGACGTGACCCCGGACCGCCTGCACCCGGCGTTCCACGGGTCCTACGACTGGCACTCCAGCGCACACATGCAATGGTCGCTGGTCCGGTTGCTGACGCTGGCACCGGAGCAGGTCGGCAGCCGGCCGATCGACGTCCTCGATCGGCGGCTGACGGCGGAAGCGATCGCCACGGAGGCGGCGTACCTGCGGGAGCGGCCGTCGTACGAGCGGCCGTACGGCTGGGCCTGGGCGGCCATGCTGGTGGCCGCCGCGCGGAAGAGCCAGTGGGCGGAGGCGGTCGCTCCACTCGGCGACGTCATCGCGGACCTCGTGCTGGCCTGGCTGCCCAAGCAGGCGTACCCGGTGCGGCACGGCGTACATCTGAACTCGGCCTTCGCGCTGGCGTTGCTGCACGAGGCGTACGGCGACCTGGGCCGGGCGGACGTGGTGGAGGCGATCCGGGCGCGGGCACTGCAGTGGTTCGGGGCGGACACGGCGTACGACACGCGGTTCGAACCGTCGGGGACCGACTTCCTGTCACCTGCGCTGACCGAGGCGGAGCTGATGCGCCGGGTGCTGCCGGCCGCCGAGTTCGCCACCTGGTTGCCCAACTTCCTTCCTGGGTTGGGCAAGGACGCTCATCTACACCTGCTCGACGTACCGATCACGGACGACTCAGGTGACGGACAGCTCGCGCACCTGTCCGGTCTGGCGCTGAGCAGGGCGTGGCAGCTGCGGACGATCGCGCCCGCGCTGCCTGATGTTGCCGACGTACTGCGAGCCGGTGCTGACCGTCAGGTGGAGGCGGTGCTGCCGACGGTCACGGACGGGGACTTCATGTCGACGCACTGGCTGGTGTCGTTTGCTCTCCTGGCTGATCAGGCGTAGCCGTACCGGTCCAGCTGCGCCACAGCTGCGCGTAACGACCACCACTCGCCAGCAACGCCTCATGCGTTCCTGACTCGACTACTCGCCCGTGATCGAGTACGACGATCCGGTCCGCCTGCTCGGCTTGCGTCAGCCGGTGTGCGACGACCAGCGTCGTACGCCCGTCCGTCGCCGCCAGGCTCGCCCGCTCCAGCTCGCGTGCGCCCGCACTGCCTGCTTCCGCGGTCGCCTCGTCCAGCACGGCAACCGGAGGGTCAACCAGTAGCAGCCGCGCGAAGGCGAGTTGCTGGGCTTGTGCGCCCGTCAGCTGATGCCCGTTCTCGCCGACGACCGTCTCCAGACCGTCCGGTAGCGCACGCACCCATGCCAGGGCGCCGACACGGTCCAGCGCCGCCTCGACTTCTGCCGCTGTCGCGCCAGGCTTGGCCAGCTGCGCGTCCTCCAAGAGGGTCCCGGCAAAGACGTGCACCTCCTGGCTCAGCAAGGCGACCTGGGCGCGGGTGCGGTCGTCACCGAGGTCGCGGATGTCGACGCCGCCGAGCTTCACCGTGCCCACCGACGGCGCCAGCACACCTGCCGCGATCGCTGCCAGGGTGGTCTTGCCGGCACCGCTCGCGCCGACCAGTGCGACGCGTTCACCCGGTTCGAGCCGCAACGACACCGCGGTGAGAACCTCAGGACCGTCGTACCGGTGGCCGATCTGCACCAGCTCGACCGACGCGTCTGCAGGCTCCCGGCGCGCGGGCGGCTCCTTCGCCGGCTCGATCTCCAGTACGCCGGCCAGCCGCGCCAGGCCCGCCGCCGCGGTCTGGATCTGGTCGAACTCCATCAGCACCACGTTGACCGGGTTGAACAGCCGGTGGAAGTACAGCGCCGCGGCCGTCACCGCACCGACGCTGACCGACTCCGAGCGGACCAGGAAGAACCCGGTCGCCAGGATCGCGGTCAGCCCGGTGAACTCCGCATGGTTGATCCGCGCCGAGAAGAAGCTGAACAGCCGGAACACCGTGATCGAGATGTCCCGCGCCGCACCGGACGTCTCGTCGATCTTCGCCAGCTGCCGGGCCTCCAGGCGGTACGCGCGGACCGTCTGGCTGCCCCGCAACGACGCGATGATCGCCTCGGACCGCTCGCCCATCGCCACGCGTTCCTGCGTGTAGTACGGCGCCGAACGCCGCAGGTACCAGCGCAGCGCCAGGTAGTACATGGGGACTGCGAGCAGTCCCGCCAGGCCGAGGCGCCAGTCGAGCGCGAGCATCCCGCCCACGGTCAGCAGGATCGTCAGCGACGCACCGAGTACCGACGGCCCGACCTGTGTCAGAGCCGTCGCCACCGCGGCCACGTCGTCACCGACCCGCGAGAGCAGGTCACCGGTCCGCACCTTCTCCAGCACCGGAGCAGGCAGCTGCAGCACCCGGTCGAGCACCTGCTCGCGAATGCGCGCCAGCACGGTCTCACCGACCCGCGCCACCAGCGTCACCCCAAGGGCCGTCAGTACGCCGGACACGATCGCCGCCAGCGCGATCAGCACCACGACGCGCACAATGGCTGACTTGTCGCCGATGTTGTCGATCAGCACACCTAGCGCCCACGGCGCGACCAGGCCGGCCGCGCTGGCACCTGTGATCACCACAGCCGCGACAACCGACAGCACCGGCAGGCGCCGGATCTCTCGCCACAGCAGGGCCCACGTCGCCCGCGGCTCCGCTACCGGGAGGAGGTTCATCGCAGCACCGCCTCCCGGTAGACCGCGTCGGACTCGGCCAGCTCGGAGTGGGTGCCCTCAGCAACCACAACGCCGTCAGCGACGACCAGCACCCGATCCATCTTTCCCAATAGCGCTGGGCTGCTCGTCAACACCAGCGTTGTCCGGCCGCTTCGCTCCTCGACAAGCCCTTCTGCCAGCAGCTCCTCGGTCACCGCGTCCACCGCGGTACTCGGATCGTGCAGCACCAGCAACGGCGGCTCCGCCAGCAGCGCGCGGGCCAGGCCGAGCCGCTGCCGCTGCCCACCGGACAGGGCCTGCCCGCGGTCCGCGAGCGGCCGGTCCAGCTCGTCGACGAGGTCAGCTGCGCCGGCAGCCGTCAGCACGCGCTCCAAGCCTTTCTCGGCAAGCAGGTTGCTGCGCAGCGTCCCCTCGAACAGGTCAGTCTCGTGCCGCTCCAGCAACACGGTCCGCCGGACCACGTCCACGTCGAGTTCTTCCAGCGGCGTGCCACCTATGCGCACGCTGCCGGTGTGCTCGGGAGCTCGGCCGGCGATCACGTTCAGCAGCGCGTCGGCGTCGCGAGGGTCGTAGCAGAGCACACCGACCGATTCACCGGGCCGCAGTACGAGGCTCACTGATGCCAGGGATCCGTGCGAAACGCCTTCCAATGTGAGCAAAGGCTGTCCCGCGTCGATCGCGGTAGCGGTGCCGGTGACGGCCAGAGGTGGTGCGGACAGGACCGAGGCCAGCCGCTCGGCCGAGGCGCGGGACATGGCGACCACCTGGCTCGCGTACCCGAGCGTCGCCACCGGCTCGGCGACGAACTGCGCCAGCCCGACCACCGTGATCAGCTCGCCGATCGTGATCCGGCCGTTCAACGCGAACCAGCCGGAGACACCAGCAACGGCGGCCAGCAGCAGGCCGCTCAGCGCGGTGGTGACACCGTCCTGCAGCCCGTTCGTCGACGCAGCACGCAGGGTCGCGCGCAGCGTGGCCTCGCTGGACCGCCGGTACCTGTCAGCCGCGTTGTGCTGTGCACCGATCCCTCGCAGCGTCCGAAGCCCGCTGACCAGGTCTGTCGCCAGTGCGGTCGTCTGTGCCACCGCCTCCTGCTGGCTCGACGTACGACGCGTCAGCAACGGCGACAGCGCCTGGATCCCCAGCACCAGCAGCGGTACGCCGACGAGCACCCCAAGCCCCAGCGGTACGTCGACCAGCAACAGCGACACCGACGACACGATCAGCGCAGTACACGCCGCTGCTCCGATCGAGACGCCCCGCATCACCAGCGCGGCCTTCTCGGCGTCGGAGGTGGCGATCGACAACAACTCCCCCGAGCGCAGTCCGGTGCGGTGACCACGCGGGTCCAGTACGCGCTGTGCGACCTCCAGCCGGAGCAGGTGGGTCTCGTACTCGATCGCGCGCACCACCTGGCGCGCGCCGGTCTTCCAGGCGTTCGACAGGACGGCGAACAGCACGACCATCATCAGCACACACCAGAGCAGCGGCTGGACGTCACCGGTCGCCACCGCGCGATCCACGAAGACACCGATCGCGACCGGGACCGCCGCCTCGGTCGCCTGGTGCAACGACAGCACCAGCACGCCTGCGACCATCCGCCCCCGATGCCGCCGAACCGCCCGCCTCAACAGCTCCCCAGTCGACATAGTTAGGCAACCCTAACCCACTGCCGGTGATTGACACCTGGACCTAGTCCGCCGTACGGTCTCGAGCTAATAGGAAACTTTCCTAACAGTTCTGGTCATCAGCGCGGCGAGTACCCGCGAGCGGCGAAGGGAGGCAGGGTTGGCACATGGCAACGACACCCGGAACCCCGCGCCTGCTGCGCGCGATGAACGACCGCGCCGCCCTGGACCTGCTGCTCAGCCAGGGCCCGCTCTCCCGCACCACACTGGGCAACCTGACCGGCCTGTCCAAGCCGACCGCGTCCCAGCTGCTCGCCCGGCTGGAGGCGGCCGGACTGGTCCGGCGCAGCGGCACCACCGCCGGCCGGCCCGGGCCGAACGCGCAGCTGTACGAGATCAACGGCGAGGTCGCGTACGTCGCCGGGCTGGACGTGACGCCGACCCGGATCCGGTCCGCGGTCGCGGACCTGACCGGCAACGTGGTCGGCCGCTACGAGCTGCCGACCCCCGGTCGGAGCGCCAAGGGCACGGTCGACCGGGTGCTCAAGGCGATCGACGGCGCGGCCGGCGAGGCGGGCCTGAGCCGTGGGCGGCTGCGCCGCGTCTCGATCGGCACACCCGGCGGGTTCGACCCGACCACCGGCCGCCTGCGGTACGCGACGCACCTGCCCGGCTGGCACGCGCCGCACCTGCTCGAGGAGCTGGCCGCCGCGGTCGCCGTACCGCTCGAGGTCGAGAACGACGTCAACCTGGCCGCGATCGCCGAGCAGCGGATCGGCCACGCCAAGGACCACGGCAACTTCGTGCTGCTGTGGGGCGAGGAGGGCATCGGCGCCGCGATCGTCATCAACGGCCGGCTGCACCGCGGCGCGACCGGCGGCGCCGGCGAGGTCGCGTTCCTGCCGCTGCCCGGTACGCCGCTGGTCCGCAACGTCGGCCGCAACAACGCCGGCGGCTTCCAGGAGTTGGCCGGCGGCGAACCGGTCCTGCACCTCGCCCGCGAGCACGGCCTCAAGGCCCGTACGCCGGAAGCCGCGATCGCGGTCGCCCTGCAGACCGAGGGCGCGGGTGACGCCGTACTGAACGAGTTCGCGCACCGGCTCGCGGTCGGCCTGGCGGCGATCGTCGCGGTCGTCGACCCGGAACTGATCGTGCTGGCCGGCGGCGTCATCACCGCCGGCGGCGAACGCCTCCGCGGCCTGGTCCAGGACGAGCTCGCCGATCTCGCCGTACCCCGGCCGCAGCTGCTGATGACCGCGATCAGCAGCGACCCCGTGCTCTCCGGAGCACTGCAGTCCGCACTGAGCACCACCCGCGACGAGGTCTTCGACACCGCGGGGCCACCGATCACGTAGGAGAACGGATGCACAGCTTCACCCGTGCCGTCATCGGCACCGCCGCAGTCGCCTTGCTGGCGACGGCCTGCACAGGGACTTCGACCGCACCGCAGGCCGACGACGATGCCACGAAGGACGTCAGCATCACCTTCTGGCACGGATGGAGCGCACCGAGCGAGGTCGCCGCCATCACCGGAGGAGTGAAGGCGTTCGAGGCGAAGCACCCGAACATCCACGTGAAGGTCGTCGGCAACATCAACGACGACAAGATCAAGCAGGCGTTGCGGGCCGGCGGCGCGAACGCACCGGACGTGGTGTCGTCGTTCACCACGGACAACGTCGGATCGTTCTGTTCGTCGAGCGTGTTCGCCGACCTGCAGCCGTTCCTGGACAAGTCCGGCATCGACCTGGACAAGACGTTTCCGAAACCGCTGCAGGACTACACGCAGTACCAGGGAAAACGCTGCACCCTGCCGCTCCTGAACGACGCGTACGGTTTGTACTACAACAAGAACGCCTTCCAGGCGGCCGGGATCTCCGCGCCGCCGAAAACGTTGTCCGAGTTCGGCGCGGTGGCGAAGAAGCTCACCAAGGTCAAGGGCGACAGCTACAGTCAGCTCGGCTTCATGCCGACCTTCCACGGCTACGAGTCGACCGCCACGCACTTCGCCGCGCTCTGGAACCCGACGTACTTCACGCCCGACGGCAAGTCCAACCTGGCCAAGGACCCGGCGTTCGCGAGCATGCTGAAGTGGCAGAAGGGCCTGGTCGAGCAGCTCGGCGGCTACGCGAGGCTGGAGAAGTACCGCGCGACGTTCGGTGACGAGTTCGGCGCGAAGAACCCGTTCCACACCGGCCAGGTCGCGATGACGATGGACGGCGAGTGGCGGCTCGGGATGGCCCGCGACGCCGGCGTGAAGTTCGAGATCGGCGTGGCGCCGTTCCCGGTGCCGGACGACCAGGCCGACAGCTACGGCAAGGGATACCTGTCCGGCACGATCATCGGGATCGCCGGCACCAGCCAGAAGCAGAACGCGGCCTGGGAACTGGTGAAGTTCATGACCACCGACACCGACGCCGTGGTCGACTTCGCGAACGCGATCCACAACGTGCCGTCCACGCTAGAGGCGATCAAGTCGCCGAAGCTCACCGCGGACGAGGACTTCAAGGTGTTCCTCGGCATCGCCCAGCACCCGAAGAGCAACACCACCCCGGCCAGCCCGAACGGCGGCGCGTACCAGCTCACCCTCCAGGACTTCGGCTACGCCCACGAGGCCGGCAAGGTGCCGGACCTGAAGGCAGGCCTGGCGAAGACCGACGCACAGATCGACAAAGACCTGGCCCAGGCGAAATGACGTCGCTGCGGCAGAAACACCGCCGGGAGACGCTTCGCAATCTGGTCTTCCTGTCACCGTGGCTGATCGGTGTCAGCGTCTTCTTCGTCTACCCGCTGGTCTCGACCATCTACTTCAGCTTCATGAAGTACGACGGTTTCCGGCCGCCGACCTGGATCGGACTGCAGAACTGGCAGTACGTCTTCACCAGCTACCCGTTCTTCTGGCCGGCACTCCGCAACACCCTCTGGCTCGTCGTCGTGATGGTGACGCTGCGGGTGCTGTTCGGACTCGGCATCGGCCTGTTGATCACCAAGGTGAAGACCGGCGCCGGGCTTTTCCGGACAGCGTTTTACCTCCCCTACCTGGCACCGCCGGTCGCGGCCACGATGGCGTTCGCGTTCCTGCTCAACCCCGGCACCGGTCCGGTGAACAGCATCCTCGGCAGCATCGGCTTGCCGCAGCCCGGCTGGTTCAACGACCCGAGCTGGTCCAAGCCGGCGCTGACGATGCTGGCGTTGTGGGGCATCGGCGACCTGATGGTGATCTTCATGGCGTCGCTGCTCGACGTACCGAAGGAGCAGTACGAGGCGGCCTCGCTGGACGGCGCGGGTGCGTGGCAGCGGTTCCGGTTCGTCACGCTGCCGAACATCTCGCCGATCGTGCTGTTCGCTGTCGTCACCGGCGTGATCCAGACGATGCAGTACTACACGCAGCCGCTGGTCGCCGGAAAGGTGGCCAGCGGGGTGATCGGCGGAGCCGGCCAGCAGTTCGAACCGGGGTACCCGGACAAGTCGACCCTGACCTTGCCACAACTCGTCTATCACCTGGGCTTCCAGCGCTTCGACACCGGCGGGGCGTCCGTGATCGCACTGGTGCTGTTCGCGCTCGCGATGGTGTTCACGGCGTTCCTGTTGCGCTCCATGAGTGAGAGGAGCGCGGTGTGACCCGCTTCCTGCACTGGGTCGGCGTACATGCTCTGGCGATTGCCGCCGCGCTGTTCTTCGTCCTCCCGTTCGTGTTCGTCTTCCTCACCGCACTGATGAGCGACCAGCAGGCACTCACCCGCGACCTGTGGCCCGACACCTGGCACTGGGAGAACCTGCGGACCGTCTGGGAAACACCTGGCTTCCTGACCTGGTGGAAGAACACCCTGCTGTACGCCGGACTCGGGACAGCGCTCACGTTGTTGTCGAGCATTCCGGTCGCCTACGCTCTGGCCCGCTTCAAGTTTCGCGGCCGCAACGTCGCACTGATGACGGTGATCGCCACGATGATGCTGCCGGCCCAGGTCGTCATCGTGCCGATGTACCTCTTCTGGGCGAAGCAGCTGCACCTGTCCGGGACACTGTGGCCGCTCATCATCCCGATGGCGTTCACCGATGCGTTCTCGGTGTTCCTGTTGCGGCAGTTCCTGCTGACGATTCCGAAGGACTACGTGGACGCGGCGAAGGTCGACGGCTGCGGTGAGTTCAAGGCGCTGGTCCGGATCGTCCTGCCGATGGCCAAGCCCGCTGTGGCAGCGGTCGCGCTGTTCCAGTTCTTCTACTGCTGGAACGACTACTTCGGCCCGCAGATCTACGCCAGCGAGAACTCGGCGGCCTGGACCCTCAGCTACGGCCTGGAGTCCTTCAAGGGCGCCCACCACACCAACTGGAACCTCACCATGGCGGCAACCCTCCTGGTGATGGCGCCGGTGATCATCTTGTTCTTCTTCGCGCAGAAGGCCTTCATCGAGGGCGTCACACTCACAGGGGTCAAGGGATGAAACTCACAGTCGTCGGTGGCGGGTCCACCTACACGCCGGAGCTCGTCGACGGGTTCGCCCGGTTGCGGGACACACTGCCGGTGTCGGAGCTGGTGCTGGTCGACCCGGTCGCCGACCGGCTCGAGCTGGTCGGTGGCCTGGCGCGCCGGATCTTCGCCAGACAAGGGCATGCCGGGCGGGTGATCACCACCTCCGACGTGGATGCGGGCATCGACGGCGCGGACGCCGTACTGCTGCAGCTGCGGGTCGGCGGGCAGGCCGCACGCAACGAGGACGAGACCTGGCCGCTGGAATGCGGCTGCGTCGGCCAGGAGACGACCGGTGCCGGCGGTCTCGCCAAGGCGCTGCGGACCGTACCGGTGGTGCTCGACATCGCCGAGCGGGTACGTCGTACCAACCCGGACGCCTGGATCATCGACTTCACGAACCCGGTGGGGATCGTGACACGGGCGCTGCTGTCGCACGGACACAAGGCCGTGGGGTTGTGCAACGTGGCCATCGGGTTCCAGCGCCGGTTTGCGGCGAGGCTGGGAGTTCAGCCGGAGGAGGTGGCGCTCGACCACGTCGGACTGAACCACCTCACCTGGGAGCGCGCTGTACGCGTCAACGGGGAGGATGTGCTGCCGCAACTGCTGGCCGAGCATCTGTCCGAGGTCGCCGACGACCTGCGCCTCCCGTCGGAGGTAGTGCGCCAGCTGGGCGTCGTACCGTCGTACTACCTGCGCTACTACTACGCACACGACGAGGTGGTGCAGGAACTGCGCACAAAGCCCTCCCGTGCAGCAGAGGTCGCAGCACTCGAGAAGGAGCTGCTGGACATGTACGCCGACCCGCAACTGGACGAGAAGCCCGCACTGCTCGAGAAGCGTGGCGGGGCGTACTACTCGGAGGCGGCCGTCGCACTCGCCTCATCCCTGCTCAACAACACGGGCGACGTACAGGTAGTCAACACGCTCAACAACGGCACCTTCCCGTTCCTGGCCGACGACGCGGTGATCGAAGTACCAGCCATCGTTGACGCACAGGGCGCGAAGCCGGAGCCAGTAGCACCGCTGGAACCCTTGTACGCCGGCCTGGTCGCACACGTGACGGCGTACGAGGAGCTCGCGCTGGCGGCCGCAGTAGAGGGCGGAGCCGACAGGGTGTTCCAGGCGCTGCTGGCGCATCCACTGGTCGGCCAGATCTCCCTCGCGCAGGAGCTGACGGACAAGCTGCTCGCGCACAACAAGGACTACCTGCCGTGGGCGCGCTAGTCCCGGGCGGGGTGCTCGCCTTCGACGCCGGCAACAGCAAGACCGATGTAGCACTCGTCGCGGCCGACGGGACAGTACTCGGTACGGCGCGCGGCGGCGGCTTCGAGCCGCAGAAGATCGGTGCCACGGCTGCTGTTGCCGGCTTGGAGCCGTTGGTACGAACAGCTGCGGCGGAGGCCGGGCTGCGGCTTGGCGACGTACCCCTGGTGCAGCAGGTGTCTGCCTGTCTCGCCAACGCCGACCTGCCGATCGAGGTCGAGCAGCTGACCGCTGCATTCGAGAAGCACGGCTGGGCGGAGGCCGTGTACGTCGCCAACGACACGTTCGCGCTCCTGCGGTCCGGGGTCGACGAGCCGCGTGGCGTCGCGGTGGTGTGCGGGGCGGGCATCAACTGCTCCGGGATGCTGCCGGACGGACGGACCGCTCGCTTCACGGCGCTGGGCAAGCTGACCGGCGACTGGGGAGGGGGCGCGCAGCTGGCAGAGGAGGCGTTCTGGTCGGCGTCCCGCGCCGAGGACGGGCGCGGTCCGGCGACGGCGTTGGCGACCGCGTTGCCACAGCACTACGGCCTGCCGTCGTTGACCGCGGTGATCGAGGCGCTCCACTTCGGCGAGCTGCCGGCCGAGCGGCAGCTGGAGGCCGGGCCGGTGCTGTTCGAGGTCGCGGCGGCCGGCGATACCGTTGCCCTGGGCATCGTTCAGCAGCAGGCCGAGGAGATCGTCGCGATGGCGGCCGCCGCGTTGCGGCAGCTCGACCTCCTCGGCGACCGGGTCACCGTGGTGCTCGGCGGCGGCGTGCTGACCGCGGGACACGCGGTCCTGCTCGATCGTGTCACCCGGTTGCTCGCTGACGTCGCGCCACACGCGGTTCCGCGCGTGGTCGACGTACCGCCGGTGGTCGGGGCCGCGCTGCTCGGACTCGATCGGACGGCCGCCGGAGCGAACGCGCACGCACGTTTGCGTGCAGCCTTCGCGCCTCGGCCCGCGGCTTGATGTTGCAGCCTTGTTTCACTGCAAACCTCCCGGGTGGGGTGTGGCGTCCCACTAGTAGGACCACATCCACTCGGGAGGTCGATGATGATTCGAAGGATCATGGGTCTTGGCGTCAGCACCGCACTCGCGGTGAGTGCGCCACTCGTTCTCACCGGAGCCGCCGCGCCGGCCACCGCCAGTACGACGGCCACGAACTGCAGCCAGCTGGCGTCCGCAAAGAACGTCTCCGCGACGACGTACGCCGACCGGCTCGTCCGCGCATGGGGTCGCGGTGACACCGCGGCGACCAACTGCTACGCCTCCACCGCCGCGTCGCGCACGCTCTTCGGCCAGGCGGCGCGGGGCGGCATCCACTGGCGCCGCGTCTCCGCCGAGGGCGCCGCGGGCACCATCTACGTGACGTACCATGACGACGCGCGCGGCGGGGACCTGACGATCGGCGTACAGAACGTCGGACTGCGCTCGGCCGATGGCTGGCACGCGGCGTACACCGCCAGGTTCCGCAACGAGCCGAAGGCGTGGAACGCGGTGCAGTGGTCGGACAACCTGGTCCGGGCCTGGGGCCGCGGCGACGCGAAATGGACGGCGTACTACGCGACGCCGCGCGCGGTGCAGCAACTCCGCGCCATCGCGGCGAAGGGCGGGCCGCACTGGACGCGGATCGCCGCCGAGGGCGCGGCCGGTACGACGTACGTGACGTACCGGAAGACCGTCACCGGTCGCACGCTCGGGATCGGGGTGTCGAACGCCGGCCTGGCGCAGGGCGACGCGCACGCGGCGTACTTCGTGCGGTACCGCTGACCGCTTGAGCCCGTCCTGCTCACATGTAATCATGATTACATGAGTACGAAGACCGAGCAGGAGAAGGTGCGGGGCTGGCTGACCGGGCGACTGCCCGGCGACTGGTTCGAGGGCGACCTGGAGCTGTCGATCGACCGGGACGAGATCCTGATCGTCGGCCGGATCCCCGCACCGGAGCAGGACCAGGACGTGAGCGCCGCCGAGCGCTCCGCCGCCGAGAACGGGCGGGTCAAGCAGTTCCGCGAGGACACCCGCGACCGCCGGATCGAGATCGCCCGCGAACTCGAACACGCAGCCCGCCGCAAGGTCGCCTGGGGCGTCCGCTGCGGCGAGACCCGGACCGTCTTCACCTCGCTGTCCGCACCGGTGATGACCCGCCTCCGCCAGCCGGAACGCCAGGTCCTCGACACCCTCGTCGACGCCGGCGTGGCCCGCTCCCGCAGCGACGCCCTCGCCTGGTGCGTCAAACTCGTCGCCCAGCACAGCGAAACCTGGCTCGCCGACCTCCGCGCCGCAATGACCAAGGTAGAAGACGTCCGCCAAGCCGGCCCAGACAAGAACTAACAGGTGCGGTCCTACGACGGGACCTCGGGCAGACTGGAACTCCCCCGGGCCGATACGCCCGCAGGCACTATGCCCACCCACCCCTTAGGTACTGGGTCAGCGGGCTAACGCCCAACACGCAAGCGCCCAACGTCACCGGCCCCTCCCGGCATGCAGACCACCGTGGACAGCGGGCGGGCGACAACCCGGTTGGATTGCCGCCCGCCCTCTGGAACTGCTCCCTGGGAACCGTCACCTACGCGCCAAAGGCGCCCTGGCACCCAAGCCAGTCTCCCTTCTTTCCCTTAGTAGCTCTCCGGTCTACTGGCCGGGCTGCCAGTTGCCGTTCTGGGGGGTGCCGTTGGACCAGCCGGCGCTGTGGGAGGCCGGGTGTTGTTGGGGCTGGGTGGGCTGTTGGTAGCCGCCCTCGTAGTTGTTGCCCTGGTAGCCGGGCTGGGTCGGGTACTGCGCGGTCGAACCGTCCATCGAGTTCGTGTCGGCGGCCGGCTTCTTGATGTTGTCCTTGTCGAACAGGTTGTTCAGCGCGCGGCCGGCCATCTCGCGGCCCCCGAGACCGAAAGCGAGGCCGAGAGCGAGGGCGGCGCCCGCGAGGACGATCAGCAGCGTGTTGCCGGTGAGCTGGACCGCGACACCGAGCTGGGTCAGCGCGGCGAAGGCGGCGTACACGAGCACGGCGTACCGAGCCACCTTGGCCAGCGTCTCGTTGCCGGTGGCGCCGCGGATGATCGCGGCCAGGAAGTTCGCGAACAGCGCGGCCAGGCAGACGATCACGATCGCGGCGAAGATCCGCGGGATGTAGCCGAGCATGTCACTCATGAACGCGGAGATCTCCGGCACGCCGAGTGCCGAGGCGAACATCGTGAAGCTGATCAGGAACACGAACCAGAACACGACCTTGCCCAGCATCGCCGAAGCGGTCAGCCCCGTGCCCGACCGTTGCAGGATGCCGGAGACGCCGGCGCGTTCCATCCAGTTGTCGAAGCCGACCTTGCCGAGCAGCTTGCCGACGAGTTTGCCGAGCACCTTGGCGACGAAGTAGCCGACGACCAGGATGACGAGGCCGCCGAGCAGGTTCGGAATGAAGCCCAGCAGCTTGCCGAAGGCATCTTCGAACGGCTGGGTGAAATCGATCGCTAACGCTGACATCGAACGTTCCTTCCGGACTGGCCCGCATCCGCTGTCGGCGCATGACTGCCCCAACCCCGGCACGGGCGGATGCAGTGGTGTCCAGTATCACTCGTACCCCCTGGCACACAGGGCAAACGGCGTAACCGGGCGAGGCGGCAACGAAAAGTGTTTGCGTAAGGCAATGACCATTGTCGTACTTCGGTCCTTACCCCGGCGGCTGAACCGCTTCAGGGGTTTGCGATCCTGTGCGCATGAACGATGTCCTGATCCGCCGCGCCACCAGCGACGACGTCGCCGCGATCGTGGCGATGATCGCCGACGACCAGCTCGGCGCCACCCGCGAGTCGCTCGACGACCTGACGCCGTACCTGAAGGCGTTCGAGCAGATCGACGGCGACCCCAACCAGGTCCTGGTGGTTGCCGAACGCAACCATGAGGTGATCGGCACGCTGCAGCTCACGATCATCCCCGGCCTGTCCCGCCGCGGCACCACCCGCGGCCTGATCGAGGCCGTCCGCGTCGCCGCCCCCGCCCGCGGCATCGGCCTCGGCACCACGCTCATCCAATGGGCCATCGAGGAATCCCGCACCCGCGGCTGCACCCTCGTCCAACTCACCTCGGACAAGACCCGCACCGACGCCCACCGCTTCTACACCAACCTGGGCTTCGAAAACACCCACGAGGGCTTCAAACTCAAACTCACGTGACCCGGCTCGCGGGCACCACCCACGTGTTGCAGGCGGCCGGCGACTTGGCCTTGAAGCCCGCGTCGGTCCACGCCGTGTTGCTCTTGCGGGTGCCGTGGTCCGGTGTCGGGGCCGGCGGATCGTCGTCGTCGCCGGTGTGCGCGACCCATTCGTAGAGCTCGAGTTCGTCGCCGGTCAGGTCGAGCGTGCGCTGGTGCGCCCCGAGGAAGGCAGCCGCGAAGCAGGAGGCCTGCAGTTCGTGGCGGCGGGTCTGCTCCAACTGGGCGGCCCCCGCGCTGTCCTCGAGGCGGAGGTCGAACTGCGTCGAGATCCCGACCAGGTGCTGCAGATGGTGCCCGAACTCGTGCGCGACCACGAACTGGAGGTAGATGCTCACCTCCACCCGATCGCCCGGGTCCTCCTCGAGGTACGCGTCCCAGTCGAGATAGATCCCCGTGTTGTCGCCGCAGTAGAACGCCTCGTCCTCGTCGTCGACGACCCCGCAGCCCGTCCGTGCACCCTGGTCGACGGTGTGCAGCCCTGGCGGGGTCAGCAGGGAGTCCGTACGGTCGACGAGCGGCTTCCAGGCCCGCTGGAGACAGTCCACGAGCGCGGCGGAGTACTGCTGCACAGCCTTCCGGGTCCGCAGTGCGATGTCCGGAAGCTTGCAGGCCACAGGTCGCACCTGGCCTGCCGAGTAGAGCGCGTTGTGGAGCAGGTAGATGTCCTCCGGCGAGCGGTACGTCGGAGTAGGCGCGGAGCTCGAGGTCGCCGTCGTCGAGGTCGGGGCGGAGGTCGAGGTCACCGCCGTCGGGGTCCCGGGACCAGAGCTTGTCTCGCCCGGCGGCGCGCACGCACCGGTGACCGCCAGCACCAGGCCGGCGGCACCTGCGATCGCCGCCGCGCGCATGTCAGCTCACCTTGGCGGACGGGGCCGTGAAGGTGTTGCACATTTTGGGGTCGGCGGCGTTGAAGGCGGGTTCGGACCAGGCCCAGTGGCTCTTGCGGGAGCCGTGGTCGCGGACCTTGTCCTTGCTGTACTCGTCGCCGGTGTGCTGGGACTCCCAGCGCCAGACCTCGAGTTTCTCTCCGGTCAGGCCGAGCGGCTTCTTGTTGGCGCCCAGGAACGCCGCGGCGAAGCAGGTCGCCTGCAGTTCGAGGCGCCGGGACCACTCCAGCTTCATCGCCTTCGACTTGGTCCAGCCCTCCCGCGAGTGCGCGGCGGTGAGCATCTCGGTCATCATCTGGACGTGGTGACCGTACTCGTGCGCCATCGTGTCGAGCATCCAGACCCGCGCCGCGAGCGGCTGGTCCTTGTAGAACTCGAGGTCGCTCTTCCAGCTGATGTTGATGCTCTCGTCGGCGCCGCAGTAGTACGCGACGTCCAACTCGCCGGTGCACGTCTGGTCGGGCGTGGCCTGGCTGCTCTGCAGCTTCAGCTTCGGCGGCCGGAAGTCGTACCCCGCCTTGGTCACGAGCGGCTCCCACGCCTTGTTCAGGCACGGCAGCAGAGCCTGGTAGTACCGCAGGATCGCGGACTGCGAGTTCGGCTTGATCGCCGGCTCCTTGCAGCTGACCGACGCGACCTTGCCGGCGGCGTAGATCGTGTTCTTCTGCAGGCGGACCAGGTCCGGGATCGGCTGGACGGTGACGGTGACCGTCGGGTCCGGCGGGATCGGGAGCGGGGCCTGGGACTTCTTGACCGCGGGCTGGGACAGCGGGTTGTCGACCTGGCTGCCGTACGAGTTCATCAGCCGCACGCCCGCGATCGTCGCGCCGGTGAGCATCAGCACGACCAGGACCGACAGCCCGGCGATGACGGGGCGTGAGTAGCTGCGCGGCGGGCGGACCGGCGGCGGCTCGGAGGTGAACTGGGCGCCGGCGCGGGACGGGTTCGAGTGCCAGCCGGTCGGGCGCGGGCCGCCGGCGCGACGGGTGCCGGTGAGCGGTTGTGCCGGGGCCCCGGTGAGCGGCGCGACCGGCGGGCCGCTGTACTCGCTCGTGGTCCCGGGTTCGGTCGGCAGCGGACGTGCCTTGCGGCGGATCGAGGACTCGTCGAACGCCGTCGACCGCGCCTTCCCGAGGCCGCCGGGCTGCGTACTCTTCAGGGTCAGCGGCTGCGTCCCGGCCGCCGGTTCGCCGGTACCGCCAGGCAGGAAGTGCCCAGGCTGCGGCGTACCTTCCTCGGTCTCAGGCATCGGTCGTCCCATCTCTCGCTCAGCTGACCTTGGCGGGTGCTGCGACGAAAGTGTTGCAGGCCCCGGGATCGGTGGTCGTGAAGCCCTGGTTCATCCACGCCGCCAGGCTCTTGCTCGAGCCGTGGTCGCGGACCTTGTCCTTGGTGTTCTCGTCGCCGCGCCGCTTGATCAGCCCGTTCCACTGCCGCAGCAGCTCGCCGCGCAGCGGGAAGCTCGCCTTGGCCGCGCCGTAGAACACCCCGCCCAGGCAGTACGCCTGCAGCGCGGCGCGGCGGTCCTGCTCGAGCTCGGCCGTCTTGTTCGCGGCGGTGTCGGCGAGGTTGTCGGTGGCCTCGGCGATCCCGGTCAGGTTCTGCACGTGGACGCCGTACACGAACCCGAAGGACTGCGCCATCTCGGCGCGCGTCTCGGCCTTGTGCTTCGGGTAGTCCTCGACGGTCTTCTGCCACGGCATCGTGACGCTGCCGCCCTGGTCGTCCTGGCAGTACGCCGCGAGCTCGTTCTGGACGCCGCACGCGGTTTCCTCGCCGTCGTCGAAGACGATCAGCCGCGGCGACCGGAACGCGAACCCGGCCTTGGTGACGATCGGTTCCCAGGCCTTGTCCATGCAGGCGGTCAAGGCCTCGTAGTACGACCGGACGTTCTCCTTGGAGGTCGGCCGGAAAGCGGGTTCCTGGCACTTCACCACGGGCATCTTCCCGGCGGCGTACAGCGGGTTCTTGGCGACGACCTCGGTCTCCGGGGTGGCCTTGGTGACGGGCTCGGTGCTGGTCGGCGCGTCGCTCGGTTTCGCCGACGGCGTCCCCATCGGGTTCGCGACGAAGCCGTCGTACGACGAGAGCGTCTTGACCGCGAAGGTCGCGCCGCCGCCGAGGAGCAGCAGCGCCGCGACGACGACCAGCGCGATCAGGCCCTTCGACCGCTGCTTCGGGACGAACGGGATCGGCTCGGGGTGGAACACCTCGCGGTACGCCGCGGCGGCGCGGTCCTCGGCCGGCGGCGGGCCGAGCCGGCTGCCGGAAAGCGTCGTACGACGGGGGTCGATCCGGGTCCCGGACAGCTGCGACGCCGCCGGCGGGGCCTCGCCGCTGAGTCGCGGCGTAGGTGCCGCCAACGGTGCGGAACCATCCTGCTTGCGCGCGTCCGTCGGCCCCTGCTCACCCTCGCCTCCCGGCAGGAAGTGACCAGGCTTGGGTGCCGGCTTGTCCGCCATGACTTCCCCGCCTCTTTCCCCAGTACCGGACCACCGCCGGTCCCACCCGATCCGTAGCACGGCCGGTACCCCCCAAGGTGCCGGCCGACGGCTGATATTACGGCCTGGACCGCCACCCCGAGAACCGGATTGCAGCTATTGACACCGTTCCGCGACCCATACGGAACGTGATCGGCCGACTACCGGAAAACGTGTGCCCGCTCGCTGGCTACGCTGTGCCGGTGGTCGAACTGAAGCACGAGGACTACCCGCTCTCCAACGCGTACGACGCCGGCTGGCTGCTGGCCGGGGACATGGGGCCGAATCCCCTCTGGTTGCTCGAGGACCTCGCCCGCGACCTCGACCTCCGGCCGGGTCAGCGGGTGCTGGACCTCGGGTCGGGCAAGGGCGCGACATCCGTGTTCCTCGCCAAGGAGTACGGCGTGCAGGTCTGGGCCGCGGACCTGTGGGTCGACCCTACGGACGCGGCGGCGAACATCGCGGCCCAGGGCGTCGACGGGGTCGTGGCGCTGAAGGCCGAGGCGCACACGCTGCCGTTCGCGCGCGGGTTCTTCGACGCGATCGTCTGCGTCGACGCCTACGAGTACTTCGGCACCGCGGACAACTACCTCGCCTACCTGACCGGTTTCCTGAAGCCCGGCGGACAGCTCGGCGTCGCGACACCGGCGATGACGCGGGAAATCCGGGAAATCGGCCACATTCCGGAACACATCAAGCAGCTGGTCGGCTGGGAGGCGCTCGCCTGGCACACGGCGGACTGGTGGCGGTTCCAGTGGGAGATCACCGAACTGGTCGACGTCACCGCGGCACGTCTGCAGCCGAACGGCTGGGCCGACTGGGTGCGCTGGTCCCGCGCCGTCTCGGAGTACCGCGGTGAACGCGACGGCGCGCTCGACATGCTCGAGGCCGACAACGGTCAATACCTCACGTTCGCGATCCTCGCCGCCCGCAAGCGCTGACCGCCTGGCATGCTTGGGGCATGAGCTGGGCTGTCTATGCGATGCGCGGGCCAGGAGGCGTACGGCGCCTCGACGACCTACCGGTCGACTACGAGCCACCCTCGGTCGGGCTGGTGACCGACGTGGTGGCGACGGTCCGGGAAGTCGTGCCGGACGTCGACACCAGCAAGCCGTCCTGGCTGGCGTTGCGAAGTCCGGAGTACGACGTCGAGATGACGATCGGCAAGGGCGTCGAGGTCCGCGACATCACCTTCTACCTGAACGACGGCCCGCGCTCGATCCCGATCGTGATGGAGATCAGCCGCCGGCTCGGCGTCACGCCGTACGACACCGAGTCCGGCGATTTCCTGACCGAGGAATCGCGGCCGCCGGTGCCGCCGCCGATGACCCCGGACGAGATCAAGATGAACAAACCGAAGTGGTGGAAGTTCGGGCGGAAGTAGCACCGGGCGGTCCCGCGGCGGCTGGGCAGAGTTCGCCTCCAGGTCGCGCGGAGTTGCCCTGCCGGGTGGGGATGCTCTGACAGCGTCGCCCGCATGACCTCTCACTCCTCCGCCGGGTCGACCTCCTCCGCCGAGTTGAGCCGGCGCGGCCTGCTGGCGATCGGCGGTCTCGGCGCCGCCGCTGCCCTGACCGGTGCCGAGCTGCCGAAGGCCGCCGCTGCTCCGCCGCAGTTCGACCACCCGTTCCAGCTCGGCGTGGCGTCGGGTGACCCGCTCCCGGACGGGTTCGTGATCTGGACGCGGCTCGCGCCCGAACCGCTCGCCGAGGACGGCAGCGGCGGGATGCCGCCGCAGGCGTTCGGCGTGCGCTACGAGATCGCCGAGGACGAACGGTTCCAGCGGGTCGTCCGCCGCGGCGCCGTCGAGGCGGTGCCGGAGTCCGCGCACTCCGTCCACGTCGAGGTCGGCGGTCTGCGGCCGGGCCGCGAGTACTTCTACCGGTTCCGGGTCGCGATGGCGATCAGCCCGGTCGGCCGGACGAAGACCGCCCCGGCGTACGGCGCCTCGCCCGACCGGCTGCGGCTCGCCGTCACGAGCTGCCAGAACTACCCGGCCGGGTACTTCGTCGCCTACGGCGACATCATCGCCTCCGACCTGGACGTCGTCGTCCACCTCGGCGACTACATTTACGAGGGCCCGTCCGCCGGAAACCCGGCGCTCGACCGCGCGCACGCGCCCGCGATCGAACTCATGACGCTGACCGACTACCGGATCCGGCACGCGCAGTACAAGACGGACCCGCTGCTCCAGGCGGCGCACGGGCACCTGCCGTTCCTCGTCGTCCCCGACGACCACGAGGTCAAGAACAACTACGCGGACGACTCCGCGAGCGGACAGTCCGGCGACGTCTTCCTGGCGCGGCGCGCGGCGGCGTACCAGGCGTACTACGAGAACATGCCGCTGCGGCGTTCGTCGCTGCCGGTCGGCGCGGACATCCAGCTGTACCGGCGCGTGCGGTACGGCGACCTCGCGCAGTTCCACCTGCTCGACACCCGGCAGTACCGCTCCAAGCAGGCCAGGTGGACCGCGGAGACCGCGATCGGCGGGTACTCGCCCGGCGCGCTCGACCAGGACCGCACGATCCTCGGCGACGCCCAGGAACAGTGGCTCCAGCAGGGCCTGGCCTCGTCGGGGGCGCGGTGGAACATCCTCGGCAACCAGACGAAGTTCGCGCCCGTCGACCGTAAGGCCGGGCCGGGCCTGGACTACTCCAGCCAGGACAGCTGGGGCGAGGGCTATGTTGCCGACCGCAACCAGCTGATGAGTTTCATCGCCGAGCACCGCCCGTCCAACCCGGTCGTCATCACCGGCGACGCCCACCGCAACTGGGTGTTCGACCTGAAGGCCGACTTCTCCGACCCGGAATCCGAGACGCTCGCCACGGAATACCTCGGTACGTCGATCTCCAGCGGCGGCGACGCGATCCCGAACACGATCTACGGCCCGACCACGGACAACCCGCACCTCAAGTTCCAGAACAACCAACGCGGCTACGTCCGCGTCGAGGTGACCCCCGACGAATGGCGCGCCGACTTCCGCGTCACCGACACCGTCCTGAGCCCCGACGCCACCCTCTACACGCTCGCCACTTTCATCACCGAGAACGGCAAGCCAGGAGCCCACAAGGCCTAGTTACGCGCGACGAGTGGCTACCAGGACGCCGATCTTGTTGATGCGGTGTTCGGGGTTGCCGAGTTCGTCGTGCCAGTAGTTGCCGGCCGCATGGTCCTCGGGCGTGGCGCAGGTGGAGACGGTGATCATCGCCTGCGTCGGCGTCACGCCGGGACGCCCGGGGACCGCGGCGTTCTGCTGCGCCTTCTCGGCGGGCTTGCGGAACGAGATCGTCATCGTGCGGGTGATCCGGTAGTCGTAGACCGTCCGGCCGACGGTGATCAGGACGTGGTCGCCGGTGCGGAGTTCGGGGACGCGTCCCAGCGGGCGGCCGTGGCTCACGCGGTGGCCGGTGATGATGAAGTTTCCGATCTCCCCCGGGCCGACGCCGCCCGCCCGGCCGCGCGGGCTGGCGGCGACACCACGGTCCTGGATCCGGGTCCCGGGCCGGTCGTCCGCCGTACCGGTGTACGCGACCACCCGCAGGCGGCTGATTCCGATCGCCGGGATCGCCATACTCACCGGCCCGACCGGCTTCGGCGACGTCGGCCGCGGCGTCGAGGGGGACGCCGCCCGCGTCGGCTGGGTGGGCTGTGTGGTCGGGCTGGACCTCGGGCTGGACGCGCTGGTGGTCGGCAGGCTGGACGTGGCGGGCGCGGACGGTGGCGACGACTGGCCGGCCGGGAGCGTGTCGCTGCACCCGGCCAGTGCCGTCAGCAGCACGAACGCACCCGCCAGCCTCACACTCCGACGGTAGGCCGCCGGACCGAAAGCCGCACGAAAATCATTCCAGAACGGTGAGCTGGGCCGGTCCGAGACGCAGTACGCCCGAGGTGAGCGGGGTAGTCCGGATCCCGCCGCGACCGCGCAGCGCTTTCATCGCGCCCGGCGCGAGGACCACGTCCATCCAGGCGCAAGGGTTCGCCGGGCGGTGGGCCTGGAAGGTGACCGGCCCTTGACCGGAGTCGAGGGTGAAGCGACGGCCGTCGATGCGGCGGCCGTCCGGGGTCCGGCGGGCGGCGAGCTCGTCGACCGGGAAGCCGCGGAGGACGATGTTGCGGCGGGTGAGGTGCGGGTCGAGCGGCGCCGGGAGGCTGAGAACGCGGGCGACCTCGTCCAGTGCGTCCGCATCCATCAGCGTGACGGCGGCGTTCTTGTGGACCTTCTGTCCGAAGTACCGATCACCGACAATCCCCAGCCCCGCCCGAACCTCGACCTCGGAGCGAGCAGGTGACTCGAGATCCGGCCGCGGCCCGTCCGCCGGCCGCCCCTCGTACGCGTGCTGAGGCGAAACAACCAGCGCGACGATCTCGACGCTCGTCATCTCAGCCCCAGGTCAGCGGGTCGAGGAGGCGGAAGAAGGTCAGACGGCGTGGGTCCGGGGTCGGTAAGCCGTAGGCCTCGAGGAAGGGGGTGGGGTCGGCGGACCATTCGTCGTGGAACTGGATCGTGGTGAGGGCCAGGTCGGTGTAGCGGTCGGCGATGCCCAAGCGGCCCAGGTCGATCAGGCCGCTGACCTCGAGGGTTTCCGGGTCGAAGAAGATGTTCGGGAGGCAGGCGTCGCCGTGGCAGACGACCGGTTCCAGGACGCTCTCGACATAGGGGCTCTCGGCAACGACTTGCGCAAGGAGGTCGGTCGGTGCGAGCTTGCGCCACTCGTCGGTGAGGAACTGCGGGTTCACGGCACCCCGTCGTACGACGTCCGCCGCGGTCGCGATCACCGACGCCAGCGGACGCTCGAACGGGCAGTCGCGCAGCTCGTGCAACGCACGCAGAGTCCTGCCCAGACTGCGCATCGCCCGCTCCCGCACCTCCGGCGGCAGCGTGTCCCCAGGAACCCCCGGCACAGCCGACGTCACCAGACACGCCCCCGCCGCGCCGGCCCCGTCGAGCGAACCCGCCGTACGCCCGCCGTCTCCAGGTACCTCGATCCAGTCGAGGACCTTTGCGCTGGGGAACCCCGTCCCGGCGAGCCACTCGATGCGTGCGCGTTCGGCTGCCAGTTCCTCGACCCCCGCCGCGTCGCAGCACTTGGCGAAGACGTTGCCGCGGCGGTAGACCGTCGTGTCGGACTCGCCGATGTCGACGAGCGTCCAGCCGTCACCCGGTGGCGCTGGCAATGCGTTCCCTCGTGTGCTGGAGGATCGCCGTCACCGGCCGACCCGTCACCAAGTCACCGTCCGCAACAAAGCCTTCCTCACGACCAGTCAGATCCTGGATCAACCGCGCCCGCCACAGCTCCCGCAGTTCCGGCTCCGACTTCACAATGTTCCGCAACTCACCAGGATCCGAGACCAAGTCGAAGAGCTGCTCCACACCCCGCTCGGATCCCCACACGTATTTCGTCCGACCGTCCGTCACCCACTGGATCGACTGCCCGAAGTGCAGATGCTCCCCGTGCAACCACTCCCGCACGGGCTCGTCCGACGTACCCCGCAGGTACGGCGCCAGCGACTGCCCGTCCACCGACGACGGAATCGGAACCCCGGCCAGATCCAGCAACGTCGGCATCACGTCCCGCAACTCCACCACATGGTCCACCACCCCACCCCGGACCGAACCCCCGGCGGACGAACGGTCCGCGACGATGAACGGCACCCGCGCCGACCCCTCGTACGGCACCGACTTGCGGAACATCCGGTGGTCGCCCAGCATCTCGCCGTGGTCGGAGGTGAACGCGATGATCGTGTCCTCGTACACCCCGAAGTCGACCAGCGCCTCGCGGATCCGGTTGATCTGCAGGTCGATCTGCGCCATCAGCCCGTAGTACCCGGCCCGGGCGCGGTGCACGACCCGGTCCGGCAGGTCGCCGACCGACGCCTGGTAGTCGCCGTCCTGGCGGTACTCGTCCCAGTCGTCCTCCCAGTCCCCGAGCTCCCGTTCGTACGGCGGCAGTGCGTTGTACTGGTCGAACGCCCACTGCGGCGGGTCGTACGGCGGATGCGGCCGGTGGAACGACAGGTACAGGAAGAACGGCCGGGAAGGATCCCGCCGGTACAGCCACTCGATCGTCTGCGTGCCGATCCAGTGCGTCGGATGCAGCTCCTCCGCCTTGTCCCATGGCCGCGCGACCACCGAGTTGCAGTTCACCCCGTGATCGAAGTACTCCGCATCGGGCGAAACCCCGGGCTGCCGTCGCAGCCAGGGCACGTAGTCGTCGAAGAACCCGAACTGCTGCCGGTGCGAACGCCGCGCGTGGTGCAGGAACCCGTCGTGCAGGATCACGTCATCGAACCCGAGCCGCGCTCGCTCCGGCCAGACGTGCATCTTCCCGATCGCCTGCGTGTGGTACCCCGCCCGCCGGAACTCGCCCTGCACCGTCACCGGGTGCGCGGCGTCGAACGGTACGCCGTCGGTGTACCCGACCCGTCCGTGCCGCTCCTGCGACTGCCCGGTGAACAACGCCGCCCTGGCCGGTACGCACGACGGCGTCGCGGAGTACCCGCGGCTGAACCGCACCCCGTTGCGCGCCAACTCGTCCAGATGCGGCGTCTCGACGTACGGGTGACCGGCGCACGACATCGCGTCGCCCCGCCACTCGTCGACACAGATGAGTACGACGTTCGGCTGTCTCACGGAACCACCTTCGAAGAGTCGCGGACGATCAGTTGCCAGGGGAAGTCGAACACCTCACCGGGTGCACCCTCGCGGTCGGTCAGCCGGCTGACGATGATCCGGGCCAGCCGGTCGTTGAAGTCGACCGGCCCGACCGTCGACAGCGACGGGTCGAGGTGTTCGCCCTCCGGCGTGTTGCCGACGCCGACGATCGCGAGCTCCCGCGGTACGTCGATCCGCAACCGGTGCGCCGCCCGCACGCACGCGATCGCGGCGAAGTCCGTCGTGCAGTAGATCGCCGTCGGGCGGTCCGGCTTGGTGAGCAGCGCCATCGCGGCGCGGTACGCGCCCTCGGGGTGCCGCTCAAAGATCTCGATGTCCTGCTCGCGGACCGGCTTGCCCGCCGCGCGCAAGGTGTTCAGATAGGCGTCGAATCGCGCGAACCCGGTGGTCCGCGACGTCAGCGCGCCGACCCGGTCGTGACTGGCCAGCAGGTGCTCCACCGCGAGGTGGCAGCGCGGCTCGGCACCGGACCGGATCACGTCGAAGCCCCGCGGCTCGAGCCGTTCGTCGAACGCGACGATCTGCACACCCTGCGCCGCGAACGCCTCCAGCTCGGCGATCTGCTCCGCGTCCTGCAGCACGCTGTCGATGAAGATCACGTCCGGCGTCCGGTTCGACAGGACGGTCCGCCAGTCGCCGTCCGCGACGATCAGCGCCGTCTTGCCGAGCGGAGTCACGGCCGCACTCACCGTGGCCGCGACCGCCTGCGACCAGGGGTCCGCCAGCACGCTCAGCGACAGCAGGACCAGGTCCGACTTGCCGGTCCGGATCGCCCGGGCCGCGTCGTTGCGCCGGTAGCCGAGCCGCGACGCGGCCTCGCGGACCCGGTCCGCCGTGGAGTCCTTGATCGTGTGACTGCGGTGCCGTCCGGACAGCACGTAGGACACGGTCGCGACCGAGACCCCTGCCTCCTTCGCCACCATCCGCAGCGTCGGCCGGTCGGCCAAAGGTGAGGACATAGGACGATTCTTGCAGATCAGCCTTTGACCGCACCGGTGATGACGCCTTTGGTGAAGTGCCGTTGCAGGAACGGGTAGACCAGGGCGATCGGGACCAGCGCGACGACCACGACAGCCATCTGCAGGGACTGCGGCTGCGGCAGCGGTTCCACCCCGAGTTGGTCCGCCGACAGCGACTTGCCCTGCAGCACGTACGTCCGCAGGATCACCTGAACCGGCCACTTCGACGTGTCGTTCAGGTACAGCAGCGCGTTGAAGAACGCGTTCCAGAACCCGACCGCGTAGAACAGGCCGACCACCGCGATCACCGCCTTCGACAGCGGCATGATGATCTGCCGGAGGATGGTGAAGTCGCTCGCGCCGTCGATCCGCGCGCTCTCCAGCAGCTCGCCCGGTACGTTCATGAAGAAGGTGCGCAGGACAACGAAGTTGAAGGCCCCGAGCGCGCCCGGGAGGATCAGCGACCAGAGGCTGTCGAGCAGCCCGAGCTGCTTCACCACCAGGAACATCGGGATGATCCCGGGCGCGAACAGCAGCGTGAACAGCACCATCAGCAGCACCGGCCGGCCGAACAGCACCGGCCGCGACGTCGCGTACGCGAGCGCGATCGTGACGGCGAGCGCGATCGCCGTACCGACGACGGTGACGAAGACGCTGACCATGATCGCGCGCCCCATCAGCCCGCCGCTGAACAGCGTCTCGTACGCCTTCAACGTCGGATGCGACGGCCACAGGACGTACCCGCCGGCGTCGATGATGTCCTGGTCACTGGCCAGCGACGTCGACACCACGACCAGGATCGGTACGACGATCACCAGCGCGAACCCGCCCAGGATCAGCGCCTTGACCGCCTGGTACGCCGGCGACGGATTCTCTTTCCACACAGGTCTCATGAGCGCCTCTGGAAGATTCCCGGCTCACCGAGCCGATGTGCGAGCGAGTTGGCACCCCACAGCAGCAGCGCGCCGACGACACCCTTGGCCAGGCCGGCCGCTGCACCACTGCTCCAGTCGCCGCCGACCACTCCGGCGTAGTACGTGAAGGTGTCCAGTACTTCGGCAGCGCCCGGGCCGACCGAGTCGCGTTGCAGGATGAACTGCTCGAACCCGACGCTGAGGATGTCGCCGATCCGCAGGATCAGCAGGAGCACGATGACGGTCCGCAGCGACGGCAGCGTGATGTGCCACATCCGGCGCCACCGCCCGGCGCCGTCCGCCGCGGCCGCCTCGTACAGCGAGACGTCGACGGTGGTCAGCGCCGCGAGGAAGATGATCATCGCCCAGCCGGCGTCCTTCCAGATCAGCTGCGCGACGACGAGCAGCGGGAAGGTGTCCGGGTTGGTCATGAACGGGATCGGGTCCAGCCCGGCCTGCCGGAGAAGGTTGTTGACGAACCCGGCCCCGCCGAGCGACTGCTGGAACAGCGTCACGACCAGTACCCAGGACAGGAAGTGCGGCAGGTACGCGATCGTCTGGAACCAGCGCCGGATCCGGTTGCTGACCAGCGAGTCGACGATCAGCGCCAGCCCGATCGGCACCGGGAAGAACAGCAGGAGCTGGACGCCGGCCAGCAGCAGCGTGTTCCGCAACGCGTCCCAGAAGTCCGGGTTGTCGTAGAGATTGACGAAGTTCTGCAGGCCGTTCCACTCGCTGTGCATGATGCCGAGGTACGGCTGGAAGTCCTGGAACGCGACCACGTTGCCGAGCACCGGCAGGTAGAAGAACACCAGCAGGAACAGCACGCCGGGGATCATCAGCAGCACCATCTGCCAGTCCCGGCGCCATTTCGCCTTCAGCGGCAGGCCCTTGGCGGCCTGCCGCTTCGAGGAGTTCGGCTTCAGCATCGATCAGGACCCGGTGACCGGCACACCGGCCGGCAGGACGGCGGCGAACTCGTCGCGCATCTTGTCGCCGCCGCCGGACTTCCAGCGCTTCAGCGCCTCGTCGTACGCGTCGATCTTCTGCCGGCCGGTGACGATGTCGACGATCGTGTCCCGGAACGCCGCGGTCAGCTTCGGGCCGACCTTGCTGTTCGTGTCGGAGTACGTGCCCGCGGTCGGGTTCCGCATCGCGAACTTCAGCAGCTGCTGCTCGGTGGCGTAGATCTTCTTGGTGTCCTCGGGGTACGCCGGGTTGAAGATCACGCTCTCCGGCGAGTTCATGATCTGCAGGGCGCTGACCAGACCGGGGGCCTGCTGCTGACCGGCCTTGGTGAGCACCGGGTTCTTGTTCGCGTCGAGCTGGTACTGCTCGCCCTCGGTGCCGAAGTTCTTCTGCAGGTACTCCTTGGTGCCGAACGGCGCCGACAGGTAGTCCATCAGCGCGAGCAGCTCGCGGATCCGGCCCTCGTCGGTCTTCTTGAACGGCGTGAACCCGACGGTGCCGTAGCCCATGTCGTAGATCGGCTTCGCCTTGCCGTCGTGGCCGAACGGGATCAGCGTGTCCGGGAACAGCGTCGGGTCCAGCGCGCGGAAGTCGGCCGTCGCGCGCGGGCCGACCACGACCTGCGCGGCGATCTGGCCGTTGACGGTCTTCGGCGTCGCGTCGGCGAGGTTGAGGTCCGGGTAGAAGACCTTCGCGGCCCAGAGCTTGGCGGCGTACTCGACGGCGGCCTTGTAGTTGTCGGTCTCGTAGAGGTGCGTGAGCGAGCGGTCCTGGTTGACCCGCCAGCCGTTCGGCGCGCCGAACCACTCGCCGAACATGTGCAGCATGTTGATGATCGCCGGCTCGAGCGCGTAGTTCGTGCCGTTGCTGAGCTCCTTGCACTTCGCGAAGAACTCGTCCGCGGTCGTGCACTGCAGGCCGCCGACCTTGGCCCAGGTCTTCGGGTTGCCCATCATCACCTGGCCGAACGGCGTCGACGGGATCGGCGCGCCCCAGATCTTGCCGTTCACCACCGCGGTCCGCCAGGACGCCGGCTTCAGCGCGGCCAGGTTCGGGTACTCCAGGACCGCGTCGCCGGAGAGGTACTTCGTCAGGTCCTGGAACTTGGCCTCCAGCATCGGGCCGATGTTCGGGATGCCCTGGTTCGGCGGCAGCCACATCAGGTCCGGCAGCGAGTCGCTGGCGAGCAGCGTCGCGAACTTCTCCGGGTAGCCCGGGTCGGTGCCGATGGTGAGCCGGAGCTCGGCGCCGAGCGCCTTGTTCAGCGACTGCCACATCGGGTTGCTGCCCATCGGCGGCGGGGGCGTCGCGAACGTCTCGGTCAGCGCGGTCACCGGGTTCTTCAGCGGCGGCGCCTTGACGCTCGCGACCGCGTCCGCCGGGAACCTCAGGAACCCGGGCTCCAGGCCGGACTCGGCCCCCGGGAGGTCCGGGCGCAGTCCTTCGAACGGCTTGTACGTCGGAAGCTTGAGGTCGCTCGAGGCCTTCGCACCCCCGTTCGACGCTCCACCGTCCCCACAGGCCGCCAGCGTCGAGGACGCGATCGCCGCCCCGGACACCTGCAGAAACCGCCGCCGACTGATCATAGTTGCTCCAAGTTTCGAAGAAGTGCTCACTAATACTCACTTAAACGTTAACCCGGACCGTAAACCTCGACGGCCTCTCAACGCAAGAGAGATCGACCATCCGGCGGTTGACGCTCGACGGCGCACAGCACTACGGTGAGTGGAAATTCTACAAGTGAGGAATTTCTTCGATGCCTGCTCCTCGATGGGTCGCCAGAGCCAACCGGGCGGGGCTGAACCGGGTCACGAAGTTCGTCGCGCCCTGGGCACCCGGCTGGGCGGTCGTCGTGCACCGCGGCCGCAAGTCCGGCCGGACCTTCCGGACGCCGCTGTGGGCGTTCCGCCGCGGCGACGGCTTCGTCATCGCGCTGACGTACGGGCCGGGCGCGGACTGGGTGCGCAACGTCGTCGCCGCGAACGGCTGCGAGCTCGAGAGCCGGCGCCGCCGTTACGAGGCCGTCAACCCGCGCGTCTATCGCGACGAGAACGCGACCGACATGCCGGCCTTCGTCCGCTTCATGCTGCGCAAGGTCATCCAGGCGCCGGAGTTCCTCGCGCTCGACGTGGCGCGCGACCTCGGCCCGGCGAAGTGACTGGCGGGTTGTGTCACTACTGGCGTGTTACAACCCGCCAGCGGTGACACGACCCGCTATTGGTGCCTCACAACCACCTGGTGTGCGGTGTCAGCAGGTGACTATGAGGCCTGTGAGGGCGTTGCAGGTGCGGGACGCCTTGTCGTTCGTCGCGACCGGGTCGCTCGGCGAGCTCGCCGTCCGCGTCGCGGTCCCGGTCAGTGCGCCGGCCGTGAGCAGGCCGGTGTCCGCCGACACCGTGCGCGTCGTACTCGCGCCACTCGCCAGCGACGCGATGTCGCAGTTGACCGACCTCGTCGTACCGACACGGGTGCAGTTCGACCCCGCGTACGCCAGGCCGGCCGGATAGGTGCCGACGACCCGGATCGCGGTCGCGTCCGCGGGCCCGTTGTTCTTGACCGTGATCGTGTACGTGATGCGCGCGGTGATCGCGCTGCGCACCGACGCGGTCAGCGACACCGCGATGTCAGCCGCGCTTGGCGTAATCGTGATCGTCGGGCCGGTGTGGACGTCGAACGCGTAGTTGTCGGCCAGGAACTGATGCCGCAGGACGAACGGATCCTGGCGCGTGGCGTCCTTCACCCGCATAGTCCAGACGACGGTCCGGCTCTCGCCCGCCGGGACGTCGCCGAACGCCGCACGCAGGTGCGTTCCCTCGGCGACGAAGCAGACCACCGCTCCGGTACAGCCGACCAGTTCGAGCCAGTCGGTGATGTTCTGGTTCTGCGCGTACAGCGCCGCCTTGCCGCCCAGGAGCGGACCGGCGAGCTGGTTGTGCACTGTTTGCGTGACCGTGAACGTGTCCCCCGGTGCCAGCGTCGTCGCGCTGACCTCCACTGCGCTGCTCGGTGGCGGATCCTCGGCGGACGCGGTCGCCGGCACCGCCAGCGACGCTCCGACGATCCCCGTGATCAGCGCAGCACGAAGCAACCTCCAGGCATGCATCGCAGGCCCCCCTCGATCCCCATGAATTCAGCTGCCCCCACAGCCCGCCGACGGCGGTGGAAGCAGTATGGAGTTCGGTACTCTCGGTGGTCAACACTCAACGGCCGAGGATCAGTCGATTGAGTAAGTCCTCGACCCGCGCGGCACGCCCTGCTTGCCGGTGCCGTTCCCACTCCGCGCGCGAGAGCCGGTCACCGACCAGTTCGAGGGCCTCGGCCAGCTCCTCCAGCAGGTACGGATTGGGGATTTCGAGGCGCTCGCCCATGGCTTCCTCCGCGCCGAACAGCTCCGCGGCGCCGACCGGGTCGCCACGGCGGAGCAGCAGGTTCATCGCGGTGTTGGAGAACGCCATCGTCAGGCTCGGGCTACCCAGAGCGACCACGGTCGGGACCAGTTCCTGGGCCAGCGCGCCGGCCTCGTCGAGCCGGCCCGCGAGCGTCAGCAGGTACGCGAGATTCTGACCCTGTACGGCGACCTCGTGCGCGTCTCCGAGGGTTTCGGTGATCGTCAGCGACTCGCGCAACAGCTCCTCCGCGCGGTCGAAGTCGCCGAGATCCTCCTCGATACCGCCCAGGTGGCTGAGGACGCGCGCCAGCCGCCACGGATCGTCGAGTTTGCGGTGCCGGTCAACAGCGTCGACGAGCGTCGCGCGCGCCGCATCGACGTCACCCCGTTGGCGTTGCACCGAGCCGAGCACGGTCAGCCCGAACGCGACACCGGCCTGGTCATCGAGTTCCTTGGACATTTCCAGACTGCGGTTCGCCACGTCATGAGCGCGCTCCGGCTCGCCCTGGATGAGCAGCAGGTTGCTGAGACCGCGCAGGCAGGCGGCCAGCTCGGGCGAGGACGTCGTACCGGCCGCTGCCACGATCCGCTCGTGCCAGCTGCGGCTCTCGGCGAGGTAGCCGCCGAGCATCCACACCCACCCGAGGCGCTCGCACAGCCGCAGGCCGGTGGGTACGTCGTGCTCGGCCGACCAGGCGAGGGCCGTACGGAAGTTGTCGAGCTCGGCCTCCGCGTGCTCGAGCGGGTAGTCGGAGGTGGTCTTCTTGCGGTGCTCCAGCTCCGCGGAGAGGTCTGCGTAGTAGGTGGCGTGGGCGGCGCGGACCGCGGCGTCCTCAGCGGAGGCTCCGAGCTCGTCCGCGGCGTACTGCCGGATGGTCTCCAGCAGCCGCACGCGGGTGCCGTCGGGTCCGTCGGACAGCGTGATCAGGTTGGCGTCGTGCAGCTCGGCGACGGCGCCGAGCATGTCGACGCCGGTGGCAACTTTCTCGACGGCGGCCAGGCCCGCGCCGCCGGCGAACACGGCGAGCCTGCGGAACGTACGGCGATGCTCGGGGGTGAGCAGCTCGTACGACCAGGCGATCGTGTCGCGCAACGTGCGCTGGCGTTCCGGCGTCACGCTGCTGGTCGACGCGATGTCCAGCGACTGGTCGATGCGGGCGAGCACCTCCTTCACGCTGAACAGCCGCAGCCGGGGCGCGCACAGCTCGATCGCCAGCGGCAGCCCGTCGAGCCGGCGGCAGATCGCGACGACGTCGGCGTGGTTCTCCGGTGTCAACGCGAACGCCGGGCGGACGGCCTGAGCCCGCTCCACGAAGAGCCGGACGGCGGCGTCGTCCGTGATCGGCAGCGGAGCGACCGGGTGCTGGTGCTCGCCGGTCAGCCCGAGGGCGCGGCGCGAGGTGGCGACGAGCTTCACGTGGGCCGCGCCTTCGATGATCTCGGCAACGACCTTGCTCGCGTCGGGCAGCTGCTCGAGGTTGTCGAGGACGAGAAGCAGTGTGCGCTGGGCGAGGTAGGCGACCACGCGGCCGCGCTCGCGGGGCGGGATGTCGAGGACCTCGGCGATCGTGGTCCACAGCACCCGCTCGGTCGTCACGGCGGCGAGCGGGACGAAGTACACGCCGCCCGGGAAGCTGGTGGTCAGCTCCGCCGCCGCGCCGATCGCCAACCGGGTCTTGCCCGCCCCGCCCGGCCCGGTCAGCGTCACCAGCCGTACGTCGGGACGCCCGAGCAGCCGGGTGATGCGGTCGAGGTCCTCGGCGCGCCCGAGCAGCGGTGTGGCCGGGGCGGGGAGGCTGGTCGACGTACCGAGGGTGCGTGGCGGCGGGAAGTCGTTCTGCAGGCCGTCGACCGCGACCTGGAGCAGGCGCTCGGGTTCCGGGATGTCCTTCAGGTGATGGGTTCCGAGGTCGCGGAGCGTGACGCCGTCGGGCAGTTGCGTGAGCTGTCCGGTGACGGCCGACACCACGATCTGGCCGCCGTGCGCGGCGGCGCCGATCCGCGCGGCGAGGTGGACGTCCATGCCCCAGTAGTCGCCGTCGTACACGCCCGGCGTACCGGTGTGGATGCCGATCCGAACCCGCAGCCGCTCGCCGCCCGGCCAGTGGTGGTCCGCCAGTCCGCGCTGGCCCTCGACCGCCGCGCGGACCGCCTCGCCTGCGGTCGGGAACACGACGAAGAAGCTGTCGCCCTCGGTCCCCAGCTCGGTCCCGCCGTACGCCGTCCACGCGGCGCGCAGGATCCGGCGGTGACCTTCCAGCGCGTCGAGGTACCGCTCCCCCAGGCGGCGCAGCAGCACCGTCGACCCCTCGATGTCCGAGAACAACATCGCGACCATTCCCCCACCCATGCCGCCAAGTCTCTGCGCCGGTGCGGAGTACGTCGAGAGGTCGGCTGGGGCTGATCGTCGGGCGTCGGGCGTCGGGCTCAGGTGATGCCGGCGGTGCTTTCGCGGACCAGCAGCCGGAAGGGGGCCTGCTTGCGGACCGGTTCGCGGTCGGAGCGCTGGTCCCGGAGGGCCTCCAGCGCGAGCCGGGCGATCGCGACCCGGTCGGGCGCGACGGTGGTGAGGGTCGGGAGGGTGGCGAGGTCGTACGGGATGTCGTCGAAGCCGACGACGGCCACGTCCTGCGGGACTCGCAGACCGCGCAGCACCAGCGCGCGGATCGCACCCATCGCGAGCCAGTCGGTCGCCGCGAAGACCGCGTCCGGCGCCTCGTGCCCGGCGTCGAGCCAGGCGCCGAGGGTCTGCTCGGCGTCCTCACCACGGAGGCCGCCGGTCGGCAGCACGATGTCCTCGTCGACCTCCAGGCCCGCGGCGGCGAGCGCGTCGCGGTACCCGTTGATCCGCTGGTCGTCCATCCGCGGGCCTGGCGCCAGCGCCATCACCTTGCGCCGGCCGAGCGACAGCAGGTGCTCGGTCGCCACCCGCCCCGCCTCGCGGTTGTCGATACCGACGTGGTCGGCGCGATGCTCGGGACCGGCCTTCTCGCCCAGCAGGACCAGCGGCAGCCCGGGATCACGCCGCTCGAGGTCCTCCGGGGTGAGGCCGAGCGGGCTCATCACGATCCCGTCCAGCCGCGCCGGGTGCCGCTCGGTGAGCAGCGCGAGCTCGGTCTCCCGGCGGCCGCCGGTCTGGTGGAACTGCACGATCCAGCCGAACGCCTCGGCCTCGTCGAGCATCCGGGCCGCGAGCGAGGCGAAGTACGGCCGGTCGAGCTGCGGCACCGCGAGCGCGATCACGCCGCTGCGGCCCTGGGCGAGGTTCCGGGCCGCGATGTTCGGCCGGTAGCCGAGCTTGTCGATCGCGGCCAGCACCCGCTGCCGGGTCTCCTCGCGGACGTGCTCGGCGCCGTTGACGACGTTCGACACCGTCTTCATCGACACGCCGGCGGCCTCGGCGACATCGGTCAGGCGCGGCCTCATAGCTGGCAGGATCTCACTTGAGCCCCGAGTGGGCCATTCCGGCCAGGATCCGGCGCTGGAAGATGACGAAGACCACGACCACCGGGACCAGCGTGACGACGCTCATCGCGAACAGCGCGCCCCACTCGGAACTGCCGGTCGCGTCCAGGAAACCGCGCAACGCCACCGGCACGGTCAGCCTGGTCCTGGTCGACAGGTAGATCAGCTGGCCGAAGAAGTTGTTCCAGGTCCAGATGAACGAGAAGATCGCCGTCGTCACCAGCGCCGGCGTGAGCAGCGGCAGGATGATCCGCCGGTAGATGCCCCACGCGCCGCAGCCGTCGATCCGGGCCGCGTCGTCCAGCTCGACCGGGATCGACCGGATGAACTGCACCATCAGGAACACGAAGAACGCGTCGGTGGCCAGGAAACTCGGCACGATCATCGGCCAGAACGTGTCGATCCAGTTCAGGTTCCGGAAAATCGAGTACTGCGCGATCAGCGTGACGTGGGCGGGCAGCATGATCGTTGCCAGCATCAGTCCGAACAACGTTTTCCGGCCGACGAAGGTGAGCCGGGCGAACGCGTACGCGGTCAGCGAGCAGGTCAGCACGTTGCCGATCACGACCGCCGTACAGATGATCAGCGAGTTCATCAGGTAGATGCCGAAACTGGTCCCGGTCGACGACCAGCCGAGGGCGTAGTTGCCGAGCGTCGGGTGCTCCGGGATCAGCCCGGGGCGCTGGAAGATCTCGGTGTTCGGCCGCAGCGACGCGCTGATCATCCAGAGCAGCGGGTAGAGCATGATCAGCGCGCCCGCGGTCAGGCCGGCGTGGGCCAGCACGCGTTTCATCGACGGACCCCTTCGTCTCCGTAGAACACCCAGGTGCGGCCGAGGACGAAGTTCAGTCCGGTGAAGACCGCGATGATCAGCAGCAGCACCCAGGCCATCGCGGCGGCGTACCCCATCCGGAAGTTCCCGAACGCCTGCTGGTACAGGTACAACGTGTAGAACAGCGTCGAGTCCGATGGGCCACCCTTGCCGCCGCTGATCACGAACGCCGGCGTGAACGCCTGGAAGGCGCCGATGATCTGCAGGACCAGGTTGAAGAACACCACCGGCGACAGCAGCGGCAGCGTGACCCGCCAGAACCGTTGCCAGCGGCCCGCACCGTCGACCTCGGCGGCCTCCAGCACCTCGTCCGGGATCTGCCGCAGGCCGGCCAGGAAGATCACCATCGGGGCGCCGAACTGCCAGACCCGCAGCACGATCAGCGTCCACAGCGCCGTGCCGGGTTCGGAGATCCAGCCGCGGCCCTCGATGCCGAAGATGCCGAGGACGTCGTTGAGCAGGCCGTCGGTGCCGAAGATCTGCTGCCAGAGCAGCGCGATCGCGACACTGCCGCCGAGCAGGCTCGGGACGTAGTACAGCGCCCGGTAGACGGCGAGGCCCTTGAGCCCGCGGTTGAGGAGTACGGCGACGGCGAGCGCGAACGCCATCTCGAGCGGCACCGAGACCGCGACGTAGACGAACGTGACCTCGAGCGACTGCAGGTACCGCGGGTCCTGGAAGAGGTTCGTGTAGTTCTGCAGCCCGGTCCACTCCGGGGTGTTGAGCAGCGCGTAGTCGGTGAACGAGTAGTACAGCGACAGCAGCATCGGCCCGATCGTGAGCCCGACCAGTCCGATGAACCACGGGAGCAGGAACAGGTACGCCGGGACGCTGCGGCGGAGGTTCGCGATCACTGGCCGAGGGTCTTCCCGGCCAGCTCGACGAACTCGGTCGCGCCGGCGGCCGGCGTGGTCTTTCCGAAACCGATGTTCTCCGCGATCCGGCCGAAGCCGGTGAGCAGTTCGCCGTAGCCCTTCGGCCACGGTTTCGGCGACGGGCCGACCTGGCCGGCGATGTCCTCGACGTACTTGATCGCCCGGGCGCCGGCGGACCCGGCGTCGGCGGCGACCAGGTCGCGGGCCTTCTGCGACGGCGGGACGCCGAGCAGGATGCCGATCGCCTTGATCGCCTGCTCGTCGTTGAGCAGGAACCCGATCAGTTTCGCGGCGTCCTCGGGGTGTTTGCTCGCGGCCGAGACGCACCACAGGTCGAGGCCCTTGACGAACTGGCCCTTGAGGTCACCGGCCGTGCCCTGCGGCACCGGGAGCACGGCCAGCGGGTTCTTCACCAGCGGCTGGTAGAACGTGACCTGCTGGACCCACCCGAACTGCAGCGGCGCTTTCCCCTTGGCGATCAGCGACTTCTCGATGCCGGTCGTCTCGGCGCTGACGTTCTGCGGCGGTGCGGCCTTCGCGGTCCGCAGGTCCGCCCAGTACTGGAACCATTCCTGGACCGTTTCCTTGCTGGTGGCGAGTTTTCCGCCGTCGTCGGAAAACAGTTCCGTACCGTGCTGGCGGGCGAACACCTCGAACAACTGGAGGTTTCCGGCCTGGTCGCCGGAGCCGTACGAGCCCTGCACGGAACCGGCGTAGTCGCGGGCGAACTCGGCGAACTTGTCCCACGTCCAGCCCTGTTCCGGAACCGTTCCGCCGGCCTGCTTGACGGCGGCCTCGTCGACGTACATCGCGTAGCTGATCGAGCTCTGCCCGATCCCGAAGTTCTTGCCGTCGGACAGGCCGCTGTCGGCGACGTCCTTGTCGAGCGCCGACGTGTCGATCCCGGCCGAGCCGAGGTCCTTGAGCGCGTTCCGGCCGGCGTAGTCGCTGAAGTAGCTCATCGACATCCGCAGCACGTCGGGCGCGTTGTTGCCCGAGGTCTGGGTGGCCAGCTTGTCCCAGTAGTCGTCGAACGGAGCACTCTCGCCCGCGTACTCCGCGCCGCCGCCGGCCTTCCAGGCGTCGAGGGCCTTGTTGATCGCCTTGGTCACGGGGTCCGGGCCGTACCACGCGACGCGCATCGGCCCGGACTTCGCGGAGCAGCCGGGGAGCGTGATCGCCGCGGCCGTGGCGGCGCCGAGACCCAGCAGGGTCCGGCGGCTGAAGGTGTTCATGATGGTTCTCCTTGGGTGGCCCAGCGCCAGTTGTGGGCCAGGCGGAGCGGAACGTAGGTGCCGTTGGGGAGGTCGTCGGTCAGCCGCGCCTGCCAGCGGGTGAGCTGGTGCAGCAGGCGGGCCCGGACGGCCACGTGCCGGTCGTCGTCGAAGAGGTTGTCGAGCTCGGCCGGGTCGGTGTCGAGGTCGTACAACTCGCCTGGCAGATCCGCGTGGACGATGAGCTTCCACCTGCCGCTGCGCAGCATTCGCGCGTGGCCGGACTGCGTGACGGTGTTGAGCTCGTCGAACGTCGGGCCGTCGTACCCGAAGTGCAGCGGTGGCCGCGCGGTGACGTCGTACGCGCGGCCGCCGAAGCCGTGTTCGGCGACGATGCTGCCGAACTCCGCCGCCGGGGCTTCGTTGCCCTGGGCAAGCGGTAGCAGACTGCGACCCTGGACGCCGTCGGGAATACGGTGTCCGACGGCTTCGCAGATCGTCGGGAGGACGTCGACGATCGAGACCGGCTCGTCGCGCTGCTGGACCGTGACGCCGTCGCCGGTCACGATCAGCGGAATCCGCATCAGGAACTCGGACAGGCCGGCGCCCTTGCGCTGCAGGCCGTACTCGCCGACGTAGTCGCCGTGGTCGGCGAGCACGATGGTCAGCCGCGGTCTGTTGCGCTGCGCGAGTCCGTCGTGGAGCCGGCGGATCTGGTCGTCGAGCAGCCGCAGCATGCCGAGGTAGTTGGCGGTGTAGCGACGCCAGTTGTCGTCGTACCCGGGTCGTTTCTCCTCCTGGAGGCGGCGCAGCCAGGTGTAGCTGCCGCCCTTGATGTCGGTTGCCTCCGGCCCTGTTGTACGGTCCGGGACGTCCTCGGGGGCGACCAGGTCGAAGTACGGCCGCGGGACCTGGTACGGGTTGTGGGGCTCGGGGTAGGAGACCCAGAACAGGCCCGGCCGGTCCGGGTCGGCGCCGTCGACCGCCCGCAGTGCGTCGGTGGTGATCCGGTAGGGCAGCTGCGTTTCCAGCGGGTGCGGCGTCGGCGTATCGGAAACGCCGTGGTCCAGGTGTTCCAGCCAGTTGTCGAAAGCGGATTCCTCCGCGTTCCGCTGCGGTCCCTGGGTGTGGAAGTACGGGCCGGCGAAGGTGTCGAAGTCCTGCGCGCCGCGGGGCATGTGCGGCTTGCCCGCGAAGTGCAGCTGGTAGTCCGCGTCCCGCAGTACGTCGAGCAGGTCCTGCTCGTAGCGGGCGTACCGCGCGTTGCTGTTCTGCCGGACCTGGTGGACGCTCGGAAACCGTCCGGTCAGCAGACTCGTCCGTGCCGGAACGCAGGCCGGGGCCGCGGTGTAAGCGTTCCGGAAATCCGTTCCGCGAGCCGCCAGGGCGTCGACGAACGGCATGGTGTCCACCGGATACCCGCTCCGCCGGGTCAGTCCCACCCGCTGCTGATCGGTCATCACGATGACGATGTCGGGGCGCATCTCCCTGCTCTCTGCTCGGGCTTTACAGCGCTGTATTACAGCGCTGCAAACCTTGCCGCAGGCTGACTCGATCCGTCAAGGGTCCGGCTCTTGGCGGCCCGGTGCGCAGGTAGCATCCGGCTCGTGATCTACGAGCCGATGAGCCGCCGCCTGGTCATTTCCTTCACGCTGATCGGCGTCGTGCTGGCGGTTGCCGGCCTGATCGCACGCCCGGCGAACATCACCGTCGCCGTCATCCTCTTCCTACTGGCCGTCGCAGTACTGGGCCTAGCCGGCTACGGCGTCCTGGACCGCCTGGTCGACCGCCGCAAGCGCTCCCGCCGGCGCAACTAGCCGGCCTTGAGCGGTGCCCGGGGTCAGTGGACCGGCTTGATGACATAGAGGGAATTCGTTCCCCAATCGGCGATCGCCAGTCGGCCGTCCGGCGCGATCGCGATGCTCGTGGGACTCCGGAAACCGTCGGCGACCGTCGTACGTTTGCCGTCGCGCGTGATCAGGTCGACGGTCGATCCGCCGTAGTCGGCGACGTAGGCGGCGTCCCCGCCCGCCCGGGCGATTCCGGGAGCGGGACTGCGTAGCTCGCTGTTGATCGTCAGTGCGCGGGTATCGCCCGCCGGTACGCGCGAGATGCCTCCGTTGATGTTGCTGACGATCAGATCGCCGTTGTCGAGCTCCACCGCACCGACGGGTGTCTGCAGCCCGGTTGCCACGACGCGAGTCCGACCGTTGGAGTCTGCCGCGAGAATCTCGTTCGTCTCGCGGTTCGCGATCAGCAATTCTCCTGCGGAGTTGAAGGACAACCCCGCGGGCGTCGACAAGCCGTCGACAAAGACTTCGGGCTTGCCGGCGTTGGTGAAGCGCCACACGACGTTGCCGCTGTACGAGGCGGCGAAGACGACGCCGTTGGCGGAGATCGCGAGGCCCGACGGGCCGCTCAGGCCGTCGGCGAAGACTTCCCGATCCCCTGCGGGAGTGAACCGTTCGATCGTGCCCCCGGACCAGTTCGCGATGTACAGCGCACCAGAGGTGTCATAGGCCATCCCCAACGGGGAGGCGAGTCCTTCCCATAACGGCTTGCCAGGCGACTGCGGCGCCGCTGCGCGACTGCCCGAACTGGTGGATGCCGTCGGCGACGTCGGGCCAGGTGTCGGGGACACCGACGAACTTTCCGCCGATCCGGTGGTGGGAGCAGAGCTGCAGCCGGCCGCGACCAGCAGTAGCGCTGCACCCGCCGCGATCCGTCTCGCGGATGCTGCTCGCATCAATCGGTTCGAGGTCATCGGCACTCTCCGGGTGTCGGCGCTGCTTCGAACGTGCGCTCAGGACGCTACGAGTTAGCGCGCGCTCGAAGTCAACGGCGACTCTCCGACTGGACTTGGAGCGCGCTCCAAGTTCTAAGGTGAGGCCCATGACGAGCGAGGCTGCTACCGGCCAGGGGTTGACATCAGTTGGGTGCGGTTCCTCCTCCGGCTGCGCGACACCGGAATGAGCATCGCGAAGATGCGCGTCTACTCCGAGTTGCGCGCTGCCGGTGACCAGACGCTCGAGTCCCGCATGACATTGCTGAGGCAGCACGATGCCGAAGTAAGGCAGCAGATCGAGCAGCTTCGAGCCAACCGGCGGGCGCTTCGCGACAAGATCGCCGTCTACCAGAGCCAGATCGACGCCAGAGAACGCTCCAGCGGAACCGCTGGCAAGTGATCGCAGTCAGGGCCTAGCCCTGCGGCATCGCGATCTGCTCGGCCAGCCGGCGTACCCCTCGCTCGGGGCTGGTCAGAATCGGCGCCGAAACCTCGAGGCCCTCCGCCGCCGACGCCATCGAGGCCTGCGCGAGCACCACCACATCCCCGGAGGCCGCCTTGATCGCCTCCGCCACCAGCGCGTCATGCCGCGCCCGATCCCCGGCGACCGCAGCCTCGAAGGCGCCGTCGACGACAACCTCGTCGATCTGTACGTCGCGCCCCTGGACCTCGGCCCGCTCCCGCAGCAGCGCAGCCGTCGGCTGCACCGTCGTCGGCAACGTCGCGATCACGCTGATGCGCTCCCCGGCTCGCACTGCCTCGTCCGCCATCGCCTCGTCGACGCGATAGACCGGTACGCCGAGCCGCTCGGCCAACGGTCCGGCGTACTGCGAGATCGACGAGCACGTGAACATCACCGCCTCGGCACCAGCCGCCACCGCGGCATCCCCGAGATCGGCCAGCCGCTGCGCCACCTGCTCGGTCGCCGTACCCCGGCCGAGATCCGCCACGATCTTGTCGTCGAGCAGGTTCTGCACCTCGACCCCGGGCAGATGCTCCGCGGCAAGCGTCGCGAACGTCGGAATGACCACGGCCCCGGTATGCAGGAAAGCGATGCGCTTCACTGGCGCTCCTCACGTTTCAATACGCTCCGGCAGCGTCGCGCGAAGCTCTACGGGCGCATCACATTGACACGTTTCATACAGCCAGGTCAACGCGCTGTCCGGGGAGGGGACCGAGCCCTGCGGCGTACTCAGTGCAAGGCGACCGAAAGCAGCAACACCGAAGCCGACCGGGCATGTACGTCGTGCCGCTGCGGAGGTACCGCGACAAGGTCACCGGCCCACAGCTCGATCTCGTCGTCACCCGCCCGGAGTACGACGTCACCCTGCAGGCACATCAACGACGCGTCACCAGGACTCTGGTGCTCGCCCATCGTCTGCCCCGCGTCCAGCGCGATCAACGTCTGCCGCAGCCGCGCCCCACCGCGCCCGTACACCGTCGTCGCACTCCGCCCGCTGTCACTCTCGCCCGCCAGCCGCAAATGACTGGCCGCCAACTCGTGAACTCGCAAGACCTCCATCAACCGATGGTACGACTCAAGTCTGATGCACAAGGCAACGGTACGCCGATAACTTCCAGCACATGATGCTGTACGAGATCCACATCCAGAACTTCCCCGACACCGAGTCGGCACTCGCAACCCAGGCCCCGATCGCCCACACCCTGTGCCCGGACCCCGACCACAACACCCCCTGCGAGATCCCCTGGTCCTTCACCCTGGGAGACGACAACAACCTGATCCTGGGCATCTACACAACCCCCGCAAAGGCCACAGCCCTAACCGAAACCATCGCCACCCTCACCCACCACCCCACCGCCCTACACCAAGCCACCCCAGGCCACTTCAACGAACTCGAAACCCAATACCGCATCGAACATCCTTGAGGGTCACGAGACTCGGCATACATGCGTGGCCGGTGGGGTTCGATGCCCGCGAGACAAGGCAGAGGCGCGCAGCCGCTCGAAAGGCCAGGCAACAGCGCGAACCAGACGCCACGGCGCCCGGCCGAGGAGCGAAGCAGGTAAGGCACTCCCGTGGGGCGGTGTCGTAACAGTGCAGCATCCGCCGGATGATGACGCCGCGGATCGGTCAGGTTAGGCGCATCCGTACCACCCACAACGCCCACACCGCACACCCCAACGTCACCACCCGACGGCACCCGCGCCGTTACATCAACGGGCTCCGGGGACGAGGGATGGGTGGGAGGAGCTTGCGGCGGGTGAGCAAGGGGCCTACGCCGGAGCGCCACCAGGGGAGCCAGGTGCGGGGGCGGCGGAGGAGGGTTGTCGCGGGTGGGACGAGTCGAAGAAGGATTCCCGGAAGAGGAGCTTGCCTTCTGGGGAGAGTTTGAGGAGGTCCACGGCTTCCCAGGTGAGCGGTCGGCCGCCTGCGGTCGCGGCGAAGCGGATGTGAATGAACACGGTGTCCTCGCTGCCTGCCCAGCGGAGGACCTCCACGCGGAGGTTCGGCAGCAGTACCTGAGTGCGGGCGAACTCTTCCCACCACAACTCCGGCCCGACGCCGTCGCAGAGCATCGGCTGCACGAACCGCACCGACTCGTCGAGGAAACCGTCCCAGGCATGAGGATCCGGATTATCCCAGGCGCCCCGGAACTGCCGAACAACGTTTTCGTGGATCGTCGGCCAATCGCGTATCGCCTGCTCCGAGCCTGTCGCCGGTCGTTCAGTGACAGTCTTCGGCCGTCCAGATTTGGTTGTCGGTCGTTCCGGATCTGTCGTCGGTCCTTCCGACGCGGTCCGCGGTCGTTCCGGGCCTGTCATCGGTTCTCCCTACTCGTGGCGGCGAGGTAGCCGAGCAGTGCGGTCCCGGCGACCAAGAGCACGGCTTCGCCCACGCCTACTGCCAATGAGTGCGCCCGGCTGACGTCGACCAGGTGCGAGACGGCATGCAGCCCGTTCCAGACGGTCGCGACGATGAGTATCGGCGTACGCCAGGACGTTTTCCGTACGGCGAGCACCAGGCCGGCCCCGATCGCGATGGAGGCAGCGCCGAAGTCGTGGACCAGGTGATCGTTCCTCGGCCCGAAGTCGGCGAGCGTACGCGCGAAGGATCCACTGTCGCCCGCCGCCCAGAGACCGAGCCCGACGAAGATCCCACCGAGAGCGCCGATCAACGCCCGCCGGCCCACCGAGCCAGGCCGAGCCCGCCGCGGCGCCGGCGCCTGAGCCAGCACTGCCGGTGCGAGCGGGGTCGGTGTCGGCGGGCCTGGTGTCGGCGCTGCCGCTGTTGGCGGGATCGACCGGGTCGACGACAGTTCTGATGGTGTCGGTGTTGGCGGTGTCGCCCGAGTTGGCGGGGTCTGCGGGATCGCCGTCCGTGTCGGTGTCTGTCGTGTCGGCGGACCGGTCGTGGCTGTCGTCGGTGGCGTCGGCGGCGTCGGCGGCGTCGGCGGCGTTGGCGGCGTTGGCGTCGGTGGCGGTGGGGTTGGTGGAGCGGGGTGGGGGTCTGGTGGGGTCATTCGAGGTGGTCCTGGAAGCGGCGGATTGAGCGGTTCATTCCGAGGCGCCAGAGGACGGCTGCTCGGGATGTTCGTCGGAGGCGTGCCTCTTTGCGCATTGCGTCTAGGAAGTGGTCGGCGAAGCCGGTTCGGGGGGCTCGGGTGTGTACTTGCGCGATCGTGTCTGGCGCGAGTTCCGGTAGTCGTAGGCCGATGACGTCCAGGTGGGTGCCTGCGTGGAGTAGGTGTGGTTCGGCGCCCCAGGACAATGGCACGTTGACGTTGAAGTGTGCTGCGATCGCGTCGGCGACGTCGGTGGCGAATGCGTTGGCTGCGCCTGCTTCGATTACCACCCAGCGCGCGAGGTTCGAGCCGTGGACGGCGAAGCAGGCCGCATCCGTGCCGGGGTCGTCTATCAGGCCGACGTCGTGGAGTAACGCGGCGACGTACAAACGCTCGTCGTCGTACTCGATTTGGTCGAGTTCCGCGAGCATGCTTCCCCACAACCAGGACCGGATGCTGTGCTGCAGCAACGGATCAGGCAGCACGGTCCGAACGAAATCAGTCACATGCCGAGCAACCGCAGTCGCCGGAACCAAGCGACCGCCCACCAACACATCAGTACCAGCGCTCGGTCCAGCGGCTGGTTCAGCACCGGCAGCGCGGTCAGGGCTCGCATTGGTCCGCGGTTCCGCACCGGGCCGGGGCGCGATGGTAGCGGCGGCGGCAGTGCCGGCGGCCGCGGCGGAAGGGCCGTCGGGCGCGGCGCTGGCGTGTGCAGCGCTGGCATGTGTGGCGCTGGCGCGCACGGCTGCTCTGGCTGCTGTGGTGACTTGGCGGTGGTTGGTTTTGAGTTCGCGGGTGATTGCCTGGGCGGCGAAGAGGAGTTGGGATGCGGGGGTCAGGGCGCCGTGGGTTTGGGCTACCCAGGTGCGGGAGCCTATTGCTGCCATAGTGTTAGGCCCTGTTTGGCTACGGCTTCTGGGTTGTCTTCGGTGACGTAGGTGTAGGCGTCGGGGATGAGGTGGAGGTCCGCGCCGAGTTGGTCGGCGTACGGCGTTGCGTGGGTGAGCGGGAAGACGTGGTCCTCGGCTGCCCAGAGGAAGTCCACCGGTTTGTGGAAGTTGCCAGCCAGCGTTTGCGCTGCGGCGCGGGTGTAGCGGGCGTCGACGGCTCCGATGGCCTTTCGGCCGTCATGGCGGATCGCCGGATCGGTCAGCACCGGGTCGATGAAGCTGCGCATCGTGGCGGCGTCGATCGGGTACTTCGCCAGCCAGCCGTACGTGTTCCGCCACCGCCACGTCTTCGGAAAACGCAGTACCTGATACAGCGCGCGGTACGGCGCCGGATGTACGGCGGTCCACTTGAGCAGCGGGAATCCGCCGGGTGTCGGGGGCCACGTGCACTGCGGGGTCTCGCACGAGGAGAGCACCAGCCGGCCGACGCGTTCCGGGTACGTCGCCGCGGTCAGCTGGCTGTACGCGCCGCCCGAGTCGTTGCCGAACAGGACCACGTCGTCCAGGCCGAGCGCATCGAGGAAGTCGGCGATCAGCTTGGCCATCCCGGGTGGCGTCAGGTCGGCGTCGCGGTTCACCGGCAGGAGATGCGATCCCAGCGGCAAGTCCGGCGTGAGGCAGCGGAAATGTTCCGACAGCAGCGGAACGACTTTCCGCCACAGGTTCGCGTTCACCAGGTACCCGTGGACGAAGACGATCGGCCGACCCGCGCCGGCCTCGTGGTACCGCAACGTTCCAGCCGGCAGTTCGACCTCGCGCGACGTACCCAGTCGGGGATCCCGCATGCTCACACCGCAACCTTCCCCAGCAGCCCGAGCTGCTGCGCGGCGCCGATGTCGAGGTACGTTTCCTTGCGCTGCACGAGACCGTCGACGACCGTGATCACGTCGACCCCGGTGAACGTCATCGGTCGGCCGTTCGGCTGCGCCACCAGTTCCCCGAACGGCATCGGCGTCGCCAGCGTCGCCGTGATCCGCGTCTGATTCACGAGAAAGTCGTTTCCGAATGTTTCCGTCTCGGTTCGGAAAACGATGTCGGGGAACAGCGCGAGCAATCCCCCGAAGGCGCTGCGGACCGCGTCCGCGCCGACGACCTCGGGCGCCGCGTTCAGGTGCAGTCGGAAAACGGTGTCGGTGGTGTGCAGCGCCATGATCCGGTCCACGTCATGCGTGTTCCACGCCTCGCCGTACCGGGTGGCGAGCTGCTCGAGCGAGCTGGTCATCGACGGACTCCTTGTACTCGGCAACTGAGAACCTCGGAGGCGGCGCGTTCGCCCGCGGTCACGGCGCCGTCCATGAATCCGATCCAGCGGGTCGCCGTCTCCGCGCCTGCCCAGTGGACCCGCCCATGTGGTTGCCGAAGGCACGCACCGAACGACGTCCAGAGCCCGGGCGGGTGGAAAGCCGCGTAACAACCCCTGGTCCAGGTCTCCTCACTCCAGGACCCGACCAACACCTCCCGCGGCGACCGCGCCCGGTCACCGAACCAGCGAGCGAAGCAGTCCAGCACCTGCCGCTCGCGCTCAGCCACCGGAAGCGCCAGCAAGTCACGCGCATGCCGCCCGACGACGAACCCAAGCAGGATCCCCGGCCGCCCACCCGGCGGCGAGTTGTCGAACGCCGCACCCACAGGACCGCGATCACTGGCCACCTGCCCGCTCAGCCCCGCGGCCCGCCAGTATGGTTCGTCGTACACGGCGAGGTACTTCAACGTCGTCCCCTGCGGCGTCCGCGCGATCAACTGCTGCCGCCCGAGCGGCATCGCCGGTGCGAACTCGATCTCCCGACACAGCAGCGGCGGCACCGCGACGATCACCCGATCCGCCTCCACCTCCAGGCCATCCGCCCGTACGACGACCCGCTCGCCGTCCTGCGCGATACGCCGTACCGGATGACCGAGCCAGAGCTGATCCGGCATCGTCCGAGCCAACTCCTCGGCGATGCGCTGCGACCCGCCGACGAAGCGGTCCTGCTGCGCGCCGTCCCGCGTCCGGATCAGGCGTTCGAGACTGTGACCGGCGTTGATACAGGCAAGGATGTGGAGCAGCGACACTTCGTCCGGCTCGATCGACCAGACCGCGCGAACAGCCATCGCAAGCAACGTCCGCGCGGACTCGGACAACATCCGCCGCCGCATCCAGCCACCCAGCGTCAGAGCGTCCCACTCGGCAGCACGCACCGCCTGCCAGGGCGCAGCAGGATCGACCTCACGCGCCATCCGATCGAGCTCGCGCTGCGCGCCGAGATACGACAGCGACGGCACCAGACCGATCCGCGGATTCGCGCCGCTCCACCGCCGGGTCCGCCCCCGCAACTCCATCAGATGAGTGCCGCACGTATGCGTCGCGAAGGTCTCCACACCGGCCTCGCGCGCAACGCGCTGAATCGCGTCCTGCCCCGGCCCGGTGAACTGCCCACCGATCTCGACGACCTGCCCGTTCCCGACGTCGGCGTTCAACGTCCGGCCGCCGACCCGCTCCCGCGCCTCGAGCACGCAAACGCCAAGCCCTGCTTGCAGAAGGCGCCGCGCAGCCACCAGGCCGGACAGTCCCGCACCGACGACCACGCAATCGGTCCGCATCAGCAGCATCTCCCAGCGAGAGGAGTTCTTGTAACCATTGCAAGAAGTCCTCGCACACTAGCACCGGCCAAGCCGGACCCGCAATCGTCAGTCCTGCTCGATCAGCAGACCGTGCGCGAACGCGTCGGTCGCCGCGCGCAGCAGCCGCTTGAGCTGCCGCGGGTCGCGCCGCAGCCGGTCCTGCCGCCACGCGAGGCTGATGATCCCGTTCCACGACGCCCACAGCACGGTCGCCGTCTCCTGAGCGTTGACCTTGCGGATCGTCCCCGCCTTGATGCCGCGCTTGATCGCGTCCACCATCCGCCGGTTCTGCTCGTCCACCGAGTCCGCCAACCGATCCGCGAGCTCCTGCCCCGCGGCGTAACTCCCCGGCTCCCCCGGGAACGCCAACATCCGGAAATACTCCGGATTCGCGAGATAGAACGCCAGATACTCGTCCGCGGCGGCGTACAACTGCTCGACGGGCCCGCGCCCCTCGACGTACGCGAGATCCATGAACTGCCGATCCACAACCACGGCCCGCTCGACCAGCGCGGCGTACACCCCCGCCTTCGACCCGAAATGGTTGTAGACCGACCCCACCGCCACCCCCGCGGTCGCAGCGATCTCCTCGACGGTCACGTCAGCCACCGACCGCGCGGCAAACAACTCCTCCGCAGCCCGCAACAACGCATCCACCGTCCGCTGCGCCCGTGGATCCACTGCACACCCCTTCGCCGATCCGCTCAGCGGCCAACCTACAGCTCGGCGAGCTGGTCGCCGAGGGGTGTGCGTTCGTAGATGACTGAGCGGCCGTTGCGGCGGGGGCGGACCAGGCCCTGGGCGGTCATCGCTCGTAGTACCTGGTTGGCGGCCGATGGGGAGACGGCGAAGCGGGCGGCCAGCGCGGTTGTCGACTGGCCGGATCCCAGGGCGTTCAGGTAGCGCAGGCGGTGTGCGCTGAGTAGGCCGGCTCGGCCTGGGGCGCCGGCGCCGTCGAGCCACATCGAGCGTTGCCCGATCGATCGGTAGACGACCATCGGGTCGGAGTCCGCGAGTGGTGTCGAGCTGCTCAAGGTGAACAGGGACGGTACGGCGTACAACGGCCGTCCGCGAGTGTACAACGTGAGGTCGTCATGGCTGTTCCCGAGGATGTGCGCCGTGATGGTTGTCGGATCCGCGCGCACGCCCGGACCACAACCGTTCAAAGTCGCGATCACACCCTCGGCCGCCAGCGAGCGGGCGCGATGGGCGACGTCGGCCTCGAGGGTCGAGCGCATCCGTGCCCAGTGCGGCTCGAAAGCCAACTTCCAGTACGCCGCCAACGCCTCCGCGAGCCGCTCGCCGAACGATCGCCCGCACGCCCCGAGCCGCCGCGGGATCCCGCCGACCGCGAACTCGATGTCCGCGCCCAGCGCCCGCAGGTCCTGGTCGCGGACATAGGCGAGCTGCGCGTCGATCGTCAGCGGTACGCCGACGCGCGGGTTGAACAGGTCCGGTGTGTCGAAGTTCGGCCCGATCAACCCGCTCAGGACGTCGAGCGGCAGTTGGTCCCGGACGCGCCACGCGGCGGCGTACCAGGGTGCCTGCAACGGATAGCTTGCCGGCGCACGCAGCGCGCGCAACGAGTTGCCGAGTTCGGTCAGCGGCGAGACAGCGAAGCGCACGAGTCCGTAGTCACCGGGCTCCAGCTCGTACCGCGCCACAACCGATTCTAAGCAGGAATCAGCTGGTCCGGTTGTAGATCGCCGTGCCCGGGCACGCGGTCACGCCGAGGCGGGTGGCGCAGCCGGAGTACTGGCTGCTGCCGTTCCACCAGGCCCAGCCGCCGATGGTGCGGCCGTGCAGCCACGTGTACGTGCCGTTGTAGTTGGCGTCGTACGTCCGCAGACCCCAGTGGACGTGATCGCCCGTGGCCCGTCCGCCCGCGCAGACGTCCCGCCCGATGGTGCCGAGCAGGGCGCTCGTGCCGACCGGAGTTCCGTTGTAGTAGGTCGCGTTGTACATGTGGTAGTAGTCCGTCGAGAAGCCGTTCGGGTGAATCACCCGCGTCCAGCCGCCGCCGGCGCCACACATCGACGTCGCGGTGCCGTCGCGCGAGGAGCGGACGCGACCGCTGGCGTTGCCGCCGGCGAAGTCCAGGCTGCTCCAGTAGCCGTTGACGCTGTCCCAGGCGTGCGGACCGCCGGTCAGCGTCATGTAGTAGTTGGGCATCCACGGGAGCAGGAGGCCGCCGGTGTTCGCGGCAGCGGTCACCGATTGGTGATTCGCGTACGCCGTCATGCTCCGCCGCTCGGCTGCACCCACCAGCGGAGAGGTCGCGACGTGCTCGGCGAACTCGCGATCGCCTTCGACCCCGCTGACCCACCGGCCGTCGGTGTACCGGGCGATGAAGAGCCAGCCTTCAGGATGCGCCTCGGTGGTGGCCGGCGCTTCGACGTACGCGACGCCGCGCGCCCAGCCGGAGGTCGCGGACCGGACGTCGACGACGACGTCCCGGCCCTGCGAGGCAAGCTTGCCGACGGCAACAGACGGGGCGAGTTCCCGGGCGTCCTTGGAGCGGCTGAGCACATCGGCGGTGACCGCGTCGACGAGCGGCCGAGGAGACGAGCCGAGCGTACCGGCGACAGCAGCAGGCAGCTTCACCGTCACCCCGGAAGCACCGGAGCCACCGGAGCCACCGGAGCCACCGGAAGCCGGATCCGGTGCCGCGGCGGTGGCCTCGGCACCGAGGATCGTCGTGGCGGCGAGCGCGCAGGCGGCAAGACTCACTGACAGTTTCGAGGGCATGGGCGGTACCCCTTCTGATCGAACTGACGATTGCCGCGAGTGTGGCAGAACGCGCCCCGCCGCCACGACAGGTTGTAGGCGATCCCTTAACCCATCATGGGCCTAACCCTTCAGTTGCAGGTCCAGCGCCTGAACCTGGTCGTTCGGGGTCTGATACGAGATCAGCAGCCGACCGTCACGGAGCAAGGCACTCCGCTGAGCGGCCGTGATCGGGATGGTCAGTCGCTCGGTTTCCGGCGTGATCTGCGCCGCCTGGTGCTCCACCACGTGACCGCCCATGTCCGGCGACCACGGCGGCACGCCACCGTCGGTGACAGCGCACGGCGTCATCCCGTAGTCCGGCGCCGGGTCCGCCTCCGGCGAGCAACTGGTCGTCCACACCGGAATCGCGCCGATCAGCCCCGTCCACAGGTACAACTGCGCACTGCCCGAGCCAGTAGCCGTCAGATCGACCGAGACCGACGACTGCCCCACCGTCACCCGTTTGACCTGCAACGAGTTGTCGCGCGGCGCCGGTACCCGGCCGGAGATCGGTACGCCGTTGCGCGCCGACTGCGCGATCGTCTGCGGCGAGAACACGCCGTTCAGGTTGGGGTTCGACACGTCCGGCGCGGACGGCGTCGTCGGACGACCGGCCGGCGGCGTGTAGCCGGGCAGGGTCGCCTGGCCCCAGCGGTACGGGTCGGACTGCACGGACCCGAGCGCCGACCACCCGAGCCGGGTGCTCATGTCGATGTGCCGCAACGTCGTCGTACCGGCCGCCGAGGTGTCGTCGTTGTCGTACGGCGTGATGTTCAGCCCCAGCCGCGCCGGGTCGACAGCGGCCGGCAGCGCGGCGAGCGGGATCTTCACCTCGAGGTCGTACCCGCCGCCGGCGTACGCGTGCGGCGTGGTGGTCTCGTTGGTGCCGACCCACTGCGCGGTCGACGCGACCTGGACGCCGGGGGCGTTCGGGGCGTTGTGCACCGTGTTCGCCAGCGGCCCGGTCGAGTAGCCCTGGTGGTTGTCGGCGTCCCGCGACCAGCACGGACCGTTGGCCCCGTTGCCGTTGCGGTTCGCCGGGTCGTTGGTGAACGGGAAGATGCCGAGCTTGAACGTGTTCGCGGTGTCCTTCAGGTCCTGCGACGCCGTACCCCGCGGGTCGAGCAGGATCTCGACGGAGTCGGCCTGCCAGTGCCCGACGCACTCCTCGGGCGTCACGGCGTACGACTGGTAGTCGTCGCGGATGTGGATGAAGAAGTACAGCGCGTCGTCGGACCAGCTCACCTTGGCCGTGCTGCCCTCGCCGGTCGGCGACACACCACAGTCGTCGACCCCGGTGCACCCGTTGGCGCCCTGCCAGATCCGGCCGAGGTCGAGCGTCGGACCGGTGTACTCACCAGCGGACGCCACACCGTCGACGGTCGGCGCGGCCGTCGCCTGACCGATCGCCGTCGTCGGGACCAGCGACAGCGTCAGTACTTCGTTCCCGGTGCCGGCCGGCGCACTGTACGTCGTCGTGATCGGGATGGACACGTTCTGCGTCGCGGGCAGCGCGGTGTCGGTGTTGGTCAGCTTGAACGTCACCGTCGTCTCGGCGCCCGGAGCGAGGTTGCTGTACGGCTTCGAGGTCGCGTCGGCGGTGAAGTTCGCGGGCAGGTCGAGGCTGACCGCGCCGCTCTGCGCCTGGTTCGACCAGTTGTGCACGACGACGGGGACGTCGATCGTCTTGCCGATGCCCATTGACTGGATCGCGTTCGAGCGGCCGAGCCGGGTGGCCTGCGGCGCGGTGTCCGCCAGCCAGTCGTCGTACTCCTTCCAGTTGCCCCAGCGCTGGAACCGGCCCTCGGTCGGCGAGACGATCCGCACCACGTTGTCGGTGTAGCCGGTCTTGCTGCCCGTCGTGTACAGCGCGGACACCTTCGCGTTCTGGTTCACCGGCGCGTTCGCGCTCGGGGTGACCGTGAAGGTGACCGTGGTCTCGCGCGTCGCCGTCACGATGCCGACCCGCTGCGGCGCGCTGACCTTCCAGCCGTCCGGCACGGTCAGCGCGACCTTGCCCGGCAGCAGCGGACCCGCACCGGAGCGCAGGTGCACGGTGGCCTGGAACGGTTCGCCCGCGACGTTGAGGAAGCGGGAGAAGGTGAGGTACTCGAGCGTGCCGAGCGGCAGCCCGCCCGGGTCCGGCTTGGTCGCGCCGAACAGGATCGCGTCATCACGTCCGGCCGCCGCGTTCGCGTTCGGCTGGAACGGCACGAACGACGCCGTCTGGCCGAACCGCGGACACGCGGGCACGGAAGCGCCCTTGTACATCACGCGACTCTGGGTCGGGTACGCCGCACGCCCCTCGTCGGCCACCTGCTGCCAGATCTTCGGCGTCCCGGCGGGCTTGCCCTGCAGGTTCCCGGCCGGCCACTTGTACGGCGAGTCGTACCCGGTCCACACGCCCGCGACCGTGTCGAGACCCGTCGGCGTGAACCCGGTGGTGCAGTGCGCGGCGGACGTCGTACCGCCGGTGCCCGCGGTGCTGCCGCCGGAGAAGACCTTCTTCACCTGCCAGGTGCTCAGCGCACCCGGGCCGCGGAGCTGCTCGGGGAACCTGTTCGGGTCGGCCGCCGCGAGGACGCCTTCCCAGATCAGCCGCCCGGCCTGCTGGTGGTTGCCGTGCCCGGCCTGCAGCGTCGGCGTGAAGCCGATGTAGATCTCCGGCTGCGTCTGGCGGATCACCCGCGTCACCCGCCGGAGCGTCTCCTCCTGGTCCCAGAAGTACTGCGTCAGCGGCGCGCTCTGGTTGTAGAAGAAGTCGACCCGGTCCAGGTTGAAGATGTCGACGGTGCCGGAGCGGTAGTGCGCGACGCGGTCCTCGTTCTCGCGGCGCAGCCCGAGCGCGGGCCCGAGTTCGGTACCGGCCGAGTTCCCGCCGCCCTCACCGCGGGTCACCATGATCACGCCGCACTTGACGCCGTACCGGTCGTGCCAGACGCCGCACGGCCCGATGATGCTGGTGTCGTCGTCGGGGTGGGCCCATTCGCCCATCACGTCGATCTTGGTCGCACGGTCGGCGACGTACCGCGCCGGCGCCGGAGCGGAGTCGGCCTGCGCCGGGGCAAGCGGCGCCAGGCCTCCGAGTGGAATCAGGACAGCGGCTGCCAGCAGGGCAACCCTCGTGCGATAACGCTTCATCTGCTGTCTCCCTTTGGCGGATGCGGGCGGGTTGTCCCCCGAGTAGGTGGTGGCTACTCCCTGACTGCGCCCTCGAGCATGCCCGCGATGAAGTGGCGTTGCAGGAAGAGGTAGAGGATCACGACCGGGGTCGCGACGATCACCGCGCCGGCGGCCAGCAGCGTGAAGCCCTGGCTGTACTGGCCCTGGAAGAAGGCCAGGCCGAGCGGTGCGGTCCGGAGGCTCTCGTCGGTGACCATCACGAGCGGGATCAGGAACTCGTTCCAGGTCCACATGAAGACCAGCACGGTCATCGTGACGATCGCCGGCCGGGCCAGCGGGACCAGGACCTGCCAGAGGATCCGCCGGGTGGACGCGCCGTCCAGCCGGGCGGCCTCGACCAGGTCGCGGCCGCCGGCCCGGAAGTAGGTCCGCATCCAGAACGTGCCGAAGGCAACGGACTGCGCGACCTGGGGCAGCGCGACCGCCCAGAACGTGTCGGTGAGGCCGAGCGTGCGCAGATCGAAATACAGCGGTACGACGATCGCCTCGCTGGGCATCATGATCCCGAGCAGGAACAGGTAGAACAGCACGCCCGACCCGCGGAACCGCATGGTGCCGAAGGCGAAGCCGGTCAGGATCGACAGCAGCACGCTGACCAGCACGACCGACACCGACACGGCGACGCTCATCCGCAGGTAGGTGCCGAAGTGGCCGACCTTCCAGGCCTCGGCGAAGTTCCCGAAGCCGGACGTGTCGCCGGAGTCCGCCGGGGCGAACGCGGCCTGCAGGACGGTCAGGATCGGCGCCAGCGCGAACGCGGCGAACGCCAGCAGGACGACGTAGTTCGCCGCCTTCTCAGCGCGCGAGATCATCGGGTGGCCTCCCGGTCGGCGATCTTGTTGATCACCAGCGAGATCAGCAGGATCAGAACCGTCAGCGTGACGCCGACCGCGGCGGCCGAGCCGACCCGGCCGAGCTCGAACGCCCGGTGGTACACCTCGTACGACGGCACCGAGGTCGAGTTGCCCGGCCCGCCGCTGGTGGTGACGTACACCAGGTCGAAGGTGCGCAGCGCCGCGATCACGGTCAGCGTCAGCGCCACCGCGATCTCACCGCGGACGGACGGCAAGGTCACCGCGAAGAACTCCTGCACCGGCCCCGCGCCGTCCAGCCGAGCGGCCTCGTACAGGCTGCCGCTGATCCGGCTCATCCCGGCCAGCAGCAGCACCGTGACCAGCCCGGTCTCGAACCACGTGCCGATGAATCCGACCGCCGGCAGCGCCAGCGCGTAGTCGCCGAGCCAGCCCCGCGCGAGCGAGCCGAGCCCGAGCGCGCGGAGCAGGTCGTTGATGCTGCCGTCGGGTGCGTACATCCGCCGCCAGGCGACCGCGACGACGACCATCGCGATCACCTGGGGCAGGAAGACGACCGTCCGGAAGAACGGCAGCCCGCGGACCTTCGCCCGGTTCAGCACCGACGCCAGGACCAGGCCGACGCAGACCGGGATCACCGCGAAGAACAGCATCAGCACGAGCGCGTGCCCGAACGCGGACCGCAGGCCGGCGTCGCTGACGATCTCCTGGTAGTTGGCGACGCCGACCCACTTGCCGAGCGTCAGCCCGTCCCAGTCGTAGAACGACAGCTGGACCGACCGGAGCAGCGGGTAGAGCAGGAACGCGGCGTACACCACGAACCCGGGGAGCAGGTACAGGTAGGCGATCCGTCGCGGCTCGCCGGGTGGGCTATCCGTTGGCTTCGGCGAACGCACCGTAATCCTTCTCGAGACGGTCGGCGAACTGCTCCGGCTTGGCCTTTCCGGCCAGCAGGTCCTGCAGGGCCGCGCCGAGCGTGTCCGGCATCGTCGGCGTCGCGTAGTCGAGGTACGGGAGCAGCCCGTCGGACTCGACGACCTTGCCGAAGGCGGTGAAGACGTCCTTCTGCAGCCCGCCCGTGACCTGCTGCTTGGAGGTGTCGGCCACCGGCAGGTTGCCGGTCTTGGAGAGCGTGCCCATCGCGTCCGCGCTGGTGATGAAGTTCAGGTACGCCGCCGCAGCCTCGGGGTGCTTGCTCTTCGCGGTGATCGCGAACGGCAGCCCGGTACCACCGGTGGCGACCGGCTTGGCGTCGGCCGACGTACCCGGCGGGAGCATGAAGCCGACGTCGTCGCCCATCGCCTTGCCCAGGTCGGCCTGCAGCCAGGTGCCGGCGATCAGGTACGTGCCCTTGCCCTTGGCAAACGACTGCCAGGCGGGGTCGTAGTCCTGGCCGTTGAAGCCCTCGTTGAAGTAGCCCTTGCCGACCCAGTCGGTGAGCGTCTGCGCGGCCTTCAGGTTCTCCGCCGACTTCCAGGAGGCGCCCTTGCGGCCGAACCCGAGCTGCTTGATCGCGTCCGGCGGCGTGGTCCGGCCCTGGACCGTGCCGAACACGTGGATCGCCGGCCACTTCTCCAGGTTGCCGAGCATCAGCGGCGCGTCGCCCTTCGCCTTCAGCGTGGCCAGCGACGCCTGGAACTCGTCCCAGGTGGCCGGCGGCTGCAGACCCGCGGCGGCGAGCTTCTTCTTGCTGTAGAAGATCCCGACGACCTCACCGACCTGCGGCATCCCGTACAGGTTGCCCTGGCCGAACGTCTTCCCGTCGGCCGAGTACTGCGCGTACTGCCGCACGGACTCCGGGTACCGCTGGTCCCAGCCGTAGGCCTTCAGGTACGGGTCGAGCGGCACCAACTGGTTCGCCTTGACGAACTCGCCCATGTCCGAGCGGCCGTTGTTCGCCTGGACGACGTCCGGCGGCTCGTTGCCGCTGAGCGCCAGCCGCAGCGTGGTCTTCAGGTCGTCGAAGGACCGCGACACCCGCTTGATCTTGATGTTCGGGTACTTCGCCTGGAACGCCGCGTTCAGCTCCTTGATCTGCGCGTCCTGGCCGCCCCGCACCTCCTGGTCCCACACGAGCAGCGTGACGTCGCCCATCTTCGCCGGGTCGGTCTGCACCGACGACGGGTTGGCCTGCGACGGCGGCGCCGAGGTGTTCGATCCAGGGGTGCAGGCGGTCACCAGGCCGAGCAGGCCGACGGCCGCTACGACCCCGAACCGGGCAATGCGTGACATTGGGGTACTCCCTCCGACCTGACGGTCAGTTGATGGTGACGTCGGCGTTCCGGGCGATGGTCGCCACGGCCCGGCGGACGGCGCCGACCGGCACACTCGGGACGATCTCGTCCAGAAACTCGTACCTGCGCCGCAGCGATCGGGTGTAGCTGCTCCGGTCGTCGTTCTTCCGCAGGTCGTGCCACCAGTCGGCGATGTCGCCCCATCCGGGTGCGGCGAGCGACCCGCCGAACTGCTGGACCGCGAGGGCCGAGCACAGCGTAGCGAAGGCGAGCCGGTCCCCGAGCGGCCAGCCTGCCAGGGTGCCGAGGACCAGGCCGGCGCCGAACACGTCGCCCGCGCCGGTCGGATCCAGGGCCGGCACGCGCAGGGCCGGGATGCGGGCCTCCTCGCCGGTCCGCGCATCGATGCCCATGGCACCTTCCGCGCCGTTCGTGACGACCGCGAGCGGGACCCGGTCGGCCAGTGCGTAGAGCGCGTCCTGCGGCGACTCGGTCCGGGTGTAGGCCATCGCCTCGACCGCGTTCGGCAGGAACGCGTCGCAGTGCGCGAGCTGCGCGAGCACCTCCGGCGACCACTTCCCGGTCGGGTCCCAGCCGACGTCGGCGAACACCAGTCCGCCGTCGGTGCGGGCCAGGTCGACCCAGGTGGCGCGGTCCGGGTCGCCGAGCGGCTCGATGTCGCCGAGGTCGACGATCACCGCGCGGGTCCGCGGCGGCTTCCCGATCATCTCGGTGGCCGGCACCGGCGACGGGTGGCCGTGCGTGACCATGCTGCGGTCGCCGTCGTACGCGACCGACATCGTCACCGGCGAGTGCCAGTTCTCGAACCGCCGGGACCGGCTCAGGTCGACGTGCTCCTGCTCGGACAACGTGCTCCAGCAGAAGTCCGCGTAGTTGTCGTCGCCGAACGCCGCCGCGAGCGAGGTCCGCAGACCCAGCCGGCTGGCCGCAATGGCCAGGTTGGCGGTGCCGCCGGGCGACGACCCCATCCCCTGCGCCCAGACCTCGGTTCCGCCGGTCGGGCGCTCGGCGAGGTCGGTGAAGATGATGTCGAGGAAGACGGTGCCCCAGAGGAAGACGTCGAAGTCGGGTGTCCCGGGGCCGCGCAGGCCGGCGAGCGGGTCGTAGGGCGCATCAGGCATGACGGTCATCTTGCTCCTGACAAACTGCCGTGACAAGCATTTATGAGCAAAAATCTGCAATCTCTGCGTACTTCTGAGCAGATTTGCCTGCTATGGTCGATCCGTGCGACACCAGCGGCAACTCGAGATCGTGCAGCGGCTGCGGTCCGACGGCGCGATCTCGGTCGACGAGCTGGCCCGGCTGCTCGGCGTCAGCTCGGCGACGATCCGGCGCGACCTGCAGCACCTGGACGAGGCCGGCCAGATCACCCGTGTGCACGGCGGCGCGATCGTCCCGGCCGGTGACAGCGAGGACGCCGACCGGGAGCGCCCGTTCGCCTCGGTGGCCACGGACGCGACCCCGGAGAAGCGGCAGATCGCCCGCCGGGCGGCGACCCTGGTCCAGGACGGCGACGTGGTGCTGCTCGACGTCGGTACGACGACCCAGCTGCTCGCCGACGAGCTGCGCGGCCGTCAGGTCACCGTGATGACGACGAGCCTCGCGGTCCTCGACGTACTGCGGGACGACCCGGTGGTGGAGCTGATCCTGCTCGGCGGCTGGGTGCGGCGCGCGTACCACTCGCTGGTCGGCGTACTGACCGAGGACGCGTTGCGCCAGATCCATGCGGATGTGGCGTTCCTCGGCGCGAGCGGCGTCCGCCGCGACGGCTACGTCCTCGACACGACCACGGTCGAGGTGCCGGTGAAACGGGCGATGATCGCGGCGTCCGACCGGACCGTGCTGCTTGCCGACCGCAACAAGTTCCCCGGCAACGGCAAGCTCAAGGTCTGCGGCGCCGCCGATCTCGACGTACTCGTGACGAACTCCGGGGCCGACCCGGACACTCTCCAGATCTGCAACGACAACGGCGTGGAGGTAATCACCACATGAAGCTGGCCATCCTCGGCGGCGGAGGCTTCCGGGTTCCGCTCGTGTACGGCGCGGTCATGGGTGACCAGGGCAGCCGCCGGGTCGACCAGGTGTGCCTGTACGACGTCGATCCCGGCCGGCTGGAGGCGATCGGTCAGGTACTGCGGCAGCTCGCCGAGGAGCACCCGGACGCCCCGAAGGTCGAGGTGACCACCGAGCTCGACGTCGCGCTCGACGGCGCGGACTTCGTGTTCTCGGCGATCCGGGTCGGTGGTCTCGAGGGCCGCACCGCGGACGAACGCGTCGCGCTCGACCTCGGCCTGCTCGGGCAGGAGACCACCGGTCCCGGCGGGCTCGCGTACGGCCTGCGCACGGTGCCGGCCGCGCTGCATGTCGCCGAGCGGGTCGCGGCGATCTGCCCGCGGGCGTGGGTCATCAACTTCACCAACCCGGCGGGCATGATCACCGAGGCCATGCAGGCCGTGCTCGGCAACCGGGTGATCGGGATCTGCGATTCGCCGATCGGCCTCGGCCGCCGCGCCGCCCGCGCGCTCGGCCACGACCCGGACCGCGCCTCACTCGGGTACGTCGGCCTGAACCACCTCGGCTGGCTCAACGGGCTCGGGTACGACGGCCGCGACGTACTCCAGGACCTGATCGCGGACGACCAACTGCTGGCGACGATCGAGGAAGGCCGGCTGTTCGGCGCCGAGTGGATCCAGACGCTCGGCTGCATCCCGAACGAGTACCTGTACTACTACTACTTCACCCGGGACGCCGTCACCTCGATCCGTGGCGGCGCGGAGACCCGCGGCGAGTTCCTCCTCGACCAGCAGCGCGCGTTCTACGACGCGGTCGCCGCCGACCCGGACTCAGCGCTGAACCGCTGGCGCCAGGTCCGGGAGCAGCGCGACTCGACGTACATGAAGGAGACCCGGGGCGAGGCCGAGGAGCGCGACGACGCCGACATCGCCGGCGGCGGCTACGAGGGCGTCGCGGTCGCGATCATGGCCGCCATCGCCCGCAACGAGCGCAGCACCATGATCCTCAACGTCCGCAACGGCTCCACGGTCCCCGGCCTGCCCGCGGACGCAGTCGTCGAGGTGCCGTGCACGGTAGATGCCGACGGCCCCCATCCGCTCGCCACGGCGCCGCTCGCGGGTCACCAGCTGGGCCTGGTCCAGCAGGTCAAGGCCGTCGAGCAGCTCACCATCAGAGCTGCTCGGGACCACTCGCCTCGGCTCGCGCTCCAGGCTCTCGCCCTGCATCCGCTGGTCGACTCGGTCACGACTGCCCGGACGCTCCTGACCAACTACAAGAGCCGGCACCCGGACCTCGCCGACCTGCTCCGCTGAATCACTTCGCGGGCGTCAGGTTCTGGATCGTGAGGATGGTCTCCGGACCCAGCAGCGAGTGCGGGACGTACTCCGCGTTCGCCGGGTCCGGCCAGCCGGACCACCGGGTCGAGTTGACCTCGATGAACCAGGCCGCGGTGAACAGCGGCGCGAACGGCACGTTGTCGACGACGATCTTCTGCAGCGCGGTGGCGTACTCCTTCTGCTTCGCCTCGTCGTTGGTGACGCGCCACTTCGCCAGCAGTTCGTCCGTGGCCTTGTCCTGCCAGCGGGTGTAGTTCGTCGACGCCTCCTCGCCGAGCGGCGCGGTGTTCGCGCTGTTCAGGACGCTGTCGTACCCCGCCCACGGCGTATTGCCGCCGGCCTGCCAGTCGAGCGCGATGTTGTAGTCGCCCTTCGCCATCTGGCCCCAGAGCTGGTCCTCCGGCGTCGGCACCACCTTGACGTTGAGGCCGAGCCCGGTCCGCCACTGCTCGGCGAGGCCGAGGCCCCAGGCGCTCCAGTTCGAGTACTCGACCACGGGCTTCATCGTCAGCGGGTACGACTTCCCGGCCTTCGACAGGTTTCCGTTGGCATCGAGCTTGTACGACGCCTTCGCCAGCTCGGCCTTCGCCGCGGCGAGGTCCTGGGTGTGCGGCTTGTCCTTGTACTCCGGCGCGAGCAGGTCGCCGTACACCTTCGCGTCGAAGCCGGTCGCGTTCGTCGGGGTCTGACCCGTCACGTTGAGCTTGAGCAGCTTCTCCGGGTCGATCGCGGCGTACAGGGCGCGGCGGACGTGCACGTCGTCCAGCGGCGGCTTCGCGGTGTTGAAGTTCAGCCCTTCGTCACCGCCGGTCGAGTAGGTCCAGTAGTGGTTGGTCTTCGGGTTCTTCGCGACGAACTGCTTGTCGGCGTCCTGCCAGGACATCGTGCTCCAGTCCAGCTGCCCGTTCAGCATCATCGCCTTGCCCACCTGCGGGTCGGCGAACGGCTTGATGTTGATGTGCTTGACGCCCTTGGACTTCCCGTTCCAGTAGTCCTCGCGCCAGTCGAAGGTGATCTGTTGCGGCGAGAACTTCGCCAGCTTCGCCGGGCCGGAACCGACCGGTTCCGGGTTGGTCCAGGTCTCGAGGTTCTGCTTCGACCAGATGTGCTCGGGCACGATCCGCTCGTCGCCGTACGCCGCCAGTTTCTGGTAGGCGACGTCGTCGTACGTGACCACGACGGTGTGGTCGTCGGGCGTGCTGATGGTCTTGAAGCCGAGCGAGTTCTGGGTCAGCTTCGGGTTCGACTTCGGCGCCTCGAAGGTGAACTTCACGTCCTTGGCGGTCAACGGCGTACCGTCGGACCACTTCACGTCCTTGCGCAGCTTGAAGGTCAGCGTCTTGCCGTCCGCGCTCCACTCGTACGACTCCGCCAGCCACGGCTCGGGCTTCTTGGCGGCGAGATGGTTGATCCGCAGCAACGGCTCGTAGAGCAGGTTGGCGGCCGGGCTCTTCTTGTCCGCGGGCGAGAACCGGTTCCAGTTCTTCACGAACGTCGGCGCCGCCGCCGAGGCGGTCATGTTCAGCGTGTCGATCGTCGCCTTGCCGCCGGTACCGCTCGTGCTGCCGGTCCCCTTGTCGGTGCTGCACCCGACGGCGGCCGCGACGAGGGTGACCGCCGCGGCGACTGCGGCGAGTTTGCGATGCTTCATGAGTTTCCTTCCAGGACGTGGCCCCTGTTCCGCTGATGCAGCCAGCAGTGCGCCCACTGGCCGTCGGGGAACTCGGTGCGTTCGGGGAATGTCTGCCGGCACTCGTCCATCGCGAACGGGCACCGCGGATGGAACTGACAGCCGCTCGGCGGGTCGACCAGGTTCGGCGGCTCGCCGAGGTCGTCCCCGGCGACGTCGAACAGGCCGGTGCCGTGACCTGTGTCACCGGATCGCAGCGACCGGCCCGGATCGGGCGAGGAGTCGAGCAGCAGTTTCGTGTACGGGTGCTTGGGCGACTGGATCACGGACTCCCGCGGCCCGCCCTCGACCATCTGACCGGCGTACATCACCTGGATCGAGTCGCACAGGTACCGTGCGCTCGCGATGTCGTGGGTGATGTAGAGCAGCGCCAGGCCCTCCTCGTCGCGCAGCTTCGCGAGCAGGTTGAGGATGTCGAGCCGGATCGACACGTCCAGCATCGAGATCGGCTCGTCGCCGAGCAGCACACTCGGCCGGACGGCGAGCGCGCGGGCGATGACGATCCGCTGCCGCTGGCCGCCCGACAGTTCGTGCGGGAACTTGTCGATGAACTGCTCGACCGGCGTCAGGTTCACCTTGCGCAGCAGCTCGAGGATCTGTTCCTCCAGCTGCTTGCCGCGCAGCCCGCGCTGGTGGATCCGCAGTGCCCGGCCGAGCGTGTACCGCACCTTGTGGAGCGGGTTCAGCGAGGCGAAGGGGTCCTGGAAGATCAACTGGACCTGCCGGAAGTACGACCGCTCGGCGTTCTTCGCGTGCGACACCTCTTCGCCGTTCAGGCGGATCGTGCCGGCGGTCTGCGGGTACGCGAGCGCCAGCATCCGGGCGACGGTGGTCTTGCCCGAGCCGCTCTCCCCGACCAGCGCGACGATGCTGCCCTTGTGCAGGGTCACGTTCGCGTTCTGCACGGCCTTGACCGTCGTACCGCGCGCGCCGCGGCCGTGCACCGGGAACTCCTTGCTCAGGTTGGTTGCCTCCAGCACCGGAGTGTTCATCGGGTCTCCTCGTACAGCAAGCAGGCGACGTCGTTGCGGCCGACCGGACGAAGTACTGGGATCCTTTCGTCGCAGCCGTCGATCCGGTCCGCACAGCGCGGATGGAACGCGCAGCCGGACGGCGGCGTGCGCAGGTCCGGTGGCGAACCGGGGATGCCGCGCATCGTGGTGAGTTCGCCGTGCAGCGGCGGGAACGAGTCGCGGAGGCCACGGGTGTACGGGTGTTTCGGGGCGGTGTAGATGTCCCTGGCGGAGCCGAGCTCGACGATGCGGCCGCCGTACATGATCGCGATCTGGTCGGCCAGCTCGAGCAGCAGCGACAGGTCGTGCGTGACGAAGACGACCGCGAAACCGAGCTGGTCCTGGAGTTTCAGCAGTTGGGCGAGGATCTGCCGCTGCATCACCACGTCGACGGCGGTGGTCGGTTCGTCCATCACGATCAGGTCCGGATCGCAGGCCAGCGCGAGCGCGATCAGCGACCGCTGCCGCATACCGCCGGAAAGCTCGTGCGGGTACGACCGCAGCCGCTCGGGGCCGATGCCGACCATCGCGACCAGTTCCGCGGCGCGGTCCCACGCCTGCTGCTGCGACATGCCCGGGTCGTGACAACGCAGTACGTCCTCGAACTGCGCGCCGAGCCGCATCACCGGGTTCAGGCAGTCCATCGCGCTCTGCAGGACGATGGCCAGCTCCGACCAGCGATAGGCACGCAGCTGGCGTTCCGAGATGGTCAGGAGGTCGACCTTGTCACCGTCGCCCGAGTGGTACACGAGCCGGCCGGCCGACGTCACTGCCGGCGGCCGCTGCAGCCTCGTCAGCGCGGTGATCAGCGTCGACTTGCCCGAACCGGACTCACCCGCGACGCCCAGGATCTGGCCCCGGTGCAGCGTGAACGACACGTCGGCGCACGCCTTGACCGAGCCTTCCTGGGACAAGTACTCGACGGTGAGTCCGTCGACCTCCAGCAGGACGTCGTTCATCACGCCACCCCCGCTTCCGCCGTCTTGGCGGCCCGGCGGAATCGCTTCATCAGCTTGTGATTCGCCGCCGACAGCCGCGGGTTGCTGATCTCGTCGATGCCGAAGTTGACCAGTGCGGTCGCGGTGCCGAGCAGCGCGATGCACAGGCCCGGCGGTACGAACCACCACCACAGGCCGTTGAGGATCGCGCTCTGTCCCTGGGCCTCGGAGATGATCGTGCCCCAGCTGACGCTGCCGGTGGTGCCGATCCCGAGGAAGCTCAGCGCGGCCTCGGCGAACACCCCGGCGACGCAGGCGCGCAGGAACATCGCGGACACGATGCCGGTCATGTGCGGCATCACCTCGGCGAACACCAGCCGGGTCTTGGACTCACCGAGCATCCGCATCGCGACCGTGAAGTCCCGGCCGCGCAACGACATCGTCTGCGACCGCAGCGTGCGCGCCCCACCGGGCCACTCGAACGCGGCGATGATCAGCGCGATCACCCACCACGAGGCGCCCTGCACGTACCCCGCGATGATCAGCGTCAGCGCGAAACTCGGCAGCGTGAGGAACAGGTTGGTGAACGCCGTCAGCGCGTGGTCGAGCTTCCCGCCGAGGAACCCACTGGGTACGCCGACCAGCGCCGCCAGCACGGTGGCGAGGACGGCGCTCGTGATGCCCACGAACACCGAGCCGCGGGCGCCGACGATCACCTGGGCGAGCACGTCCGAACCGGGCAGCGTCGTCCCGAGGAGATGGTCCGCGCTCGGCGGCTGACCGAGTGCGTCGTAGTCGATCGCGCGGGGCGTGGTGTCCAGCACCGACGACACGAACCACGGTCCGAGCAGCGCCAGCAGCAGGAACGCGGCGAAGACACCGAGTCCGATCCGGACCTTGGAGTTGCGCAGGAATCCGCTCAGCATGCCTCAGCCCTCGTCCCTGGTTCGCGGATCGAGCAGGACGTAGATCGAGTCGGCGATTAGGTTCGCGATCAGCACCGTCAGCGTGATCAGCAGGAAGATCGTCTGCATCACCGGGAAATCGTGGTCGACCGTTGCCCGGTACAACCGATGACCGAGCCCCGGGTACGTGAACACCACCTCGGTCAGCAGCACGCCGCCGAGGATCCCGCCGATCGCCAGCGCGAGTCCGGTCACGTTGGGCAGCAGCGCGTTGCGGGCGGCGTACTTGAACAGCACCCGCCAGGTCGGCAGCCCTTTCGCCTTCGCGAGCAGCACGTAGTCCTCGCTGACCGTCGTCACCATCACGTTCCGCATGGTGAAGAGCCAGCCGTTGAAGCCGATGAAGATCAGCGTCAGCGCCGGCAGGGCGCCGTACTTGAGGATGCTCAGCAGGAACCAGACGTTGTTGATCTGGTACGGGACATCGGGGTCGTAGGCGCCGGAGACCGGGAACCAGCCGAGCTTGAACGCGAACGCCCAGAGCGCGACCAGCGACAACCAGAACGCCGGGATCGCGTGCAGGAACGTGGTCGTCGGGGCGAAGATCGCGTCGAAGCGGCTGCCCGGCTTCCAGCCCATGTACGCACCCAGCGCGGTGCCGATGATCCACGCGAGGATCGTGGTCGTCCCGACCAGCAGCAGGGTCCACGGCAGCGCCTGCGCGATCAGGTCGACGACCGGCGTCGGGTACTCGCTCAGCGAGAGTCCGAAGCGGAAGTGCGCGAGGTCGTTCAGGTACCGCAGGTACTGCGACACGAGATCCTCGCGGGCACCGCCGAAGAACAGGCGCACCGAGCGGACCTGGTCCGGGGTCGGCGCCTGCCCGGTCAGCTGCTGGATCCGCCGCAGCATGGTCGCCGCCGGATCACCCGGCATGAACCGCGGGATCAGGAAGTTGAAGGTCAACGCGGCCCAGAACGTCACCAGGTAGAAGCCGAGCCGCCGGCCGAGGTAGCGCAGGCTCCCGGCCCGGGCCCGGAATTGGTCTGGTGCACGGCGGCCGGTCGGCTCGTCGACGGCGGTGGATGACTCGCTGATCAGTCCTCACTCCCCTCGCACGCTGTCACAGGGATCTGATTGGACGTGACCGTATCTGGGCGAAGATGCTTGAACAAGCCCTAATTCACACATTTTCGCAAACTGAATCGTTCAGCTTTGCATTGGTCCAAACCAATCCGCGTGCTGCTGCCGGCCTGCTAGGGTCGCGTTAACGTTGCCGGAATTGGTACTGATGACTCAGTAGCGCGCCCGCCCGCGTGACGCCGCGGGCCGGCCAGTCGCGACTTGGTTGCCGCCGTCACCTCCGGACAACAGCCACCGACGGGTCCGCGCTCAGTGGCGTTGACTCGGATTGGTATTGTCCAGTTCCGTGGGCGAGGCAGGGAGCGGACGCGGGTGACGACCAAACACGCATCGGTGCGCGAGTTCGTCGTGGAGCAGATCGAGCTGCACCTCGGCGCGCACGACCGGTTGCCGACCGAGCGCGAGCTCAGCGATCGCCTCGGCGTCAGCCGGCTGACTGTCCGCCGGGCCATCCAGGAACTCGAAGGCGAGGGATTGGTCTACCGGATCCAGGGCTCGGGGACGTACGTGGCCGAGCCGCGGATCCGGAAGGGCACGGAGCTGACGTCGTTCTCCGCCGACATGCGTGCCCGCGGCCTGACGCCGGGCGCGCGCCTGCTGACCGCGGAGACCGTGATCGCCGGCGCGGACCAGAGCTGGCGCCTGTCGGTCAGCCCGGGCACCGAACTCCACCACATCTCCCGGCTCCGGCTGGCGAACTCGCAACCGATGTGCCTGGAGGACGTCTGGCTGGTGGCCGCGCACACGCCCGAGCTGCTGTCGCACAACCTCGAGGGTTCGCTGTACGACCTGCTCACCCAGAAGTACCGCATCGTGGTCGACCGGGCGGAGCAGGAGACCCGCGCGACGGTCCTCGACACCGACGAGGCCGCGCTGCTCGGCGTACCGCCGTACTCTGCGGCGTTGCAGGTCGAGCGCGTGACGAGCGACGTGCGCGGCCGGCCGATCGAGTACGCGAGATCGCGGTATCGCGGCGATCGCTACAGCTCGATCACGACCCTCACCCGACAGACGTAGCGAAGAAGGCTCGAACGGCTGCCGCGTAGCCGTCCGGATCCCGCCGATGGATCCAGTGACCGGTCTCCTCGAAGGTCACCAGCTCGGCGCCCGGGCGCCGGGCGACCATCTCCTTGGCATGCTCTGATGGGAGAAGGAAACTGTTAGTTGCTCTAAGCAACAGAACTGCATGCTGCGCTGCGAGCCAGTCGTCCCACCAGACCCCGACATTGCCTCGCTGCACCTGCATCATGTCGCGCGGATCGAACAGGAGCTCCCAGCGCTTGTCGGGACGCTGCACCACGCTCTCCAGAAAGTAGTCCGGCTCAGGAGTAGCCGAAAAGAAGGCCTCCGCCGCGCCGCGATCAGGAAAGCTCCGCGGCCACCCGCTGACATCAAGCACCGGCTCCGCAACCACCGGCCTGTCGGTCACCGCGCCGACGTCCTCGACCACCAACGCTCGCGCCAGCTGAGGGTGGCGTGCCGCCAATTGGTACGCCGTGACGCCACCGAGCGAATGCCCGATCACGAACGCGGGCTCGAGCCCCATCGCGATGATGAACTGTGCGACGTCGTCGACGTACGCCTCCCGCCCGAAATCACCACCCCTGTCAGACAGACCGTGACCACGCAGATCCGGCGCGACCACCCGATACTCCGGCCGAAGCCGCTCGGCAACGGCGGAAAACGTCGCACCCCGCCCGAAAGCCCCATGCAGAGCAAGAACCGGCGTACCGGCCCCACCAGCATCCTCGTAGTGAACCGTCCTGTTGTTCACGGCAACTATCGGCATAACTCCAGCTTCGCAACGAGGCCGGCAGGAACTGGTCAGATAGCAGATCCGCCGGCCGTAGGTCCCGATCTAACTTCAGTGACTGTAGCCGCGCCGGACGACGGCCTCCGGGACGCGGTCCGGTTCACCGCCGAACTGGGCGTCGGCCGAACCATCGACGCATTGGAAGAACTCGAGAAGATCCTCGGACAGGAGGCGTGACATGTACGCCGTCATCTACCGCTACGAAACCCACCAGAAGTCCGTCGCGTCGATCATGCGATCGGTGAGTGCCGACTTCGCCGACCGCATCCCCGCGCAGATCGGAAGCCTGCTCTACACCGCCATCGACTCCGGCGACGGCACCGCCACGACGATCGTGCTGTACCCCGACCAGGAGACCGCGGAACGCGGGATGCAGGTCAGCGCCCAGGTCCTCGAATCCCTGAACACCACCCACGGCGTCACCGCGAAGGAACGCATCGAGGGCGAGGTCGTCGTGAGCCGCGGTACCACGGAGGTCGCGACGCGCATCGACCCGTAGTAGCCGCCCCGGGAGCTATCGTCAGGGCATGACTCAGCCGAACGCGGATGCTGGCCAAGGGCAACCACCCGCCGGACCACCGATCGCCCCCGGCCCTCAGGCGTACGGCCCTCCACAGAACTACTCGCCCCGCCCGCCAACCGCCACGAATCACCGCGAACGACGGGGTATCAAAGCCGTCGCCGCCGGAGCGATCCTGTTCGCGCTGGCGTTCGCGGTCCTGGTCCTCCCCTACGGCCTGTTCATCCTGGGAGGCGGCGGAGACACCGAAGCATTCGCCGACCTCCAACGCGGCTTCGCGATCGCCAGCGCGGTCATCGCCGTACTGGCCCTCGCCGTACTCGTCTCCGGCACCGTCACCATCCTCACCGCCCGCCGCCGAAGCCACCCGTAGCGCGCCCGCTCAGCCGGGAAGCCGGCGGGTCTGGATCAGCTGCTGCGCGACGTCGCGCAGCTTGGTGTTGGTGTTCTGGGAGTAGCGCCGCAGTACGGCGAAGGCGCGGTCGCCGTCGAGGTTGTAGCGCTCCATGAGGATGCCCATCGCCTGACCGACGAGTTTGCGTGCGTCGACTGCCTGCGCGAGGTGGTCTTCGCGGCGGGCGCTGGCGACCGCGATCGAGGCGTGGCGGGCCAGGATGTGTGCGATCGCCTCTTCGTCGGGACCGAACGCGTCCGGCTGGGCGCTGTAGAGGCCCAGAACCCCGACCGTGCCGTCCGAGGTGGTCAGCGGCACGTCCAGAACGCTGCACACCCCGAGCTCGCGGACTTTGCCGGCCCAATCCGGCCACCGGTCGTCCGTGGTGGTGTCGCGGACCAGCACCGTCGAGTGCTCGCGCATCGACTCTGACAGCGGACCCTCTCCGCCGCAGATCTGGAACGCGTAGATCTCGGCGACCACCGGGTCGGTGGCCGCGGGAATCTGCAGCCGTCCGCCGTTGACGATGAGTGCGACGCCGGCGTGCGAGCAGCCCAGCGTCTGCAGCGCGAAGTCCACGACCGCGTCGACGGTCTGTTCGGTTCCGGCGGAGTCGTGCAGGTCGAGTGCGAGCTGAGCGAACCGTTCGGCAGCGGTGTTTCCGGTGAGCTCGATCATGTCCGCCTCGGACTGCTCCCGGCCTATCACGGCGACTTCTCGGCTGTGCCACAGGCCATCGTCGTGCCGGCAGCCGGTTCGGATGAGGCAACCACAGCCGCAGCGTCAAGACAGCTTGACTTCATATCGTCAAGGTAGCTTGACCCCAGCTCGGTGTCAAGCTACCTTGACGCTATGAGCGGCGACTCACAACAGCCCCCCGAACCTGCGGATTCCAGGAGCCTGGAGGAGCTGCTCGAGGTACTGAGAGTCAGCGACCAACGGGAGCTGTATGAGCGCGGGATCGAGCAGGGACAGGAAACCGGCCATCCGGTCGCGGTCATCGTGAAGGCCCTGTCGGACCTACCGGGCGTCACCGGACTGGAGGCGTTGCGCGCAAGCCGACGAGTGGTCGAGCTGCTCACCAACGCGCGCTGGCACATGATGCGCCAAGCCCGCGAAGAAGGCTCCAGCTGGAGCCAGGTAGGCAGCGCCCTGGGCGTCAGCAAGCAGGCCGCCTACGACTTCTACCGCCGAAAACTGGACCAGCAAGACGCATCACCCACCCCAGAGACCTACAACACAGAGCGATCACGAGCAGCCCTAGGCCCAAACGCCAACGGCTAACACGCCGCCGCCCGCAAGCCCCGGATCACTTCCACGAGCACCACGATGCGGTACCCCGTGCTCCTCAACGGCGAGCCCGGAGGGGGTATAGCGCCGGATGGATCCCGCCGGCCAACCAGGTGGTGACGACGGCGTTGAAGAGGGCGGGACCTTCGACGTTCCAGACGTGGTGCATGCCTGGGACCAGACGCGCCTCGGCGTGAGGTAGGGCGCGCAGCGACTCACGAGCCACCTTGGAATCGCGCTCGCCGGCCACGAGAAGCAGACGGCCGGGGTAGTTGTCGAGGTACGGCGGCACGCCGCCGGACCGGACGTCGTCGAACATGGCTCGCGCGGTGTCGCGGTGGACCGAGAGGCCATGGGTCACATAGCGCTCCCGTGCATCGACCGGCAGCCGCAAGCCGGCCGCCATCGCTTTCCAGAACCACGGCGAGTTCCAGAGGGCCAGCTGAAGTCCCGCCACGAGACTCGTGAACCCGCGGACCGGGAGCAGTGGCGCACCGGACACCAGGACCGAGGCCGCGGCGTCGGGATGGCGGGCGGCGAGGTGGAGTCCGACGGAGCCTCCCAGCGAGAGACCGACGACGTGGAAGCGCCGGCTTCCGGTCAGCTGCTCGACGCGCGCGACGAGGTCGTCGGCGGCACCGTCGAGCCCGGGCCACCGTTCCGCCGTACGTCGTCCGAAGCCCGGCAGGTCAGGCGTGACAACGGTGCGGTCCTGCAGGGCTTCGAGCTGGGGCTCCCACATCCAGCCCGCGACGTTGCCGCCGTGCACGAGCACAACGGGGAGATCGTCGAGTAGGTCCGACGCTTCACGACTGGCCGGGTGCAACTCCGGAAAGGTGGTTGTCATTGCAGTTCCTTCTCCAGGCTGTCGAGCCATTCGAGTTCGGCAACGGTGTGACGCAAGCCGTTGTCGAGGGTGGCGAGCCGAAGACGCTCGGCGCGGTCGGCCGGCTCGGGATTGGCGTCGCGGATCGCCTCGAGGGTGGCGAGGGTTGCCAGCGCTGCTTCCCGGCGGCGGTGCAGCAGGCGCGCCACCTCCGCCGGTTCGAGCTCCCCCGCGAAGAAGATCCGCGCCAGGAACGCATCCCGTTCCGGCTGCCGATCCAGGTCGGACTTCAGCCACTCCCGCAGTACACGCCGCCCGGCGCGGGTGATCCGGTGCTCATGCCGGTCGGGCGCCGCCGTACCGGGCACCGTGCGTACTTCGACCAACCCGTCGCTCACCAACGCCGCAAGGGTCCGGTAGATCTGCGCCTTGTCGGCCGACCAGAAGTAGTTGACGCTCGAGTCGAACTGCCGCTTGAGGTCGTAGCCCGACATCGGCGCGATCGACAGCAGTCCCAGAATGATGCGCTGCAGGATCACCGGACTAGTAGACAATACATCTAGATGATTTGTCTACTACACCCGCATGACCAGCTACTCGAACGGCAGCCCCGCATGGACATCCCGGTCGCTGCTTCGAAGATTCCCAGGGCGGGTGCATCCGTAGGGCCGGCCCTGACGGAAGTACCGGGCAAGAACCGACGATCCGAGGAGGATTCCCATGTCCGTCCGTCGAGTGATTGCCCTGGCCGCGACCGGTCTGCTCGCTGCCGGCGTACCAGCGGCCGTCGCGTCGTCCGCGTCCGCGAAGGAGACCGCCGACGCGACCGTCTCGGTCCTGCACGCCGTGCCCGGTCCGACCGTCGACGTCTACGCGAACGGCAAGGAACTGCTGGCCGACTTCAAGCCCGGCACGCTCACCGACCCGGTGAAGTTGCCGGCAGGCACCTACGACCTCAAAGTGACCGCGGCCGGCGCGGGAGCCGGCGGTGCCGCCGTCATTCAGGCGAACGACGTCAAGGTCCCCGGCGGCGCGAACATCACCGTGGTGGCCCATCTGAACCCAGCCGGTAAGCCGGTCCTCACGCCGTACGTGAACGACACCTCCAAGCTCGCCGCCGGCAAGGCCCGCATCACCGTCCGGCATGCCGCCGCCGCTCCAGCGGTCGACGTCCGAGCCGGTGGCGAACCCGTCTTCGAGAATCTTGCGAACCCGAAGGAGGCCAAAGCCGACCTGCCGGCCGGCACAGTGAAGGCCGACGTCGTCCTGGCCGGCACCTCGACCGTTGCCATCGGTCCGGCCGACGTGAACCTGAAGGAAGGAACCAACACGATCGTCTACGCATGGGGCAGCGCGGCCGGCAAGAACCTGAAACTGGCCGTCCAGACGATCACCGGGCTGCACGGCGACCCGCACGGCGTCCCCGGCGGCACCGGCGGCCAGGCAGCCGACGACGCGAACTCGACGGCGGTGTGGGTGACCGGCGCCCTGGCGCTGACCGGTCTGGGCATCATCGGGCTGGGCGTCATCGGGCGCGGTACGGCGGCCGCGCGGTCACGCGCCCGGTCGTGACCGCCGTACGACGTGCGGCCGTCCTCGCGGCGGCCGCACTGCCGGCACTGGTGTTGTTCACCGGGTGCGGCAACGCCGAACGCCGGACCGCAGCCGAGCCCGAGCCTCGACAGCCCACGGCCACCACCCTGCGACCGGCTGCCTCGCCGAACCCGGCCGACACCGCGCCCGCAACGATCCGGACCCGAGATGCCGGCCTGCCGCCGGTCGCTCCGGTCCCCCGGCCGAACCGCTTGCAGATCGACTCGGCGCAACTCGACCTCCAGGTCGAGGCTGTCGGCGTTGCCGCGGACGGACAGATGGAGCTACCACCGAATCCGTCCGTGGTCGGGTGGTACAAATTCGGTCCGGCACCGGTCGACGGCAAGGGATCCGTGGTCCTGGGCGGTCACCTCGACAGCAAGGAGTGGGGCGCGGGTCCGCTGGTGAAGCTGCGCGCTGTTCGGCCCGGTGACACGCTTGCTCTGCGATCGACCGACGGCACGGTCACCAGATACCGCGTGCGGACGGTCGAGGTCATCCCGAAGTCCAGGCTGGCGGTGAGTGAACTGTTCGATCGTGATGGACCAAGCCGGCTGCGACTCGTCACCTGTGGCGGGCCGTACGACCGCAACGGCGGGGGCTACCGCGACAACGTGGTGCTGACCGCCGCGGCCTTCTGATCGTCCACCATCCCCAGTGACTATCCCACCGCCGACCGGATTGGCTAGAGTGCCAGCCGTGACCAGCAACGGTGCTGGCGGGCCGTCGCCGACCGACACCGCGAAAGCATTCGCGGAAGGCCGCGAGGAAGGCCTCGCGGACGCCTACCGTCAGTGGTCCGGACTCATCTACACCCTCGCCTTCCGCGTCCTCCGCGACCGCACCGAAGCCGAGGACGTGACCCAGCAAGTCTTCGTCTCCGCCTGGCGGGGACGAGCGACCTTCGACCCGTCGAGCGGCGAGCTCGGGCAGTGGCTCACCGGCATCGCCCGGCATCGGATCGCCGACAGCCTCCGGGCTCGCCGCCGCGACGACCGCACCGTCGACGCCGCGGCCGGCCTCGCCCGGACCAGCACCGCGGCCGACCGGCTGGACGCCAGTACTGTGGATCGCGTACTGCTGGCCGACGAACTGGCGAAGCTCGATGACCCCCGGCGAACCATCCTCCAACTCGCCTTCTACGAAGACCAGTCGTACCCCCAGATCGCGGAACGGCTTGAGCTGCCGCTCGGCACGGTGAAGAGTCACGTCCGGCGCGGCCTGCTCCATTTGCGCGACCGGCTGAAGGAGGTGAAAGGTGACGAAGCATCTCGATGAGGAACTCCTCGCGCAGTGGGCTCTTGACGGCGAGAGCCCCGACGCGGCAGCCGCCGAGCACCTCCAGTCGTGTGCCACCTGCCGCACCACTCTCGCCGAACTCCGCTCGCTGGTGGGCGTCACCCACGACCTGCCCCGGCTGGAAGCGCCCGGCGCCCATGTATGGCAGCGCATCACCGACGAGCTCGGACCGGAGTACGCGGCGCAGGAGACGACCGACGACGGGCACCGTGCTGCCGGGAACGGCACGCAGGACACCCGGCGGAGGTTCCGGTCGTCGGCGTTGGCGTTGGCTGCCTGCGTCGCCGTCGTACTGGGCGCCGGCGCCGGCATCCTCGGCACTCTGTACCTGACCGACGACGAACCCGACCAGCCGGTCGCCGACGTGATGATCAGGCTGGAGCCGCTCGCCGGCAAGACCGGAGACGGCAGCGCGGACCTCATCCGAGCCTCCACCGGCACCCAGCTGAAGGTCGACGCGACCGGGCTCGGAACCACCACCGCCGGGTACTACGAGGTGTGGCTGATCAACGCCGACGGCCAACGGATGGTCTCGCTCGGCGTGCTGAACCCGCTCACCGGCAGCACGTTCCAGGTCCCCGCGGGCCTGACGTCGCAGGGATACCGCATCGTCGACGTTTCTTTGGAGCCTGAGGACGGCAACCCCGAACATTCACGCGACAGTGTCATCCGCGGCACCCTGCCCAGCTGAGCCCGGCGCGGGACGGGCGATGGGCGAGATCAGCTGAGCTGCTCGCGGTAGGTGCGGAAGGCTTCGATGGTGGCTGTCAGGTAGCGCTTGACGATCGCCAGTTCTTCCGGCGTGAAGTCGGCCGTCGCGGCGGTGTGGTGTACGCCGAGTGGCTGGAAGAAGCGGCCGGCGAACTCGAGGCCTGTCTGGTCGTAGTGGATGATGACGCGGCGCCGGTCGACGGTGTCGCGGACCCGGCGCACATGGCCGTCGCGCTCCAGCCGGTCGATCAGTGTCGTCACCGCGCCGGTGCTCAGACCGAGCTCGGAGGCGAGCCGGCCGGCGGTCATCGGCTGGTCGTCGGTCGCCACCAGGATCCTGATCAGCGCCTCGATGTCGGTGCCGTTCACACCCTGCTGCTGGGCGAAGGCGTGTCCGATCCGCTGACCCTCCGCCACCAGCAGTTGGATCAGCCGGACGAGTTCGTGTCGTTCGCCGTCTGGTCGCCCTTCCGGCTTGCGTCGGCTCACTCCATCTCCTAATGTCTTGATTATCAAGATACTCTGCAATCGAGATTTAGCTCCGCGGCTGAGGGGAGTCACTGTGCCAGGTGCGAAGTGGATACCGCGCTCCCGACGTGTCGCTTTCCTGCTCGTGCTGGTCGGATTCGCGTTCGCCGGAGCCGCACTTCTTGCCCCGGCGGCCGAGCCGGCGGCGCCGCGGTCGTCCACCGGGTTGTCCACCTCCGCCGAGTCGGCCGAGGTCGAGGGCCTCCGGCAACAGTTGCCGGGAGCCGATCAGTCCTCGGCGCTGATCGTCTTCAGCAGACCGGACCAAACGGTGCTGAGCCCGGCAGACCAAGCTGCCGCCGGCGACCAGGCCAGGATGCTCGGCATCGAGGCCCCGGTCCAGTTCTCCCAGAACGGCAAGGCCGGCCTCGCGATCCTGAGTTTGCCCGCGAGCGACGACGACCGAATCAGCCGCACCGTGGACCAACTCCGTGAGGACCTCGACGATCTCCCCGGTGGCCTTCAGGCTTCGGTGACCGGCCCAGCGGCCTTCGCGACCGATCTGACCAGAGTCTTCGACGGCGCGGACACCCGGCTGATCCTGGTGACCGCGTGCGTGGTCGCCATCCTCTTGCTGCTCACCTACCGCAGCCCCGGACTGGTGTTGATTCCGCTGCTGGTCGTGGCCCTGACCGAGCAAGTGACCACCAGCCTGTCCGAACAGGTCCTTTCGCGGCTCGGCATTCCGGGCGGCGGCGCGGTGTCCGGCATCGTCAGCGTCCTGGTGTTCGGAGCGGCGACCGACTACGCCCTGCTGCTGATCGCGAGGTACCGCGAGACGCTTCGGGCCGAGGCCGACGCCCCTGTCGCGATGCGCAACGCCGTACGACGGGTCGCCGAGCCGATCCTGGCCAGCGGAGGAACGGTCATCTGTGCGCTCGCCCTGCTGCTGCTCGCCAGCACCGAGACTCTGCAAGGCATCGCCGTGGGGTGCATCATCGGAATCGCTTTGGCGATGCTGTCGGGCCTCGTGGTACTCCCGGCCGCACTCGTGCTCTTCGGCCGACGGATCTTCTGGCCGTTCGTGCCGCGGGTCGGCGATCCCTCGACCGAGGGCAAGGTCTGGGGCCGGCTCGGCGGTCTGGTCGCCCGGCGGTCCGCTACGGTCCTCACGCTGGCCACCCTCCTGCTCGCTGCCTTGGCGATGGGAACCTTCGGAGTCCGCACCGGCCTCGCCCAGAACGAGCAGTTCCGGGTGGAACCCGAAGCGGTGACCGGCGCCAAGATCCTCGCCGAAGCGTTCCCCGCCGGCGCCACCGATCCGGTGACCGTGATCGGTCCGGTTCAGAAGGCCGAAGCGGTCACGAAGGTCCTCCAACAGGTCGACGGCATCGCCCAGGTCCGACCCGGCGGTCGCGACGGCACGTTCGTCGAGTACGACGTCATCCTGTCCTCCGAGCCAGGTAGCGAGGCGTCGTTCACCGTCGTCCGCGACCTCCGCCTCCAGCTCGACCAGGTCGACAACCAGGTCCTCGTCGGCGGCGGCCCGGCCGAGAGCCTCGATGTCGAGGAAGCGAACGAACGGGACCGGCTGCTGATCATGCCGCTGGTGCTCCTGCTCGTCGGCGCCGTTCTGGTCGCCGTACTCCGATCGGTCCTCGCGCCGATCCTCCTGCTGCTCACAGTGGTCGCGTCGTTCTTCGCCAGTTTCGGCGCCAGCTGGCTGCTGTTCGACCACGTGCTCGGCTTCCCCGGACTCGACGGCTCGGTGGTCCTGCTGTCCTTCCTCTTCCTGGTGGCACTCGGCGTCGACTACAACATCTTCCTGAGCACACGCGCCCTGGAGGAGACGCCGACCGGCGGGACCAGAAACGGTATGGCGAAAGCACTGGCGGTCACCGGTGGAGTCATCACGAGCGCCGGTCTGCTGCTCGCCGCCGTGTTCGCGGTTCTCGGCGTCTTGCCGCTCATCACCCTCACCCAGGTCGGGATCATCGTCTGCGTCGGCGTCCTGCTCGACACCCTCCTCGTCCGCACAGTCGTCGTACCCGCCCTCGCCTTCCTCCTCGGCGAGCGCTTCTGGTGGCCCGCCCGACCACACCACGAGCAAGCCGGCTACAGCCCTCGCACAGGCAAGCGCGCGCGGTGAGCCGCCGCGAAACCGGCGCACCGAGTCCCTCGATCTCCTCATTCTCATCAATGAGTAGCGGGGTATTTCCGTAGCGTGATGAAGGCCCAGCGCAATGGGTTCGTCGTCGCATCTTTTCGCTTTCCATTTCTGTTGACGGAGAGTGACTTGGGTTACGGTTTGCCGCAAGGGGAGAGTCACAATCCGGGGGGCCGGCATGCCGAAACGTCTCGCGACCGCATTTTTCGGTCTCATTACTGCGGTCGTGATGGTGCTAGGCCTCACCGCCTCGCCCGCGCGGGCAGCCGACGGTGATCCTGCGTCCTCCGTTGTGGCGACGTGGTCATGCACCAGCAGTCCCTGCCCGTGGGGCCCGTCGGACACCAGCAACGCGGCGGTCTGGCCGGCCGAGGCCGAGCCGATCCGGGCCCGCTACGGCTACACCGTCTCCCACGACGTCTACGCCCCGGTGTCCAAGGTGGCCGGCTGGAAGATCACCGTCACTTCCGGCAGCGCCACCGTTTACGCGGGCCCGGCCGACGACTCGCACTCCCCGCTGGCCACGCTGTCAGCCGGCCAGAGCTACACCGTGTCCAGCGCCCTGAACAGCAGCAACCTCGTCAGCGTGCAGAGCGGATCGCCGTTCGAGTACACCATCGTGCCCGGCCCGCCGGAGCCGGCCTCCGGTGACCGCTCGGTGCTGGCCACCTGGAACTGCACCAGCAGCCCGTGCCCATGGGGCCCGTCGGACACCAGCAACGCGGCGGTCTGGCCGGCCGAGGCCGAGCCGGTCCGGGCCCGCTACGGCTACACCGTCTCCCACGACGTCTACGCCCCGGTGTCCAAGGTGGCCGGCTGGAAGATCACCGTCACCGCCGGCAGCGCCACCGTTTACGCAGGCCCGGCCGACGACTCACACTCCCCGCTGGCCACGCTGTCAGCCGGCCAGAGCTACACCGTGTCCAGCAACCTGAACAGCAGCAACCTCGTCAGCGTGCAGAGCGGATCGCCGTTCGAGTACACCATCGTGCCCGGCCCGCCGGAGCCGGCCTCCTGTACCGACCCCACCACCTGCGACCCGGTCTCCTGGGTCAGCGCCCGCTGGCGCTACGCCGGCACCGGCGAGAACCCCGGTGACTGGTTCGGCGGCGTGATCACCTGGCCGGCCGGCACGGCGTACCAGGGCAACGGCCGCTCCGGGTTCAACGCGCGCATCGTCTACTCGGAGTCGGGCGTTCCGCTCTACCCGTACATGGGTGCCTGGGCCGACGGATGCACCGTCCGCGTGGTCACCGGCCGGGTCCTGATCATCGAGTGGGAGCGCGGTACGGACGTGTGGCGAGAGACCCTCGTGAACGCCGGCCAGACGTACACCATCTCGCTCAACGGCTCCGAGGACGGCGCCATGATCGAGACGAACAACGACCTCGAGCCCTTCACGGTCTCGGTGAGCAACTGCACCCCGCGGCCGCTCTCGGAGTCGAACAACCGCCTCCCGGTGGCGAACGCCGGTGCGCCGCAGTCGGCCGTGACTGGTGCGACCGTGACCTTGAACGGGTCCGGCACCGACGCCGACGGCGACGACCTCACCTACGCGTGGACCCAGACCGGTGGACCGGCGGTGACGCTGTCCAGTACGACGGCGGCGAAGCCGACCTTCACCGCCCCGTCCTCGGCGTCCACGCTGACCTTCAGCCTGGTGGTGCGGGACGGCAAGGCCAACAGCGCGGCGGCGACCACCACGGTGACCGTCACCGATCCGAACCTGGCCCGGGGCAAGACCGCCACCCAGTCGAGCACCAGCGGTACCGCGGTGGCGGCCCGGGCGGTGGACGGCAACACCAACGGCGTGTTCTCGAACGGCTCGGTGACCCAGACCAACCTGTCCACCCAGCCGTGGTGGCAGGTCGACCTCGGTTCCGCAGCGGCCGTCTCCACGGTCACGGTGTGGAGCCGGACCGACGCGAACCGGATGGGCAGCGGCTCGGTGTTCATCTCCTCGACCGACATGACCGGCCGGTCGCTGTCCTCACTGCGGGCCGACGACTCGGTGAAGGAGCTGCCGTTCTCGGCGTTCTCGTCCACCACCGACAGCCTGACCCTGAACGCGGGCAACGCCACCGGCCGGTACGTGCGGGTGCAGCTGTCGAGCATCCTCGCCACCCTGAACCTGGCCGAGCTGCAGGTCCGCGGCACTACCGGCGCCGTGAACCTGTCCACCAACCGCCCGGCCGCGCAGTCGTCGACCGACGTCGGCACCGCCGCCCGGGCCGTGGACGGGAACACCAACGGCATCTTCGCCGCCGGGTCGGTGAGCCGGACGGCCTCCAGTTCGCAGCCGTGGTGGCAGGTCGATCTGCTGACCAGCTCCCGGATCAGCAACGTCACCGTGCACAACCGGACCGACGCCTCGACCGAGAAGCTGAACAACGCGGTGGTGTTCCTCTCCACCGCCAGCATGTCGGGCCGGACCTACACCCAGCTGATGGCCGACTCCACGGTGACCAAGCTGAACCTCGGCGCGACGCCGGGGGCGGTCACCAGTCTGCCGACCAACACCGTGGCCCGCTACGTCCGGGTGCAGTCGCCGGCCACCAGCGCCGGTGTGATCAGCCTGGCCGAGGTCACGGTGACGGGCACCCAGCCCCACTGACGCACGACCAGGAATCGCCTGGTCAAAACTAGAGCCGGTGAGGGGACTCGAACCCCTAACCACCGCTTTACAAGAGCGGTGCGCTGCCAATTGCGCCACACCGGCGGGTGTGGGCTACATAGTAGAGGATCTGGGTGGCGGCTAGCGGGAGCGGGCGTCGGCGGTCGGGCGGTGGAGGGTGCGGGCGCCGGGTGCGGCGGTGAGGGCGATGGCGGCCAGGACGAGGAAGGCTGCTTGTGGGTGGTCGACCAGTAGGCCGACGATCACCGCCACGAGCAGGCCGCCCAGGTTGCCGGCCAGCCAGATCAGGCCCGCGGCGGTGCCTACGGCTTCTCCGGTACGGCGTTCTACGAGTTCCAGGACGACCGGGAGCGCCGGGAGGAGGAGTGCGCCGATCAGGGTGATCGCGATGAAGCCGGTGGCCACGCCTGGAGCCAGGGCCAGAAGGGTGCAGGCTGCAGCGGTGATGGTCAGGCTGATGACCAGGAGGGTGGATTCGGCGTGGAAGCGGGCTACCAGGATTGGGATCGTGGCGCTGCCCAGGACGCCGGCTATGACGTTGAGTAGCAGGATTGTGCTGGCGGTGGGGGCGGTTACTCCGGCAGGTTCCAGGAGAGCCTGGGTGAAGGTGCTCAGGGCAACGAAGACGCCGAAGGGGAAGATCGCCAGGATGCAGAGGCGGCGGATCAGCGGGTCGGCCCAGGCAGTGGCCAAGGCGCTTCGGTCGGTACGTCGCCGAGCCGGGGCGGGGTTCGTCGGAAGCGTCACCAGGGCCATGACCAGGACGGCAGCTGACACCAAGCAGAAGACGGCAGTGACCACCAGCATCGTGCGGAGCGCGGTGGGGAAGATCGCGGAGAGCAGGAAGGCCATGAGCATGCCGGCGAAGATGCTGGCCGTGCCGACGGCGATGCCCGTGGGGCGGTGCTTGGTTTCCAGGTAGCGACCGGTGATCCCGGTGACGGCGTTCAGGACCAGGGGCTGCGCGACCGATGCGATCAGCTGGCCCGCGAGGAGCCAGCCGAAGTCGTCGCCGATCAGGCGTACGGCGGCACCGACCGCCGTCAGTACTGCGCCCGCGATCAAGCCGGCGCGGAACCAGCGGTCCAGGATCAACCCGCACGGGATCGCGAGTACGACGTACAGCAGCGGGAAGACCTGCGCGAGCCAGCCGATCGCGGTTTCCGAGACGCCGTACCGCGCGGCGGCCGCGGTGGTGACGCCGGCGAAGTTCAGCCAGACCAGCTGGGTCGCGGCGCCGACGAGCGAGTAGCCGGCGATCGCTGACCACCGGCTCCGGATTTGCATGCGCGCACTGTACGCCGATGCGCGTACAAAGGAAGCATGATCGACTGGGAGGGGCCGCTCAGCGAAGCGTTCGAGCGAGCGACGAAGTATCTGAACGAGTTGCCGGAGCGCCGCGTCGGTCCGGAAGCGACCGCCGCCGAGTTGCACGCGGCGCTGGGCGGGGCGCTGCCGAGCGGGCCGACGGATCCGCGCAGGGTGATCGCGGAGCTCGCGGACGGGGTGGACGGCGGGCTGCTGCCGAGCGGGAGCGGCCGGTTCTTCGGGTTCGTGTTCGGCGGCGCCACGCCGGCGTCGCTCGCGGCCGACTGGCTCACGACGACCTGGGACCAGAACGCGGGCCTGTACGCCGCCTCGCCTGCGGCCGCCGTGATCGAGGACGTGACCGCGCGCTGGCTGGTCGAGCTGTTCGGCCTGCCGCCCACCACGAGCGTCGGGTTCGTGACCGGCGCGCAGATGGCGAACTTCACCGGGCTCGCCGCCGCCCGCCACGAGGTACTGCGGAACGCCGGATGGCAGGTCGAGCGCGACGGGCTGATCGGGGCCCCGCCGATCCGCGTGCTGGCCGGGGCGGACCGGCACGACACGATCGACCGGGCGCTGCGCTTCCTCGGCCTCGGGACGAACTGCATAGAGCCGGTCGCGGTCGACGAGCAGGGCCGGATGCGTCCGGAGGCCCTCGTGGACGCGCTCCGAGACGGTGGCGCTGGGAGTGCGACGATCGTCTGCGCGCAGGTGGGCAATGTGAACACCGGCGCGTTCGACCCGGTCCGCGAGATCTGCGAGCTGGCGCACGAGCACCAGGCGTGGGTGCACGTCGACGGCGCCTTCGGGCTCTGGGCCGCCGTGAGCCCGCAGCTCCGACCGCTGCTCGACGGCATCGAGCTCGCCGACTCGTGGGCGACCGACGCGCACAAGTGGCTCAACGTGCCGTACGACTCCGGCCTCGTGCTCTGCGCCCACCCGGAGGCGCACAGCGCCGCGATGTCGATCCGGGCGGCGTACCTGATCCAGGACGAGGCCGGCGAACGCGACCCGCTCGACTACAACCCGGAGTTCTCCCGGCGGGCGCGCGGGATCCCGGTGTACGCCGCCATTCGCGCGCTGGGGCGTACCGGAATCGCGGAGATCGTCGACCGCTGCCACGCGATGGCCGGCCGGTTCGCCGACGCGCTCCGGACGGACGGGGTCGAGGTGCTCAACGACGTCGTACTCAACCAGGTGCTGGTCCGGTTCGGCGACGACGACGCCGTCACGCGCCGCGTGGTCGCCGAGGTCCAGGACGAGGGCACGTGCTGGATGTCGGGCACCACCTGGCACGGCAAGGCGGCGATGCGGATCTCGGTCACCAACTGGACGACCGGCCCGGACGACATCGACCGCTCGGCGGAAACGATCCTCAGAATGCTGCGGAAAGTTTCCTGATCGGCGGTGTCGATTTCCGGAACGTTCGCTCGACGCAGGTGCGTACGACGAGCACAGGAGGAAACATGTCGTTCCAGGCGTACTTGGACAAGATCGAGGAAAAGACCGGGAAGACCCCGCGGGAGCTGGTCGACGAGGCGCACCGTCGCGGGTACGGCGCACCGGACGTCAAGGCCGGCGTGATCCTGGACTGGCTGAAGGCGGACCACGAGCTCGGCCGCGGTCACGGGATGGCGCTGGTGCACGTGATCAAGAACGGGCCGCGGATCAGCGACAAGCACGTGGGCAGCACCGGCACGCACGCCGACCCGAGCAACGAGCTGTGGCTGGACGGGAAGGCGACGAACCCGCTGAACGCCTAGCGCTACGGTAGGCGCGTGGATGCGAAGAAGTCACCGCGGGACAAGTGGATCACCGTGTACGGGCGCAAGCCCGTACTGGAGGCGCTGCACGATCCGAAGCTGTCGGTGGCGAAGGTGGTGCTCGCGGACAACGCGACCGGGCACTCGATGCAGGAGATCCTGCGGGCGGCGGAGAAGTACGGGACGCCGGTCGAGCGGGCGACCGCCAGCCGGGTGAAGTGGCTGGCCGGGAACGGCAAGCACGACCAGGGCGTGGTCGCGGACGTGGACGCGCCCCGGATGACCCCGCTGGAGGAGTTCGTACGGAGCCGCGGGAAACGGCCGACCAACGTTTTCCTGCTCGACGGCGTGACCAATCCCGGAAACGTCGGAATGATTCTGCGGACCGCGACCGGGGCGGGGTTCGACGGGGTGATCCTGCCACGGGCCGGTACGCCGCATGTCGGGCCGCTGGTGATCAAGGCGTCGGCAGGTGTCGCGTTCCAGGCACCGATCGTGAACACGTCCACCGCGAAGGCCGCTGTCGATCTGCTGCGTACGGCGGGCTACCACGTGTACGGGTTGTCGGCCCGGTCGCAGGACTCGCTGTTCAAGGCCGAGCTCGCGCCGCGCGCCGTCTACGTGCTCGGCGGCGAGACCAACGGCATCACGGTCAGCACCGACTCCGACCTACAGATCCCGCTGAACGCCGGCGTCGAGTCCCTGAACGTCGCCGTAGCCGCCGCAATCGTCGCCTTCGAGGTCACCAACCGCTGACGCGCGGTCCGCGCCGCGCAGGTCGGTGCGTGGTCAGCCGGTGATCTTTGCGACCAGGGCCTCGGCGGACTGGCGGGTGAAGGAGCCGGAGATCTGGACCTTGCCGCCGGGGATCTCGGAGTGGACGGTGGGGGCGGTGACGACCTGGCCGTGGACGAGGATCGCCAGTTGGTTGGTGGGTGGGTTCTGCTTGGCGATGGCGGCGGTCAGCTGGCCGAAGAGTTTGGTGCCTTCGGGGTCGAGGTTGAGGGCGATGTACCAGCCGTTCGAGCCGGCATCGAGGGCTGCCTTCACCTCGGAGACGTTGCGGCCGTCGAGTTCGACTTTGCCGACCTTGTACTTCATGCCTTCGGCGTCGCAGGCGGTTCCGGCCGGGGCTGGGGTGGGGCAGGTGCCGGCGGCTGCCGAGAGGACGCGGCGGAACTCGACGGCGGCCGGGTCGGAGGGTTTGGTGCGGGCGGTGGTTTGTTCGTCGGTCGGTTCGCGGTCGCTGCGGCTGACGAGGAGGACGACACCGGCCGCGATCACGACGACGAGCAGCAGGACGAGACCGCCCACGATCAGCAGCGGCCCCCGCGATCGCCGCGGTTGGCCCTGCGGTCCCGGCTGGTACGGCGGACCGGGTGGTTGGTTCGGCGGGACCGGGGGCTGGGTCATGGGGAACATGCTAGGTAACCAGGAAGTCACTCCCCGAGCAGTCGGGCCGCCAGTTGCGCGTTCCGGTGCGCGAACTCCCGCCACAGTTCCGGCGTACCGGCCACCCGTTCCCGCGCCGCCGACTCCCCCATCGAGCGCTGCGTCCACGTGCACATCCGCCCCGCCCGTAGCTCGAACCGCACGAGCACACCGTCAGCCCACCCGTACACATCAGCGTCCCGCGGCTCCAGCCACGCGACCTTCTGCTCGGCGACGATCCAGTCGAGCGCCTCGATCTCCCCCTGCACCTTGGCCGCGAACTCGTACCGCAGCTCCCCCGCCGCCCGATCACGCCGCCGTACCAGCTCGTCCCGCAACGCCGAGACCGCGGCCGGATCCCGTTCCAGGACAGCGATTGCCGTCCGCGCCAGTCCTTCCCGATCCTCCGGCCCGATCCCGAACAGCCGGCCGAATTCCTCTGCCGACCCGTCGCCTTCGACCGTGTACTGCAGCGGCAGCACCCGATGCAGCCCGGAAATCGCCTGCCGGATCCGCAGTCCGCCGAGGTACGGCCCGAAATGCAGCGTTTTCCCGCGGATCGTGTGCTCGAAGCGCAGGCCCGGCCGCGCGCCGTCCTCGAGGCGGATGTAGCCCACCACCTCCGCCCCGCCCTCGACGCGGTTCCAGCGCGGCTTGGAATGCTCGAGCAGGTTGCGTTCGAGCCACGCCGCCTCGTGGTCGGAGTCGCACCAGACGCCTTCCACCCGGGCGATCCGCCGTACCATCCGGGCCAGGTGCGGGCGGTCGCCGAGGTTCACCCAGTACGACTGCACGCGGCGCCGCAGGTTCCGCGCGCGGCCGATGTACAGCACCTTGCCGGCGTCGTCGCGGAACCGGTACACGCCCGGACCGGTCGGCAACGCGCGGACACCACGGATCATCAGCCCAGTGTGCCCGGTCCGACCGCCCCAGTGACCGACCGGTCGCGTGTTCGAAACGAATGCTTGCCGGGTCTTGCGCGCGACGGTGACTTGCAGTCATCCTGACGGGCGATCCGAGTGCCCGCAGGGGGTTTCGTGAGGCCGGGTACCGGACTCAGGCCTGGGGGGCTTCGTGAGGATTTCTGCCCAGTGGCTGCGCCGTGCGCTGTCCACGTTGTGTTCCGTACTGCTGCTGCTCGTCGTGCTACCGCTTTCCGCAGCGCCGGCAAGCGCTGCAGTGACGCCGACCGGTTTCAGCGAGCAGGTCGTGTTCACCGGACTGAAGGACCCGACGAACGTCGCGTTCTCGCCGGACGGCCGGGTGTTCGTCGCTGAGAAGAGCGGCCTGGTGAAGGTCTTCGACCAGCTCGACGACCCAACGCCGAGCGTGTACGCCGACCTGCGCACCGAAGTACACAACTACTGGGATCGCGGCCTGCTCGGCCTCGCGCTGCATCCCGATTTCCCCACGGACCCACGCGTCTACGTGCTGTACACACACGACGGCCTGATCGGCGGGCCGACGCCGAAGTGGGGTACGCCGGACACCGACGCCGACCCGTGCCCGTCGCCGCCCGGCCCGACCGGCGACGGCTGCCAGGTCAGCGCGCGGCTCTCGGTGCTGAACGCGAACGGCGCGGAGCAGGTGCTCGTCGAGGACTGGTGCCAGGTGTACCCGAGTCACTCGATCGGCTCGATCGAGTTCGGCCCGGACGGGATGCTGTACGCCGGTGGCGGCGACGGCGCGAGCTTCACCTACGTGGACTACGGCCAGGACAGCTTCACCTCGTCCGACCTCACACCCGACAATCCCTGCGGCGACGGGACGGCGCCGGTCGGCGCGACGCTGACGCCGCCGACCGCCGAGGGTGGCGCGCTGCGGGCGCAGGACCTGCGGACGTCCGCCGACCCGGCGACCCTGGACGGCTCGATCATCCGCATCGACCCGGAAACCGGTCAGGCCGCGCCCGGAAACCCGCTGATCGGCAGCGCCGACCTGAACACGCGCCGGATCGTCGCGCAAGGCCTGCGGAACCCGATGCGGTTCACGTTCCGCCCCGGAACCAGCGAGCTGTGGATCGGCGACGTCGGCTACTCGACGTGGGAGGAGATCGACCGCATCGTCGTACCGACCGCCGGCGTCACGAACTTCGGCTGGCCCTGCTACGAAGGCGCCGGCCGGCAACCCGGGTACGACGGCGCGAACGTCAACATCTGCGAGAACCTGTACGCCGCCGGCTCGTCCGCGGTCGCCACGCCGTACTACGCCTACAAGCACTCCGAGAAGATCGCGAACACCTGCACCACCGGCAGCTCGTCGATTTCCGGATTGACGTTCTACAAGGACGGAAACTACCCCGCGGCGTACGACGGAACGCTGTTCTTCAGCGACTACAGCCGCAAGTGCGTGTGGGCGATGATGAAGGGCGCCAACGGCCTGCCCGATCCCGCGAACATCCAGCTGTTCGCTTCGGGGTACGGCGTGACGCGCCTGCAGACAGGCCCCGGTGGGGACCTGTTCACGGTCGACTACGACAACGGCCGGATCCTGCGCTATGTCTACAACGGCACGAACAACCCGCCGACCGCGGTGATCCAGGCCGACCCGCCGAGCGGGCCGACGCCGCTGGCGGTGACCTTCGACGGCACCGCGTCGAACGACGCCGACGGCGATACGCTCACCTACGCGTGGGATCTCGACGGCGACGGCGGGTTCGACGACTCGACGGCCGCGGTCGTGCAGCACACCTATACGACGACCGGCACCAAGACGGTTCGGCTGCGCGTGTCGGACGGGCAGGCGACCAGTACGGCGACCACGGAGATCAACGTCGCGAACACGGCGCCGACCGCGACGATCACGTCGCCCGGCCCGGCCACGACCTGGAAGGTTGGCGACGCCATCGACTTCTCCGGGTCGGCGACGGATCCGGAGCAGGGGACGCTGCCGGCGTCGGCGCTGACCTGGTCGTTGGTCATGCACCACTGTCCGAGTGACTGCCACACGCACACGATCACGTCGATCAGCGGGGCGACCGGTTCGTTCACGGCGCCGGATCACGAGTATCCGTCGTACCTCGAACTGAAGCTGACGGCGCGCGACGCGCAAGGACTGACGGACACGAAGAGCGTGCGGCTGGATCCGAAGATGGTGCCGCTGACGTTCACGAGCTCGCCGGCCGGGTTGCCGGTGACGGTCCTGAACAAGAGCGGGCGAAGTCCGGTCAACGGTACGACGATCGTCGGGTCGAGCGTGTCGGTGTCGGCCGATCCGGTGCAGACCGTGGCGAACCAGGTGTACCGGTTCGGCCTGTGGTCGGACGGCGGCGCGCGCGACCACAACCTCGTGGCGCCGGCCGGGGCCACGACGTACACCGCGAACTACGGTCTCAAGCGGAACCTTGCCTTGGGCAAGCCTGCGCTTGCCTCCAGCACCTATCTGGCCGGGCGCGAGGCGTCGAAGGCGGTTGACGGGTCGATGAGCACGGCCTGGTCGAGTGCGCGGACGGATCCGCAGTGGTTCCGCGTCGATCTCGGCTCGGTGCAGATCGTCGACCGCGTCACGATGAACTGGCTGTCGACGGCGTACGCGAAGTCGTACCAGATCCAGGTGTCCGGCAGCGGGCGGACCTGGAAAACGGTTTCGTCGACGGTCAGCGGGGACGGCGGGACGGACAACGTCGCGTTCTCGCCGAACTACGCGCGGTACGTCCGGGTCGTCGCGACGCAGCGGGCCGTTGCCGGGAGCTACTACTCGTTCTGGGAGTTCGGCGTTTTCCAGAGCACCGGAGCGGGGATCGGGATCGGCGGGAAGTGCATCGACGTGTACCAGGCGTCGACCGCGGACGGTACGCCGACGACGCTCTACACGTGCAAGGGATCGGTCAACCAGCAGTGGACGCCCTCTGTCGACGACGGAACGATCCGCAGTATGGGCAAGTGCTTGTCGGCTCGCGACACGACGCTCCGGACGCCTGCTGTGCTGTGGACGTGTGACGGAACGGCCGGACAACGCTGGATTCCGCGGCTCAACGGGTCGCTGGTCAACGCGGCGTCCGGGATGTGCCTCGACGCGACTGGCGCCTCGACCGCCAACGGGACCAAGCTGATCCTGTACACCTGCAACAGCGCGCTCAACCAGAGGTGGACGCTGCCGTAATTCGATCGTCGTCCGTGGTCGCGACGACCTATCGTCTGGTGCATGAGCCAGGGATGGGTGGACGAGGGTTTCGGTGCGGTCGCGGACACCTTCGCGGAGAACTTCTCGTTGTTCCCGGAACTCGGGGCGGCAGTCAGCGTGCACGCCGGTGGCCGGAAAGTCGTCGAACTGTGGGACGGCGAAGCGGCGCCGGGGCGTTCCTGGTCTGAGGAAACCGTTGTACCGGTGTTTTCCTGCGCAAAGGGGCTGGTGAGCATTGTTGTTCACCGGCTCGCGCAGGAGGGGCGGTTGGACCTGGATGTGCCGATCGGTACGTACTGGCCGGAATTTGTTGCTGGGGGCAAAGAGGAGATCAGCTGCCGGATGGTGCTGGGGCACCGCGCCGGCATCCCCGTGCTGGACAAGAAGCTGACCTTCGAGGAAATCGCTGCCTGGGACCCGGTCGTCGCGGCGATCGAGGAGCAGAAGCCGTTGTGGGAGCCGGGGACGACGTACGAATACCACGGACATGTGTTCGGGTTCGTGCTCGGTGAGGTCGTACGCCGGATCACCGGGCAGTTGCCGGGGGCGTATTTCCGTACGTCGATCGGTGATCCGTTCGGGCTGCGTGCTTGGATCGGGTTGCCGGCCGCGGAGGTGCCGGCGCTGGCGCGACTGGAGGAGGCCGAGGGACGTCCGCCGCTGCCGGATCCCGAGCACCTCTTGATGCGCATCGTCACGATGAACGGGGCACTCGTGTTTCCCGGTCTCGACGTACCGCACGGCTGGAACGATCCCGAACTGCTGGCGATGGAACTGCCCGGCGCCGGAGCAGTCGCGTCCGCGACCGGTCTGGCCGGGGTGTACGCCGCGGCGATCACCGGCATCGACGGCTCCGAGCCGCTGCTGACGTCCGAGACCATAGGCGACGCGCTGCGCGAGGTGTCGTCCGGCGCCGGTTTCCTAGGCTTCGACGCCGGCGTGCGCTGGGGTTCCGGCTTCCTCCTGAACTCCGCTTTCCGCCCGACCCTAGGTCCCCGCAGCCTCGGCAACGACGGCGCCGGAGGCCAGTTCGCCTTCGGCGACGACGACTACGGCATCGCCTTCGCCTACACCACCAACCGCATGCTAGGCCACGGCGACCCCCGAGCCACCCGCCTCATCACAGCCCTCCGAACCTGCCTGGATTGACACCGCGGGCCGCCGCGTCACACGTTTTCCGGGGGTTCACGCGAGGGGGTGGTGGTGTTCACGCGACGGGGTGAGGGTCGCCAGGGACGCGTGAGGGGAGAGTTGGCATGTCTCGTGGCAGGTGGCTGGTGGCGGCCTCGGTCGTGGGGGTTGCTGCGTTGGTGGGGAGTACGGCGCAGGCTGCTGTGGGAGGTACTGCGCAGGCGGCCGTTGCGGGGAGTGCGGGTCTGGTCGGCGTTGCGGGTGAGGGTGGGCCGCGCGTGGTGGGGGCCGCTGTGCTGCCGGATTTTTCGTTGGAGGAGTTCTCCAACGGGTTGATACGGGGGTCGGTGGGGAACGGGCGGAACGTCGATCTCGGGGGGATCGGGAGTGATCTCTATCCGGCGGGGCGGGACGGTGAGTTCTGGACTGTCACGGATCGCGGGCCGAACGGGCAGATCAAGGTCGACGGGGTCAACCGGCGGACGTTCCCGGTGCCGGGGTTCGATCCGGCGATCGTGAAGGTCAAGGTGTCCGGGAAGACGCTGAAGGTGGTCGACGCGATCCCGATCACCACGCGGCACGGCAAGCCGGTGACCGGGCTGTCGAACCAGGAGAGCCGCGACGAGCTTCCCTACACGTACGACGCTTCGACCCGCCTCGAGGTGAACCCGAACGGTCTCGACACCGAGGGCATCGTGCGCGCGGCGGACGGCACGTTCTGGTTGGTGGACGAGTACAGCCCGTCGCTCGTGCATGTCTCGAGCCGCGGCCGGGTGCTCGCGCGGTACGTGCCGAAGGGTCTTGACCTGCAGGGCGCCGACTACCCGGTGATCGAGTCGCTGCCGGCGATCTTCCTGAGTCGCAAGATCAACCGCGGTTTCGAGGGGCTTGCGCAGTTGCCGGGTGGTGACCTGGTGCTTGCGTTGCAGAGCCCGCTGTCGAACCCGAGCAAGAAGGTCGGTGAGGCGTCGCTGAACACCCGGCTGGTGCGGTTCTCGCCGCGGGCCGGGAAGGTGACGGCGGAATACGCGTACCGGTTCGATCCGGTCGGGGTGGTCGACCCGGGTGAGGACGACACCAGCGAGCTCAAGATCTCCTCGGTGGTCGCCGTCGGTCCGGAAACGCTGCTCGTGCAGGAGCGGACGGACAACGCCGCGCGGTTGCAGCGCGTCGTACTGCGTCCGGCGGACAACCTCCTCGGCTCGAAGTGGGAGGAGGTCGCGACAACTCCGTCCTACGAAGCGCTTTCCGATCCGGCGGCGGCCGGTGTTCCGGTGCTGCGGAAAACGTTGTTCCTCGACCTGAACACGGTCGCGGGCGTGCCGAAGAAGATCGAGGGCGTGGCTCTGGTGTCGCGGAAAACGTTGGCCGTCATCAACGACAACGATTTCGGAACGACGGACGGCCCGGAAGCCTTCGATGCCAACGGCAACTTGATCGACAGCGGCGTCGAGACCACGCTGCTAACGATCCGCCTGCGCTGACCGGCTCACGGCAGGCGGCGCGGCTCAGGCAGGCGGACCGGGTCGGGCTGGGCGGTTGGGTCATGCCGTGCGGCGTTTGTCGAGGAAGAGGGTGGTGAGCCAGGTCCAGCCCAGGATGACTGCGAGGTCGAAGGCGATGATCGTTGGGCGGCTGCCGGCGCCTGCGCTGAGGCCTGCGAAGGCTCCGAAGAAGAGGATGCCGGTGAGGGCGGAGAAGCGGGCGAAGGCGCGGCGGCCGAGGGTGCGGTAGTGGCGGGCGATTACCACGCAGGCGGCGATCAGGCCCGTGAAACCGACGGTGCCGGCTACGAAGTGGCCCATGCCGCGGGCGCTGATCTCGGCGTAGTCGGCGGGTGTGCCGACCGGGAAACCGGCGGCCGGATCAGCCGGGAACGCAGCTGCCAGCAGCAGGCCGAATCCGTAGACGCCCACGAGCCGCGGACCCCAGACGCCACCGCGCACCCGTTCCGAACTGCCGGAGCGCATGGTCTGGCGTAGGGCTACTGCGGCGGCGATGACCAGGAGGCCGCTGACGATGAAGTTTGTCGTCTGGATCCAGCCGGGGCCGCCGTTCGCCAGGAGGCTCGCCGGGTGCCGGGTGATGTCGAAGCCCTCCCGTGTGAACGCCTGGGTCAGCCACACCGCGACGTACAGCGGACCGGCGACCACACCGCCGGTGAGCAGAGCGCGGGTGGAGACGCCGGCGGCCGGGACTGTCACGTGGTTCGTAGTCATCTCGATCTGTCCTTCCAAGGGGTAACCGTCACCCCTGCGTCGAGCGACCACCCCGGAATTCGACACCGCTGCCAAGAAACATGCCGTTCCAGATAGTGGCCACCCGTCTCGCCAGCCAGCACTGCAGCCGCCTTGTAGATCGCGACGAGCGAACCGCAGACGAAATACCCCAGCGAAGTGTGATGTGCGTTGGGTCACGTCACATCGGTCGGTCGGCGTACGTCAGGTGTGTGTTCGGTTCGGGCAAACGTGAAGGAACTAGTCATGAGTGCAGTGGTGGAAGGATTTGTGGGTCAGGTTGTCGGGCCGGAGGACGACGGGTACGACGTGGTGAGTCGGACCGTGCTGGTCGCGGGGACCCCGGCGTATGTGCTCAAGCCGGCGAATGTCGAGGACGTGCAGGCAGCTGTGAAGTACGCCGTCAGTAGCGGACAGGCGCTCGCGGTGCGCGGCGGCGGCCACGCGTTCGCGGGGTTCGGGACGAACGACGGCGGCGTTGTCATCGATCTCAGTAACCTCGCGGGCATCGAGGTCGTCGACAAGGACAAGCACGTCGTGCGGATCGGCGGTGGCGCTACCTGGGGGCAGGTCGCGGCCGCGCTCGCGCCGCACAACCTCGCGATCTCCTCGGGTGACACCAAGAGCGTCGGTGTCGGCGGCCTGACGTTGAGCGGCGGCATCGGCTGGAAGGTCCGCAAGTACGGTCTCGCGCTCGACAACCTCCTGGCGGTGGAGCTCGTCACCGCCGCAGCAGACGTCGTACGGGCGTCGGCGGACGAAAACCCGGAGGTGTTCTGGGCGGTCCGCGGCGGTGGCGGGAACTTCGGGGTCGTGACCGCGTTCGAGTTCGCGGCGCATCCGACCACCGACATCCACTTCGGCAAGATCGCGTTCCCGGCGGCCGAGATCGCGGACGTGCTGCCGCGCTGGGCGGAGTACCTGCGGACCGCGCCCGAGGAGCTCACCTCGATCGCGGCGTTCGCGAACCCGTTCCTCGGCGGTCCGGAGGCGCCGCTGGAGATCCAGGTCGCGTACGACGGCGACGACGCGGAGCTGGCCGCGCAGGCGATCGACCCGATCCGCGCGCTCGGCACCGTGGTGGCCGACGACGTCGCGCTGACGCCGTACGCCGAGGTGCTGGTGGACGGCCTGACGCCGCCGCCCGGGATCCAGCTGGTGACCCGGAGTGCCTTTGTCGACAAGGATTCCGTGCCCGAGGTACTGCGGATCCTCGCCGCGGCGGGCACCTCGCAGGGCGCGCCGATCATCGCGGTCCGCAGCGTCGGCGGCGCCGTGGCTCGGGTCGCCGAGGACGCGACGGCGTACGCGCACCGGCAGGCGGAGCTGATGTTCGTGACCACCACGGTCGGCCCGCCGCCGGTGATCGAGGCGACGCGTCCGGCGCGCGAGCAGCTCTGGAACCAGCTCGCGCCGCTGACCAACGGTGCGTACGCGAACTTCCTGTCGGACGCCGCGGACGCCGAGGTCGCGGCGGTGTACCCGGCCGCGACGTACGCGCGCCTGGCGGCGGTCAAGCGCGAGTACGACCCGGCCAACGTCTTCACCGGCAACCACAACGTGAAGCCGGCCTGACCCGGCGAGCGTCGCAGGTCTGCAGGAGGTCGACAGGTACTTCGACGCGCGCAGCGACTGGGCCGATCAGCCGGCGCTGCTGGCGGAACGGCTGCGGATGAACTACGTGTTCGCCGCGAACCTGGACTGGGATCCGCCGGAGCCAGGCAAGCCGCGGCGGCAGTACGGGACGCTCGTGTTGTCGAAGTACCCGATCGTCGACTCGCGCAACACGCTTGCTGCCGCTCCGCCCCGGGAGTGAGCAGTGCGGTCTGCTGGAGGTGGTGATCGACGTCGGCGGTACGCCGCTGCGGTTCGCCGACACGCACCTGTCGACGATCGACGACGGCGAGCGCGTCGAGCAGGCCAACGCGATCGTCGCGCTGCTGAAGGACGCGCCCGAGGCGACGCTGCTGGTCGGCGACATGAACGCCGTACCGACGTCGGCCGAGATGCGCACGCTCACCACGCACTGGGCCGACGCGTGGTCGGAGGAGGGCTTCGGCTTCGGGTTCACCAGTCCGGTGCCGATCCCGATCACGCGGATCGACTACCAGCTGCACTCCGCGCAGCTGGTTCCGACCGTGGCGTCGGTGCCGTTGAGCTTCGCCTCCGACCACTTCCCGGTGGCTGCGACCTATTCGCTCAGCTGAGCGGTCTCGTTCAGCTGGCGCTCGTACGCCTCCGGTGACCAGCCGGCGGCCGTCTTGGTGACGAGCCTGGCGCCGAGGCGCTCGTAGAAGCGGTAGCCGGCGGTGTTCTCGAGGCGCAGGCCCCAGCTGATCGGGAGCCGGTCCGGCAGTGCGTGCCGGGCCAGCGCCAGCATCAGCTCCCGGCCGACGCCGCGGTCGCGGAACTGCTCGCGGACGTAGAGGTCGTCGAGCGCGAGGTGGTCGCCGCCGACCCAGAGGTACGGGCGGCGCAGCGCGGAGACGTACCCCGCGACGGCGCCGTCGACCTCGGCGATCAGCACGACCACGTCCTCGCGGGCGAGGAACCCTTGCCAGTCGGCCACACTCGCCGTGACGTCCGCGCGCTGGTCCTGGTACTCGGCCAGCTCCCCCATCATGGTCAGCACGGTCTCCGCATCCGCGACCACCGCGCGGCGGATCTCAGTGGGCATGAACCTCTCCCCTCGAAGGCTTGAACGCGGGTACGACGAGCAGCGCCAGAGCAGCCGCCACCGCGGCGGTGACCGCGGCGAACGTGAAGCCGCGCGTGAACCCGGTCGTCACGGTACCGGCGAGGCTCGCGGCCGCGACACTCGAGACCACGGCGACCCCGAGCGAGGCGCCGAACTCGTGGAACGTGCTCAGGATCCCGGACGCCAGCCCGGCCTCCCGGTAGTCGATGTTCGTGAACGTCGTGGTCGACGACGCCACGAACGCGGCGCCGAGCCCGATCGTCGCGACGGTCATCCCGGTCACGATCACGGCAGCACCCTCCCAGATCGCGGGGACAGCCACGCCGGCCGCGGTGATCAGGAAGCCCACGACGGCGATCGGCCGCGCCCCGGTCCGGCCGACGACGTGGCCCGCGACCTGCGCCCCGACGATCGCGGCGACCGCTACCGGGAGGAACAGCAGCCCGGTGCGCAGCGCGCCGTACTGCTTGAAGTGCTGCAGGTAGAACGAGCCCAGGAAGAACATCGAGATCATCAGCGCGGTCGCGACCAGGATCATGAAGGTACCCGCGGTGACCGGGCGGCGGGTGAAGATCCGGAGGTCCATCAGCGGTGACTTGACAGTGCGCTGGACCCAGGCGAACACGCCGTACAGGACCAGGGCACCGGCCAGCGTGCCGAGCGTCGCGACCGAGAGCCAGCCCTGGTCGCCGGCGTTGATGAGCGCGTAGATCGCCGTACCCGTGCCGGCCGTGACCAGCAGCGCCCCCGGTACGTCGAGACGCCCCGGCTGCTCGCTCGGCGTGTCGGCGGGCAGCATCCGCAGCAGCGCGGCGAACACGACGAGGCCGATCGGCAGGTTGATGTAGAACACCCACTGCCAGCCGGGGCCCGCGGTGAGCAGACCACCCAGCAGTACGCCGATCGCGGAGCCGCCGCCGCCCATCGCGGACCAGATGCCGAGCGCCTTGTTGCGCTCCTCGGCGTCGAACGTCTTCGTGACCACCGCCAGCGCGGCCGGCGACAGCATCGCCGCGCCGATGCCTTGCGCGACGCGGCCGCCGAGCAGGACCTCGGGGCCGGCCGCGAGACCGGTGACCAGCGAGGCCAGCGTGAACACGAGCAGGCCGGTCAGGACCACGCGGCGGGAACCGAACAGGTCGGCGGCGCGGCCACCGAGCAGCATCAGGCCGCCGAACATCAGCGTGTACGCGCTGACCACCCACGTCAGGGTCTCCCGGCTGAGCTGGAGGTCGGTCTCGATGTTCGGCAGCGCGATCGCCACCACGGTGACGTCCAGGATCAGCATGAACTGCGCGACGGCGAGCAGCCCCAGCAGTCGCCACCGCCGGGGGTCGGGTTGCGTCATGATCTCCATCCTTAAGTTGAACAGGTGTGTACGGGTTGTACGAGGAGATTAACTCGTACACTGGTGTTCGACAAGAGGAATTCGTACAGAGATGTTCGAGATCAGGGAGGCCGGATGGCAGGCACGACCACCAGGCGGGCCGACGCCCAGCGGAACATCGCCGCGATCCTGACCGCGGCGGCCGAGTGCCTGGGCCGCAACCCGGCCGCGAGTACGTCGGAGATCGCGAAGGCGGCCGGGGTCGGACGGGTGACCCTGTACGGGCACTTCCCGTCGCGGGCCGAGCTGGTCGACGCGGTGTTCGTGCAGGCGATCGCGGCCGGCGAGGAGACGCTCGGGAAGGTCGACCTGTCCGGGGATCCGCGCGAGGCGCTGGGCCGGTTGATCGAGTCGAGCTGGCACCTGGTGGACCAGTACCGGGCGCTACTCGTCGCCGCGTCGGAGGCGCTGCCGCCCGGGCGCGTGCGGGAACTGCACGCCGACCCGATGACGCGTGCGGAGCGGCTGCTCGAACGCGGCCGCGAAGCGGGCGTCTTCCGGAGCGATCTGCCCGTGGCGTGGCTGCTCAGCGTGATGCACAACGTGATGCACGGCGCCGCCGGTGACATCCAGGCCGGACGGATCACGTCCGACCAGGCGGCGCACTACATCACCACGACGGTGCTGGCCGCGTTCACCCCGCCGGGCGAACGCGTGCCGGAATGACCTACTCCAGCCAGGTCGTCTCGAACGTCGGGTTCGCGTGGATGTGGACCGCCTCGTAGCCCTCGGGCCCGGTGCGGAACTTGTGCGGGGTGTCGGCCGGGACCACCAGGATCTGGCCGGCGCGGCCGACGATCTCCTCGCCGTCGACCGTGAACGTCGCCGAACCACGCCGGATGATGAACGTCTCGGCGTACGGATGCATGTGCAGCCGCGGCCCGACGCCCTCCTGCGTCGTCGATTCCATGATCAGCGAGACACCGGCCCCACCTGGCAGCTCGGTGTAGTTCTCGGTCCAGTCCTCGCCGTCGTCCCGCCCGTCGGCGCGGCTGATCACCGCGGCCCCGGATTTCGCGATCTCCGTCATGCCACCCTCCTAGATCGGTCCCGAGTCACGGTAACTGCGCACCGGGGCCTTCGCCAGCCGACCGCCGACCGGGGCGAGCGCCGCGACGACGACCGCGAGTACGGCGACGCTCGCCAGGGCGGACGGCAGCGACCAGGCGGACGAGAGCGCGCCGACGGCCGCGGGACCGACCAGGAAACCGAGGTACGCGATGGTGGTCACCACCGAGATCGCGCCTGCGCGACGCTCGGGCCCGGCCCAGGCTCCGGCCATTCCGATGATGGTCGGCGCGCAGACCGACGTGCCGAGGCCTGCGACGCCGATACCGGCTAGCGCTGTCCACGAGTTGCCTGCGGTGGCTGCGATGAGCGAGCCGACTGCGGCGATGGCGGCACCGGCCATGAGGAGAGGGACTGGGCGGACGCGCTTCAGTACGGCGTTGCCTGCGAAGCGGCCGGTGGCGGCTGCGGCGGCGAAGACGGCTGGGGCGATGGATGAGAGGCCGGCTGTGGCGTTTAGTGAGGTGTCCAGGTGTACGGCGCTCCAGCTCTGCCAGGCGTTCTCGACCAGGTAGGCGAGGGCGCAGAGCCCGCCGAGGACGAGAAGCACCGGCTGTCTCGTCGGCCTCTCGCTGGGCACCGCATCGGCCGCTGTCGTCTGAGAGCTGGGTTTCGCCGTGGTCGCTCCCGGTGTGAGGGCAATGACGGCCGTGAGCACGATCAGCGCGGCGGCCGCGCCCAGCACCGGGAGTGCGCCGACGCCGGCGGCCCGGAGTCCCGCCGTACCGAGACTCGCCACCACGACCGCGACCGAGAACATCCCGTGCGCGAGGTTCATCACCGGTCGCCCGGTGACCTCCTCGGCGTGCGATCCGGCCGCGTTCACCGCCACGTCCGTCGCGCCGGAAGTTGCTCCAAGCAGCAACAGCGCGGCGCTCAGCGAGACCGCCGAGCCTGCGAGCGCGGGCAGTACGCCGCAGAGCGCGAACGCCACCGTCACCACCGGAAGCACGATGCCGCCGTACCGATCGATCAGGTACCCGGTGAACCGCATCGACACCAGGGCCCCGAGCCCGATCATCAGCAGCGCCACACCGAGCTCGCCGTCGTTCACCCCGGCGCCGGCCCGGATCGCGGGCAGGATCGCGCCCCACGCACCCCAGAACAGGCCGAACGCGGCGAAACCGGCGACTGGTTTGAGCATCCGTTCACCCTAGTTGCCGCCCGGGGCCCCTGCCGCGCCTACGCTGACCGGATGGAGCTGACGCGGACGTTCTCGGACGAGCAGTACGCACTGGCGCTCGATTCCTGGGCCTTTCTGGACCTGGACGGGAAGGTGCCGGTGTTCACGTCGCCGTTCGGGGACGTGTTCTTCCAGGCGGCGGACGGGTTCTGGTGGCTGGACACGCTCGAAGGCACGCTGACCCGGCCGTGGTCCGGAGCCGACGCGTTGCAGGCCGAGCTGAACACGGAGGACGGGCAGGACCAGTACCTACTCGCCGGTCTCGCGTTCGGCGCCGCCCAGCAGGGCGTCGTACCGTCCGGGGACGAGGTGTACTCGTTCGCGCATCCGCCGCAGCTCGGGGGTGAGCTCACGCTCGACAACGTCGAGGTCATGGACTTCGTGGTGTCGCTGAACATCCTCGGCCAGATCCACACCCAGATCCGCGACCTGCCACCCGGTACGCCGATCAGCGGGATCACGGTCACATAAGGTTTGCCGCATGCCGCTGTACGCCTTCGAAGGTAAGCGCCCGACCGTCCACCCCGACGCGTGGATCGCACCGACCGCCACCCTCGTCGGCGACGTCGTCGTCGAGGCCGGGGTGTCGATCTGGTACGGCGCCGTGATCCGCGCCGACCTCGGCACGATCACGATCCGCGCCGGCGCCAACATCCAGGACAACACGGTCATCCACGTCGGCCACAACGGCTGCGAGATCGGCCCGAACGCGACGGTCGGCCACCAGTGCCTGGTCCACGACTGCACCATCGGCGAACAGGCCCTGGTCGGCAACGGCGCCATCGTCCTCGACGGCGCCGTCGTCGGCAACCGCTCCCTGATCGCCGCCGGCGCCACCGTCACCCCCGGCACCGTCATCCCCCCGGAGTCGGTCGCAATGGGCAGCCCCGCCAAAAAGATCATCCCGCTAGAAGGCACCGCCAAACTCTTCGTAGACCACAACGCCGCCGTCTACCACGCCTTGGCCGAACGCCACGCCACCACAGTCGAACTCATCGAGGACTAGGGCGATGGTGGGACGACACTGAGTCCGCCCCACGCGCGCAACGCGACCGCTACCGCCACCACCACGCCCCACAAACGCAGCCGCACGCACACGCCCCCGGGCTAGCGCCCAGAGCCTCAGTTTTCCGGGTGTCTCCGCCGCCGGATGTTTCCAGCTGCTGCCGGGCTATCGGCTCCCGTCAGACATGTCCGGCTCCCGCCAGGAGTTTCCGGCTTCCGCCGGCAGTTCCGGCTAGCCGCCGGGATTTGCGGCAGCCGCCCACGAGCCACACCCAACCGACTGCACTACACCAAAGCCGACTGGCTTGGACCTGCTCTGGTCGGCGTGCGCTTGTCCAAGCACCACCACGACCGGCGGACCGCACCGAACCCATCCGCGCAAAGGACGAACGAAGTACGGCTGGGCCGACAACTTCGCTCCTTCGCACAACTCGCCAGACACCGCACAACCTGCTGCACCCGCCTGCCAAAATCATCCGCGCACCCAACCAGCCACGTGTCCGCCGACGGCCACGGAGCCCAGGCCCGATCCCATAGCAACGAGCTCACAGGCGCCTCACCCGAACCACATCAGCAGCGCGAGGGCAACGCCCAACAGGCGAGCCCCAAGCAATCACACAACCCAGCCACGACGACAGCCAAGCAGCAACGCATCCGATCCCCACAGTCGCCACAGACGGGCATGCGCGGCATAGTCGCACGACCAGCATGCCCGGCGCAGCCCGCACAGACAGCATGCCGGCACGAGCGGCACGAGCAGTGTCTGCCTGATGGGGGGCGGTCTTCCGCTGCAGGTGAGGTCTGCAATCGTCACTCGGAAGCAGGATCTCGACACCGACGCGCGATCAGCTTGTTGTGATCCGGCGTGCTATCAGCTGGGGGCTTGTGCGTGTGGGAGTGAATGGGTGCCGTTGTGGTCGACGATGAAGCGGAACCCGTGCGGGCTGATCCACTCGACCGCACCGGTGGGCAGGCGTCGGTTACGCCACCCGCCGAAGGTTTTCGCGCGGTGGTGGAGTCGGCTTTGCGGTATGAGGTTGTCGAGGCTGGTTTGCCCCGGCCCGGGCGGACCGCCCGTTTTGGCTGGTGGCCCGGTCTTGGTGTGGCGGTAGGGGGTGATGTGGTCTTGGTCCATGGAGGCGGTGGCCTCGGCGGCGCCGTAGGGGAACATGTCCACCGGGTGGCGCAGCCGGACGCGTTCGCGGATCCGGTCGGGGATCTCGTAGCTGTGCACGCTGACCTGGTCGTGCAGGTCGATCACCGGCTTCACCACGACCTGAGCGTGCCCGAGCAGCTCGCGCAGCTGGCTCGCCAGCAACGGGCCGAGCTCCTCGATCCGCAACACCCCGCGGCCGGTGGCGAGGGTCTTGTCGGTCAGGTGCACGTACAGCGTGTGCCGGTTCCGACGGCGCCGACCGATCCCCTGAGTTGAGCCGCTGCCGGCTCCGAGCCCGTAACGGTGACTGTCACGCTTGATCGCAGCCAACCGCTCCGGCAGCGAACCCGCCAGCACCCGCCGCGAGAACCGATCCACACCATCCACACCATCCACATCATCCACTCCATCCACACCAACCGCGCCGCCCTCCACCCGAACGTCCGCGCTGGCGCCGGCCGCACCGCGCTCCTCGCAATCGGCCTCGCAATCGGCCTCGCAATCGGCCTCGCAATCGGCCTCGCAGCCGGCCTCGCAGCCGGCCTCGCTGTCGCACCAGTAGCCAGACGGCTCACTCAAGGGGTCATCGGCGGACTCGCTGGCAGGGCGGTGGCCGGGATCCGCAGGAGCCGTCGCGGCGTCGTCGGCGAAGTCGTCCGCCCAGTCCATAGGGTCGGCCGACTCGGCGCCGTCGGCGGGGCTGTGCGCGGGGGCTGGTGTGGTGTTGGGCAGGGTTTGGGCGAGGTAGCGGGCTACTTGGAGGAGGTAGTGGGCTGCTTCGGGGTCGGCGATCCAGTCGATGGCCTTCGCGCGGCGTTCGTCGAGGGGGTCGGGGTCGCCGAGGATGGCGAGGGCGCGGGCGAGGTCGTCGATGGTGGCGTCGAAGCGGATCACGGCGCCGGCGGCGGCGCGGACCCAGATGCGTTTGGTGCCGTGTTCGTCGGACTGGGCGACGAACACGCCGCGGGTTTTCGCGGCTGCTCGGGCGTCGGCCTCGGCCTGTTCGGGGTCGGCTTCCCATACCGCGGCGGTGACGATCGACTTGAGTTTGCCCGGGGTGACGGTGTTGACGATGCCGGCCACGCGGCGGTCGACGATCGCGGCGGCTTCCTGGGAGAGGGTGAGGCAGGCGTGGGCGATCTTGCGGGCCCGCCACGACAGTGCCTGGCCGGACAGTACGGCGGCCCACACTTTGGGGAGGCGGTGGCGTAGGGCGAGGGCTTCGCCGATCAGACAGGCGGCGGCGCCGCTGGACATGCCGAGGACCGCGCCGAACTCGATCGGGGCGAACTCGGCGACGCCGGGGCAGCCGTCGCCGCCGTAGACCAGGTGCCGTTCGTGGCCGGGCAGCGGCTGGTAGCCCTCGACCACGGCGTTGTGGTCGGCAAACGCCAGCGCGGCGCGCAGGATGCCGACCGCGGCCTGTTCTTGAGCCCGGGCGTACTCGGCGGCCGCGGACAGCAGGTCCGTGTCGCTGAGCCCATCCAGACCGTCGTCGAACATGTGTTCTATTGTAGGTCACGGAATGGTCACGGGCAAATCGGCTATGCACTGGAATCCCTTACCTGTAAGGGATTCCAGCTGCTTCCGGCTGTTGCGGCGCGGATGGTCGGGGTGCGGTTGCGCAGTCGTCGCGGGCCGGGTCGCGGGCGTGTCGTTCCGGTTGGTTCCGGGTGGGGTGTCGGCCCTGGTCGTCGCACGCGAGCGGCAGCTCGCAAAACTCGCCGGCGGCAGCCCGCAACTCCCGGCCCAAGCCGGATCGCCCGGCGGTGGCCCGAAGCTCTCGACGGCAGGCGGAATGGGCCGGCGTCAGCCGGAAAGGACCCGGCGCATGCCGGAACAGCCCGGCGTAAGCCGGAGGAGCCCGGCGTAGCCGGGAACAACGGCGCGAGCCGAAAGCTGCCGGCGGCAGCCGGAAGAGCCCGGCGCAAGCCGGAAGAGCCCGGCGCAAGCCGGAAGGGCCCGGCGGTTGCCGGGAACAGAGGTCCGGGCGTTAAGCCCGGGGTGGGTGGGAGCGGGCGAAGCGGGTGCGCTGAGGAGCGGAGCGACGAAGGGAGCGGCCGCGAAGCACGCGTGGGTCAGATGTATCAGCGCCAGTTGTACCGGCGTTCCGGGCGGCCGGTGGTGCCGTAGCGGAGGGTTACTTCGGCTTGGCCTTGGGTGGTTAGGAATTCCAGGTAGCGGCGCGCGCTGACTCGGGAGATGCCGATTTTCTCAGCGCATTCGGCGGCGGAGAGGTTGTCGGGGGTGGCTCGGAGGGCGGCGGTGACCAGGTCGGCGGTTTCCTGGCTGAGGCCTTTGGGGAGGCGGTTGACCAGTTGGCGCGTAGGGGCCGCCAGGACGCGGTCGACGTCGGCCTGGGAGGTGACCTGGTCGGGGACGCTGGCCCGGCGGCGGGCGTACTCCTGGAGCCTCGCACGGAGGTCCTCGAAACCGAAGGGTTTCAGCAGATAGTTGACGACACCTTGCCGGACAGCGCCGCGGACCGCGTCGGCTTCGCGGGCGGCGGTGATGACGAGGATGTCGACGTCCGGTTGTACGGCGCGCAGCCGGGCGATCAGGTCGATGCCGAAGACGTCGGGCAGGTAGAGGTCCAGCAGGACCAGGTCGGGTGCGAGGTCGCCGAGTGCGGCCACCGCCTGGTCGCCGGAGTTCGCCGTACCGACGACCTCGAAGCCGTCCACGCGGTCGACGAACCCGCGGTGGATGCGGGCGACCATGAAGTCGTCGTCGACGACCAGGACCTTGATCATCGGGCTCCTTCCGGCGTGCGTTGGGTCGACATCCGCGCCACGAACGCGGCACCGCCCTCCAACAGGTTCGTGACCGCGACCTCGCCGCCGCGGCGGCGGCAGATCAGGCGGGTCATCGCGAGGCCGATCCCGCGCTCTCCTTCGGCCGCGGCCTTGGTGGTGAAGCCGTGCGCGAACACCTCCTGCGCCAGCTCCGGCGCAACCCCCGGCCCGGAGTCGCGGACCACGATCTCCACGCTGGTCGCGTCCTGGCGGAGTTCGACCTCGACCCACGCGGGCGACAGCGGCGTACCTGACTGGGCCGCGGCGTCGACCGCGTTGTCGACGAGATTGCCGAGGACGGTCGCGATGTCGGCGGACAGTGCCGGCTCGAGCCGCAGCAGCGTGGTCCGCTCGGACACGCGGAGCTCCACCCGGCGTTCGGCCGCGAGCGAGGACTTCGCCATCAGCAACGCGGCGACCGTCGTGTCGTGGACCCGCCGTGTCACGGTCAGGTCGAGCGATTCGCGGTACCGGTTGAGCGCGCCGACGTACGTGACCACCTCGTCGTACTCCCCGATCTGGATCAGCCCCGAGATCGTGTGCAACTGGTTGGCGAACTCGTGCGTCTGCGCCCGCAGCAACTCCGCGGACGACCGGAACGACCCGAGTTCCCGCTCGAGCTGCGCCAGCTCGGTCCGGTCGCGGAGCGTGGTGACCGAGCCGAGCGACCGCCCGTCCTTGGTCACGCTCATCCGGTTCATCACCAGTACCCGTCCACGCCGTACGACGACAGCGTCGCGCGCGTCGTCGTCACCGGCAAGGACCTCGCGCAGCCGCCCTTCGATCCCCAGCTCGCGCAGGCTCTTGCCGGTCGCGTCGTCGGGGAGGTCGAGCAGCCGCCGGCCGACGTCGTTGACGAGCGTCACGCGCAGATGGGGGTCCAGGGCAACGACTCCCTCCGCGAGCCCGTAGAGCATGGCCTCCCGGTGTTCGGCGAGGCCGGCGATCTCGCGCGGTTCGAGGCCGAGCGTCTGGCGTTTGATCCGCCGCGCGAGCAGCCACGAGCCGAGCAGGCCGAGGACGCAGGCGATCCCGAGATAGATCGCCAGGTACGACGACGCGCCGCGGAGCCGCTGCGGTATCGAGGGGACGCGCTCACCGACCATCACGGTGCCGATGTGGTCACCGAGCGTGCCGTCCGGCTTGCCGTTCGCGTCCTTGCCCTCGCTGAGCACCGGAACCTGCGCGACCAGTTCCTTCCCGTCGTCACCCTCCAGCTGACCGGACCAGCCGCGCCCGGTCCGCACGCCGTCGTCACCGAGCGTGAGCGCCGTCCCGATCAGCGTCACGTTGGTTGCCGCGATCACCTTTCCGCGCGCGTCCGCGACCGTGATCGAGCTGACACCGGACTGCGCGATGCTCGCCTGCAGCGTCGGCGCGAGCGTCTCCGCGGGCGCCGGGTTCCGGATGTTGAACCGCAGCGCCGGACTCGCCGAGAGCTGCTCGGCCAGCAGGGTGACACGACGCCCCTCGACCCGGTTGAAGGTGGCGGCCGACTGGGCGAGTGAGACCGCGGCGACCGCCACGAGCACGACCACGACGATCGCCAGCTGCAGCACGAGCAGCTGCCCGGCCAGCGTCGGTCGTCGTCCCAGTCTTCCCATGGTCACCTCCTCGCCCGTCGAACCGCATGATCACCGGTCCGGAGCCCGAGTGCCACACTTCATCCAGGTTCCGCCCGTGACCACAATGAACTCAACCACCGCTGCGGCCACAACGCAGACGGCCCGACCGCCGGAGGTCCACGATCGTCGCCACCTGATCCCCTCTGGAAAGGACTCCGCCGATGAGGTCAAGGCTCCTGGCGTCCACAGCACTCCTCGCGCTGCTCAGCCTGACGGCCTGCGGCGCGACCGCCGACAAGTCCGAGACGTCCACCGCGGACAGCGGGAAACCGGCCACCGGCCTGCGGCTGATGGTGCCGAACACCGCCGGCGGCGGGTACGACACCACCGCCCGGACCGCCGCGAAGGTGATGGACGACGCGAAGATCGCGACCGGCGTGCAGGTGTTCAACCTGCCGGGCGCCGGCGGCACGGTCGGCCTGCAGCGGATCGTGAACGAGAAGGGCAACGGCAAGCTCGCGATGCAGATGGGCCTCGGCGTCGTCGGTGCGACGTACACGTCGAAGTCGAAGGCGACGCTCACCCAGACCACCCCGATCGCCAAGATGATCGAGGAGGCCGGCGCGATCGTCGTCCCGAAGAACTCGCCGTACAAGACGATCCAGGACCTGGTCACCGCCTGGAAGGCGAACCCGAAGGGTCTCGCCGTCGGCGGCGGCTCGTCGCCGGGCGGGCCCGACCACCTGCTGCCGATGCAGCTCGCGCAGGCCGTCGGCATCAATCCCAAGGACGTCAACTTCGTCTCGTACGACGGTGGCGGCGAACTGCTGCCGGCCCTGCTGGGCAGCAAGATTGCCTTCGGGGCGAGCGGCTTCGGAGAGTTCCTCGACCAGGTGGAGAGCGGTCAGGTCCGCGTTCTCGCGGTGACCAGCGAGAAGCCGATCGACGCGCTCAAGGACGTGCCGACGCTGAAGGACTCCGGCATCGACCTGGTGTTCACGAACTGGCGGGGTATCGTCGCGCCGCCGGAGATCAGCGACGCGGACAAGAAGGTCTGGATCGACTCGCTGACCAAGATGCACGACTCGGAGCAGTGGAAGGCCGAGCTGAAGAAGCGCGGCTGGACGGACGCGTTCGTGACCGGTGACGAGTTCGGCAAGTTCCTCGCCGATCAGGACAAGGCCGTCGCGGACATCCTGACCAAGCTGGGGCTGGCGGCATGAGCACGGCCGCCACGACCCGGCGGCCGGATCGAGCGCAGTACGGAGTGTGCGGGTTCCTGGCAGTGGTCGGCGTCCTGGTGATCGCCGACGCCGCCCGGCTCCAGCACATTGCCAACAGCAACGACCCGATCGGCCCGAAGCCGGTCCCGATCGTGCTCGGCGTACTGCTTCTCCTGGTCGCCGTCCTGTACGCCGTCGACGTCGCCCGCGGCGGCCAGGGCGAGGCCGAGGAAGGTGAGGACGTCGACGTCACGTCGCCCGTCGACTGGCGCACCGTGGTGCTGCTGATCGCGGCGTTCGTGCTGAACCTGGCGCTGATCGACCCGTTGGGCTGGGTGATCAGCGGGACCCTGCTGTTCTGGGGTTCGGCGTTCGCGCTCGGCAGCCGGCACCACGTCCGCAACCTGTTCATCGCCGTCGGCCTGGCGCTGGTCACGTTCTACGCGTTCGCGATCGGGCTCGGCGTCAACCTGCCGGCCGGCGTACTGCAAGGGATTCTCTGATGGACAACCTGATGAACCTGGTGAACGGGTTCGGCGACGTCCTCACGCCGCTCAACCTGCTGCTCGCGCTGCTCGGTGTCACGGTCGGTACGGCGGTCGGCGTGCTGCCGGGGATCGGGCCGGCGATGACGGTCGCGCTGCTGTTGCCGATCACGTACGGGCTCGAGCCGGTGCAGGCGTTCATCATGTTCGCCGGCATCTTCTACGGCGGCATGTACGGCGGCTCGACCACGTCGATCCTGCTCAACACACCGGGCGAGTCGGCGTCCGTGGTGACCGCGATCGAGGGCAACAAGATGGCCCGCGCCGGGCGGGCCGCGCAGGCGCTCGCGACGGCGGCGATCGGGTCGTTCGTGGCCGGGACGATCGGGACCCTGCTGCTGGTGCTGGTCGCGCCGCAGGTGGTGAAGTTCGCGATCAGTCTCGGCGCGCCCGACTACCTGGCGCTGATGCTGCTCGCGTTCGCCGGGGCGACCGCCGTCCTCGGGTCGTCCCGGATCCGCGGGTCCGCGGCGCTGCTGCTCGGCCTGGTGATCGGGCTGGTCGGCATCGACAAGGTGACCGGCCAGCAGCGGCTGACGCTCGGCATCCCGCAACTGGCCGACGGCATCGACGTGGTGGTCGTCGCCGTGGGGATCTTCGCGGTCGGCGAGGCGCTGTGGGTGGCCGCGCACCTGCGGCGGAACCCCGGGACGGTGATCCCGGTCGGGCGGCCGTGGATGGGCCGGTCCGACTGGCGCCGGTCGTGGAAGCCGTGGTTGCGCGGGACGGCGTACGGGTTCCCGATCGGTGCGCTGCCGGCCGGTGGCGCGGAGATCCCGACGTTCCTGTCGTACGCGACCGAGAAGAAGCTGTCGAAGCACCCGGAGGAGTTCGGGCACGGCGCGATCGAGGGTGTCGCCGGGCCGGAGGCGGCGAACAACGCGTCGGCCGCCGGAACGCTCGTCCCGATGCTGGCGTTGGGCCTGCCGACGAACGCGACCGCGGCCGTGATGCTGGCGGCGTTCACGTCGTACGGGATCCAGCCGGGTCCGCTGCTCTTCCAGCGCGAGTCGAGCCTTGTCTGGGCGCTGATCGCGAGCCTGTTCATCGGCAACCTGTTCCTGCTGCTGCTCAACCTGCCGCTCGCGCCCGCCTGGGCGAAGCTGCTGCAGATCCCCCGCCCGTACCTGTACGCCGGGATCCTGTTCTTCGCGTCGATGGGCGCGTACGCCGTCAACGCGCAGCCGCTGGACCTGCTGCTGCTCCTGCTGCTCGGCCTCCTCGGCTTCGCGATGCGCCGCTTCGGGCTGCCGGTGCTCCCGCTGATCATCGGCGTGATCCTCGGCCCGATCGCCGAGCGCCAGGCACGGATGGCGCTCCAGCTGTCCAACGGCGAGTTCTCGGGGCTGATCGGCGGCCCGGTCTCCTGGGTGATCTACGTCGTGATCGCGCTCCTGCTGGCCGCTCCGCTGCTCGACAAACTCCGCCGCCGGCTGATCACCAAGGAGGCCGTGTCAATTTCCTGAGGTCGTGTTCGACGTAGAAGTATGAACCCGACCTTCCGGCAGTTGCTGATCAACACGTTGGTGGCGAACGTGACGACCACGTTCCTGAGCTTCGGCTTCGCGTTCTGGGTGTACCTGGTGACGCACTCGGTGCTCGCGGCCTCGGTCGTCTCAGGTGTCTCGATGCTGATCGGAGCCGTGTCCGGCACGGTCTTCGGCGCGATCGTGGACTCGCACCGGAAGAAGACCGCGATGGTGCTGTCCAGCTCGATCACCGGCGTCGCCTTCGCCGGCGCCGGCGTCCTGTACGTCGTCGCGGGCCGGCAGCTGACCGACTGGCACAACCCGTGGTTCTGGGCGTTCACGCTGCTGGTCCTGGTCGGCAGCACCGCCGGACAGCTCCGGAGCATCGCGCTCTCGACGGCGGTGACGCTGCTCGTGCCGGCCGACCGCCGCGACAAGGCGAACGGTCTGGTCGGCACGGTGAACGGTGTCGCGCACCTGATCACCAGCGTGCTCAGCGGCCTGTCGGTCGGGTTCGTCGGCATGGGCGGCACGGTCGCGATCGCGATCGTCTTCACCGGCGCCGTACTGGTCCACCTGACGCTCGCGATCCACCTCGACGAGCCGCGGCCGGAGCACCACCAGCGGGTGCGGATCGACGTACGCACCGCCTGGCGGACCATGCGCGGCGTCCCCGGGCTGCTGCCGCTGGTCCTGTTCAGCACGTTCAACAACCTGATCATGGGCGTGTTCATGGCGCTGATGGACCCGTACGGGCTGAACCTGTTCTCGGTGCAGTCGTGGGGCGTCGTGCTCGGCGTCACCAGCTTCGGGTTCATCGCCGGCGGCGCGCTGGTCGCGAAGTTCGGCCTCGGCCGCTCGCCGTTGCGGGTCCTGCTGCTGGCGAACGTCGCGATCGCGGTCGTCGGCCTCGGTACGGCGGTCCGCGAGTGGCAGTCCTTGCTGGTGCTGGGGATGCTGGGCTTCATGCTGGTGATCCCGATCGCGGAGGCGGCGGAGCAGACGATCCTGCAGCGGACGGTGCCGTTCGAGAAGCAGGGCCGGGTGTTCGGGTTCGCGCAGAGCATCGAGACCGCGTCGACGCCGGTCGCGGCGTTCGCGATCGGGCCGGCGGCGCAGTTCCTGCTGATCCCGTACATGGAGTCGGCGGCGGGCCGCAGTACCTTCGGCTGGCTGCTCGGCGGCGGTCAGGCGCGGGGCATCGCGCTCGCCTTCGTGGCCGCGAGCCTGCTGATGCTGGTCGTCGTACTGCTGGCGTTCGCGAGTACGGCGTACCGTCGCCTCGACCTCAGCTACCAGGCGCAGCCGGTGCCCGCGTAACACCTGCGCGGAGTAGGTTCGGTTCATGGCGGCCGTTGGTGATGAGGTGTCGCGGGACGAGGCGCGAAGGATGGCATTGGGGGCGCAGGGGTTCGGGGAGCCTCGCGGGGGTGATGTGCGCGGGGCGGTCCAGCAAGTCGGCGTGCTGCAACTGGACTCGGTGAACGTGTTGTGCCGGTCGCACTATCTGCCGGTGTTCGCGCGGGTCGGCAACTATCCGCGCCCAACGCTCGACGAGCTGAGTTGGGGTCCGGACCGGGAGTTGTTCGAGTACTTCTGGGGGCACAAGGCCGCGCTGCTCCCGCTCGACGTCTACCCGTTGATGCGGTGGCGGATGCGGGCGGCCGAGCGGCAGGTATGGGACGACGAGCTCAGTCCGGACGTGACCGCGCCGTGGTCCGTGGTCGCGGGGATGCGCCGCCTGACCGCCGAGCGGCCCGGGTACGTCGACCAGGTACTGCAACTGGTCACGGAACGCGGACCGTTGACGGCGGGTGAGGCCAGCCCGGACGGCGTACGGCGGAAGCGCACCGACCCGGACCCTGATCCGACCACGGGCCGGATGTGGAACTGGCAGGACGCGAAGATCGCGATCGAGTACCTGTTCTGCTCGGGCCAGGTGACGATCGCGGGGCGGAAGAACTTCGAGCGGAGCTACGACCTGACCGAGCGCGTGCTGCCGGCCGACGTCCTCAACGCCCCCGAACCGACCGCCGACGAGGCCCGTCGCGAGCTGGTCCGGATCGCGGCGCGCGGCCTCGGGGTCGCGACGCTGAAGGAGCTGTGCGGCGGCAGTGGCCAGGCGCATTTCCCGTTGCCCGCGGCCACCGGCCGCGAGGTCGTCGGTGAACTGGTCGACGCCGGCGATCTGATCCCGGTCCGCGTCGAGGGCGTCAAGCAGCAGGCGTATCGCTGGCACGAGGCCACGGACCGGCCGATCGACGCGCGGGCCCTGCTCTCCCCCTTCGACCCGCTGATCTGGAACCGCGACCGCACCCATCACCTGTTCGACTTCTTCTACCGGATCAGCATCTACACGCCCGCACCGCAACGCGTCCACGGGTACTACGTCCTGCCGTTCCTCCTGGGCGACCGACTCGTGGCCCGCGTCGACCTCAAGTCCGACCGCCAGACGTCGACGCTGGTGATCCCCACCCTCACGCCCGAACCCGACGCACCCGACTTCGTCGAGGAACTGGCCGGTGAACTGCACCTCATGGCGTCCTGGCTCGGCCTCGAGAACATCGCGGTCACCGCCGACGGCCGGCCGGCCGCTCAGCTGACGGAACGGATCCGGGTGACCAGTACGCCGGCGACGACCGTGAACAAGGATGCCAAGAGGTAGAGGACCGGGTAGCCGCCCAGGTGCTTGACGATCGGGGCGGCGATCGCGGGGGCCAGGACCTGGGGCAGCGAGTTGGCGATGTTGATGACGCCGAGGTCCTTCGCGCGGTCGCGGGCGTTCGGGAGGACCTGGGTGAGCAGGGCGAAGTCGACGGACAGGTACACGCCGAAGCCGGTGCCGAGCACGATCGCGCCGACGATCGCCCCCGGCCAGGTCGGCCACACCGCGAGGATCACACCGGCCGCCGCCATCACCCAGCCGGACCCGGTGACGAACACCTTCCGCCGCCCCGACCGGTCCGACCACCGGCCGGAGCTGATCGCGGTGACCAGCACGCAGACGCTGTAGATCGCGGTCAGGATCAGTACGCCGGTGTCCGGGTCGTCGATCCCCACCTCGTCCTGCAGGTAGTAGAAGAGGTACAGCGTGCCGAGCGCGTTGCCCACGTTGAACAGGAACCGGGTCAGCCACGCCCACCCGAAGTCGGGGTACCGCCGCGGGCTGATCCAGAAGCCCTTGAAGAACTCGCCGAGCGCGAACGGCGGCCGCTCGGCCAGCGGCGCATCACCGCTGCGTAGTAGATAAGGCACCACCGAGAAGAGCAGGAACGCCGCGCAGGCGACGTACCCGAGCGCGAAGCTGTCGAACGCGGCCGCCAGCGCGGTCCCGACCAACGCGCCCAGCACCTGCGAGATCGCCACCCACCCGCCGACCACACCCCGCTGCGTGACCGGCACCCGGTCCGGTACGACGGCCGTCGCCGCCGCGAGCAATGCGTTGCCGAACAGTTGCATCAGGCACCAGCCGACCAGCATCCACACGATCAGCTGCGCACCCGAGAGGATCCCGAGACCGATGGCACCGCCAACGGCACCGGCCACCACCCACGGGACCCGGCGGCCGTACCGCGACGTCGTACGGTCGGAGATCGCGCCGAAAGCCGGGTTCGCGACCACGGACACCGCGGCGCCGACCCCGGTCACCAGCCCGAACACGAACTCCTTGTTGCCCGGAGCAACCGCCTCCGACTGCTTCGCGAGCAGCACCTGGATCGGTCCGAGCCAGGCGGCGAACACGCCGACGTTCGCGAGCACGACGGCCGCGGTCCAACCGCCGCGCACCCGGACGGTCGGCTCCGCCAGCGCGGACGGCACCACCCCCGGCTCGGGAATCATCGCCGGCTCTGCGAGATCACATCACCGAACCAGTGGTACGACGCCTTGGGCGTCCGCTCGAGGGTCTCGAAGTCCACGTGTACGAGCCCGAACCGCTGCGAGTACCCGGCCGCCCACTCGAAGTTGTCGAGCAGCGACCACTGGAAGTACCCGCGGACGTCGATCCCGTCGTCGATCGCGGCCTTCAGCGACCGCAGGTACCCGTCCAGGTAGTCGATCCGGCGCTGGTCGGAGACCACCCCGTCGACGGGCTCGTCGTTGACCGCGCAGCCGTTCTCGGTGATGTAGAGCGGCGGCAGCTTGTCGCCGTACCGCTGCCGGAAGGTCCGCAGGATCTCGCCGAACGCGTCGGGGACCACCGGCCAGCCGAAGTCCGTCGTCGGGTAGCCGGTCAGTGTCCGCGGCTCGAACGGCAGGCCGGGCGGCAGCAGGACGCCGTCGGTCGCGGCCGTGTCCGCCTGACCCGTGGCGACGCCGACCGAGACCGGCGCGTAGTGGTTGATGCCGAAGAAGTCGACCGGCGTGGAGATGATCGCAAGGTCGTCGGCGACCGGACCGGGCATGCCGTCGCCCATGCCCGACGGGTACTCGCCGAGGATGACCGGATCCGCGAACAGCCAGTTGATCAGGTTGTCGTAGAGCGCGGCCGCTTCCCTGTCCTCCGCGCTGTCGCTCGCCGGCCAGGTCGGCGCGTGGTTCGACGCGATGCCGATCTCCTGCGCGCCCGCGGCCCGCAGCGCCTGCACCGCGCGGCCGTGCGCGAGCAGCTGGTGATGCGCGACCGGGAGCGCGTCGAACAGCAGCTCCTTGCCGGGCGCGTGCGCGCCGAGCGAGTAGCCCATCAGCGTCAGCACCATCGGCTCGTTGATCGTGATCCACGTCGATACCCGGTCCGCGAACCGGGCGCCGAGAATCCCGGCGTACTCCGCGAACCGATCGGTGATGTCGCGGGACAGCCAGCCGCCCGCGTCCTCGAGCGGCTGCGGCGTGTCCCAGTGGTACAGCGTCGGCGCCGGCCGGATGCCGGCGCCGAGCAGGGTGTCGATCAGCCGGTCGTAGAAGTCCAGGCCGGCCGCGTTCCCCGGACCGCTGCCCGTCGGCTGGATCCGCGGCCAGGCGAACGAGAACCGGTACATGTCCACACCGAGCTCCCGCATCAGCGCGACGTCCTCGGCGTACCGGTGGTAGTGGTCGCACGCGACCGCGCCGGTGTCGCCGTTCAGGATCCGGCCCGGCTCGGCGCAGAACGTGTCCCAGGTGGAGGTGCCGCGGCCGTCCTCGGCCACGGCACCCTCGATCTGGTACGCCGACGTCGAGACGCCCCACCGGAATCCGGCCGGGAATTTGAGGTCAGCTGTCATTCGCATCGTCCTCGTCGGGTGTCTTGTCCTGGGCCCGCGGGGCCTCGGTCTTCCGCACGACGACCGCCGTCCCGTAGGCCGCCACCTCGCTCATCGTGTTCGCGATCTCGTTGCAGTCGAACCGCATCGCGAGGATCGCGTTCGCGCCCATCTGCTGCGCCATCTGGCACATCCGCATCACCGCGACGTGCCGCGACTCGGCCAGCATCTGGGTGTACTCCGGCACCTCGCCGCCGCCCAGCGACCGGAAGCTCGCGGTGAAGTTCGACCCGAAGTCCCGGCTCCGCACGGTCAGCCCGAACACCTCGCCGTACACCTTCTCCGCGGTGTACCCGGGCAGGTCGTTCATGGTCGAGACCAGCACCGGGTACGGCGAACCCTGCGGCGCGACATGCGGCACGTTGGACGGGGCCGACTGGTAGTTCGGCTGGCCGTATCCCTGCGGCGGCGGGCCCTGCTGGTACCCCGGCGGCGGGCCCTGGTAGCCCGGCGGCGGACCCTGCTGGTAGCCCGGCTGCTGCGGCGGATACGGCTGGTTCGGAGGAAAGTTCTGGCTCATGCGGCCAATCCTGACAGGCCTGGGGGTATCACCATCTGAAGACTTGCAGCTCGAAGAGTGAATAGCCGTACGACGTCGCGCGCTGCGTCCCGGTGACGCGCACGTAGCGGGCCGGCACGGCGCCGAACCGGACCACGTCCGTCCCGCCGTCACCGGCCGTCGTCGCGTACACCTGCTGCCAGGCCGCCCCGTCCCGCGACACCTCCACGCGGTAGCCCTTCGCGTAGGCCGCCTCCCACCGCAGGACGACCCGTCGCACGGGTTGCTCGTTGCCGAGATCAACCTTCAGCCACTGCGGGTCGGACCAGTCGCTCGCCCACCTGGTGTCCAGCTTGCCGTCGACGGCGAGCGCGGGCGGCGAGTTGTACCAGCCCTTCTCGTAGCTGCTCGCGGTCGCGGTCTTGCCGACCGCCAGGTTGCCGACGTCGTCGCCGCGCTTCGCCGGGAACTCGATCACCTGCTGGTACGTCGGCCGGTTCACCCACGCGATCCGGTCCTGGGTGATGCCGCCCATCGGGTTGTGCGCGATCTGGTCGGCACAGTACTGGTCGCCGGCCGCGCAGTCCGCCGTCGCCGGGTAGGTCGTCGACGCCGGCACCTTGGTGGCCGCGAGCAAGGTCTCGGTCAGGGTGCTGCGGCACGCGGCCAGGGAACCGCCGCCGCAGTACGTCACCGGCTGCTCCGCCTTGACCGGGTCGCCGAGAACCTTCCGCAAGTCGCGCTGGACGAAGCCCCACCAGCCGCTCTGGAACGCGGATCCTTGTGCGCCCGGTCGCTCGTCGATCTTCAGGTTGGCGACGAGCGCGCCGTACAGCTCCGGACCGAGGTCCTTGAACTGTGCGGGGATGAGCGCGGGCCACCACGCGTCCAAGAGGCGGATCGCATCCGCGTGGTCGTAGGTGCGGGATCCGGCAGTCGGAGTCCTGCGGTGCGCGCCGGACTGTTGCCACGCGGTCAGCTTGGCGACGGCGTCGGCCACCGCCGGGTCGGTGATCGGGGCGCTCTTCAGGACGCGGAGCAGGTACGGCAGGACCTGGTCACCGCGGAGGTCCACCGTCGCCGCGTCCTCCATCGCCTCGACGAGCTTCCCGCGCGTGAACTTCTGCCCGCTGTCGATGACCGCCTCGATCCGGTCGTCGAGCGGCTGGCTGCGGTACACCGCGTTGTAGCCCCACTGGCCGTCCGAGGCGGAGTACCCCGGAGCCTGCTTGTTGTTCCAGCTGGTCAGGTAGTCCTGGTTCACAACCTGCGGATGCTGGGCCGACGGGGTGTACGTCGCGCGGTTGGTGTCCGGGTTCCACCCCTGCCACTCGTAGCTGCTCCACGTCGGCAGGTTCGGGTCCGCGCCGGCCGCGCGGACCGGGTTGTCGCCGGAGTTGTAGTACGCGATCGAGTTCTTGTCGGTGTAGAACCAGTTGAACGTGTACCCGATGTTCGCCGCGGCCTTCTGGAAGTCGGCGGCCGACCGGATCTTGCCCGGGTCGTTGAACTGCATGAACCCGAGCGCCGACCCCGCCTCGTTGCCGTACGTCGACCGGTTCTTGGTGAACAGCACCGGTTTTCCGCCGACCGTTCCGCGATGCGTGACGATGCCGTACTCGGTGCGCAGGGCAACCAACGTGTACGATCCGGCGGGCTCCGACGAGCCGAGGCTGGCGTACCAGGCGTTGTGCCGCTCGAGCCGCTCGATCGGTACGCAGTCGCCGCGGAAAACGTAGTACTGCGACGTTTTCCGCGGCGTTCCGCCGTTCGGCTCGCAGAGCGGGACGGCGAACGTGTCGGTGATGTCCTGGCCCGCGGACGTCGCGCTCCACGAGTAGTCGGGTCCGCGGCCGATCAGCGTGTAGAAGTTCAGGCCGGCGAACGCGATGCCGCGGGTGCTGATCCCCGGGCCCTGGAGTTCCTGGCGGAGCAGCAGCTGCGGTGCGAAGTACCCGGTCTGCGGGCCGTAGACCGCGATCGGGTTCCCGGACTGCGTGTGCGCACCGGAAACGAGCAGCGCGTTCGACATTCCTTTCTTTCCGAATCCTTCCGGAAACAGTCCGCCGTCGAAGATTCCGCGCAGTTCCTCGGCGCCCTTCGGCATCGGCTTCGCGGTCGCCGTCCGGTTCACGGTCTGGTCGATGACCTGAGGCTCCGGCGTCACCGAGCCGCGGTCCGGCAGCGCGCGGCCGGCCGGGTTCGGCCCGGTGGTCCCGTACGGGAACGTCGCGCCGTTGTGCACCGTGGTGTTCGCCTCCGGGTCGTTCTGCGACCGGAACGACTCCCACACCTTGGTGCCCGCCGCCACGCCGTACTTCGCCTGCGCCTCGAGGAGCGCCAGCGCGGACGTGACCTCGGAACCGCCGCCGGTGCCGAAGATGCCCGCGACCACGGCCGCCGTCGCGACGACGTCCGTCACCTTCCAGTGCGGCGTCGGCCAGTCGAGCCCGAGCGCGACGTACTCACCGGGGTACGCGATGCCGACCGTGTCGATGTAGTGGTTCACCCCATCGACCCAGGCCTGGATGTCCTGCTGCATCTTCACGCCGTCGGCGCCGTACAACTCGTCCGCGTCGTCGAACTGCCGCTGCAGGTCGGCCTCGGTGTACGGCGCCGTACGCCAGAACTCCTGCTCGAACGCGCGGTTCGCCGGCGCGCCACCCGCGAACGGCGTCAGCTGCCCGCGCCCGAGGTGCCGGAACACGTCCATCACGAACAGCCGGTCCTGCGCGCCGGCGTACCCGGCGCCGAACATGGTGCCCAGCCGGGTGGTGCCGGTGATGTGCGGGATCCCGCGCGACTTGTCGCGGACGATCGTCACGTCACTGCGCGGCTTGATCGTGCTCGCCACGTCATCAGGTTTCACGCCGAACGAGGCATCGTCGAAGTACGGCGCGAGGCCGTCGTCGGTGATGCCCTGCGCGTTCCAGACGAGGTCCTGGTACGGCTTCACCGTGTCACTGAAGTGCGCCGGGCGCACCCCCAATGCCTTGAAAGCAAGGAGATCCGTGAACGTCGCGTGGCCGTTCTGGCCCGGCGGCAGGATGTCGCGGCATTGCTCGAGGCAATAATCCTTGGGGGTCGCGGCAACGGCTTGCGGCGCCGCTTGGGTCGGTGCGGGCGCGGCCACGAGCAGGGCAGCGACGGCGGCGCTGCCGGCCACGACGGCGATCGTCGGACGAAGGCGGGTTCGGAGTGCGGGGCGGGGCACGGTTCCCTCCTCAGGTCGGTAAAAGTGAGAATGACTCACCAGTAGCACCCGGTCAAGAACTCACCCGCAGACTCTCGCCAACTGCGGTGCGTGACCACTACGCTCGGCAACACCATGGGCATTCATGATCGTTACCGGTTGAGTGTGGTGATCAACGCCAAGGGGACGTACACCCCGCTCGGGGTGTCCCGCAGTTCCGACGGGGTGGCGGCGGCCGTCGCACAGGCGTTGCCTGAGTTCTTCGTGATGGACGAGCTCGGCGACCGCGCCAGCGAGGCCATCGCGCAGGTCACCGGGGCCCCCGCCGGCACCGTCGTGCACTGCACCGCGGCCGGCGTCACGCTCGCCGTCGCGGCCACGATGACGGGCGGCGATCCCCGGCGTACGGCGGCCTTGCCGAACACGGCCGACATGCACAACCGCGTCGTACTGCCGGCCTGTCACGTCGTCGACTACGGACACTCCAACCTGCAGGGCATCCGGCTCGCCGGCGCGCAGGTGGACCTGGCCGGCGAGGAGGACAGCTGCACGATCGCCGACCTGGAAGCAGAGCTCGACGGACCCGATGTCGCATGCCTGATGCTGGTGTCGTCACGGCTGACGCGCGGCGAGCCGATCGACCTGGCGGCGGCGATCCGGGCCGCGCACCGTCGCGGCGTACCGGCCATCATCGACGGCGCGGCGCAGTTCCCGCGGATCGCAGACCTGCTCGCGACCGGCGCGGACCTGGTACTGGTCAGCGGGCAGAAGTACCTCGGCTCGCCGACCGCCGGGATCGCGGCCGGAACGTGGTCGCTGGTGCAGGCGCTTCGCGCGCAGGAGAAGGGCATCGGGCGGGTGATGAAGCCGACGAAGGAGGCGATCGTCGGCGTCCTCGCGGCGCTCGAGGAGTGGCAGGCGTTCGACCGGGTCAAGTGGGAGGCGGACGAGCGCGCGAAGGTGGACGCGTTCGTCGACGCGGTGTCGCGGATCCCCGGTGTCACAGCCGAGGCCGTCCCGGATCCGGCCGGCCTGCAGGTGTCCCGGGTGTTGCTGCAGGTCGGCGACGCCAAGCGGGTCGCGACCGAACTCGAAGCCGGCACCCCGCCGATCTACGTGATGACCGACCGGATGGCCGAGGGCGAGCTGATGCTCGAGCTGGTCCCACTGGACGCGGACGAGATCGCGACGGTCGTCGCCCGCTTGTGGGCCGTTCTGACCTGAAACAGAACAGCGGGCCGAGAACCCGTCTCGACCCGCTGTTCGTCGTACGTCAGTGCTGGTAGGACTTGCCGTCCGTACGGCGAGGTCCGTTGCCGGTACGGCGTGGACCGCTGCCGCCGCGGTTGTCGTGGCCGCGACCCGGACGGTTGCTGCCGAACCGCTTGCCACCCCGGCCGCCGCCGCCCTTGGCGAAGCGCTGCGGCTTCGGGGCCGGAAGCTTCACCGGATACCCGGACGGCTTGCTGCCGCCGGTCAGCTCGGTGACCAGCTCGTCACCCGGACGGGCGCGAACGGGCTCGGCCTTCACACCGGCCGTCTCGGCCATCCGGATCATTCCGCGCCGCTGGTGCGGCAGGACGAGTGTGACGACGGCACCCTTGCCACCGGCACGCGCCGTACGACCCGCGCGGTGCAGGTAGTCCTTGTGCTCGGCCGGCGGATCGGCCTGGACGACCAGGCCCACGTCGTCGACGTGGATACCGCGGGCGGCGACGTCCGTTGCCACCAGCACCGGCACCGAACCGTCCTTGAACTGGTCCAGCGTCCGGTTCCGCATGCCCTGGGTGAGGCCGCCGTGCAGCGCCGCGGCCATCACGCCACGGTCGCGCAGCTGCGTCGCGATCCGGTCGGCGCCCAGCTTGGTGCGGACGAACACGATGGTCCGGCCGTCCCGGCTGGCCAGCTCGGCGGTCAGCGACTGCTTGTGCGCCGGCTCGATGACGAGCAGGTGGTGCTCCATCGTGGTGACCGTCGCCTGGCCGGACTCGGTCGAGTGCTGCACCGGGTCCTTCAGGTACGTCCGCACGATCGTGTCGACGTCGTTGTCGAGGGTCGCGGAGAACAGCAGCCGCTGGCCCTCGGGCGGCGTCATGTCGAGCAGCGTGGTGACCGCCGGCATGAAGCCCATGTCGCACATGTGGTCGGCCTCGTCGAGGACCGAGATCTCCACGGCGCCGAGGTCGGCCGCGCCCTGCTCGCACAGGTCGATCAGCCGGCCCGGGGTGGCGATCAGCAGGTCGACGCCGCGCCGGAGCGCGTCGATCTGCTTCGGGTACGGGAGACCGCCGGCGATCAGCTTCAGCGACACGTTCATCACGTGCGCGAGCGGCTCGAGGGCGTCGTGCACCTGCATCGCGAGCTCACGCGTCGGGACCAGGATCATGCCGCGCGGGCGGCGCGACTCGGTCCGGCCGCCGGCCAGCCGCATCAGCGTCGGGAGCCCGAAGCCGAGGGTCTTGCCGGAGCCGGTCTGGCCGCGGCCGAGCACGTCCTTGCCGGCCAGCGCGTCCGGGATGGTCGCGGCCTGGATCGGGAACGGCGTGGTGATCCCGTCCCGGGCCAGCCGCTGCACCAGCCGCGGCGCCAGCCCGAGCGCGGCGAACTGGTTGTCGTCAGCAACATTCCCGAGATCCACCGGCTGCTCCACCCGCTCACTCCGCCGGTCGTCGCGCCGGAAGCTCTTGTCGTCCCGCTCGAACCGCGGCCGGTCGTTGTACTGCGACCGGTTGTCGCGGTTGTCCCGGTTGTACTGCGGCCGCTCGTCGCGGTTGAACCGCGGCCGGTCACCGCGCTCACCCTGCGAACGGTCGTCCCGCCGGTACGACGAACGCTCGTCCCGGTTGAAGCGCTGCCGCTCGTCACGGTTGTAGGTACGGTCGTCGCGGTTGTACTGCGGGCGCTCGTCGCGGTTGTAGCGCGGACGGCTGTCCTGCGCGCGGTCGTCCCGGCGGAACGCCGGCCGGTCGTCGCGGCCGCTCGTGCGCTGGCCTCGGTCGGGCCGGGGCTGCTCGGAGCGGTAGCCCTTCACCGGAGCGCGGTTCTCGCGGGGTGTTTCGGACGGCTGCTGGGCGGCCAGGCGCTCGCCGTACGACTGGTTCTGGTGCTTCTTGTGGCGCGGCTTCTTGATCCGCCCGTCGGCGGACTCGGGGTCGGACTGGTGGTGCTGGGTCACGCAAACTCTCTCTCGGATTCACGGACGATTGGCGCCGGATCGCAGCCGCACGTGAGCGCCGGTCACGAAACATGACCGGACGGTACGTACTCAGCAGGAGACGGGCATCGACCTGCGGGTGCTATCGCGTTGCACCCATGTCGCCGGGACCTTCAGCGGGATGCTGAAACCGACGGGTCGGAGCGCCTGGGAACTACTCTGGTGACGCGACGCGCGCACCGACACCACAAAAGTATAACCGATCGTGACGACCGCCCCGACCACCCGACCGCCGACCAGACCACTCACCCAACTGGTGCTCTCAACGTCCGTCATCGCACAGTTCAAGCGAGCTTGAGTTTTTGGAGCGCGGTCCTAGGGTGGCGGTATGCGAGAGGAGAACGTCCCGAGCAAGGAGCACTGGCTCTCGATCGGGGAGATCGCGCAGCGGTCCGGGGTGGCGGCGTCGGCGTTGCGGTTCTACGAGGACCAGGGCCTGATCGCGTCCCGCCGGACCGCCGGCAACCAGCGGCAGTACCAGCGCAGCACGCTGCGCCGGATCGCGTTCGTGCAGGCGGCGCAGCGCGTCGGTCTCGCACTCGCCGAGATCAAGCAGGCCCTCGACTCCCTGCCCGAGGACCGGACGCCGACCCGCGCCGACTGGAGCAAACTCTCCCGGACCTGGCGCAGCCGCCTCGACGAACGGATCGCCGAGCTCGAACGGCTCCGCGACGACCTCGACAGCTGCATCGGCTGCGGCTGCCTCAGCCTCCAGCGCTGCAACCTCTACAACAAGGAGGACCGCCTCGCCACCCGCGGCCCAGGCGCCCGCCTCCTCAACGTCGGCATCCCGGGCGAAGCTTCCTAGGCGAGCAGCCCGCGCTCGACCACGTCGACCAGCAGCTCGGCGGCGGCCGCGGCGTCGTACTCCGGATCGGCGAGCGACTCGGCGACGATCGAGTCGATGCCGCCGCCGATCAACAGCGCCGCGGAACGTAGGTCCAGGTCAGCGTCCAACCCGCGGGCCGCGCGCGCCGCTGACAGCAGGCCCGCGACCGCTGACCAGCGCGCCTTCGAATCGGTCAGCGGCGCGACCGACGTCATCGCCTCGATCAGCATCCGCACGTGCCGCGGTCGCTCCCGCAGGTGCTTGACCATCGACCGGATGTACGCCGCCGGGCCGTCCGCCGGACCCGCGGCGTCGACGGCCGCGCCGACCGCCGCCACCAGCGTCGACAGGACGTGCTGGTGCGCGGCCTCGACGAGCGCCTGCTTCGACCGGAAGTGATACAGCACGCCCGCCTTCGTGATGCCGGCGCTCTCCGCGATCCGCCCGAGCGACGCGGCGGCGTACCCGCCCTCGGCGACCTGCTCGATCGTGACGTCGATCAGCTGCGCGCGGCGCGCCTCCTCGGTGAACGTGAGGTTCCGGCCGCGGGCTGAAGGCATGACCTCAACTTACCGTATGGTGGGATCACTTACCGATCGGTTAGGAGAGCTCGTGACCAAGAACCCACGCCGCCGCCGGCGCCTGCTGATCGCGCTGTGCGTGGTCGGCGGACTCGTCGTCAGCGCGGCCTTCGCGCTCCGTACGCCGTCGCCGGTCGGCCACTGGAACAGTCCCGAGGGCTTCGACGACTACCGGTCGAAGTACGACGCGGCGATGCGCGACCTCCCGGCGCCGGCCGCGGTCCGCGACGTGCGGACGGAGTACGGCGTCGTCCGCGTATACAAGTTCGCGGGCGCGAAGAGCGGACTGCACCCGCTCGTGCTGCTGCCGGGTACGTCGTCCGGGACGCCGGTCTGGGCCGACAACCTGAGGTCGCTGCTCGCGATCACCGACGTGTACGCGCTGGACCTGCTCGGCGAACCCGGGATGAGCATCCAGGACAAGCCGATCACCTCCAGCGAGGACAAGGCGGCCTGGCTCGACCAGACCCTCGCGGCGCTGCCGGAGCGGAAGTTCAACCTGCTCGGGCTCTCGATCGGCGGCTGGACCACGATGAATCTCGCCGTACGACGGCCGGACCGGGTCGCGACGGTCACCACGCTGGACGCGGTCTACGTGTACGACGGACTGCCGTTCGAGGTCGTGATCCGCTCGCTGCCGGCCACGGTGAAGTGGCTGCCGCGGTCGTGGCGGGACAGCTTCAACTCGTACACCGCCGGCGGGAAGCCTGTGGAGCACGTGCCGGTCGCCGACATGATCGAGTCCGGGATGAAGAACTACACGATGCGGCAGCCGCAGCCGGAGCGGATCACCGAGGAACAGCTCGCCGCGCTGCCGATGCCGGTGCTCGCGATCATCGCCGGGCGGTCGGTGATGCACGACCCGGCGAAGGCTCGCAGTACGGCCGAGCGCGCGCTGCGGACGAAGACCGTGGCGTTCTATCCGGACGCGTCGCACGCGGTCAACGGCGAGTACCCGGACCGGATCGCGAGCGACCTGCGGACGTTCCTCACGGCGCACGGCCGCTCATAACGCGGCGGCTATGGCGGGCATAGAACGGCCGGGTGGGGACGCGGGTTAACCCCAGGGTTTTGCGGGATGCGATGCGGAATTCCGGGAGTCTTGGCAGCATCCGGAGGTAGCGATCGGTGATCCGCCCGTCGCTATCCGCCACCGATTCGGAGTGAGGCCCTCCATGTCGCATCGCCGTATCCTGACCAGCCTCGCGGCGCTCGCCGCCGCCGCGCTGGCCGTGCCCGCACTGGCAGCGTCCCCCTCGACTGCCGCGCCGGCCACCGTTTCCACCGCCACTACCCGGGCGGCGTACATCGGCTCCCCGCAGGACGAGGCCGCCACGAAGGCGTTCTACGAGGCCGTGATGAAGTCCGCCCGCGCGAAGATGGCGCAGCAGGCCCAGGCCGGGCGGAAGGTCACGGCCGTGACCGTCACGTACGCCGTCGACGCACCGACGTTCCGGTCCCAGATCTCTTCCAGCACGCAGATCTGGAACTCGTCGGTGAGCAACGTGAAGCTCGTCGAGGGCAGCAACTACGACTTCTACTACACCGAGGGCAACGACCCGCGCGGCTCGTACGCGTCCACCGACGGGCACGGCAGCGGCTACATCTTCCTCGACTACGCCCAGTCCCGGGAGTACGACCCGACCCGCATCACCGCCCACGAGACCGGCCACGTCCTCGGCCTCCCCGACCACTACTCCGGCCCGTGCTCCGAACTGATGTCCGGCGGCGGCCCCGGCCCGTCCTGCACCAACGCCTACCCCGACGCCACCGAACGCGCCAAGGTCGACCGCCTCTGGTCCAACGGCAAGACCACCCTCCCCCAAGCCGCCTTCCACACCTCCAAGTAACCCCCGAACCTCCGGCCCGGAGCCGCCCGGCAGGGGACGGCCCGGGCCGGAGCTCTTACTCTCGGAACATGCGGAAGTGGGTGGGGGCCGCAGCCGCGGCAGTCGTCGGTACGTCGTCACTGACCGGCTGCGGGGTTCCGTCGGGTGGAATTCTCGGCGTGATGGTCGACGGTCGCGGCGAACCGTCGATCGTCGTCCAGATGTGCGAGGGCCACATCGACGGAGCGACCCTCTATCTGGAGGATCCCGACCCCGACCGGATGCCTGCGCAGCACAAGACAATGGGGACCTGGGAGGTCAGCCCGCCGGTCACCGGCTTCTCACAGTTCTTCCTCGACACCGGCGGAAACGGCTGGCGGGTCGCCGGCACGCTCATGCCACGCGAACCGGAGACGCGGTACACGATCTACGGATGGTCGAAGGACAACAGTTGGTCGGCGAGCCATCTGTCCTTCAGCGAGCACGAACTCGCGAACCTCGGACCTGGGACGGTGCGAGTGCCGGACAACGAACCGGAAGCGCAGGGTAACCGCACCGTGTCCCTGGCCGACTTCCGGACGAAGACCTGCGAGGAGTGGTTTTGAGGACATAGGACGTACTACGACACGCCGCAGAACCCGGTTCGGACAGCGGATCTCGCGAACACTGGTGGGCATGAGATTCCGCCTGGTGGTGCTTGCGCTTCTCGTGATGGTGACGACCTGTTTGACGTCTCCGGCGTACGGGGCAGGTCTGGAAGGTAGGGCGATCTTGTCGCCGGGGACCGCGGGGTACTCGTGTTTCCGGATTCCCGCTCTGGTGCGCGGGAACGACGGGACGCTGGTGTTGTTCGCGGAGGGACGGAAGCCGTCGTGCGGCGACCTCGGCACGCATGACGTGGTGATGGTGCGGTCCACGGACAACGGGGTGACCTGGAGTGCGCCGAAGGTGGTGCACGCGGGCGTGGACCAGACCGCACACAACCCCGCACCGGTCGTCGACACCCGGACGGGCCGCATCGCGTTGCTGACCTCGCGGCAGTACAACACGGTCTGGTCGCAGTACAGCGACGACAACTTCGCGACCTGGACCCAGCCACGGGAGATCACCAGCAGCGCGAAGCTCGCCGGCTGGAGCAGCTACGCGACAGGTCCCTCGCACGGCATCCAGCTGCAGCGCGGCGCGCACGCCGGCCGGCTGGTCGTCGGCACGCACTTCTCCACCACCGACGGCGACCGCAAGGGCGGCGCGCTCGTCTACAGCGACGACAGCGGTACGACGTGGCGCCTCGGCGCGCGCGACTACGCGGCCGATCCCGACCTCCGCGTGCAGGAACTGTCCGTCTTCGAACGCCCTGACGGCTCGCTGTTCGCGCTCGCCCGCGACGAGGGCGGCCCCAACCCGTCCACGGTCGCCTCGGCGATCTCGTCCGACGCGGGCGAGACGTTCTCCACCGGTTTCCACGCGGGCCCGGCCGAGCAGAGTCTCGCCGTACCGACCGTCCAGGCGTCCACCCTCGAGCTGCGCGCCACCGACCGCGGCGACCGCTACAACCGCGTGCTGCTCGCCACCGAGACCCGCCAGGGCACGACCCGCGAGAACCTCACGATCCGCTCCACCTACAAGGGCGGCACCGAATGGGTCGACCCCGGCGGCGGCACCGTCATCTACGGCGGCATGGCGGCGTACACGGACATGACGAGAATCAACGACAGCACGGTCGCGCTCGTCTACGAACGGGCCGTCAACTGGTCGCACGGGTACATCTGGTTCACCACCTTCACCGAGGCCGACCTCGGCCTGCCGGACGGCGACACCAGCGGCGTACCGACCACTCCCGATGCCTCAGGCAACGATCTCCACGGGTACCTGCGCGGCCCCGTGTCCGTGGCCGGCAAGTTCGGTACGGCGCTCTCGCTCGACGGCACCGACGACTACGTGCAGCTGCCGTTCGCGGAGAAGCTCGCGGTGAGCAGTGGCGACTTCACGTGGACCGGCTGGTTCAAGTACGGCGCCAGCACCGCCGACCAGCCGCTGCTCTGGGCCTACAACCAGGGCGACGTCTACTCGCAGCTCTGGCTGCGCGCCGAACCCTCGAAGAACCGCCTCCGCGCCCTCGCCCAGAGCGGCGAGACCGCGGTGACACTCGCAACCACCAAGTCCTACAACGACCAGGCCTGGCACCACTACGCGCTCTCCCGCCAGGGCAGCACGTTCACGCTGTACGTCGACGGCGTGGCCGCCGCCACCGCCACCGGCGCGATCGGCTCGGTCAGCCCGAAGCGGCCGTTCCAGATCCATCTCGGCCAGCGGCTCGACGGCCTGCAGAACCTCAAGGGCCAGCTCGACGACTTCCGGCTCTACACCCGCGCACTGACCCCGGCGGAGATCTCCACGATCTTCACCGGCAACTCGACCGCTCCGGCGGGGCTGCGGCTCAGATACCCGTTCTGACCGGGCCGGTGGAGCCGCGCACCACGAGTTCCGGACGGAACAGGAACTCGGTGTGCGGCGTGGCGTGGCCGCGGACCTCTTCCAGCAGGGACTGGACCGCGGCCAGCCCCATCGCCTGCACCGGCTGCCGGATCGTCGTCATCGGCGGATCGGTGAACTCCATCATCGGCGCGTCGTCGTACCCGACCACCGACACCTCGCCCGGCACGCTCAGCCCGCGCTGCCGGGCCGCCCGGATCACACCGAGCGCCATCATGTCCGAGCCGCACACCACCGCGGTCACCCCGGCGTCCAGCAACTGCCGGCCGGCCGCCTCGCCGCCCTCCACGCCGAACATGCTCAGCGCGACCAACGGCTCCAGGTCGTCGTCCGACAGGCCGAGCTGGGCCTTCATCGAGGTCCGGTACCCGGCCAGTTTCCGCTGGACGACGATGAACCGCTCCGGCCCGGACGCGAACCCGATCCGCCGGTGCCCGAGCGCCACCAGGTGCGAGACCGCCAGCTCCATCGCGGCGTACTCGTCCGAGGACACGAACGGCGCCTCGACCGCCGGCAGCCAGCCGTTCACGAACACCACCGGGAGCCGGCGCTCGACCAGCGCCTGGTACCGCTCGTGGTCGGCGCCGGTGTCGGCGTGCAGCCCGGAGACGAAGATGATCCCGGAGACGCCGCGCTCGAGCAGCATCTCGACGTACTCCTCCTCGGTCGCCCCGGACGGGGACTGCGTGCACAGCACCGGGGTGTACCCGCGCTGCGACAGCGCGGACTCGATCACCTGCGCGAATGCCGGGAAGATCGGGTTGATCAGCTCCGGCATCACCAGCCCGATCAGCCCCGCGGACCGCCGCCGCAACCGGGACGGCCGCTCGAACCCGAGGACGTCGAGCGCGGTCAGGACCGACTGCTTGGTGTCCTCCGCGACCCCCGGCTTCCCGTTCAGCACCCGCGAGACCGTCGCCTCACTGACCCCCGCCTTGGCCGCGATGTCCGCCAGCCGTGCCCTGCCACCCACGCCGCTGCTCACGCCCGGCACTGTACCCAGCCGTCGCTGACCTTGCAGCAAGATCCTGCAAGAACTTGCAGGATGCGCACGGGTGTCCACAACGTGAACGGAATGGACACGTCACACGCCGTAGACCTTGTCAGGACGAGTGGGGCCGGGCGAGGATGGGCCAACTCCCCCGCCCGGGGGAACCTTTACTCGGATCGTCCGGCACGTTCCTGCCGGTGAAGGGAAAGAACAGTCATGGCTACTGTGTCGTTCAAGGCGGCAACCCGGGTCTACCCCGGTTCGGACACCCCCGCCGTCGACAAGCTCAACCTCGAGATCGAGGACGGCGAGTTCATGGTGCTCGTCGGCCCGTCGGGTTGCGGTAAGTCCACCTCGCTCCGGATGCTCGCCGGCCTCGAAGAGGTCAACGAGGGCTCCATCTACATCGGCGACCGCGACGTCACGCACCGTCCGCCGAAGGAGCGGGACATCGCGATGGTGTTCCAGAACTACGCGCTCTACCCGCACATGTCGGTCGCGGACAACATGGGCTTCGCGCTGAAGATGCAGGGTGTCTCCAAGGAGGACCGGGCGAAGCGGGTCGGCGAGGCCGCCAAGCTGCTCGGCCTGGAGGAGTACCTGGACCGCAAGCCGAAGGCCCTGTCCGGTGGTCAGCGCCAGCGCGTCGCCATGGGCCGCGCGATCGTGCGTAACCCGCAGGTCTTCCTGATGGACGAGCCGCTGTCGAACCTCGACGCCAAGCTGCGTGTCCAGACCCGTACCCAGATCGCCGAGCTGCAGCAGCGCCTCGGCGTCACCACCGTCTACGTCACCCACGACCAGGTCGAGGCCATGACGATGGGCGACCGGGTCGCGGTGCTCAAGGACGGTCTGCTCCAGCAGGTCGACACCCCGCTGAACCTGTACGACAACCCGAAGAACAAGTTCGTCGCGGGCTTCATCGGCTCGCCGGCGATGAACCTGCTGACCGCCGACATCGCCGAGGGCGGTGCCAAGGTCGGCGACTACGTGATCCCGATCCAGCGCGACGTGCTCGCCAAGGCCGGCAGCGACAAGACCCTGACCGTGGGCGTTCGCCCGGAGGCCTTCAAGGTCGCCGACGAGGGCCTGCCGGTGAAGGTCGCCGTGGTCGAGGAGCTCGGCGCCGACGCGTACCTGTACGGCACCGCGGAGCACAACAACGAGCACCAGCAGATCGTGGCCCGCATCGACGCCCGGATGCCGGTCGAGAAGGGCTCGACGATCCGCCTGGCGGCGGTGCCGGACAAGCTGCACCTGTTCTCGACCTCCACCGAGGAGCGGCTCACCGCCTGATCCTCGGCAGTAGCTGTCCTACCGGCCCCGGGTGGTTCGTCCATCCGGGGCCGGTCGCTTCTCGAGCCGCTGCGCCGGGTCCATGTTGGTCTGCTTCAGCAGGTAGTGCGGACGCTGCTTCGTCTCGTAGTAGATCCGTCCGATGTACTCGCCGATCACGCCGAGCATCACCAGCTGCAGCCCGCCGAGCCCGATGATCGCGGCGATCAGCGTGACGTACCCCGGCATCTCGACACCCTGCACGATCGCGGCGACGATCACCCAGACGGCGTACCCGGCCGCGACCGCGGTGAGCAGCAGGCCGACGTAGATCGCCAGCCGCAGCGGCTTGTTGTTGAACGACAGCAGCCCGTCGAACCCGTACTCCAGCAGCCGCCGGAACGTCCACCGGCTCTTCCGGTCCGGCGCCGACTTCACGTTCTCGTACTCGAACAGGATCGACTCGAACCCGATCCAGGCGAACAGCCCCTTCGAGAACCGGTTGTACTCGTTCAGCTCGAGCAGCCCGTCGACCGCGCGCCGGGACAGCAGCCGGAAGTCGCCGACCCCGTCCATCAGTTCGACGTCGGCCCACTTGTTGATCAGCCAGTAGTACGCCCGCGCGAACAGCGTCCGGGTCGCCGGGTCGCCGGTCCGGGTCCGGCGCGCGATCACCTGGTCGAAGCCTCGCTCGTACTCCGCCAGCATCCGCCCGATCAGCTCCGGCGGGTGCTGCAGGTCGGCGTCCATGATCACCACGGCGTCGCCGGTCGCGTACCGCAGGCCGGCCAGCATGGCGGCCTCCTTGCCGAAGTTCCGGCTGAACGACAGATAGCGCACCGATTCGTCGGTGGCGGCCAACCCGATCAGCGCGTCGAGCGTCCCATCAGAGCTACCGTCGTCGACGTACACGATCTCGTAAGGTTGCCCGATCGTGCCGAGTTGCTGACCGAGGGCCTGATGGAACCGCGAGATCACCTCGACCTCGTTGTAACACGGCACCACCAGACTCAACCGCATCGTCGTCCTCCTCCGCCGCGTACGTCGGACCTCAGGCGATTCTTGTCCAGACCAGAACTACCCGCTAACTTTGGCGGCCGAACGACCGGAACGAAGGGGCGGCCAGTGATGTCCGAGGAGGGTGTCGAGCCGGGGTCTGCCCGGCGGCGTTCGGCCGTGCTGCCGGCCGGCGTCGCCGCTGTCGTGGTGGCGGCGGTGTTCGTCGCCTCCGGAGTCATCCGCGGTACCTATCCCTTCGGTTCACTGTCCCGCAGTACCAACGATCTTGGCACGCAGTACATCCCGTTCTACGCCCACCTGTGGGACATCCTGCACGGCCGGGCCCAGGGCGACCTGCTGTTCAACTGGCAGAGCGCGTTCGGCGTCGGCTTCCTCGCCGACCTCGGGGTCGACCTCGGCAGCCCGTTGTCGCTGCTGGTCGGCCTGTTCCCCCGCGACCAGATCGACCTCGCCGTCTTCGTCATCACCACTCTCAAGCTGAGTCTCGCCGCCGCCGCGATGGCGGCCGCACTACTCACGATGCGTCCGGGCCCCCGATGGGTTGCGGCGATCCTGGGAGTTTCGTACGGCGTCTGCGGCTGGGCGCTCGACGACGGATCCTACGTGCCGATGTGGCTCGACGGGCTGATCGCCCTGCCGATGTTCTTCCTGGTCGCCGAGTGGTCACTGCGCCGGACCAACCGGCTGCTGAGTGTGCTGGTGGTCGCCGTCTTCTGGCTGTCCAACTTCTACACCGCCTACATGGCAACGTTCGCGGGTGGGCTCTACCTGCTGGCGCGGCTGCTGACCAGCGACCTCAGCTGGTCGCTGCGCCTCCGGTCGGTCGTGCGGCACGGCGTCTCGTTCGTGCTCGGCATGGCCCTGGTCGCGCCCATCCTGCTACCGATCGTCACCGCGAACGACGCCGCAACGCCGTCCCCGTCCGGGATCTTCCACGCCTCGGCGGTCGACGTGTTCCTGTCCCGGCTGCTGCCGCTGTCCGAGGGCGTCGGCCGGACTGCCAGCCTGTACGTCGGCACGATCGCGCTGCTGCTCGCGCTGACGCTGCCGTTCAACAAGTTCGTCCCGTGGCTGACCCGGGGTGTCTGGGTGCTCACGATCGTCGGCGTCGCGTTCTCGATGCGCTGGGCCCCGACGCAGGAGCTGTGGCACGGGTTCGACACCCCGAACGGCAGCCAGTACCGGCAGGCGTTCGTGCTCTGCGGGCTGATCGTCGCGGCCGCGTGGGTCTCAGTCGGGCACAAGTTGCCCGGGCCGGTCGCGTTGCTCGGCGGGGCCGTGCTGCTGGCGTTGATCGCCGTACTCTCCGACGGCAGTCCGCTGCTGACGGAGCACTGGCTGGTCGTGCTGATCGTGTCCGGAGCGTTCACTCTGGTTGCGCTCGGCACCATTTGGCTGCTGCGCCGGACCCCGCGGACCCGTCGGCTGCGGTGGCCGGTCGCCGCTGCGTTCGCCGTACTGCTGGTGGTCGTGGCCGTGGAGACCACGTGGACCGCGGTGGTCACGGACGAGCAGCGCGCGAAGATCCTCAGCGCTTCGAACGCGCCCTGGGACGACAAGCAGACCGCGCGGTACGACGCGTTGCGGGAGGCCGGCGGCTGGCCGGAGTACCGGACGGAGCCGGGCACCACGGTGACGCCGAACGACCCGATCCTGCTCGGCGGGCAGGGCGCCGGCCTGTACAGCAGCCTGCTGCCGCACTCGGTGAACCAGATGATGACCAGCCTCGGCTTCGGCTGGTCCGGGTACGGGCGCGCGGCGCGTTCGCTGCCCAACCCGGTGACCGACGCGATCTTCTCGGTCGGCGCCCGGATGCGGCTACTGGAGGACGGGGCTCCGGAGATCAACCGGTCCGCCGCGCCGCCGCTCGTCACGGTACGGCGGCGGCTCGGGAACGCGGTCCCCGAGGACGTCAACGCTCCGAACGCGTACGCCGTCCAGGAGCGGCTGCTCGGGTCGACGGTGTACGAGGTTCCGGAGTACAAGGGCACCCGGTTCGCGACCGGCGAGGTGAAGCTGGTCGCTGCGTGCAAGCCCGGTACGTCGGCGTTCCTGTACATGCCTAGGGTCGGCGGCCGGGCGCGGCTCGGCGACGGGCCGTGGTACGAGCTGAGCTCGACGCGCCGGCCGGGGATCAACACCAGCAGCCCGATGATCGGGTTGGGCACAGTGCCGGCGACCGGGATCGTGCTGATCGAGGTCCGGTTCGGCGCCGCCCCGCAGGGCATCCCGGCGCGCCACGCCATCGGCTGCCTCGACCACCAGGCGCTGAGCACCGCCGTACGCCGGTTGCGGGCCAGCGGCGCGACGGACGTGGAGGCCGGCGGTCACTCGATCAGCGCCACGTTGCCGGCCGGCAGCAAGGGCTACGCCGTGGTCGCCGTACCGAAGATCAGCGGCTGGACCTGCTCGGTCGGCGGCGGCAAGGCCGTGGTCCCGCGGGACTACGGCGGCCTGATGGCCGTGCCGCTGACCGGTACGGCGGACCGGGTCGACTGTACGTTCGTGCCGCCGGGACTGCTCCGCGGGCTGGCGATCGGCGCGGCCGCCGCCGTGGTCACGCTCGGGATCGTGGGGATCGGCGCGATCCGGCGACGGCGTACCACCGGTTTACGGTCTAGTTGATGTCGCGGCGGTGGAAGACCCAGCCGCCGATCAGTACCGCCGCCACGGTGAGGATCGCCAGGTACCAGGCGCCGTGCTCGAACGACAGCGTCTTTTCCACGTAATCACACGAATAGCTGCCGTCGCTGCCGGTCTTGCAGTCGTTGAGGTAGTACTTCGTGTCGTGCCGGACGAAGGCGTTGAAGTTGAGCCGCACCAGCCACGGCTGCGCCTTCTCCAGGAAGGACGCGAACACTCCTTCGGCGAGTACGACGTACGCCATCACGACGCCGATCGCGGCGGCGGTGTGCCGGAACAGCAGGCCGATGACGCAGCCCAGTACGGCGGCCAGCGCGGTCGTGACCACAGCACGGCCGCCGATCGCGGCCAGGTCGGCCCACACCTTCGTGGTCGCGTTCGCGGTGTCGCCCAACCGGTCGACGATCAGGAAGGTGCCGAACAGCACGATCGCCAGCACCACCGCGGCGATCGGCACGAGCCCGGTCGCGGCCGCGAGCAGCTTGCTGCCGTACACCCGGAGCCGGCGCGGCTCGAACGTCAACCAGTTGCCGATGGCACCGGAACTGAACTCGGCGCCGAGGAAACTGGCTCCGATCAGGAACGCCGCGAAGGCCAGGAAGTACGACGTACCCTGCAGCAGCTCGGGGGTGATCTCGCTGAACACGGTCTGCGGCTTGCCGAAGTCCTCGAGCTTGGGCTCGGGGTAGGTACACATCTCCTCGAGCTTGGGTTTCGGGTCGGGCTGCCGCTGCCAGTCGGCCTCGCACAGCCTCAGGTTCTCGGCCGCGTTCGTTTTCCAGTCGCGGTGGGCCAGCTCGTACTGCCGCTGGGCCTCCCGCTGCGCCTCCGCGGACAGCGGGCGGGCGTCGACCCAGGTGGCGACGAGCAACAGCCCGGTGATCAGGAACAGGCCGACGATGCCGATCGCCGTCAGCCGGCGCGCGGTCAGCCGGCGGAGCTCGACCTTGGTGAGCCGGATCATGCCAGTCCCTCGCCTTCGGTGAGCTCGAGGAACACCGACTCCAGGTCGGCGCGGACGGGGACGAGCTCGGACACGTACAGCTCCTGGTGGGCGAGGCGGCGGGTCACGTCGGCCGGATCCGTTGCGCCCTCGACGAGCAGGTAGTTGCCGTCGGCACGCACCGTCATCCCGGCTGCGGTGAGCACGCGGATCGCGGCCTCGTGCCGGTCCGTGGTGTTTCCCAGGGCGAGCTTGACCGCGGCCGCCGTACCGCCGCCGATCACGTCGGCGACCGTGCCGGAGGCGAGCAGCCGGCCGTGGCCGATGATCGACACGGTGTCCGCGACCTGCTCGACCTCGGCCAGGATGTGGCTGCTGACGAGCACCGTCTTGCCCTGGGCGCCGAGGCCGCGCATGGTCTCGCGGATCTCCCGGATCCCCGCCGGGTCGAGGCCGTTGGTGGGCTCGTCGAAGATCAGCAGGTCCGGGTCCTTGAGCAGCGTCGCCGCGATCGCCAGCCGCTGCTTCATGCCCAGCGAGTACGACCGGAAGCGGTCCTTGCCGCGCTCGCCGAGCGAGGTCTGCTCGAGTACTTCGCCCACGCGGGCCCGGGGCGCGCCGATCGCCTCGGCGAGCAGCTCGAGGTTCTTCCGCCCGGTGAACGCCGGGAAGAACTTCGGCGACTCGACGATCGCCCCGATCCGCCCGACCACCTCCGGCAACCGCGCCGGCACCGGCCGGCCGAACACCGTCATCGTCCCCGCGTCGGCCCGCACCAGCCCGAGCAGCATCCGGATCGAGGTCGTCTTCCCGGACCCGTTCGGCCCGAGAAACCCGTGCACACCCCCGGCCGGCACCTCCAGATCCAGCCCCCGCACCGCCACCACCGTGCGCCCCCGCCGGGTCCGATAGGTCTTGCGCAACCCCCGCGTACTGACGGCCACGTCGGACATCCACACCCCTCTCGTCAGACGACAGACGCACAGCGTGACAGGTTTGTTCACCTCCCGCACACGCGAGCTTGTCAGCCCACGCGTGCTCCGCAGGCGCTTGGTTCGTCGCTACGCTCCTCACCGCGCCTGCTACGCGCGCTCCCACCCACCCGCCGGCTGCCGCCGGCATCGCCCGGCTAGCGCCGGGGTGGCGAGCTAGCGCTCGCAGCGACTGCTTAGTGCACGCACTCGTCGAGCTGGACGTACTGCCTGGTGCATGATCGGCCTCACACTTGCGGGAGATCGCCACGCAACCGAGCGCTGCAGGAGCGATTCGGCATCCCCACAAGCGAGCTGCGAGGGGCTGCGTCAGGCATGCACTGCGTCTGCCCTGGGAGCGCGAGTACGGGTTGGGGTTCCGCTGCTGACTCATCGGTGGCGCCAGCCCGTGTCCATGGCGCTGCTGTACACCCGGACGAAGGAGGAAGCTCCAACTTGGCTCCAGCGGAACCGGGATGCGCTCGTTACCACCACCACTGTCAGTGCCGTGTTTCGGCATCCTCATCGGCCGGGCTTCGCGACCGGTGTGTGGTCGTGCCCTCCGCCTGCCCTGACAAGAACATGCCAGCGGGATCGACCAGGTCACCCGGCAGGCAGGGTTCAAGGCCAGGGCCCAGTAGACGAGAGGCGCCCGCTGATCTGAGCCCGCTCCGGTTGGGCATCCTGAGCGGGCCATCCGCATGCACGTCTCGCCACGCGTATTTCCAGGTAGTACGTGCACCAAGCAGTCGCTGCGAGCGGCAGCTCGCCACCCCGGCGCTAGCCGGGCAAATGCCGGCGGCAGCCGGCGGGTGGGTGGGAGCGCGCGTAGCAGGCGCGGTGAGGAGCGTAGCGACGAACCAAGCGCCTGCGGAGCACGCGTGGGGGCCGACCACTTCACCCCGTATCGCGCTCAGCGCGTTGTTTCGTACCTGGCCATGGTTACGCCGTTGGGGAACGTCCGGGTCTCGATCAGGTTGAGGTTCACCCAGTTATCCAGGGTGGTGAAGAACGGGGTGCCGCCGCCTACCAATACCGGGTGGGTGACGACTTCGTACTCGTCGATCAGGCCGGCTCGCAGAGCCGCGCCGGCGAGGGTGGCGCCGCCGACTCTCATGGGGGCGCCGTCGGCGGCCTTGAGGCGGGTGATCTCCGGTACGGCGTCACCGGTGACCAGGCGGGTGTTCCAGTCGACCTTGTCGATCGTCGAGGAGAACACCACCTTCGGCGTGTCCCGCCAGTTCCGGGCGAACTCGATCTGCGCCGGAGTCGCGTCGGGCTGCTGGTCGCCGGTCGGCCAGTGGGAACTCATCGTCTCCCACAGCTTGCGCCCGTACAGGAACAGCCCGATCGACAGCTCCCGTTCGAGCCACCACTGGAACGACTCGTCACTCGACCTGCCCCAGCCGAGGTCGTCGCCCGGCGCGGCGATGTAGCCGTCCAGGCTCAGGTTCATGCCGTAGATCAGTTTCCGCATGCCACGCCTCTCCATCAGTGCCGGCGACCCTTCTTCGAGCTGCCCGTCACCCCTACTACGAACAGATCAGTCCGCATCCGACAAAGTCACTCACACAAATTCTCACCAGGCGCACCGCAGCACGTTCGGCAGATACCGCCGCCGCACCCGCCTCGGTGTACCGAGGAAAGGTTGGAGGTGGTGAGTCGGATCAAGGTGGCGTACCGGGAGTTGTAATCAGGGTGAGTGTGCTGGGGGGGGTGAGGTGGTAGCCCCACGCACGCTACGCAGGCGCTGGTTCGTCGCTACGCTCCTCACCGCGCCCGCTCCGCGCGCTCCCACCCACCGGCTACCGCCGGCAGCGACCACTTTGGTGCACGCACCAGGCGGGAGTCGGCGTGGTGAGTTGGTGCATGTGGAAGACCCCGCATGTGCGAGGCGATGGCGACGACGGCCGGGCATCAGGACACCGACAACGATGGCCGGGCAGGCTCCCGATCCAAGGCGAACTGGGTTCGCAGGTCAGCACGGAGTTGTCGACGACGGGTGAAGACTGACCCTCTCGCGACGGTTGAAAGTGAACCCCGTGCGTGACCCTGTGAAGGGTGATGACAGTGGAGGACTGGGCTGAGATCCGTCGGTTGTACAGGTCGGAGGGCAAGGCGATCAAGGCGATCGCGCGTGAGCTGGGGATCTCGCGGAATGCTGTTCGTCGTGCGCTGGCGCGAGACACGGCGCCGAAGTATGTCCGGGTCTCGAGGGGTTCGAGGGTTGATGGGGTCGAACCTCAGATCAGGCAGTTGTTGAAGGAGACCCCGACGATGCCGGCCACGGTGATCGCGGAGCGGATCGGCTGGCAGCATGGGTTGACGGTGCTCAAGGATCGGGTCCGGGTGCTGCGGCCGTACTATCTGCCGTCGGATCCGGCGTCCCGGACGGAATATGACGCGGGGCATCGGGTGCAGTGCGATCTGTGGTTCCCGCCGGCCCGGGTGCCGCTGGGAGCTGGCCAAGCAGGATCACCGCCGGTGCTGGTGATGACGTCTGGCTACTCGCGGATGCGGTGGGCGTTGATGATCGCGTCGCGGCAGGCACCGGACCTGATCGCGGGGCACTGGCAGCTGCTGCAGAATATCGGCGCGGTGCCGCGCGAGCTGGTCTGGGACAACGAGTCCGCGGTGGGGTGTTGGCGGCGCGGCAAGCCGACACTGACGGACGAGTTCGAAACGTTCCGCGGCAGCCTGGGCATCGGGGTGCATCTGTGTCGGCCCCGCGACCCGGAGGCCAAGGGGCTGGTTGAGCGGAACAACGGCTACTTCGAGACCTCGTTCCTGCCCGGGCGGACGTTCATCGGGCACCGCGACTTCAACGCCCAGCTGACCGACTGGCTGGTGCTGGCCAACGCCCGGCACTCACGGCGGATCGGCTGCGCGCCGACGGCACGGTGGGCCACTGACCGGGCGGCGATGCTGGCGATGCCGCCGACGGCTCCGTCGATCGGATGGTCGGCCCGGGTCCGGCTGCCGCGGGACTACTACGTGCGGATCGCGTCCAACGACTATTCCGTCGATCCCGTCGTGGTCGGCCGGTTCGTCGACGTCAACGCGGACCTCACCACGGTCACCATCACCTGCAGCGGCACGGTCGTGGGCAGGCACCAGCGGTGCTGGGCCAGGCACCAGACCATCACCGACCCTGCCCATCGAGAGACCGCGAAGCGTCTTGCCCACTACGCCGCAGCGGGCAGAGACCACGCCACCAGCCGAGCGACCGGGGCTGAGGTCGTGGTGGAACGCCGAGACTTGTCGGTCTACGACACCGTGTTCGGCCTGACCCACCCGGCCGGGCAGGCCGGGCACGCCGGGCAGGCCGGGGATCGCGCCGGCGGAGAGGTGGCGTGATGGCAACCCGCGCGAGCTCGCCCGGCAAGCCCGGCACGGTCGTCAAGACCGAACGAGACCTGAGTGGTGAACTGGCGTTCCTGACCAGGGCGTTGAAGGCACCAACCCTGCGCGAAGCCGTCCCACGACTGGCCGAACGAGCCAGGGCCGAGTCATGGACGCATGAGGAGTTCCTGGCCGCATGTCTGCAACGCGAAGTCTCAGCCCGTGAGTCCCACGGCGGCGAGGGCCGGATCCGGGCCGCTAGATTCCCCGCCCGCAAGAGCCTCGAGGAGTTCGACTTCGACCACGCCCGCGGACTCAAACGCGACGTCATCGCCCACCTCGGCACACTCGACTTCATCGCCGGCAAGGAGAACGTGGTGTTCCTCGGACCACCCGGCACCGGCAAGACTCACCTCGCCACCGGCATCGCCATCCGCGCCTGCCAAGCCGGCCACCGCGTCCTGTTCGCCACCGCCGCCGAATGGGTCGACCGGCTCGCCGAAACCCACACCGCGGGCCGGCTCCAAGACGAACTCCGCCGCCTAGGCCGCTACCCACTACTCGTCATCGACGAAGTCGGCTACATCCCCTTCGAACACGAAGCCGCGAACCTCTTCTTCCAACTCGTCTCGTCACGCTACGAACGAGCATCCCTGATCGTGACCAGCAACAAAGAGTTCGGCCGCTGGGGCGAAGTCTTCGGAGACGACACCGTCGCCGCCGCCATGATCGACCGGCTCGTCCACCACGCCGACGTCATCGCCCTCAAAGGCGACTCCTACCGCCTCAAGAACCACAACCTCGGCCGGATCCCCACACCGACCGACGACCAACCATGACAACCAGCAAGGGGGTTCACTTTCAACCGCCGCAAAGGGGTCCGTTTTCAACCGTCGTTGACAGGAGTTCTGAGTCGGCTTCGGCGGAGAGTGTGCTGTTGTGGTTCAGGACGTCCCGGACAGGTGTCTCACGACATGCCGGAATGATGTCTTCGGAGACCCCGGACTCAGTTGTCGCTGGGCGTGGGTGTGCGGGCATGTCACTTGCCCCGTTTGCTATCCAAATCCGGCGCAGAGCACGTGAGCAGGCACCACTCTCCACGCCCGCCTCGGCGTAGTGCGTGCACCAAGTAGTCGATGCGAGCGGCAGCTCGCCACCCCGGCGCTAGCCGGGCGACGCCGGCGGCAGTCGGCGGGTGGGTGGGAGCGCGCGTAGCAGGCGCGGTGAGGAGCGTAGCGACGAACCAAGCGTCTGCGCAGCACGCGTGGGGCTGACTACCCTCTCTCCAGCACATACCCCCGGCAGGTACTTGCGTTTGATACCCCGAGGGGGTACCTTCGTGGGCGTGGAGATACCCCGGAGGGGTAGTTGGCGAGAGGGAAGGGCCGCGAGATGAGCACCGACGAGGCACACGTGCACGGTTACACCGCCGAGAAGAGCAGTCACCTGAAGCGGCTGCGGCGGATCGAGGGGCAGGTTCGCGGCCTGCAGCGGATGGTCGAGGAGGACAAGTACTGCATCGACATCCTGACCCAGGTGTCGGCGGCCACCAAGGCGCTGCAGTCCTTCTCGCTGGAGCTGCTCGAGGAGCACCTCTCGCACTGCGTGGTCGAGGCCGCGCAGAAGGGCGGCCCGGAGGCGGACGAGAAGGTCCGCGAGGCCTCCGACGCGATCGCCCGGCTCGTCCGCAGCTGACCTCAGCCAACCGTGGCTGACCGCAACTGACCGCAACTGACCGCAGCTGACCGCAGCCGACCGTGGCCGACCAGCTGACCAGCCGCTGAAGATCTCCCGACAAACAACCCGTTTCACGAGCAAGGAGCAGCGCTATGAGCACCACGACCACCTACTCCGTCACCGGCATGACCTGCGGGCACTGCACGTCGGCCGTCACCGAGGAGATCAGCAAGCTCGTCGGTGTCCAGGACGTGAAGATCGATCTCGTCGCGGGTGGCACCTCCGCGGTGCACGTGACGAGTGAGTCCGCTCTCGACGAGGCCGCCGTGCGCGAGGCCGTCGACGAGGCGGGCTACGAACTGGCGGCGTCGTGAGCCGGGCCGCCGCGCTCCGGCTCGGCGCGTTCGCCGGTGCGCTCGCAATCGCCTTCGGGGCGGCGTTCGGCATCGGTTCCGCGGTCGACCCGATCGCGGCGGCCGACGACACCTCCGCGGCCCCTGCCCACGGAGAGGAGATGGGTGAGATGGAGCAGACCTCGGGTCACGGCGGACACGAGTCCGCCGGGCAGCTGCCCGGGCTGGCGGTGTCCGACGCCGGCTACACGCTGGCACCGGCGAAGACGTTCTTCACCGCCGGTGAGCAGACCCAACTACGTTTCACGATCCAAGGACCGGACGGCAAGCCGGTCACGAAGTACACGAAGACCCACGAGAAGGACCTGCACCTGATCGTGGTCCGGCGGGACCTGTCCGGCTTCCGCCACGTGCACCCGACGATGGCGGCGGACGGGACGTGGAGCATCCCGTTCACGTTCACCGCCGGCGGGACCTGGCGGATGTACGCCGACTTCCAGCCGGCCGGCCACGACGGCACGCTGACCCTCGGCACCGACGTCAACGCCACCGGGCTGTACGTCCCGGTGCCGGTGAACGATCCGGCCGCGGTGAACAGCGTCGACGGGTACGACGTGACGCTCGCCGGCACGCCCGTCGCGGGCAAGGAGACCGAGCTGACGTTCACGGTCAACCGGGGCGGCAAGCCCGTCACCGACCTGCAGCCGTACCTGGGCGCCTTCGGGCACCTGGTCTCGCTGCGCGGCGGGGACCTGGCCTACCTGCACAACCACCCGGCCGAGGACGCGAAGCCGGGAACCAAGGGCGGACCGTCGATCACGTTCGCGACGACCTTCCCGACCGCGGGCACGTACAGCCTGTTCCTGGACTTCCAGCACGCCGGCAAGGTCCGGACCGCGGAGTTCACCGTGAAGGTCGGCGCGACCGGCACCACGATCGCCCCGCCGAGCACGGAGCCGTCCACAGAACCCAGCGCCGTACCGTCCGCACCGATCACTACCAAGACCCCAGGGCACGCCGAGACGCCCCACGGCCACTGAGAGGAGGCACTTCCCATGACCAGCACCGAGCCCGGTCAGTCCGTCGAACTCATCATCGGTGGCATGACGTGCGCCTCCTGCGCCGCCCGGGTGGAGAAGAAGCTGAACCGGATGGAGGGCGTCACCGCGACCGTCAACTACGCCACCGAGAAGGCGAAGGTGACGTACGCCGACGGCATCTCCACCGACGACCTCGTCGCCACCGTCGAGAAGACCGGCTACACGGCGAGCCTGCCGACGCCGGCCGTCGACACGACCACCACCGCCGACGAGCCTGACGAGCTCAAGCCGCTCCGCGAGCGGCTGATCGCGAGCATCGTGCTCGCGGTCCCGGTGATCGCGTTCGGGATGATCCCGGCGCTGCAGTTCGAGTTCTGGCAGTGGGCGTCGCTGGCGCTGGCGTTCCCGGTGGTGACGTGGGCGGCCTGGCCGTTCCACAAGGCCGCCTGGACCAACCTGCGGCACGGCGCCGCCACGATGGACACGCTGATCTCGCTGGGCGTGGTGAGCGCGTTCTTCTGGTCGCTGTACGCGCTGTTCCTCGGCGGCGCCGGTGAGCCCGGGATGAAGATGCCGTTCACGCTGATCCCCTCGCGGGGCGGCGGCGCGGAGGAGATCTACCTCGAGGTCGCGGCCGGCGTGACCACGTTCATCCTGGCCGGCCGGTACTTCGAGGCGCGCGCCAAGCGCCGCTCGGGGGCCGCGTTGCGCGCCCTGCTGGAGCTGGGCGCGAAGGATGTCGCGGTACTGCGGGACGGGACCGAGACCCGGGTCCCGGCCGACCAGCTGGTCGTGGGTGACGAGTTCGTCGTCCGGCCGGGCGAGAAGATCGCCACCGACGGCGTGATCGTGACCGGGAGCAGCGCGGTCGACGCCTCGATGCTGACCGGTGAGTCGGTGCCGGTCGAGGTCGGCGAGGGCGACGCGGTCGTCGGTGCGACCGTCAACGCCGGCGGCCGGCTGGTGGTGCGGGCGACCCGGGTCGGCGCGGACACGCAGCTGGCGCAGATGGCGCGGCTGGTCGAGGACGCGCAGAACGGGAAGGCCGCGGTCCAGCGGCTGGCCGACAGGGTGTCGGGGATCTTCGTGCCGATCGTGATCGGCCTGGCGCTCGCGACGCTCGGCTTCTGGCTGGGCAACGGGTCGCCGGTGGAGATCGCGTTCACCGCCGCGGTCGCGGTGCTGATCATCGCCTGCCCGTGTGCATTGGGGCTGGCCACACCGACCGCGCTGATGGTCGGCACCGGGCGCGGCGCGCAGCTGGGCATCCTGATCAAGGGCCCGGAGGTGCTGGAGTCCACGCGGCGGGTCGACACCGTCGTCCTGGACAAGACCGGCACCGTCACCACCGGCCGCATGGAGCTGGTCGACGTACTGCTGGCACCCGGTCAGGACCGGTCCGAGGTACTGCGGTTGGCCGGGGCGCTCGAGCACTCGAGCGAGCACCCGATCGCGCAGGCCGTCGCCCGGGCCGCGGCTGCCGAGGGCAAGCTCCCGGACGTCGAGGACTTCGGGAACGTCGAGGGCCTCGGGGTCCAGGGCATCGTCGACGGGCACGCGGTTCTCGTCGGACGGACGCGGCTGCTGGAGGAGTGGAGCCAGTACCTGCCGGACGAGCTCGCGCACGCCAAGGAGCACGCCGAGGCCGAGGGCAGTACGGCGGTCGCGGTCGGCTGGGACGGTCAGGCCCGCGCGGTGCTGGTCGTCGCGGACACCGTGAAACCGACGTCGGTGCAGGCGATCAAGGACCTGCGGGCGCTGGGCCTGCGGCCGGTGCTGCTGACCGGCGACAACGAGGCCGTGGCGACCAAGGTGGCCGCCGAGGTCGGGATCGACGAGGTGATCGCCGAGGTGCTGCCGGCCGGCAAGGTCGACGCGATCAAGAAGCTGCAGGACGAGGGCCGCGTGGTCGCGATGGTCGGTGACGGCGTCAACGACGCGGCCGCCCTCGCCCAGGCCGATCTCGGCCTGAGCATGGGCACCGGCACCGACGTGGCGATCGAGGCGAGCGACCTGACGCTGGTCCGCGGTGACCTGCGCGCGGCCGCCGACGCCATCCGGCTCGCCCGCAGGACGCTGCGGACGATCAAGGGCAACCTGTTCTGGGCCTTCGCCTACAACGTGGCCGCCCTGCCGCTGGCCGCCGCCGGGCTGCTGAACCCGATGCTCGCCGGCGCGGCGATGGCCTTCAGCTCGGTCTTCGTGGTGTCGAACAGCCTGCGGTTGCGGCGCTTCAAGCCCCTCACCTGACACTCCACAAGTGGTCGTACGGCATCATCTTCTGATGTTGCCGTACGACCACTTTCCATATTGTGGCAATACGGCAACTTTTGCTAACGTGGTCGTACGGTCACATTTGGTCGGAGGGCGAGCCGTATGGAGCTACATACCGTGCAGGACGTGGGCGCGACGGTGCGTGATGCCCGCGTCCGGCAAGGACTGACCCAGGCCGAGCTCGCCAGGCGCGCAGGCGTTTCCCGCGAGTGGCTCGTGCGACTCGAGCGAGGGGCGCCGCGGCTGGAGTTGCAGTTGGTCCTGGACACACTCGCCGCAGTCGGTCTGACCTTGACCGCCGCCGCGAGCCACCTCGAGGACACGCAGCACAAAGCACGTTGGAACGACGTGCTGTCCGAGCTGACCGGCCCGCAGGCCGGATCCGTCGATCACCAGGACGAGGAACCGCCCAGCGATGGCTGAAGACCGACTCGTCATCTACCTCGACGGCATCCGAACCGGCCTCCTGCACCAGACCCCGCAAGGTCAGTACTCGTTCGAGTACGACGACGACTACCGCACGGACCCAACGACGACTCCGTTGTCCCTGTCCATGCCGAAGGCAACGAGACGCCACCTGAACAAACCCGTGCGGGCGTTCATCTCCGGACTCCTTCCGGACAGTGCAGCGGCGTTGCAGCGCATCGGCCGCAAGTACGATGTCTCGCCGAACAATCCCTTCGCACTCCTGCGGCACATCGGCCGGGACGCCGCCGGCGCGGTTCAGATCCTTCCGGAGGACATCGCCTCGACCGACGCCGCCAACCGCCAGGGTGACGTCGACTGGCTCACCGAGGACGACCTGAACCAGACGCTGTCGGAGCTCGCGCAGAGTCCGGACAGCTGGGATCCAGGGCGAAACGGGGGACGGTGGAGTCTGGCCGGTGCGCAGAGCAAGATCGCTCTGTTCCGGTCGACGGACGGTCGGTGGGGAATCCCTCGCGACTCGACGCCGACGACCCACATCCTCAAGCCCTCCATGCCGAACTACAAGGCACACCATCTCAACGAACATCTCTGCCTGCGAGCGGCGCAGCTGTGCGGGCTGCCCGCGGCCGCGACCGAACTGCTGGCCGACGACCGCTTCGAAGTTCTCATCTCCCGTCGCTACGACCGGATCAACGACTCCGGACGCTGGATCCGGCTTCATCAGGAAGACATGTGCCAGGCGCTGTCCGTACCTCCGATCAAGAAGTACCAGGACGACGGCGGCCCTGGAGTACAGCAGCTCGGTGAACTGCTGACCCGGGCGAGCCTCGGCGCATCGCGGCGAGACAACCTCCGGAGGATGTTCGACTACATCGTGTTCAACGCAGCCATCGGGGCAACCGATGCGCACGCGAAGAACTACTCGATCCTTCTCGGCCCCCGCGACATCCAGCTGGCACCTCTCTACGACGTCGCCACCATGCTGCCGTACGACCAGGGGCGCAACCTCAAGTCCGCGATGAAGCTCGGCAGCACGTGGCAGATGACCACCGTCACCGATGACGATTGGATCATCACCGGTCGCCGGCTCGGTCTGAGCGCAGCGGAGTCCCTGGAGAGAACGAAGGCCGTCAAGGAGATCATCCCAGCCGCTTTCCAGCAGGCGGCCACGGAGGCGAGCGTTCCGGAGCCCTTGCGGCGCCGCGCGAGCTGGATCGCGGAACTCGTTGTCGCTCACCTCGACGGCCGTCGCGACCACTGGGGAAGGCTGGATGTCTCTCCCCTCCCGAAGGGATGAGTCGCCTGGTCACCTGATCCACGCGGTCGCGTCACTCGGGAGCCTGTCGCCGTCGAGGGGGATGCTGCTCAGCAGCACCTCCTCGTGCGGCGGCAGGCTCACTGCGTTGGCGGACAGGTTGGTGACGCAGGTCAGGTTCTCGCGCCGGAAGGCCAGTACGTCGGGGTCGGCGTCGAGCCAGGTGAGTCCACCGTCCCCCAGCAACTCCCTGCGCAGCTTCAATCCGGAGCGGTAGAGCGTCAGCATCGAGCTCTGGTCGTCGTACTGGGATTCGACCGTCAGGTTCTTCCAGTCGCGCGGCTGCGGTAGCCACGGCGTACCGGCGCCGAAGCCGAACGGAGGCTCCTTGCCGGACCACGGTAGGGGCACTCGGCAACCGTCCCGGCCGCGGTCGGCGCCTTGCGAGCGGGTGAAGATCGGGTCCTGGAGGACTTCGTCGGGCAGGTCCTCGACCTCGGGGAGACCGAGTTCCTCGCCTTGATAGACGTAGAGGCCGCCGGGGAGGGCCATCGCCAGCAGGGCGGCTGCGCGGGCGCGGCGTTCGCCGAGGACCAGGTCGGTGCGCATGCCGTGCTTGCGGTCCTGGTGCGAGAACGACGTGTCGGGCCGGCCGTACTTCGTCACCGGACGCGTCACGTCGTGGTTGGAGAGGACCCAGGTGGGCGGGGCGCCGATCGGGACGTGCGTGGACAGCGTGAGGTCGATGGACGCCTTGAGCTCCGCCGCCTCCCAGGGGCGGGACAGGAAGTCGAAGTTGAACGCGGTGTGCAGCTCGTCCGGGCGCAGGTACAGCGCGAACCGCTCCTGGTCCGGCATCCACATCTCGCCGACGAAGAACCGGTCGTCGTACGTGTCGGCGATCCGCCGCCAACCGCGGTACACCTCGTGCACCTCGTCGTGGTCGGTGTACGACTCCGCCTCGCTGTCGAGGTCCTTGAACAGTACGGCGGCACTGTCGATGCGGATCCCGTCCACACCGCGCTCCAGCCAGAACCGGAGGATGTCGTGAAACTCCTCGACCACCTCCGGGTTGCGCCAGTTGAAGTCGGGCTGCTCCGGGGCGAACAGGTGCAGGTACCACTCGCCGTCCGCGACCTGCGTCCAGGCGGGGCCGTTGAAGATCGACTGCCAGTCGTTGGGCGGGCCGTCACCGCGGCCGGCGCGGAACACGAACCGCTCGCGCTCGGGTGAACCGGGTCCGGCGCGCAGCGCCTCGACGAACCAGTCCTGTTGGTCGGACCCATGGTTCGGCACGATGTCGATGATCGTCCGGATGCCCAGCGCGTGCGCCTCGGCGATGTACGCCTCGGCTTCGGCGAGCGTCCCGAACGCCGGCTCGATCGCCCGGTAGTCCGCGACGTCGTACCCACCGTCGGCCATCGGCGACGGGTACCACGGGTTCAACCAGATCGCGTCGATCCCGAGCTCCGCCAGATACGGCAACCTCGCCCGCAACCCGGCCAGATCCCCGATCCCGTCGCCGTTGCCGTCGGCGAAGCTACGCAGGTAGACCTGGTAGATCGCAGCACCGCGCCACCACTCGTCGGCCATCAAATCTCCTTAACCTTTCAAGCTTCCGGCGGTGAGGCCGGCCATGATGCTGCGCTGGAATACGAAGAACACCAGGATCGTGGGCAGGCTGGCGATGACCAGGGAGGCGATCAGGACGTTCTGGGGCAGTTGGGCGGACAGGGACGCGATGCCGACGCTGATCGACATCTTGCTGGTTTCCGGGAGGACCAGGAGGGGCCAGACGAAGTCCTTCCAGACCGTCACGACGGACAGGATCGACACCACGCCGATGATCGGCCGGGACACCGGCAGCACGATCGACCAGAGGATCCGCAGCGGTGTCGCGCCGTCGATCTCCGCGGCCTCGAGCAGTTCCTTCGGGATCGAGTCGAAGAACCGCTTCAGCAGGAACACGAAGAAGCCGTTTGCGGCCGCCGGCAACCAGATCGCCCACGGAGTGTTCAGCAGGTCGAGGTGCAGGATCGGCAGGTCCTTCGCCACCAGGTACGTCGGCAGCAGCAGCACCATCGGCGGGATCATCAAGGTCGCCAGCATCGCGCCCAGCACCAGCTTCCCGAGCATCGGCCGCAGCTTCGACAGCGCGTACGCCGCCGAGACATCGACCGCAAGCGTGAACAACCACGCGCCACCGGCGTACAGCGCGGTGTTCTTCAGGAACACCCCGAGCTGCAACTGCTCCCACGCGTCCGCGTACACCTGCAGGTCAAACGTTTTCGGAAAGAAGCTCGGCGGGATCTGCGCGAGCTCGTCCGGTGACTTCAGCGCGCCGGTCACCATCCAGTACAGCGGGAACACGAACGCGCCGGTGAACCCGACGACCGTGACCGTCAGCACCGTCCAGTAGACGAAGCGCCCACGCGGACTGCGCAGCGCTTGGGGGGACACCAGGGTTCTCATCGCTCGGCCTCCCGGGACACCCGCAGGTAGATCGCGGAGAACACCATCAGCACGATCATCAGCATCAGCCCGAGCGCGGATCCGCCGCCGAAGTCGCCGAAGTTGAACGCGTACTGGTACATCAGGTAGGCGACCGTCACGGTCGCGTTCTCCGGGCCGCCACCGGTCAACAGGTACGGCTCGATGAACACCTGCATGGTCGCGACGATTTGCAGCAGCAGCATCACCAGCAGGATCAGCTTGGTCTGCGGGATCGTCACATGCCGGACCCGCTTGAACAGCCCGGCGCCGTCGAGCTCCGCGGACTCGTACAGCTCACCCGGGATGCTCTGCAGCGCGGCGAGGTAGATCAGCGTGCCGGTCCCGAGGTTCATCCACGTCGACACGATCACCAGGCTGACGAGCGCCGTACTCGTCGAGTCCAGCCAGCTGAGCGGCGGCAGGTGGACGGCGTCCAGCGCCTGGTTGAAGAGCCCCGCGCCCGGGTCGTAGAACCACTTGAACAGCAGCACCGCGACCGCCGGCGGCAGCATCACCGGCAGGTAGACGACGAACCGCAGGTACGCCTTCGCGTGCTTCAACTCGTTGAGTACGACGGCCAGGACGAACGGCACGGCGTACCCGATCACCAGCGCCAGCCCGCTGAACACCGCCGTGTTCAGCCACGCAGCCGCGAACGCCGGGTCCGCGATCACGGTCCGGAAGTTGTCGAACCCGACCCAGCGTCCGGGGTCGACGAAGTTGTTCTGCTGGAAGCTCAGCACGATCTCCCGGACCATCGGGTACCAGGAGAACAGCGCGAAGCAGATCAGCGCGCCGCAGAGGAAGCCGTACGCCGTCAGGTTGCGGCCCACGGCCCGCCGCCGCGCGTCGCGCCTGCGGGGGGATCGCCGGTCCGTCGTCCCCAGCGGCTGGGGACGACGGACCCGCTCCTCGGTCACGGTCATTACGTGTTCTTCGCCAGGATCTTGTTGGCCTTGGACTCCGCGTCGGCGAGCAGCTTGTCGATGTCGGCGTCCTTGCGGGTCAGGACGGCGGACATCGCGACGTCGAGGACGGCGTACAGCTCCTGGGCCTTCGGCGGCTCGAGCTTGTTCGTGATGCTGCCCTGCGCCTCGACGTACGGCGTGAAGTTGTCGACCGGCACGGTGGCGTGCTGCTTGCGCAGCGCGTTGATCTCGTTGCCCGGGGCACTGTTCCCGTACAGGTCCGGGATCGGCAGGCCGACCGGACGGCCCTGCGCCTTCGCGCGCTGGTAGTTGAACTGCCCCTGGCCCGGCGTCAGCTCGTGGAACTCCAGCCACAGCAGGCCGGCCTTGATCTTCTCCGGCGACGCCTTCGGGTTGAACATGTACCCGTCGCCGCCGCTCAGCGACGACTTGCCCTCCGACTCCGGTACGGCGGCCACGCCGTAGTCCTCGAACTTGCCCTTGAAGTCGTTGTTCACCGACTGCACGACGTCCGGCGCGCCGATCATCATGCCGAGCTTGCCGCCGCCCATCATGCGCATCAGGTCCTCCCACTGGAGCAGCTGCTTGCTGCCCATCGAGTTGTCCTCCCAGCGCATCTTCTGCAGGGTCTCCAGGACCGCCTTGCCCTCCGGGCTGTTGAAGGCCGCGGTCTTGCCGTCCTCGCTGGTCATCGACCCGCCGCGCGCGTAGAGCTCCGCCGCGAAGTGCCAGCCGCCGGTGTTGCCGGCCGAGTACTCACCGAACCCGACATACCCCGGACCGAGCGCGGCGATCTTCTTCGCGGCCGCGCGCACCTCGTCCCAGGTCTTCGGCGGGTTGGCCGGGTCCAGTCCGGCCTGGGTGAACAGCTTGCGGTTGTAGACCAGGCCCATGTTGTAGTTGTTCCGCGGCAGACCGTAGGTCTTGTCGCCGTCCTTGAAGACGCTCATCACGTCCTGGCGCAGGTCCTTCACCTTGCCGACGCTGCCGACGTACTGGCTGATGTCGGCGGCCTGCTTCTTCTCGATGATCTTCCGGACGTCGGTGTAGTAGACGTAGAAGACGTCCTCCTGCGTCCCGCCGGCCAGCTTGGCCTGGAACGTGTCCGGGTTGATGCAGGGGAACGCGTCCTTGCCCTCGACCGTGATGTTCGGGTGCGCCTGCTGGAACGCGGTGACGTCCGCGTCCCAGGCCTCGCGCTCCTTCGGGTTGCTCTTCGGCGGCTGACAGCCGACCGTGATCGTCACCTTGCCGTCGGTCTCCCCCGCCGACTTCTGGTCATCCGATCCGCAGGACGCGGCCACCAGCCCGAGTCCCGTCACCAGCAGCAGGCTGAGCCCGCGGCGCCTTCTGGTCATCTCCACCCTCTCCCTTGACTGGTGCCGACACCGTAGGGAACTGGACGCCAGGAACGCAATACTTCGATCTGAGATTGCAAAAACGTGACTTCCTGTGGGAGATTGCTCGCCAGAGGGCAAACGACAGCAGCCGCCGACCTGTCGGTCAGCGGCTGCCAGGTGCTGTGTCGGGCTAGATGCGCGCCCGCGCGGTCGACGCGCGGACGACGAGCTCAGGCTCGAACAGCAGCTCGTCGGCCGGTACGACGGCGCGCTCGATCAGCGCGACCAGCATGTCGACGGCGGCCCGGCCCATCGCGTCGATCGGCTGCCGGACCGTGGTCAGCGGCGGGTCGGTGCAGTTCATCATCGCGGAGTCGTCGTACCCGATCACCGACACCTCGTCGGGCACGCTCAGGCCGGCCCGGCGGACCGCGCGGATCGCCCCGAGCGCGAGGATGTCGCTGGCGCAGACGATGCCGGTGACGCCGGCGTTCACCAGTTTGGTCGCCGCCGCGTGGCCGCCCTCGAGCGAGAACATCGTGTGCTCGACCAGCTGCGGGTCGGCCTCCTCCGCGGCCAGGAAGGCGTCCAGCTTCCGCCGCGACGGGATGTGGTCGCGCGGGCCGAGCACCATGCCGATCCGCCGGTGACCGAGCGCGCGCAGGTGCCCGATCGCCATCTCGGCCGCGACATGGTCGTCGGACGAGACCTGCGGGAACCCGAGGTGGTCGACCGCCGCGTTGACCAGTACGGTCGGCAGCTTGCGCTCCTGGATGAGCTCGTAGTGCTGGTGCGGTGCGTCCGCCTGGGCGTAGAACCCGCCGGCGAACACGACCCCCGACACCTGCTGCTGGAGGAGCAGGTCCACGTAGTCGGCCTCGGACACGCCGCCGACCGTCCGGGTGCAGAGCAAGGACGTGAAACCTTGCTGCGCCAGCGCGCCGCCGACGACCTCGGCGAACGCGGGGAAGATCGGGTTCTGCAACTCCGGCAGCACCAGGCCGACCAGCCGGGCGCGGTCGCCGCGCAGCTGCGTGGGCCGCTCGTACCCGAGCACGTCGAGCGCGGTGAGCACGGCCTCCCGGGTGGCTTCGGACACTCCGGGCTTCCCGTTCAGGACGCGGCTGACCGTGGCCTCGCTGACCCCGACCTTCCGGGCCACCTCTGCAAGTCGTCGTGTCATGACGCAAACCCTACGCCTTCCAACGCAAGAACTTGCAAGGACTTGCGTACACCGTTTCGCGGGCCGGATCTGCTCCCTGAGAGATCAGGATGCTGACAGACTGGTCTCCGTGCCCCGATTCGTCGCCACCCGCCCGGACACCGGTCTGCTGTCGCTCCCCTGGGACGTCCCGCTGGAGGACTGGCCGGAGGACCAGCTCGTCGCGCTGCCCCGCGGTATCTCCCGGCACGTGGTCCGGTTCGTCCGGGTCAACGGCAGCGTGTACGCGATCAAGGAGGTCCTCGAGCACCTGGCGATGCACGAGTACCGCCTGCTCCGCGACCTCGAACGGCTGGAGGCGCCGTCGGTCGAACCGGTCGGCGTGATCACCGACCGGGTGGACCGCAACGGCGAGCCGATCGACTCGATCCTGATCACCCGGCACCTGCAGTTCTCGCTGCCGTACCGCGCGCTGTTCTCCAGCACGCTGCGCCCGGACACCGTCAACCGGCTGATCGACGCGCTGGTCGCGCTGATCGTCCGGCTGCACCTGAACGGCTTCTTCTGGGGCGACTGCTCGCTGTCCAACACCTTGTTCCGCCGCGACGCCGGTGCGTTCGCGGCGTACCTCGTGGACGCCGAGACCGGCGAGCTGCACCAGGACATCTCCGACGGCCAGCGGGCGCACGACCTCTATACCGCCGAGATCAACCTGTTCGGCGAGCTGCTCGACCTGCAGGAGGGCGGGCTGCTCGACGAGGACATCGACCCACAGGAGACCGTCGAGTCGATCCAGAAGCGGTACGAGGCGCTCTGGGCCGAGCTGACCGCGCCGGAGGAGTTCGCGACCGACGAGATGCACCGGCTGGATTCCCGGATCCGGCGGCTGAACGAGCTCGGCTTCGACGTCGCCGAGATCGACATCATCACCGACTGGGACGGCAGCCAGGTCCGCATCCAGCCGAAGGTCGTCGACGCCGGGCACCACTCGCGGCGGCTGCTCCGGCTCACCGGCCTGGACGTCGAGGAGAACCAGGCGCGCCGGCTGCTCAACGACCTGGACTCGTTCGCGGCCGCGACCGACCAACAGAACGAGGACGAGGAGATCGTCGCCCACCAGTGGCTGACCGAGGTGTTCGAGCCGGTCGTCCGGTCGGTGCCGCGCAACCTGCGGCGCAAGCTCGAGCCCGCCGAGGTCTTCCACGAGGTGCTCGAGCACCGCTGGTTCCTTTCCGAGCAGGCAGGCCATGAGGTGGACACCATGGAGGCGGCCCGCTCGTACGTGAACGACGTCCTCGCCGCGAAGCCGGACGAGAAGCTGGCGCTGCCGACGCCGACGCTTCCCGAGCCGGACTAGCGCGCCGTGTAGACGCGGATGTAGTCGACGTCGAACGAGTTCGGGAACGGGGTGGTCGCGTCCGGCGGCCAAAGCCGGTGGTCGGCGCGAGCCCGGTCGACCAGTCCGGCGGCGGCCAGCGCCGCCGCGCGTCGTCGTACCGTCATCTCGTACCTCCGTCACTTGATTCCGGATGTGGAGAAGCCGCTGACGAAGCGAGGTTGCATGAAGAGGAACAGGACCAGGACCGGGAGCACGTACATCACGGCTCCGGCGGCGACCAGGTTGTTGAGGGGCAGGCCCTTGTCGTTCACGTAGCCGGAGGCCATCGCGACCGCGAGCGTCGTACTGTCCTGGCTGAGGAACATCGCCGGCCCCACGAAGTCGCCCCACGCGCCGGTGAAGGACAGGATCACGCTGGCCGCGATCACCGGCCACGACTGCGGCAGGAAGATCCGCCAGAAGATCCCGACGTACCCGCAGCCGTCGATGATCGCGGCCTCCTCCATCTCTCGCGGGATCCCGGCGAAGAACTGCCGGAACAGGAAGATCAGAAAGGCGCTGCCGCCGAGCCCCCACGCGACCCACGGCCAGTACGTGTTCACCATGTGCAGCTTCGCGAAGATCAGGTACGTCGGCACCAACGTCACGATCCCGGGCAGCATCATCGTGGCCAGCAGGACGACGAACAGCTGCTTCTTCCCCGGCGCCGACAACCGCGCGAACCCGAACCCGACCCACGCCGAGCTCAGCGTGGTCAGCGTCGTGGTGATGAACGCGATCGTCAGCGAGTTCTGCGTCGCGCCGAGGAAGTTCACCTTGCTGATCGCGTCGGTGTAGTTCGCCGGCCGCGGCTCCTGCGGCCACCAGGTCGGCGGGAACGACGCCATCTCGGCCGGCGACTTCAGCGAGGTCAGCACCAGCCACGCGATCGGGCTGAGCATCGCCACGACGACGGCCAGCAGCACCAGCCACAGCGCCCACCGATAGGTCCGGGTCATTTCTTGCCCTCCGGCTCGACGGTGTAGAACACGGTGCGGGCGCTGACCTTGATGATCACCAGCGTCACCAGCAGGATCACCGCGAACAGCAGCCACAACATCGCCGACGCGTACCCGAACCGCGAGGCGCTGAAGTACTGCGCGAACACGTGGATCATGTAGAGGTAGTTGCCCTGCGGCACGGTCCCCGCGCCGCTCAGCGACCCCGACGACAACAGCAACGGCGCGAACGACTGCAGCGACCCGATCACCCCGGTGATCACCTGGAACAGGATCACCGGCGACAGCAACGGCACCGTGATCCGCGTGAACGACTGCCAGTACGACGCCCCGTCGACCTGCGCCGCCTCGAGCAGCTCGCGCGGGATGTCCTGCAGCCCGGCCAGCGAGATGATCATCGACCCGCCGCAGCCCCACAACACCAGCGCGTACAGCACGTACCGCACGTTCGGATCGACCAGCCAGGTGATCGGGTCCGCGCCGAGCCCGCTGAGGACACCGTTGGCCGCACCCGCGTCCCGGTCGAAGATCAACCGGAACGTCAGCGCCGCGCCCACCGGAGGCACCACCGCCGGCAGGTAGATCAGGCCGCGCAGCAGTCCGCGTCCCTTGATCGGCTGGTTCAGCATCACCGCCAGCAGCAACCCGGCGAGGATCGACAGCGGCACCGTCACCAGCGCGAACAGCCCGGTCTTGCCCAGCGAGCTCAGCGTCAGCGGATCCTGGAAGATCTCCACGTAGTTGTCGAAGCCGACGAAATGGGTCCGCGGCGAGAGCCCGTCGGAGTCGGTCAGGCTGAGCCAGAAGGCGTACCCGAGCGGGAACACGGTCAGTGCGACGAAACCGATGATCCACGGCGCGACGAACAGGTAGAACGTCCGCGCGCGCTTCAAGCCCGGCGGCTTCTTCCTCCGATCCGCGGGCGGCGCGGCGGCCGCCGTCGTGGTACGCCGTACCTCCGTCAGCGCGGAGCTCACCGCAACCGCTTCTTTCCGTCCGCCAGCTGCGCGTTGATCTGGTCGTTCAGCGTGTCGGCGAACTGTCCGGCCGAGACGCTGCCCTTGATTGCCTTCGGCAACTCGCGGGTGATGACCGCGTTGATCGCGTCCTGCCGGACGTACGGCGTGTACGACGTGACGGAGAAGTGCTCCTTCTCGGCCATCTGCACGTCGTACGCCTGCTTCTGGTACGGCAGCTTCTGCGGCATCAGCTTCTGCAGCGACTTCAGCGGCGGGATCCCCCAGCCGCCGGCCGCGCGGGCCTTCGCTGGCTCACCGGCCAGGTACCACTCCATGACCTTCCAGGCGGCGTCCTTGTTCTTGCCGGCCTTGGGCATCCACAGCCCGGTCGCGCCGAAGCACGGGCTGACCCGGCGTCCGGTGTCGAACTGCGGAGCCGGCGCGAACCCGGCCACCTTCGCGGACTTCGCGTCGCCGGAGAACAGCCCGCCGAGCCAGTAGCCGCTGAGCGTCGCCGCCATCCGGCCGGCCTGGAACGTCGGGCCGTCCCAGCCGTTCGGGTCCGGGTTCAGCACGGTCGGGCCGATCCCGGCCTTCGCGTACTCGAGGTACCAGGTCAGCGCGCGCTGCGCCTCCGGGCTGCTGAAGTCGACCGACGCGAGATCGTCGGACGTCAGCTTGCCGCCGGCCAGGTCGGTCATCCAGGTCAGCTGGCCGAACAGGCCGAGGCCGTTCGGGTTCAGGCCGTAGACGCTGACCTTCGCGCCCTGCCGCTTCACCAGGCGCTTGCCCTCGTCGAGCAGCTCGTCGAGCAGCAGCGGCGTCGTCGCGCTCGGCCGCGTCACCTTCGCCGCGTCGAACAGCGCGCCGTTGTACCAGATCGTGCAGTCCTGCGAGTAGTCCTTCGCGAACCCGTACCGCGGGCCGCTGCCCTGCTTCTGGCCGTCGTACCGCCAGACGTCGTTGACCGGGTCGATGTCGTCGGCCTTGATCAGCTCGCTCTTCTCGAAGTACGGGTCGAGGTTCTCCGCGACCTGCCGGGCCACCAGGTACGGCGTCTCGGTCGCGCCCATGCCCCGGACCACGTCCGGCGGGTTGCCGCTGGCAAGCATCGCGGTGAGCTTGGTCAGGTCGTACTCGACCGTCTTCACGGTCAGGCCGAGCGCCTGCGACGCGGCCTTGGCTTCCTTCGGGCCGAACTCGCCGGACTGCGACATCACGGTCACGACGCCCTTGGCGGCCGAGCCGGTACCGGTCGCGACCGGGGTGTTCGTGGAGGACGCGGGCGAGCAGCCCACCGCCAGCGCTCCGCCGGCGGCGGCGCCGCCGAGTGCCAGGAACCGGCGGCGGGACAACCCGGGGTTCGTTGTGGTCATGGGCAACCTCTCAATCGGATGTTTCGGGATCGAAGAGCCGGCAGACCGGGCCGGAGGAGGGCCCGGCCCGGTCCGCGAGCGCCTCGCTGTCGTCTTCGGGTCGGTAGCCCAGCTCGTGCCGGGCGGAGGTGGTGTCCCAGTGGTTGCGGGTGTTGGCGGAGACGCCGAAGTGCACGCCGTACCGCTCGGTCGAGGTGAGGGCGGCGAGCATCAGCCGGCCGGCGTCGTCGTCGGACAGCCACTGGCCGAGGTACCGGCGTTCGCTCGGCGGCCAGCCGGTGAGGCCTAGCCGCAGGCAAGTGACCGATGCACCGGTGCGGTCCGCGTGTGTCCGCCCCAGCGCCTCCAGCACGACCTTGCCCAGGCCGTACGGACAGCACGGGCGTGGATCGAGGCGTGGGTCGACCGGCCAGTACTGCGGCCGGTTGTACTCGCCGGCCGCGTGCAGCGAGCTGGCCAGCACGAGCTTCGGTACGGCGATTGCTGCTGCGGCCTCGAGTACTACCTGCGTCGTCCACACGTTGGCGGCGTACACGCTGTCCCAGGTTTGCCAGGGGCTGCTGTTCCCCGCCAGGTGCAGGACGGCGTCGGCGCCGGCCAGTGCGGCCCGGGCCGCCTCGGGATCGCCGATGTCGGCCTGGACCAGCTCGCCGGAGCGCGTCGCCGTCGCGGCCCGGTCGACCAGGCGGACGCGGTACTGCTTGCGCAGCCACGGCATGACCACCGTGGCGACGCGGCCCAGGCCGCCGGTGACCACCACCAGTGGCGCGCTGTCCTGCCCACCGTCCATGTCGTCGTCCAGGTCGCCGGGCCCCGGGCCGTCCCGGGAGCTGTGGCCGAAATTGTTCGAGCACTTCGGCTTTTGTGTCAAGACTTCGAACACAGACTGTCCGTTTTGTTGACGGCGTGAACCGGTTCCGCCGATACTCGACGTCGTGGCTGCGAAGGACACCGGATCCCTGCGAGCGCTGCGGCGCACCAATTCCGAGCGGATGCTGTCCGCGCTGATGGAGCACGGCGCGCTGCACCGCGCCGAGCTGGCGCGGATCTGCGGCGTCTCCCGGACGACGGTGTCGACGATCGCGGCCGACCTGATCACCGGCGGCGTGGTGATCGAGGTGGTCGGCGACCAGGTCGCCCGGGCCGGCATCGACGCCTCGGAAGTGGACGGCCGCGCCCGGGGCTTCCTGCGGGCCAATCCGGCCGCGGGTGCGGCCGCGGGGCTCGACTTCACGCTCGAGCGGGTCTGGTGTCACCTGACGGACTTGTCGGGTACGACGCTGGCCAGCGACGGCGTGCGCGTTGCTGGGGACACCCCGTGGCAGGAGCGGCTGACGGCCGGTCTCGGGCTGCTCGACGAGTTGCTGGCCGCCGCGGGTCTCGATCGCGACAGCCTGGTCGGCGTCGCGATCGGCGTTCCCGGGCCGCTCGATCTGCAGACCGGCGTGGTGGGTCCGTCGCTACCTGGGCAGGCCTGGGCCGGCGTGAACGTCGCGGCGGAGTTCGGCCGGCATCTCGCCGTACCGGTGCTGGTTGAGAACAACACGCGGCTCGAGGCGGTCGCCGAGTTCACCTGGGGTGCGGGGCGGGACGTGCGCGATGTGCTGTACCTCGGGTTGTCGACCGGGATCGGGTCCGGGTTGCTTGTCGACGGCAACCTGCACCACGGCGGCGCGCGCGGCGGTGGCGGCGAGATCGGCCACCTGTCCGCGGACTCGTCCGGCGCACCGTGCCCCTGCGGCAACCGCGGCTGCCTGGTGCAGTACGCGTCACTGCCCGCCGTCCTCACGGCCCTCGCGCCGGTGCTCGGCGAGGACGCCGGGCTCGACGAACTACTCGTGGCCGCGGACAACGGTCAGGCAGAAACCTTACGAGTGCTTCGTGAAGCCGGAGAGCTGACCGGGCGCGTGCTCGCGAACATCTGCAACCTGCTGAACCCGGAGCGGATCATCGTCGGCGGCGAGCTCGCCCGCGCCGGCGACCTGGTCCTGGAGCCGATCCGCGCGACGTTACGCCGTACGGCGATGCCGCTGACCCGCGACGCCGACGTGGTCGCCGCCGAGCTCGACCTCGGCGCCCGCGCCGGCGCGTCCGGCGCCGCGGCCCTGGTCCTCCGCCAGACCGACCAACTGGTCACCGCCCTGCTCGCCGCACCCGACAACCAACCAGATGAGGCAGTTTGACGTCCTCTCCGTCAGCGCGACGGAGATTCCAACTTTCTACGCGGAGGTAGTGGGTTGAGGTTCACGCTTCTGCGAGACCCTGACGGGCGTCTCTCGGCGCGCGCTGACGGCCCGTCCGGCCGCGATGTTGATTGCCGCGTTCACGTCCGCGTTCGCCCGATGTCCACAGGCCACACACCGAAACACCGCTTGGTTCTCACGGTTCTTCGACGTGCAATGCCCGCAGACGCTGCAGGTCAGCGAGGTGTTTGCGGGGTTGACCCTCTCGACGCGACCGGGCGCTTTCTCCTCCAGTCGGCGAGCAAGGTCGCCCCAGCCGTTCATCAGAATTCCACGATTGAGTCCTGCCTTGGCGCGGCGCTGGTTCGGCAGATAGACGCCCGGTCGTCGAGGATCAGGTCTGGGCTTGGGTCGCTTGGTCATCGAGACGATTCGCAGATCCTCGACACGAATGACATCGAAGCGACGGGCAAGATCAGTACTGATCCTCTCCACCCAGTCTTTGCGGCGGTTGGCCGCTCGTCTGTGCAGCTTGGCGATCGCGAGCCTGAGGCGCCGACGACGATTCGAGCCTCTCCGGCCACGGGCCAAACGGCGCTGCAGATGCTTCAACCGTTCTTGCTCATGCTTCGACCACCCTGGACACTCGAGGAGTTCGCCGGTACTCAACACTGCCGAGAGCGTGACACCGCGATCCACTCCGACAACTGCTCCCGTGCCCGGGCCCGGGACCGGCTCTGGTACTACAGCGAAAGCGATATGCCAGCGGTCCATGCGGTCCCGGGAAATGCGGTACGACTTCGCGTCGGGAATCTTGCGGGACATCCGCAGGCGAACCCAGCCGACCTTCGGTATGTTGACCTTGGCCCATCTCCGGTTCAGCTTGACGATCCGCGAGGCTTGGGACCCGACGATGCGGAAACCCTCGTGCAGCCCCGCCTTGCGCCATCTCGGCCGCCTGTGGGTACCGCTGTAGAAGCCCTTCAGTGCTTGGTCGAAGTCCCGCAGTGCCTGCTGCTGCACAGTCTGCGATCCCGCTCGCAACCAGCCGAACTCGGCTCGCGCCTCGGTCAACTGCCTGCACTGCTTCACAAATCTCGGCGCTGGGCCACGGTGGGGAGCCCACATCGACCACTGTTCGAGCGCCAAATTCCAGACATACCGAGCATGCGCACAGTGCTGCAGGAGTGCAGCCTCCTGCTTGGGTGTCGGATAGATCCTGAAGCGCGACATGCCGTACAGCCAATCAGCAGGGACCGACAGTCCCCAGTTCGCGAAGGGAGGGAGTCGCGGTTCCTGCCCGCCCAGAACCTCTGGGCGACCCCGCGACGACTCATGTGAAGATCGTCGGATACGAAACGTTCCTGGTGGCGCCGCGGTGGCAGTTCCTGCGGATCGACACCGACGAGGGGATCAGCGGGTGGGGTGAGCCGATCGTCGAGGGGCGCGCCGAGGCGGTGCAGGGCGCGGTCGCGGCGTTGATGGAGTACCTCGACGGTGCGGATCCGCTGCGGATCGAGGAGCACTGGCAGGTGATGGCCAAGGGCGGGTTCTACCGCGGCGGGCCGGTGCTGTCGAGCGCGCTGGCGGGGATCGACCAGGCCTTGTGGGACATCAAGGGGCGCTTCCATGAGGTGCCGGTGCACGAGTTGCTGGGTGGGCCGGTTCGCGAGCGGGCGCGGGTCTACACGTGGGTTCACGGGCGGGACAACGCGCAGCTCGTCGACGAGGCGCAGGCCAAGGTGGCCAAGGGGTTCACGGCCGTGAAGCTCAACTTGTCGGAGGCGCTGCCGCCGATTCCGTCGCCGGCCCAGCTGCGGGCGGCGGTGAGCCGGGTGGAGGCGTTGCGCTCGGCGCTCGGGGACGGTGTGGACATCGCGCTCGATTTCCATGGGCGGTTCAGTACGGCGGCCACGCGGCAGATCCTGCCGTTGCTCGAGCCGTTGCTGCCGATGTTCGTCGAGGAGCCGGTGCTGCCCGAGTTCGCGCGCGATCTGCGGCGGGTGACCGAGTCGACCAGCATCCCGATCGCGACCGGCGAGCGGCTGTTCTCCCGCTGGGACTTCCGGGACGTGCTGCCGACCGGGATCGCCGTGGCCCAGCCGGACATCTCGCACGCCGGCGGCATCTCCGAAGTACGCCGGATCGCCGCGATGGCGGAGGCGTACGACGTCAGCGTCGCCCCGCACTGCCCGCTCGGACCGATCACGCTGGCCGCCAGCCTGCAGCTGGACTTCGCCGTACCGAACTTCCTGATCCAGGAGCAGAGCCTCGGCATCGAGTACGGCGGCGGCAACGCGCTGCTCGACTACCTGGTGGACCCGCGCGTCTTCGCCTTCACCGACGGCCACGTCCAACGCCCCACCGCCCCAGGCCTGGGCATCGAGGTCAACGAGGAAGCCGTCCGCGCCGCAGCCGCCACCCCCCACCGCTGGCGCTCCCCCCTCCTCCGCCACGACGACGGTTCCTTCGCCGAGTGGTAATCCGAGCGCACCGCAGCTACTCGGCGAGTGCCAAGAGCAACCACTTGGACAGCGGCGCATCACCCAGTTCCTGAAGGCTTCTCACCCAGCGCGCCTCGGCGATCTCCGCCGAGAATTTCAACTCATCGCCGTCGGTGTACGCGGTGAGGATCGTGAGGGTGTCGTGTTTGCCTTCGAGGGTGGTGAGGGTGGTGGTGACGACAGTGAAGGCGTCCGCGGGAATGGCGAGGCCTAGTTCTTCCTGGATCTCGCGGGCGACTGCTTGGGCTGGGGTTTCGCGCGTTGGGTTGTAGCCGCCGCCGGGGAGGGCCCAGCGGCGGGTGTCGGCGTACGAGTGGCGAACGACCAGGAAGCGACCGTCGGCTTGTCGGAGCAACGCCTTGACGCCGTACGTGGTCGGCTTGCGGACTCTGAACCAGAGCTGCGCCGAACGGCGAGCCCGCGCGCAGCAGGACCGCGCGGAAGCGCATCAGCGGGGTGGCATGCGGAGGGCGCCGTCCAGGCGGATTACTTCGCCGTTGAGGAGTTGGTTTTCGAGGATGTGGTGGACGAGGGCGGCGTACTCGGAGGGCTTGCCGAGGCGGGACGGGTGCGGGACCTGCTGTTCGAGGGCGGTGCGGGTTTCCTCGGGGAGGCCGGCGAGCATGGGGGTTTCCATGGTGCCGGGGGCGATCGTGACGACCCGGATGCCCTTGTCCGCCAGGTCGCGCGCGGCTGTCAGGGTCAGCGCGACGATGCCGCCCTTGCTCGACGCGTACGCCGCCTGGCCGACCTGGCCGTCGTACGCCGCGATCGACGCGGTCATCACCACGACGCCGCGGTCCCCGTCCTCCGACGGCTCGGCGGCGATCATCCGCTCGGCGGCCAGCCGCAGTACGTTGAAGGTGCCGATCAGGTTGATCTCGATCACCTGCCGGAAGATTGCCAGCGGCAACGGCCCCTTGCGGCCGACGACCCGGCCGGGCGTCGCCACACCGGCACAGTTCACCGCCACCCGCAGCGTGCCCAGCGCATCGGCGGCGTCGAGAGCAGCGGTGACGGCCGCCTCGTCGGTCACGTCCGTCGGCGCGAACACCACCCGGTCGCCCAGCTCGTCCGCGATCGCCTTGCCCGCGGACGACGGCAGGTCGACGATCACCACGCCGAGCCCGTCCGCCGCCAACCGCCGTACGGTCGCCTCACCGAGCCCCGAACCACCACCGGTGACCAGCGCGACGTCGGACGGGCTGAACTTCATCAAACGCTCCTCAAGAGATCACGGCTGATCACGAGCCGCTGGATCTGGTTCGTGCCTTCGAAGATCTGCGTCACCTTGGCCTCGCGCATGTAGCGCTCGACCGGGAACTCGCGGGTGTAACCGTACCCACCGAGCACCTGCACCGCGTCCGTGGTCACCTTCATCGCGGCGTCCGTGCAGACCAGCTTCGCGATCGCGGCCTGCTGCGTGAACGGCCGGCTGAGATCGCGCCGGCGCGCGGCCTGCAGGTACGTCGCCCGCCCGGACTCGACCGCCGCCGCCATGTCGGCGAGCAGGAACTGCACGCCCTGGAAGTCCGCGATCGCCTGCCCGAACTGCTGCCGTTCCTTCGCGTACGCCGCCGCGGCGTCGAGCGCGGCCTGCGCCAGGCCGATCGCGCACGCGGCGATCCCGAGCCGGCCGGAGTCCAGCGCGGACAACGCGATCCGCATGCCCTCACCCTCGGACCCGATTAGGTTCGCGGCCGGGATCCGGACGCCGTCGTAGTTGACCAGCGTCGTGGTCGACCCGGTCATCCCCATCTTCCGCTCCGGAGCGCCGAAGCTCAGCCCGGCGGCCGACGCGGGCACGTGGAACGCCGAGATCCCGCGCTTCGGGTCGTCCGACGTCCGCGCGAACGTCGTGTAGAAGTCGGCGTGCGAGCCGTGGCTGATCCACGCCTTCGTCCCGGTCAGGACGTACTCGTCGCCGTCCCGGACCGCCCGCGTGGTCATCGAGCTGATGTCGGAGCCGGCCTGCGGCTCGGAGAGCGCGTACGCCCCGAGCAGTTCGCCGCCGACCACGTCCGGCAGCAGCCGGTCCTTCTGCTCGTCGGTCCCGAACGTCGCCAGCGCGTAGCTGGTCATCGTGTGCACCGAGACGCCGACGCCGACCGACATCCAGGCGGCGGCGACCTCCTCGAGCATCTGCAGGTACACCTCGTACGGCTGCTCCGCGCCGCCGTACTGCTCCGGATAGGGCAGACCGAGCAGGCCGGCCTTGCCGAGCGTCCGGAATGCGGCGCGCGGGAAGGTCTCGCTCTCCTCCGCGTGAGCGGCGTACGGCGCGAGCTCGTGCGCGCACAGGTCGCGGACCAGGGCGAGCAGGTCAACGGATTCGTCAGTGGGCAGGAGTCGGTCGACAGCCATCGGGCCCCCCTTTCACAACTCCCCCGAATGATACTCGGAACGATACTGGCGAACATAGTTCCGTATCGTTCTATGCTGTCTCGATATGACAACAGTCGTTCCGGGGCGACGTACCCGCCGGCAGTCCGAGCTGCTCGACCGGCTGCTCACTCTGTTCCTCGAGCAGGGATTCAGCCGGTTCACCCTGGATGACCTCGCCGCCGAGCTGCGCTGCAGCAAGACGACCCTGTACGCGCTCGCGCCGAGCAAGGAACAGCTCGCCGTCGAGGTGGTCAAGCACTACTTCAAGAACGCCACCGCGCAGGTGGAGTCGGCGGTCGCGCGGCAGACCCGGCACGACCGGCGGATCGCGGCGTACCTGAACGCGGTCGCCGACGCCCTGCGGCCGGCCAGCCGGACGTTCCTCGACGACGTGGCGACGTTCGCCCCGGCCCGCTCGGTGTACGAGCGGAACACCCGGATCGCCGCCGAACGGGTTCGGCAGCTGATCGAGGACGGGATCAACCACAAGACCTTCCGCGAGGTCGACATCGCGTTCGCGGCCGAGATGATCGCGCACACCATGCAGGCCATCCAGCGCGGCGACATCGCCCGCCGTACCGGCCTGAACGACGCGGAGGCGTACCGCGAGCTGGCGTCGTTCGTCCTGCACTCCCTGCGGCTGGACTAAACCGGCGCTCCCCTTAGGGTTGGGCCGTCCTCTTGCTGCCACACCCCGCCTCAGCGCCGTACGCCCCGGAAGGCTGTATTCATGAAATCTCTCCGACGAACAGCGGCCGTGGTGGCGGCCGCCGCTATCGCTCTGACCGCCGCGGTCCCCGCCGGCGCGGATCCGGTGAAGCCGCCGCGACTGTCCGCCCGGGCGATCACCGCGACGCTGAACGACCAGGTGCACACCCCGGGTACGGCGTGGCAGACGCAGCCGGACGGCACCGTGCTCGTGTCGTACGACCCGACGGTCACCGGCACCAAGCTGACCAAGCTGACCGGCCTGACCAAGCAGCTCGGGCCGAACGTGAAGCTCGAGAAGCTGCCCGGCAAGCTGCAGAAGTACATCAGCGGCGGGATGGCGACGTACGGCGGCGACTACAAGTGCACCGTCGGCTTCAACGTCCAGCGCCGCGGCAAGTACTACTTCCTGACCGCCGGTCACTGCGGTGTCGACGCGGCCCGCTGGTACCAGGACCCGGGGCACAAGGTCTTCACCGGCGCCGTGCACCACGCCAGCTACCCGTGGAACGACTACGCGCTGGTCGTCTACCGCACCGACATCAAGATGCGGACGCCGGGCGGCAGCGTGTACCTGTACAACGGCCGCTCGCAGGACATCACCCGGGCGATGACGCCGGGCCTGAACCAGCTCGTCTACCGCTCCGGCGCCACCACGGGCCTGAAGAGCGGCCGGGTGACCGGGCTGAACGCGGTCGTGAACTACGGCGACGGGCGGGTGGCCGGTCTGATCCGGACCAGCGTGTGCGCCGAGCCGGGTGACTCCGGCGGGCCGCTGTTCTACCGGCAGTGGGCGTTCGGGCTGACGAGCGGTGGTTCCGGTGACTGCAGGTCGGGCGGGGTGACCTACTTCCAGCCGGTCGTCGAGGCGCTCAACGCGTACGGCGTCTACATCTACTGAGCCGCAGGTTTCCCCTACGCTCAGAGATCGGCTGAATACTCAGGGAGATAGTGGGTAGGACTCGTCACGGTTGAGTCAAGGACGCCCCGCCCCGAAGGCGTCCTCATCGTGAGGAGGCATCAACCATGAAACTGTCCCCATTCCGCCGTACCACCGCACTCCTGGCCGCGGCCGGGCTTGCCGCCACCGGACTGCTGGCGACGCAGGCCTCGGCCGCCCCGGTCGACCCGGCCACGCTGTCCGCCGCCGCGATCACGTCCACGCTGAGTGAGGACGCGACCATCCCGGGTACGGCGTGGCAGACCGAGCCCGACGGCCGGATCATCGTGTCGTACGACGACACCGTCACCGGCGCGAAGCTGGCGAAACTGACCGGTGTCACGAAGCAGTTCGGCGACCGGATCAAGCTCGAGAAGATGTCCGGCACGCTGTCGAAGTTCATCCGCGGCGGCGACGCGATCTACAGCGGGCAGTACCGCTGCTCGCTGGGCTTCAACGTCCGCAGCGGCAGCACGTACTACTTCCTGACCGCGGGCCACTGCACCAACATCGGCTCGAGCTGGTACGCCAACTCGGCCCGGACCACGCTGCTCGGCACCCGGTACGGGTCGAGCTTCCCCGGCAACGACTACGGCATCGTCCGGTACGCGTCGTCGTACACGAACCACCCGGGTTCGGTGAACCTCTACAACGGCTCCACGCAGGACATCACGTCCGCCGGCAACGCGTACGTCGGCCAGGCGGTCCGGCGCAGTGGTAGCACCACCGGTCTGCGCAGCGGTTCGGTCACCGGCCTGAACGCCACGGTGAACTACGCCGAGGGCACCGTCACCGGCCTGATCCGCACCAACGTCTGCGCCGAAGGCGGCGACTCCGGCGGCGCCCTGTTCGCCGGCAGCGTGGCCCTCGGCCTCACCTCCGGCGGCTCCGGCAACTGCACCACCGGCGGCACCACCTACTTCCAGCCCGTCACCGAAGTCCTCTCCCGCTACGGCGTGAGCGTCTACTGATCCAGCCATGACTGTGGGGCCGGGCGAACTCCACCCGGCCCCACAGTTGCGTCCTAGCCGCGGCGGCGGGAGATTTCGTAGAGGGTTACGCCGGCGGCGATGCCGGCGTTGAGGGATTCGGTGGCGCTGGTCATCGGGATCGAGACGATCAGGTCGCAGTTCTCGCGGACCAGGCGGGCCAGGCCCTTGCCCTCGGAGCCGACGACCAGGACCAGGGGCTCGGTGGCGGCCTCGAAGGACGGGAGGTCGACGGCGCCGTCCATGTCGAGGCCGATGACCAGGAGGCCGGCCTCCTTGTAGGACTTCAGGGCACGGTTCAGGTTGCCCGCGCGCGCGACCGGGATCCGGGCCGCGGCGCCGGCCGACGTCTTCCACGCCGACGCCGACATCGACGCCGTACGACGCTCCGGTACGACGACACCGTGCGCGCCGAAGGCGGCGGCCGAGCGCGTGATCGCGCCCAGGTTGCGCGGGTCGGTGACACCGTCGAGCGCGACGATCAGCGGCACCTCGTGCGCCTCGTACGCCCGGTCCAGCAGGTCGTCGGGGTGCGCATACTCGTACGGCGGGATCTGCAGCGCGACGCCCTGGTGGGCTCCGCCCGCGGTCACCCGGTCGAGCTCCGGGCGCGGCACCTCGAGCACCGAGACGCCGGTCTCGACCGCGAGCAGCAGCGCCTCGCGCAGCCGGGCGTCCCGTTCGGTGCCCTCGGCAACGTGCAGCGCCGCGGCCGGGACGCCGGCCCGCAGCGCCTCGACCACCGGGTTCCGTCCGTAGACCCACTCGACCGACGAGTCGCCGTCCTTGCGCTGCGGACGGCGGCTCCGCTCGCGTTCCTTGGCGCGCTCGGCCGCCTTCGCCCGCTTGTGCGCCGGGTGCTTGACCCGGTCGACCGCCTTCGGCGTCGGGCCCTTGCCCTCGAGACCGCGGCGGACCCGGCCGCCGGAACCGGCCGTCGGGTTGCCCCGCGGCTTCTTCCGGACGGCTCCCTTGCGCTGGCTGCTGCCTGGCACGTCAGTTTCCTTCGGTAGTCGCGAGGGACCAGCGTGGTCCCTGGGGGGTGTCCTCGACGACGACGCCGAGTGCCTTGAGCCGGTCGCGGACCGCGTCGGCGGCGGCGTAGTCCTTGCGCTCGCGGGCGGCCTGGCGCTGCTCCAGCAGGGCCTTCACCAGGCCGTCGACGACCTCGGTCAGCTCGTCGCTGCCGCCGGTCCGCGACACCCACGGCTCGGCCAGCGGGTCGAGCCCGAGCACCGCGAGCATCCCGCGCACCGACGCCAGCGCCTCGCGCAACGCCGGCGAGTCTCCGTCCGCGACCAGCTTGTTCCCGTCCCGCACGGTGTTGTGCAGCACGGCGATCGCGGCCGGCGTTCCGAGGTCGTCGTCCATCGCGGCCACGAAGTCACCGGGCAGCTCGGCGGCCGGCTCGGCCCCGCCGGTCACCTCGACGGCCCGGGTCACGAAGCCCTCGATCCGCTGGAAGCTCTTCGCGGCCTCGTCGAGCGCCTCGAACGAGAACTCCACCACCGACCGGTAGTGCGACTGCACCAGGTAGTAGCGCAGCTCGATCGGGCGCACCCGCTCGACCACGTTCCGGACGACGGCGCTGTTGCCCATCGACTTCGACATCTTCTCGCCGGCCGTGGTGACCAGCGCGTTGTGCATCCAGAACCGGGCGAACGTGTGCCCGACCGCGGTCGACTGCGCCAGCTCGTTCTCGTGGTGCGGGAACCGCAGGTCCAGCCCGCCGCCGTGGATGTCGAACTCGTCGCCGAGGTACTTGCCGGCCATCGCGGAGCACTCCAGGTGCCAGCCCGGGCGGCCGCGGCCCCACGGCGTCGGCCAGGAGGCGGTCCGCGGCGTGCCCTCGACGTACCCCTTCCAGAGCGCGAAGTCCCGCGGGTCGCGCTTGCCGCGCGGGTCCGCGTCCTCGGCGGCCTCCATGTCGTCGATCCGCTGGTGCGAGAGGGCGCCGTACTCCGGCCACGAGCGGACGTCGAAGTACACGTCGCCGGAGCCGTCCGGGGCGACGTACGCGTGCCCGCGCTCGATCAGCTGCTCGATCATCTCGAGCATCTCCGGGATGTGCCCGGTGGCGCGCGGCTCGTACGTCGGCGGGCGGCAGCCGAGGACGTCGTACGCCCAGTGCAGTTCGCGCTCGAACTCGTAGGCGTGCGCCCACCACGGGACGCCGCGCTCGGCGGACTTGGCCAGGATCTTGTCCTCGATGTCGGTGACGTTCGCGATCACCGTGACCTCGTAGCCGGAACGCTCCAGCCAGCGGCGCAGGACGTCGAAGACCACTTCCTTGTAGATGTGCCCGACATGCGGGGCACCCTGCACCGTCAGCCCACAGTGGTAGATCCCGACCTTGCCCGGATGGACCGGCTGGAAATCCCTCACTGCTGCTGTCGCGGTGTCGTACAAGCGAAGAGTCACCGCTCAAGGGTAACGGGAGGTGACGCCGGTAAATAATCTCCGAACAGAAGTGATGCAGGGTTGGATCTTGGCGAATCCGGGTAAGACCCAGGCCGAGCGCTCTGTCCGCCCCTCATCGCTCTCTGGAGGAAACCGTGAAGTCCGCCCTTTTCACGGGTGCCGCCGTCACTCTTGGCCTCTTGCTGGCCTCGATCGGCTCCGCCCAGGCAAGCAGCAGCACCGAGCAGCCCACCCCCACCGCCCGCCAGCACGGCATCACCAAGGCCGGCGAGGCGTACATGGGCTGGCTGCAGAACAAGACCACCACCACCACCACCGCGGCCGCTCCGACCGACATGGGCACCGCCGCGGTCGTCGACGGCATCGACGTCTCCAGCCACCAGGGGAACGTCAACTGGACGTACTGGTGGGGCCAAGGAAAACGTTTCGCCTACGTCAAGGCAACTGAAGGAACGTCGTACAAGAATCCGTACTTCGCCCAGCAGTACAACGGCTCCTACAACGTCGGCATGATCCGCGGCGCCTACCACTTCGCGCTGCCGAACAGCTCCAGCGGCGCGACGCAGGCGAACTACTTCGCCACCAACGGCGGCGGCTGGTCGCGGGACGGGAAAACGCTGCCGGGCGCGCTGGACATCGAGTACAACCCGTACGGCGCGACCTGCTACGGAAAGACCCAGGCCGGAATGGTCAGCTGGATCCGGGATTTCCTGACCACCTACAAGTCCCGGACCGGACGCGACGCGGTGATCTACACGAACCTCGACTGGTGGACCCGCTGCACGGGGAACACCACCGCGTTCAACGCGACCAACCCGCTCTGGGTCGCGCGGTACTCCTCCACGGTCGGCACACTGCCGGGCGGCTGGCCGTTCTACACGTTCTGGCAGTGGACCTCGAGCCCCATCGACCAGAACCGCTTCAACGGTGACTACAGCAGGCTGCAGGCGCTGGCCAACGGTTAATTCCGTTGCGGCGGTCGCATAGTCTCGATCGGTGAGCTACAGCCTGCCGATCGAGACCGACCGTCTCCTCCTGCGCCGCTACGTCGAGACCGACTACGACGACCTGCTGAAACTGCAGTCGAACCCTGACGTCACACGTTTTCTGCTGTACGACGTCCGCACGCCCGAGCAGGTCAAGGAGGCCCTCACCGGCCGGCTGGCCGATGTCCCGATGGACAAGGACGGTCAGGCGCTCACCGTCGCCGTGATCCTGCGGGACACCGGCCGGCACCTGGGCGAGGTGACGCTGTTCCTGAACAGCGTCGAGCAGCGCACCGGCGAGCTCGGGTACGTCTTCCACCCGGAGTCGCATGGCCACGGGTACGCCGCCGAGGCGTCGGTCGAGCTGCTCCGGCTCGGGTTCGAGGAGCTCGGCATGCACCGGATCATCGCGCGCCTGGACGCCCGCAACGAGGGCTCGGTGAAACTGCTGCAGCGCCTCGGCCTGCGCCAGGAGGCGCACTTCGTGAAGAACGAGTACCTGAAGGGCGAGTGGACCGACGAACTCGTGTTCGCGATGCTCTTCGAGGAATGGGAGCTCCACAATCCGTAAGTTGGGTTCGTAAATTTCTCCCACGCCACGCCGTCCTCGTGACAGCGAATGCCGTCGGGTCTAACGTCTGAGTTATGACCTCCGCCCGTTCCGTCACCGCACTCGTCCTAGGTGCGGTCGTGCTCAGCGCCGGCACCCTGCCGAGCGAAGCCGTGAAGGTCGCACCGCCACGGCAGATCGCCTACCAGACCTGGACGTCGACCGACGACTTCCTGGCCGGTCAGCGGTTCGGCACCACCGTCACCGACGGCGCCCTCACGTTCGGCACCTCGACCGGCACCAGGTCGTACGTCGACCCGTTCGGCGACGGCACCGCGAAGACGTACGACCAGACCAGCTGGGTCTCGCCGCAGGTCAGCACCGGCTTCGGTCTCACCGAGCTGATCGCGTCCTGGAACGCCACGACCCCGCCGGGAACGTGGGTCGAGGTGTCGATGGCCGGGACCACGAACCTCGGCACCACCACCAAGTGGTACGTGCTCGGCCGCTGGTCGTCCGGCGACGACACCGCGGCCGGCGACATCCACCGGACCTCGGTGCCCAGCCAGGGCGACGCCAACGGGTCCGTTGCCGTCGACACCTTCCAGTCCGCGTCCGGCCAGTGGCTCGACCGCTGGCAGCTCAAGGTGACCCTGTACCGGCTGAGCGGCACCACGCAGTCGCCGACCGTCCGCTCGGTCGGCGCGATGGCGTCCCAGCTGCCGGCCGAGAAGAAGGTTGCCGTCAGCCCCCTCGGCGGCGCGCAGGGCATCGTCCTCGACGTACCGACGTACTCCCAGGAGACGCACATCGGCCACTACCCGCAGTGGGACGGCGGCGGCGAGGCCTGGTGCTCGGCGACCTCGACCGCGATGGTGCTCGACTACTACGGCGCCGGCCCGACCGCGGCGGAGACCGCCTGGGTCGACCCCTCCGACGCGGATCCCCAGGTGGACCACGCGGCCCGCTCGGTGTTCGACTACGCGTACGACGGCGCGGGCAACTGGCCGTTCAACACGGCGTACGCCGGAACGCGCGGCGTGGACGGTTTCGTGACGCGGCTGCGGTCGCTGACCGAGGCGGAGCAGTTCATCAAGGCCGGGATCCCGCTGATCGCGTCGCTGTCGTTCAAGAAGGGCGACCTGCCCGGCGCGGGTTACGGCACGAACGGGCACCTGATGGTGATCGTCGGCTTCGACCAGAACGGCGACGTCGTCGTCAACGACCCGGCGTCACACCTGATCCCGAGCAACGACCAGGTGCGCACGACGTACGACCGGGAAGCCTTCGAGAACGCATGGGTCCCGCACTCGGGCGGTCTGGTCTACGTGATCCACCCCGAGGGCGTGCCGCTCCCGACGCCGTCGGGTCCGCAGCACAACTGGTAGAGACTACAGTGCCCGCCACGCCGGGGCGGCGTGGCGGGCACTGTTCTGTCGGAGCTCAGCGGGCGAAGAGTGCGCCGGTGAGGTTCGTGGTGAGGTTGCGGAGCGAGTCGGGCAGGTACTGCAGGTGCCAGCCGCGCGGGCCGTGGTACCAGGCGAAGCCCGAGTCCTCCTCGTCCGGCGTGGCGTCGGTCGCGACCAGTGCGTCGATCCAGCGCTCCGAGCCGCCGAGGACGACGGCGTACGGCAGCGCGCGCGAGCAGAGCTCGGCGTGCTGGTCGGTCGGCAGCTCGCTGACGTCCATCTCCAGCAGCTCACCGCGGATCGCGGCGACCTGACCGAGGACGCGGCCGGCGGCCGACGCCTTGGCCGGCATGTAGCGGCCGACCACGAGCAGGCCGACACCGACCAGCGTGATCGCGATCCCGAGCAGGCCCCAGGTCGACAGCAGCGCGAGCAGCACGGTCGCGACGACACCGACGACGGTGACCGCGATCCCGATCGTCGCCCACAGCGAGCGGGTCCGGTCCGGGCGCTCGGTGAACCAGCCGCGCTTGACCACACCGTCGTACAACGCGTCCTGGACCTCGCCGAGGTTCGCCCGGACCTGCTTGCCGAGCTCCGAGACCAGCACCGAGTCGGCGTCGCCGAAGATCGCGCGGATCAGCACGTTCTCGTACCGCTGCAGTTCCTCCGACGGCGCGTTCGCGACCCGGCGCAGCTCCCAGTCCGGCCGCGCGAACTCGGTGCTGTGCTCCAGCTCGACGATCGAGATGTGACCGCGGACGGCCAGGTCGATGATCGTCGCGGTCACGTCGACCGGGTCGATCCGCTCGTCGATCAGCGTGCCGACCTCGCCAGGGCGCAGGTCGGACGGCGGCGTGAAGTCGATCCGCGCGTCGGTGCCCAGGCTGAACAGCGACGCCGGTACGACGCGCCGCGGGTCGACCTGGTCCCGGCCGCGCAGCCGGTACAACGCGAACAGCGCCGCCGCACCGAGCAGCAGCACCACGAGCGCGGTGATCAGCTGGGCCGCGTCGGTCGAGAACGCGCGCTTGAAGGTGTGCCGGTACTCGACGATCGAGTTCGCCGCGATCTGGCCCTTCGGGAACCCGACGGCCATCAGCACCGTGTTCCCCGGCGGCAGGTCCGCCTGCTGGAACGTCGGGCCGGAAGTCTCGCCGATCTGCGCCAGCGTGCACGGGATGTTGCTGTCGACCGGGCCGGCGAAGCAGGCGACGTGCGTCACCTCGGGCACGCTGAAGACCACGTTCGCGTTCTGGATCGGGAGGTTGATCCCGGTCAGCGGCGCGAACCGCACCTCGGTGCCGTCCAGGGTCTCCGCCACCGCGCCCTTCACGGTGTACGTGACCTGGAGCTCCGTAGTACTGCTGGTGACGTCCGGGATCGCGATCGACGTGACGTCGCCCTCGGTCTTCAGCTCGGCCTTCTTGTCCTGGCCGCCGGCCTTGACCTGCAGGTCGCCGATCTGCTGCACGTGGTCGACGTCGTCGGGCAGGTGGTCCCGCGTGACGATGAACCGCGTGAAGGTCCCGTTGACGTTGCTGAGCTTCCAGGTCTCGGCGACCCGGAGCAGGCCGTCACGTTCGACCCGGACCTGACTGTCGTAGTTGGTGACCACCGGGTCGGCGGTCGCGCTGCTGTCGGCCGCGGCGGCCGGGACAACGGACAGGCCGAGCAGGCCGAGGGCACACAGGGAGAGCCCGAGGAGACGTAGACGCATCGCCCAATCACACCGTAGAGAGAGGGTCAGGTTGACAGGCGCACCCTAGCGTCCTGGGGGTGTCAGGCAACCAACCGGGACCGGCTCCGGCCGTCGGGCCCGCTCCTCGGGCGGCGCCGAAGTTGAGCCCACGCTCCGGTAGCGTCTCGGGCGTGTCAGGCAACCAATGGGGTCCACCGCCCGGGCAGCAGTACCCGCAGCAGCCGCCACCTCCGCCGTGGCAGCAGGGGCCGGGGTACGGCGGCCCGCCGCAACCCGGAGGTCCTGCCGGGCCGCCGCAAGGTCCGCCGTACCAGGGTCCGCCGCAGGCTCCGCCGTACCAGCAGGGACCTCCTTTTCAGGGACCGCCTCAGGGGCCTCCGTTCCAGGGGGCTCCTTTTCAGGGGCCGCCTCCCGGGCCGCAGCCGTTCCACGGGCAGCCGCAGTTCGGCTGGGGCGCTCCGCCCGGTGGACCGCGGCCGCCGAAGAAGAAGGGCCGCGGCGGCCTGATCGCCGCGCTCGTGCTGCTCGGCGTACTGGTGATCGGCTTCGGCATTCTGCGGTTCGCGCTGAAGGGCGACGGCGACCCGAGCTACGCGCAGCCGACCACCACCTCGTCGTACAGCCCGACCGCCAAGCCGACGGCCGCCCCGTCGACGCGGGCGACCAGCAACGTGCCCACGGCCAAGCCGACCACCCGGCCGCCGCGGCCGACGACCAGCCGGTCCACGACGACCAGCACGCCGACGACCAAACCCGGCCCGACCGACAGCGACCTGGTCGTGCGGAACCAGCTCTACAAGGCCGGCGCGATGGCGCCGGTGGGCTGCAAGGAGTCCCGGGCGCGGCAGAGCACCGTGGCCGGCGCGCGCGCCAACTACAAGAACCTGCTGGGCTGCCTGAACAAGTCGTGGGCGCCGCTGGTCGCCAAGGCGGGCGGGCGGTTCCGGGCGCCGAACGTGCGGATCTTCAGCGGCCAGGTGTCGACGCCGTGCGGGACGAAGAGCGACTCCGGCCCGCCGTTCTTCTGCGGCGTGAACGACACCATCTACATGAACCTGACCGAGGACATCGGCAACTACAACCGGTACTCGCAGAGCTATCAGAAGGTCTGGGCGCGGATGTGGATGCTGCACCAGTTCGCCCATGAGTACGGGCACCACATCCAATACAACATGGGCATCCTGCAGGCGTACTCGCGGATCCGCTACGAGCGGCCGACGTACGCGATGGAGCTGCAGGACAGCCGGCGGCTCGAGCTCCAGGCGTCGTGCTTCTCGGACATCTTCATCGGGTCGAACCGGCGGACCTATCCGATCACCGGGCAGTCCCTCACGCAGTGGCGCTGGCTGATCGGCAACGTGACCGACTACGCCAACGACCACGGCGACGCGAACAACCACAAGTACTGGGCGCTGCGTGGCTGGGACAAGCGCAACCCGGCCGCCTGCAACACCTTCGTCGCACCGGCCGCCAAGGTGCAGTGAAGCCGGTCCGGGTGCGCCGACCGGTCTGCTGCGGAGAGACTGGCCGAACTGGCTAGCCTGGTGGGTCCGGATCGCAGAGTATGTCCGGGGGGAGGCGGCTCGGAACCCCACCAACGAGCTACAGCCAGCAAGGTCGTGAGGAGCATCGATGTCGGACAACTGGAACCAGCCACCGGGGAGCGACCCGGCTGACAACCAGCCGGACCGCCCGCCGGAGCCCGTTCCGGGCCAGGGGGGCCCTGACCAGCAGGAAGGTTCGGCGCCCGGCGGGGGCTGGTTCGGTTCCCGGGACAACGACGCGGGGCCGCGGGCCGGTGACGCGCAGCCAGGTCCCGGGGCGGGGCAGTCCGCGACGTGGTGGACCGGCGAGACCGACGCGAAGCGCGAGTTCCAGAGCCCGGGCCAGTCCGAGGCCCCCGCCAACAACTGGTTCGACGGCGGCTGGGGCCCCAACCGCCGCGAACACCCCGACCAGCCCACCACAGGCCAGGCCGGACCGAACCAGGCCGGCCCCTGGCAGTCCGCGTCCCAACCGGGCGGCCCGAGCCAGCAGCAACCAGGTACGCCGCCACGCTCCAACGCCGGAGCACCCGACCCGTGGCAGCCGACACCTTCATGGTCCGAGGCACCGGAAGGCGGCACACCCACGAGTCGCCCGAACACGCCCAACCCGGCACAGCCGAACATCCCGCAAACCGGCGGGTCCTGGGGCGAGCAGTCCTGGCCCCTCCAAACCAACACCGCTGCCCAAGGCAACAACCGTCCGCCCACCCAAGGCACACCTGCCCCGGGCACGCCCGGCCAGGGCACGGCCGGTTCGGCCGGGCAGACCGGCTCCGCGCAGGGCGGCTCGCAGGGCGGTTCTGGGCAGGGCGGCTCGCAGGGTGGGCCGTCGGGGCAGGGTGGTGCCGGTGGGGGTGCTGGGTGGTCGGCTGGGGGGCGGCCTGAGTCGAGTGCTTGGCAGGCTTCGCCTTCGCAGCAGGCTCGGCCTCAGGTGGGATCGGAAGGGTCTTATCTGTGGGGGTCGCAGGGTGGGCAGCAGCAGCCCTCGTCGCCTTGGAGTAATGCGCTTCCGCCGCAGGGGCAGCAGGGTGCTCGGCACTCCGCGCCGCAGGGCGGGCAGGGGCAGCCCGGGCCGATGGGGCAGCACGGGCAGGCCGGGCCGATGGGGCAGCACGGGCGGGGTGGGCCTATCGGGCAGCAGGCGCAGATCGGGCCCATGGGGCAGCCTGTGCAGCAGGGTCCGACCTGGCAGTATCCGCCGATTCCGATTCCGCAGCCTCCGGGTGGGCGGCGGCGGCGTAAGAAGAAGACCTTGTCGCGGGGGTTGCTGATCGGGCTTGTCGTGCTGGCGGTGCTGGTGCTCGGGTCAGGGATCACGCTGATCGTCCGCACCGTCGGCGGCGGCGACCCGGAGGCCAAGGTGACGCCGACGACCACCGCATCGGAGACACCGTCGCCGTCGGAGAGCCCGTCCGCCTCGCCGTCGCCGTCGCCGTCGACGCCCCGCGGCCCGACGGTGGACGAGGTCGTGAAGGGCAGCCGGCTGTACTCGATCGGCCCGGTCGCCGCGTCGAAGTGCGCGGAGCCGCCGTTCGCACCCGTCACCGTCCCGGCAGCGCAGCAGTACTACAACCGCCTGCTCCCCTGCCTGAACCGCACCTGGTGGCTGGCGATGAAGAAGGCGAACCTCCCGTTCCGCAACCCGAAGGCCGTCGTGTACGTCGGCAAGGTCCCGTCGCCGTGCGGCGTCCAGCGCAGCGTGCGGGCGGCGTACTGCGCGGCGAACGAGACGATCTACCTGCCGTTCGCGGTCGACAACCGGTACTACAAGTCCAACCCGGTGTACGCCCGCGCGGTCATGCTCAACACCTTCGCCCACGAGTACGGCCACCACGTGCAGAAGCTGAGCGGGATCCTCGCCTCGTCGATGTCCCGGCAGCAGAAGATGACGCCGAACCAGAAGCTCATGGAGAGCCGCCGGCGCGAGCTGCAGGCGACCTGTCTCGGCGCCGTCTACCTCGGCGCGAACGCGACGTACATCCCGATGAACGGCGTACTGCTGACCAACTGGAAGTTCCTGATCGCGCACTCGGGTGACGACTACGCCCGGCCGCGCGTGCACGACCACGGCAACCGGGTCAGCAACTACCAGTGGTCGGTCGCGGGCTACAACAACAAGAAGCCCGACTCCTGCAACACCTTCACCGCGGCCGACGTCCGGGTGAACTGACAGCGGCGAACCACCGCCCGCGTCAGCCGAACAGGCGGCGGGCGGTGGTCAGGGTGCCGCCGAAGGACGTCACGAAGTTGCTCAGCGACTCGCCGATGTCGGACAGGTGCCAGTTCTCCGGGCCGGAGTACCAGCCGATACCGGCGTCGGGGTCGTCGTCGTCATCGGTCGCCGCGATCTCCAGCGCCCACTTCTCGGTCAGCCCGAGCACAGCGGCGTACGGCAGGCACCGGGACGCGAACTCGAGCCGGTGCGACTCCGGCAGGTCGGCCGACGTCTCGTGGGCGAGGTACTGCTGCAGACCGGCCACCCGGCCCAGTACGGCGGCACCGCGCGCGGTCCGGGCCGGCGCGATCTGACCGACGAGCGCGAGCACCACCCCGGCCGCCATCACCGCGAACCCGACCAGCGCGAACTTGCTCACGATCGCGAGCACGATGGTCAGTACGACGCCCGCCCCGAGCAGCACCACACCGGCGGTGGTCCAGCGGTTCCGGTCGGCGTCCGGGCGGCTCTTGAACCAGCCCTGCGTGACCACGTCGGCGTACAGCTGCTCGCGGACCAGGTTGAGCCGCGGCCGCAGCGACGGGCCGAGCGCGGAGACCAGCACCGAGTCGCCGTCCGCGAACACCGCGTCCAGCAGCGCCTTCTCGTAGGCGAGCAGCTCGGGGCCGCCCGGGTGCAGCCGCCGCAGCTCCCAGTCCAGCCGGCCGAAGTGCGACTCGCGCGGCTGCTCGACGATCGTCAGGTAGTTGCGCACGGCAAGGTCCAGCAGCGTCGCGGTGATGTCGACGACGTCGGCGGTCTCGTCCACCACCGTGCCGACCTGGCCGGGCCGGATGCCGTCCGGCGCCGCGAACTGGGGTCCGTCGGCGCCGTCGAGCACCGGTCGCTCCGGCGCGCCGTCGCCGACCTTGGCGGCGTCCCGGCCGCGGAAGAACCACAGACCGACCGCACCGAGCAGACCGAGCCCGAACACGACCACGGCCAGCCCGACCGTGGTGAAGTCCACGGTGAAGGCCCGCCCGAGCGACCAGCGGGTCGCGTACTCCGCGTTCGGTTCGACGTTGCCCTGGGCGCTCAGCCCGGTCAGGAACGTCACCCGGCCGCCGGCGGGTACGCCGTTCTGCTCGATCTCGAGCGCGGCCGACTCGGCCAGCTGGGACGACGTACACGGCATGCTCGACCCGGTGCGGCCGGCGAAGCAGGTCACCCAGGTGGCGAACGGGATGTTGACGCTCAGCGTGGCCTTCGGGATCGCGGTGCCGAAGCCCTGCACGATCGGCCAGCTCACCTCGCGGCCCTCGGTCGACTCGGCGACCACGTTGTCCACGGTGTAGCTGTAGACGATCTTGGACTGGCCGGACACGTTCAGCGTCAGCTTGCGGCCGTCGTCGGTGCTCTCGTTCTGGAAGCCCTGCGCGGGCTGCCCGTTCACCGTCGCTGAGACGTCGGTCAGCTCGTACGTGCGGTCGCGGTCGGCGTCGGACCGGACCCGGGTGGTCAGCGTCCGGCTGAACGTCGTACCGCCGGCGGTCAGGTCGACCGTCTCCTTGACCTGCAGCCGGCCGTCCTTGGTCAGCGTCGCGTCCGCGTCGTACGCCGTGATCTGGTCGTCGGCCCGGACCGCGGCCTGCGCGGACACCGGGCTCAGGGCAACGAACAGGCCGGCGACCGGGGCGGTCAGGGACAACAGCAGGGCTGCCGGGAGGAGGCGGCGCTTCGGTGACATGGGTCGAGGGTAGTCTCGTGCCGGTTCGCACAGCGAACTCGCCATCGTCCGACGTGAGCGGCGTGACCCGACCCAATGGAGGCCAGTGCTGTGAGCAGCCCGTACGGGTACGGCGGTCCGCGCCAGGACCGGCCGGTGGGTCCGCCGCCGGGTGTCCTGCCGCCGCCGCAAGCCGCGCCGTGGCCGCCCCAGCAGGGCCAGTACCCGCAGCAGGGCCAGTACCCGCAGCAAGGTCAGTACCCGCCGCGCGGTCAGTTCGGTCCGTCGTTCGGTCCCGGCCAGTTCAACGGCTTCCAGCCGCCGCGGCGGCGTGGCGGCGGCTTCCGGCTGGTCCTGCTCGGGTTCACGATGCTGATCTTCATCGGGATCTCGGCGGCCGTCCTGGCGGTCGTGCTGTGGACAGGTGCTGACAGCACCGACACCGCCGGGCCGGAGGAGCCGGAGGTGACCGGTCCGTCGATCGTGCCGACCCCGACCACCACGCCGGAGAAGGGCACCGCCGAGGACTACCTGCTGAACGCCGACGTCTACCGCACCGGTCCGCTGCAGGAGCAGAACTGTCCCGCGGCCAACCTGGGCAGCGGCAGCCTGGCGTCGCAGAAGGTCTACTACCAGCGCCTCTTCAAGTGCCTCAACGACGCGTGGCGGCCGATCTTCAAGGACCTCGGCCAGAACAAGCCCGATCCCGGCCTGGTCGTGTTCGACCAGCCGGTCTCGACCGCGTGCGGCAACTTCCAGCCGCTGTCCGGCCGGGTGCTGGCGTTCTACTGCTACGGCAACCAGGTCATGTACGTCGACGTGAAGCAGATGAACCGCGCGTTCGGCCCGCAGCAGGACCTGGCGTACCTGATGACCATCGCGCACGAGTACGGCCATCACGTGCAGGGTGTCACCGGACTGTTCTACGCGCGGGCCGTGTACCTGCAGGACCACCCGGAGCGGAAACTCGACAGCTCGCGCCGCAACGAACTCCAGGCGTCCTGTTTCGCGGGCGTGTTCAGCAAGGCCGTCGCGAAGTCCTACCCGTTGACGGACCGGGAGGACGAGTTCAAGGAGCAGTCCAGCAACAGCTTCGGAGAGTCACCGTCCACACCGGACGACGAGCGGACGCACGGGCTGGCGACCAGCCAGGGCTTCTGGATCCAGAACGGCTACAACATCGGCGCCAACAAGGCTTGTGACACCTTCGCGGCCCCGGAGCGCCTGGTGCAGTAAGCAGTTGATTGACTAGTTGATTGACTGTCCCACTGTTTGCTTCACGTTGTCCCGCAGGTAACTGAGCGGCGTATTATCCGCCCGTGACGTTGCGACGCGGGGACCTGGCGACGGCCGCGCGGACGCTGGTGGACGTGCTCGAGGAGACCGCCCACAAGTACGCCGACGAGCCAGCGCTCGACGACGGCAGTGTCAGCCTGACCTACCGCGAACTGCTGGTGCAGACCACCAAGTTCGCCGACCGCCTGACCGGGCAGGGCATCGGCCCCGGCGACCGCGTCGGGATTCGGATCTCGTCGGGCCACAACGACCTGTACATAGCGATTCTCGGCACGCTCCAGGCCGGGGCCGCGTACGTCCCGGTCGACGCCGACGACCCGGACGAACGGGCTGAGCTGGTCTTTGGCGAGGCCGGGGTCGCGGCGACGGTCGGTGACGACCTCGAGCTCACGATCACCCGTCCGCAGCAGCAGCCGATCGCCGACAACGACGCCGCCAACGGCACCTTCGACTACCCGTACTCCGCCCGCATGGACTCCTCGAGTACGACGGACGCGGCGCGGTCCGGTTCCGGGCCGGAGCCGGGCGACGACGCGTGGATCATCTTCACCTCGGGCTCGACCGGCGTACCGAAAGGCGTCGCGGTCACGCACCGCTCGGCCGCCGCGTTCGTCGACGCGGAGGCGCGGCTGTTCCTGCAGGACGAGCCGATCGGGCCCGACGACCGGGTCCTGGCCGGGCTGTCCGTCGCCTTCGACGCCTCCTGCGAGGAGATGTGGCTGGCCTGGCGGCACGGCGCCTGCCTGGTCCCGGCGCCGCGTTCCCTGGTCCGCACCGGGATGGACCTCGGCCCGTGGTTGGTTGCCCAAGGCATCACCGTGGTGTCGACCGTGCCGACGCTCGCCGCGCTCTGGCCGGCGGACGCGCTCGACCAGGTCCGGCTGCTGATCTTCGGCGGCGAGGCCTGCCCGCCGGAGCTGGCCGAACGGCTCGCGGTCGAGGGCCGCGAGGTCTGGAACACCTACGGTCCGACCGAGGCGACCGTGGTCGCCTGCGCCGCGCGGCTCACCGGCGAGGGCCCGGTCCGGATCGGCCTTCCGCTGGACGGCTGGGACCTCGCCGTCGTAGATGCCCAAGGCAACGAAGTGGCCGACGGCGAGGTCGGCGAGCTGATCATCGGTGGTGTCGGCCTGGCCCGGTACCTGGATCCGGCCAAGGACGCCGAGAAGTTCGCGCCGATGCCGAGCCTCGGCTGGGACCGCGCGTACCGCAGCGGCGACCTGGTGCGCTCCGACCCGCTCGGCCTGCTGTTCCAGGGCCGCGCCGACGAACAGGTCAAGCTCGGCGGGCGCCGGATCGAGCTCGGCGAGGTCGACGCCGCGCTGCAGGCCCTGCCCGGCGTCACCGGCGCCGCGGCCGCCGTCCGCAACAGCGCCGCGGGCAACCAGCTCCTCGTCGGGTACGTCGTACCGGACGATCCCGACGGTTTCGACAACGGGAAGGCGACCGAGCGGCTGCGCGAAGCGCTGCCTGCGGCGCTCGTGCCGTTGCTGGCGATCGTCGACACGCTCCCGACCAGGACGTCCGGCAAGGTCGACCGCAACGCACTGCCCTGGCCGCTGCCCGGGATGGACAGCGACGGACCGGCCGCCGACCTCGTCGGCACCGCGGGCTGGCTGGCCGACCGCTGGACGAAGGTTCTCGGCGCCAAGGTCACGGGGGCCGACAACGACTTCTTCCTGCACGGCGGCGGCAGTCTCGCCGCGGCGCAGCTGGTGTCCGCGCTGCGGGAGCGGTACCCGGAGGTCACGGTCGCGGACATCTACGAGTACCCGCGGCTCGGCGCGCTCGCCGACCGGCTCGACGAGTTCCGGCCGGTCGCCCCGGAGCCGGTCGAGGTCCGGGAGATCCGGCCGACTCCGAAGGGCACACAGCTCCTGCAGACCGCGCTGACCCTGGTCCTGCAGACCGTCGTCGGCGTCCGTTGGCTGGTCTACCTGTTCACGCTGAACAACCTCCTCGCCGCGCTGATCGAGCCGCTGCCGTGGGTACGGACCGTGTCGTGGTGGTGGGTGCTGGCCGGCTGGCTGATCCTGATCTCGCCCGCGGGCCGGATGGGCATCGCGGTCGTGGGCGCCCGGATCCTGCTCCGCGGGCTGAAACCCGGTACGTATCCGCGCGGCGGCAACGTCCACGTCCGGCTGTGGGCCGCGGAGAACCTGGCCGACGCCGCCGGCGCCGCGAACCTCGCCGGCGCGCCCTGGATCGCGTACTACGCCCGCGCCCTCGGCGCGAAGATCGGCCGCGGGGTCGACCTGCACACGCTGCCGCCGGTGACCGGCATGCTCACCATGGGCCGCGGTGCCTCGATCGAGCCCGAGGTCGACCTGGCCGGCTACTGGATCGACGGCGACCAGCTGCACGTCGGCCCGGTGTCCGTCGGCGCCGAGGCGGTCGTCGGCTCCCGCAGCACGCTGCTCCCAGGTGCGGAGATCGGCCGGAACGCCGAGATCATGGCCGGGTCGGCCGTGTCCGGCAAGGTCCCGGACAACGAGCGCTGGTCCGGCTCCCCCGCGGTCAGGATCGGCCGCGCCCGGCATCCCTGGCCGGACCACCGGCCCGCCCGCGCGCCGTGGTGGGTGGCGGCGTACGGCGCCCAGTCGGCGCTGATGTCCTTGATCCCGGTGGCCGGGGCCGCGGCGGCGTTCGTCGTTCTCGGTCTGGCGTTGCGCGAGACACGGACGCTGACGGACGCGGCGCTGAGCGCGCTGGCCGCGATCCCGCTGATGACACTGGTCGGTTTCGCGACGATCGCGGTGCTCACGCTGATCGGCGTCCGGCTGCTCGGCATCGGCATCAAGCCCGGTCACTACCCGGTGCGCAGCCGGATCGGCTGGCAGGTCTGGGCCACCGAGCGGCTGCTCGACTCGGCGCGGACCCTGCTCTTCCCGCTGTACGCAAGCCTGCTGACGCCGTGGTGGTTGCGCGCTCTCGGCGCCAAGATCGGCCGCGACGTCGAGGCCTCGACGGTGCTGCTGCTGCCGAAGATGACCACCGTCGGCGAGGGCGCGTTCCTGGCCGACGACACGATGATCGCGTCGTACGAGCTCGGTGGCGGCTGGCTGCACGTGGCCGGCGCGAAGGTCGGCAAGCGCGCCTTCCTCGGCAACTCGGGGATGACCGCGCCCGGGCGCAGCGTCCCGAAGAACGGCCTGGTCGCGGTGCTGTCCGCGGCGCCGAAGAAGTCCAAGGCGGGGACGTCGTGGCTCGGCTCGCCGCCCGTGAAACTGCGCCGCCACGCGGTATCGGGTGACCAGAGCCGGACGTACAACCCGCCGTACAAGCTGAAGGTCGCGCGCGCCCTGGTCGAGCTGTGCCGGTTCGTGCCGATGATGTGCACGGTGCTGATCGCGCTCGGCGTGCTGTTCGCGCTGCAGGCGCTGGACATCTGGCTCGGCCCGGTCGCGGCGATGCTGCTGTCCGGCGCGGTGATCCTGGCCGCGGGTGCGGTCGCGGGCGGGATGGCGACGGTCGCGAAGTGGCTGATCGTCGGCCGGACGCGCGCCGTCGAGTACCCGCTGTGGAGCTCGTTCGTCTGGCGCAACGAAGTGGTCGACAGCTTCGTCGAGCTGGTCGCCGCGCCGTGGTTCGCGAACGCGGCCGCCGGTACGCCGGTGCTCGCGCTCTGGCTGCGGTCGCTCGGGGCCAAGATCGGCCGCGGCGTCTGGTGCGAGACGTACTGGTTGCCGGAGGCCGATCTGATCACCTTAGGCGACGGCGCCACGGTGAATCGCGGTTGTGTGCTGCAAACGCACCTGTTTCATGATCGAGTTCTCTCCATGAACACAGTCACCTTCGGACCCGGAGCCACCCTCGGCCCGCACGGCATCGTGCTCCCGGCCGCCGAGCTGGGCGCGGGAGCTACCATCGGCCCGGTGTCGCTCGTGATGCGTGGTGAAGGTGTTCCGGCGGGTACGCGCTGGGCGGGGAACCCGATCGCGCCGTGGCAGGGCTGATGGTTGACCGTTATGTGCCCACCCACGGAAACCCCGGCTACCAGGTCGAGTCGTACGACCTCGAGCTGGACTACCGGGTCAGCAGCAACCGGCTGAGCGGCAAGGCGACGATCACCGCCTACGCGACCGAACCGCTGTCCCGGTTCAGCTTCGACCTGTCCAGCCTGCGGGTGTCGAAGGTCGCGGTGAACGGCCGCCGGCCGCAACGGTTCACGCAGCGCGCGGGCAAGCTCTACGTCACCGCGAGCATCCCGGACGGCGCCGAGTTCACGGTCGACGTCCAGTACAACGGGAACCCGAAGCCCGAGGACAGCCCGTGGGGCGAGCTCGGCTGGGAGGAACTCACCGAGGGCGTGATCGTCGCCAGCCAGCCGAGCGGCGCGGCGACCTGGTTCCCGTGCAACGACCACCCCGGCGACAAGGCGCATTACCGGATCTCGATCACCACCGATTCGCCGTACCAGGTGGTCGCGAACGGGCGGCTGGTGTCGCGCCGGGTGAAGGCCAGCCGGACGACGTGGGTGTTCGACCAGGCCGCGCCGATGGCGACGTACCTCGCGACCGTGCAGATCGGGCGGTACGACGAGGTGGAGCTGGCGAGTGCGCCGGTGGCGATCCGGGGCGTGCTGCCGACCGGACGGATCCGCGCGTTCCGGCACGACTTCGGGCGGCAGCAGGACATGATGAAGCTGTTCTGCCGGCAGTTCGGGCCGTACCCGTTCGGCGGCTACACGGTCGTCGTCACCGACGACCCGCTGGAGATCCCGCTGGAGGCGCAGGGCATCTCGGTGTTCGGCAGCAACCATGTCGACGGCCGGCGCGGCTCGGAACGGCTGGTCGCGCACGAGCTGGCGCACCAGTGGTTCGGGAACAGCCTGACTCCGGCGAGCTGGCAGCACATCTGGCTGAACGAGGGTTTCGCCTGTTACGCCGAGTGGCTGTGGTCGGAGGAGTCGCAGGGGCTGACCGCCGACCAGCAGGTCGCGAAGGCCCATACCCGGTTGAAGGGCCTGCCGCAGGACCTGCTGCTGTCGGACCCGGGTCCCGAGCTGATGTTCGACGACCGCCTCTACAAGCGCGGCGCGATCACCTTGCACGTACTGCGGAAGCACCTGGGCGACGAGTCGTTCTTCGAACTCCTCCGGACCTGGACGAAGACGCATCGGCACGGGTCGGTCAGCACCGCGGAGTTCATCGCGCTGGCGTCGACCTTCAGCCCCGACGAGGAAGCGCTGCGGCATCTGTTCGCGGCCTGGCTGGACTCGTACGAGCTGCCGCCGTTGCCGCGGAAGCGCTAGCCCCGGGCGACTTCGGCGGCGGCCTTCACGAAGCGTTCGGTGAGCGGCGTCCGGGTGGCCCAGGCGGCGCCGGTCCACCAGCTGGCCGCGCGACCGGGCAGCGGGAGCAGGCGAACCTCGGGTGGTGCGATGCGCTCGGCTGTCTGCGGTACGACCGCCGGTCCGACACCCGCCGCCGTCAAGGCGAGGACGGTCTGCAGGTCGCCGGCCTCCTGCAGTACTTGCGGGTGGCAACCAAGTTCGGCGTACAGGCTGTTGATCTGCGCGGTCAGCCCGGGACCGCGGTCCGGAGTCAGGCGGACCAGCGGACGCGCGTCGATCCAGCTGACGAGATCGCGCGGGACGTCCTGATCCGCCGGTACGGCGAGTGTGAGGCGGTCCCGCCGGAGCCGGAGGTGCTCGAGCCCGGCCGGCACCGGCAGCCGGACGAACCCGATGTGCAGGCTGCCTCCGAGCAGCCGCTCGCACTGCACGGCCGAGGACATGTCCTCGAGGGAGACCGTCACTCCCGGCCACCGGCTGCGGAACAGCGCGACCGCGCGCGGCGCCAGCTCGATCCCCGACAGCCCGAAGCCGATCGCCAGCGAACCCTCGGCGCCGGACGCGACCTGCGCGGCCCGCCGTTCGAAGGCCTCCGCCCGGTCGAGCAACTCCAGAGCGTCAGCAAGCAGCAGCTCCCCGGCCGGGGTCAGCCGGGCGCCGTGCCGGCCGCGGTTGAACAGCACCGCACCGACCCGCCGCTCCAGCACCTGGATCTGTTTCGTCAGCGCCGGCTGGCTCGTCGACAACTCCGCGGCGGCGGCACCGAAGTTCCGCAGCCTGGCCACCGTGACGAACGCCCGGAGCAGACGGAGATCCATAACACCAGGATATGGAATGCGGTCGAAGCTCTATTGGACGTCATGGATGCCGCGGCGTTTCGATGGGGGCATGACCTCCTTCCGCGCCGCCGTCGTCCAGTTCGAACCGAGCCCCGACCAGCCCGCCGCCAATCTCGCCACGGTCGAGCGCCTGGCCCGGGACGCGGTCGCCGGCGGGGTCCGTCTGGTGGTGTTCCCGGAGATGTGCCTGCTCGGCTACTGGCACCTGCGGCGGCACACGCCCGAGCGCCTGCACGAACTGGCCGAGCCTGCCGACGGACCGCTGGTCAGCCGGGTCCTCGAGCTCGCGCGGGAGCTCGGGGCGGGGATCGGCGTCGGGTTCCTGGAGGAGGCGGACGGCACGCTGTTCAACGCGTACGCCGTCTGCCTCCCGGACGGTCAGGTCCACGTGCATCGCAAGCTGCACGCGTTCGAGCACGAGGTGATCGCGAGCGGATCGTCGTACACCGTCTTCGACACGCCGTGGGGATTCCGGGCCGGGGTGCTGATCTGCTGGGACAACAACCTGGTCGAGAACGTCCGGATCACCGCGTTGCTCGGCGCAACAGTGCTGCTCGCGCCGCATCAGACCGGCGGGACGAACTCGCGCAGCCCGCACGGCATGAAGCCGATTCCGTTGCAGGTATGGGAGAACCGGGATGCGGACCCGGCGGCGGTCGAGGAGGCGTTCAACGGTCCGAGCGGGCGCGGCTGGCTGCTGCGGTGGTTGCCGGCGCGGGCCCATGACAACGGGATGTTCGTGCTGTTCAGCAACGGCGTCGGCCGCGACGACGACGAACTGCGCACCGGCAACGCGATGATCCTCGACCCGTACGGCCGGATCGTCGCCGAGACCCCCGCACCCGCCGAAGCTGTCGTCACCGCGGACCTCGACCTCGACCTGGTGCCCTTGGCAACCGGCCGCCGCTGGCTCCGCGGCCGCCGCCCCGAGCTCTACGCCCTCCTCACCCAGCGCCTGGGCAACGAACTGGACCCCCGCACCGCCCGCTTCACAGACGCCCCCGTCGAACTGCCCGGTCAGTAGATGAGGGCTGTGGCGAGGGCGGCGATGCCCTCGCCGCGACCGGTGAGTCCCAGGCCGTCCGTGGTGGTGGCGCTGACCGAGACCTCAGCGTCGCAGGCGGCGCTGAGGGCCTTCTCGGCTTCCTCGCGGCGGGCCGCGAACCGCGGCCGGTTGGCAACGATCTGGACCGAGACGTTGCCGATCTCGAAACCGGCGGCCCGCACCCGCCGCGCCGTCTCCGCCAGCAGCGCCGCTCCGGACGCACCGGCCCACTCCGGCTCGGAGGTGCCGAAGTTCGACCCGAGGTCCCCGAGCCGCGCCGCGCTCAGCAACGCATCGCAGATCGCATGCGCCGCGACGTCGCCGTCGGAATGCCCGGACGGCCCGGACGTCTCCTCAGGCCAGTGCAGACCCGCCAGCCACATCGGGCGGCCTGCTTCCAGCGGATGTACGTCGATGCCGTTGCCGACGCGAGGCAGCTTCACCGCAGGCGCCTTTCCGCGAGCAACGCCTCGGCGAGGAGCAGGTCCTGCGGCCGGGTGACCTTGAAGGCGTCCGGTGAACCCTCGACCGTCCGCACCGTCACCCCGAGCCGCTCGCACATCATCGCGTCGTCGGTCACCCCGGCGTCGGCACCCGCGGCATGCGCGCGGCGCAGTACGTCGGGAGCGAAACCCTGCGGCGTCTGGACGGCGACCAATGTCGAGCGGTCGGGCGTGTCGACGACCTCGCCGCCCGGGCCGACCCGTTTGATCGTGTCGGTCACCGGCACCACCGGTACGACGGCCTCGGCCCCGGCGCGCACCGCCGCGACCACGCGCTCGATCGCGGCGGCCGGCACGAAGGCCCGCGCCGCGTCGTGCACCAGGATGCAGTCGATGCCGTCGACCGGCACCACATCCAGCGCCGTCCGCACCGAGTCGTGGCGCTCCGCCCCGCCCGCGACGACGAGCAGCTGCGCGTCACCGACGTACGGCTCGAGCTCCTTGCCGACCGTCTCCTCGGAGCCGGGCGGTACGGCGACCACGAAACAGACGAGGCCGGCGGCGGACGCTGCCTTCAGGCCACGCACCGCGTGGACCAGCAGCGAATCGCCACCGACCTCTCGAAATGCCTTCGGTGTCTCGCCACCGAGTCGCAGCCCCAGCCCGGCCGCGGGGATCACGACCGCGCTACTCATGAGCTCTGACTAGGAAGCGAGGACCTCGTCGAGGATGGCCTCGGCCTTGTCCTCGTTGGTGTGCTCGGCCAGGGCCAGCTCGGAGACGAGGATCTGGCGAGCCTTCGCCAGCATCCGCTTCTCACCGGCGGACAGCCCGCGGTCACGCTCCCGGCGCCACAGGTCGCGGACGACCTCTGCCACCTTCAGCACGTCACCCGAGTGCAGCTTCTCCAGGTTCGCCTTGTAGCGTCGCGACCAGTTGGTCGGCTCCTCCGTGTGCGGCGCGCGCAGCACGTCGAAGACGCGCTCCAGGCCGGCCTGATCCACGACGTCACGCACGCCGACGAGATCGAGGTTGCACGCGGGGACCCGGACGACCAGGTCGTTCTGAGCGACGATCCTCAAGACCAGGTAGGTCTTGTCCTCACCTTTGATCTGACGGGTCTCGATGTCCTCGATGACGGCCGCTCCGTGATTGGGGTAAACAACCGTCTCGCCGACTGTGAAAGTCATGTGTGAAGTGCCCCTTTCCGAGATCCATCCTACCACGCGGTCGGTGGTCCGGCCGGGGCGTTTGCGCTGGTCAGGGCCCACATCCCGCCTTGACAAACGCTCTCTCGCATGCCTCGTGCGCGCGTGTACGGGTGCTTCGGACACCCCTGCCGGACCCCTCGAAGGGGATCCCGGCGTCCGGCCCGGCGACGTCGCGGGCTACGCTGTGGGGCGCCGGAGGCCGCTGCCTGACGGCGTCCACAGGTTGTCGCAGACCAGGCCGCGACAGGCCGAAACAGCTTGCACGAGAGGGATTCCAGTGCGTATCACGTTGTCCTCGCGGATCGCCCGGCGTACCGCGCTGGCGGGCGCCGCCGCCACTCTCAGTATCGCGCTGGCGGCGTGCGGCGCGAACTTCTCCGCACCGACCCTGCAGCCGTACCAGGCCGCCGAGGGCACGAACGTCGAGTCCGGCCAACTCAAGGTCCGCAACCTGCTGGTGCTGGCCGACGACGCCGGCAAGGGCGCGTTGCACGGCGTGATCGTGAACGACGGCGACCAGGCGGACACCCTGGCCGCGATCGAGCAGGCCCCGCCCGGCACGGCGGACGGCCAGGCCGGCGGCGACCAGCCCGGCAAGGTCACCTTCACCGGCCTGACCAAGCCGGTAGACCTGAAGCCGAACTCCGCGCTGCTCCTGCCGGGCACCGGCGCCGAGCACCCCGCGGCCGAGGGCACGCCCGCGCCGACGACGACGCCTACCGAGACGCCTACTGGCGCCCCGACCCCAGGTGCGGAAGAAGCCGGCCCGGCGATCGCCGTGGACGGCGCCAAGCCCGGCCAGATGGTCAACGTGACGATCACCTTCGGCAACGCGGCGCCGATCACGGTGCACGTGCCGGTCCTCGCCGACAATCACTACTCCCCGAGCCCGGCCGGCGGGCACGAGTAACACAGACGAGTACGGGCCGCCCCGGCGCGGGACGGCCCGTCGGTACGCCGAGCCGGTGGCCGCGGCTCGTCGTACCAGCTCTCAGGTCGGCTCAGGTCAGTTCTTGCTAGCCGAGGCGGCCTTGGACAGGCCCGGGATCATCTTGTCGAGCACCCACGGGACGCTCAGCACGCTGACCGCGCTCATCCCGGAGATCACCTGCTGGTCCTGCAGCGCGTACGCCCCGCCGCCCTTGACCGCCTTCAGCGACGAGTAGACCGGGTCGGCCAGGAACTTCTGCGTCCCGATCCCGTCGACGTACGCGATCAGCACGTCGGAGTCGACGTCGGCGACCTTCTCCTTGCTGACCGTCATCGAGAACTCCTTCTTGGTGTTGGTCTTCTCCAGCGCCTCCACGCCCGGCGCGTTCTTGAAGCCCATCTCGTTCAGGATCTGCACCCGCGGGTCGCCCGGCATGTAGATGTAGTTCTCCGGGCCGAAGGAGCCGACCGTGATGGTCTTGTCCTTGAACTCCGGGTGCTCGGCCGCGACCTGCTTGATCCTGTCCTGGATCCCGCTGATCAGCTTCTCCGCGTCGGCCTTCTTGCCGAGCGCCTCACCGACCAGCAGCGTCTGGTCCTGCCAGGTGGTCTGCCACGGCGCTCCCGGGTACGCGACGGTCGGCGCGATCCCGCTCAGCGTCTTGTACGTCGCCTCGTCGAACCCCTCGTACGGCGCCAGGATCACGTCGGGCTTCAGCGCCGCGATCTGCTCGAACGGGTACTTGTCGCCGGTGTCCAGCAGCGTCGTCTTCGACTTGTCGAACTTGTCCGCATCCCACGCGGTGACACCCTCCGGGGTCGGGCCGTAGGTGACCTTCGGCATCCCGACCGGCGTCTCGCCGAGCGCGTAGACCACGTCCTGGGCGTTCCAGCCGAGCGTCACGATCCGCTCCGGCTTCTTGCTGATCGTGGTCTCGCCGAACGTGTTCTTCAGCGTCACCGGGAACCCGGAGGACGCCGTACCGGCCGACTCGGCCTGCTTGTCGCCGTCGCTGCCGCACGCGGCCAGCGTGGTCGTGGCGAGCAGCACGGCGGTGACCGTACTGACGACCTTGGAACGGGACCAGGACATGTGGAACTCTCCTTAGCTTGCCTTAACTAAGGAGAGCCTAAGCTAACTCCGCGGGCCGTCGCGACCCGCGGGGCTGTGACTCAGGACTCGAACTTGTAGCCCAGGCCACGGACCGTGACCAGGTGCTGCGGGTTCGACGGGTCCTTCTCGAGCTTCGAGCGCAGCCGCTTCACGTGCACGTCCAGGGTCTTGGTGTCGCCCACGTAGTCGGCGCCCCAGATCCGGTCGATCAGCTGGCCGCGGGTCAGCACCCGGCCGGTGTTCCGCAGCAGCATCTCGAGCAGCTCGAACTCCTTCAGCGGGAGCCGGATCTCGGTGCCGCCCACCGTCACCACGTGCCGCTCGACGTCCATCCGGACCGGCCCGGCCTCGAGCGTGTCCGGCAGCAGCTCGACGTCCTGGCCGCGCCGCAGTACGGCGCGCACCCGGGCCAGCAGCTCGCGCGGGCTGTAGGGCTTGGTGACGTAGTCGTCCGCGCCGAGCTCGAGCCCGACGACCTTGTCCACCTCGGTGTCCTTGGCGCTGACGATGATCACCGGGACGTTGCCCCGGCTGCGGAGCGCCCGGCAGACCTCGGTGCCGGACAGACCCGGCAGCATCAGGTCGAGCAGGACGATGTCCGCACCGGCGCGGTCGTACTCGTCCAGCGCGTCCGGCCCGGTCTCCGCGACGGCGACCTCGAAACCTTCCTTGCGCAGCACGTACGACAGCGCGTCGCTGTAGCTCTCTTCGTCTTCGACGACCAGCACTCGGGTCACGAAGCTGTCTCCTTTGCGATCTGACCTGACGGGGTAGGCGTCAGGTTTACGGCCGCCTCCTCCTGGCTGGCGGAGTCGGTCTGCCCCGGCGCGGGTTCGAGCCGCAACGGGAGTCTGACGGTGAAGGTCGAGCCCTGGCCCTCGACACTCCAGACCCGCACGTCGCCGCCGTGGATCGACGCGATGTGCTTGACGATCGAGAGGCCGAGGCCGGTGCCGCCGGTCTCCCGGCTGCGGGCCCGGTCGACCCGGTAGAACCGCTCGAAGATGCGCTCCAGGTCGCCGCTCGGGATGCCCACGCCCTGGTCGGACACCGTCACCTCGACGAGGTCGCCGATCGGATGCGCGGCGACCGCGACCCGGGTGCCGTCCGGGCTGTAGTTGATGGCGTTCTCGACCAGGTTGCCGATCGCCATCGCGAGCTGGTCCTCGCTGCCCAGCACCTCGAGCTCGGGCTCGGTCTTCACCACGATCTTGATGTCGCGGTCCTCGGCGTCGATCCGGCACCGGTCCACCGCGGTCTCGATGACCGCGTTGATGTCCACCGGGCCGGGGTTCTCCAGGGGGTCGTCGCCCTGCAGCCGGGACAGCTCGATGATCTCCTTGACCAGCCGGCTGAGCCGGGAGGCCTCGACCCGCATCCGGTCCGAGAACCGCTGCACCGCCTCCGGGTCGTCGGACGCCTCCGAGACCGCGTCGGCGAGCAGGATCAGGGCCCCGACCGGGGTCTTCAGCTCGTGGCTGACGTTCACCGTGAAGTCCCGGCGGATCGCGTCCAGGCGGCGCTCCCGGGTCCGGTCCTCGACCAGCACCAGCACCAGCTGGCTGCCCAGCGGCGCCACCCGGGCACTGACGTACTGCGTGGCGCCCAGCCGGCCCCGGACGATCTCCAGGTCCTGCTGGCGGATCTCGCCGTCGCGGCGGACCTGGCGGACCATCGTCAGGATGTCGTCGACGACCAGCCGCTCACCCCGGACGATGCCGAGCACGTGCGCCGGGGCGCTTGCCTGCAGCACCTGATCCTCCGGGCCCATCACGACGGCCGAGGAACGCAGTACGGACAGCACCGTCGCGACCCCCGAGGGCACCGCCGGGTCCGGGGACTCCGGGATCTTGCGCTGGGCCCGCTCCGACAACACCATCGCGCCGAGCGAAAGCAGAGCCAGGGCCGCGCCGATGACGCCGCCCAGCACCGCAGCCAGCGTGGGGTCCACGCCATCGATGCTACGCGGGCAACCAGCAGGGAAAGACCGAATGAGCACCGGATGACCGGGACGCGACTCAACTGTTCATCAGGCGTTCACCACTCGTCGCCGTCCGGCAACCTCGACGGCATACGGTCACCGTTGAGCGGGTACCGTGCCGGTGCGCCGCCGCGCACCCGGACACCACAGATCGGATTCGAACACCATGCGTGACACGTACCACGAGCAGCTCGACGACATCCTCGCCGAGCTGGAGCGGATGACGCGGACCGTGTCCACCGCCGTACGCCGTTCGACGGCCGCCCTGCTGGCCGCGGACATCCGCCAGGCCGAGGAGGTCATCGCGGCCGACATCCAGCTCGACGCCGCCGGCGAGGGCGTGGAGGAGAAGGTCTTCGAGCTGATGGCGCGGCAGTCGCCGGTCGCCAACGAGCTCCGGATGCTGGTCGCCGCCCTGCGGATGGTCGCGGACCTGGAGCGGATGGGCGACCTCGCCGCCCACATCTCGAAGATCGCCCGGATGCGCTACCCCGCCCCCGCGATCCCGACCGAGCTGCACGAGGTCATCGAGGCCATGGGCTCGGTGGCCGGCAAGATGGTCGACGCCGCCGGCGACGTGATCGCCTCCCGCGACGTCGAGGCCGCCGGCAAGCTCGAGGCCAGCGACGACGAGATGGACAAACTCCGCTCCAACCAGTTCCGCCTGATGATGGACGAGCACTGGCCGCACGGCGTCGAGGTCGCCGTCGACATGGCCCTCCTCAGCCGCTACTACGAGCGCATCTCCGACCACGCCGTAGCCATGGCCCGCCGCGTCGTCTACCTCGTCACCGGCGAACTCCCGGTAGCCATCGGCGGCACCGCCGCCGGCTCCGGCGCCGGCGCCTCAACCCCCAACCCCAACGGCAACTGACCCTACTCTCACAGGCGCCCCCGGCAGACAGTTGCCGGGGGCGCCTGTTGTCGTACCGACGAACGGGTAGTGGTGCTGGGTATTGGCCAGGTAGCACGTGATCTCAAGCGCGGCCGGGGCCGCCGGGCGGTACCAGTACCCGTTCTTCGGTGCGTTGTGGATAACTCAAACCGGCCTCCGCCGTCGGCCCGCATCATGCTTGGGTGACGTCCGTCGTGGAGGTTCTTGCCCGGCTGGGAGGCTGGGCCGGTGCCGCAGAGTTGGTGCAGCTGACGTCCCGGCGTGCGCTGGCAGCGGCGGTCCGGCGCGGTGATGTCGAACGGCTGACCCGCGGCGTCTACGCGCTCCCGGGAATCGGGACGGATCTGGCGACGGCGATCGCCTACGACGGGGTGGTCTCGCACCTCAGCGCAGCCGTGGCGTGGCGGCTCCCGTTGCTCCTGACACCGCAGAAGCCGCACATCACCCTGCCGACGAACCGGAACGCGCGCTCTGGTCCACCCGCTGTGCTGCACTGGGCGGACCTCCCGGCCGCCGACCACCGCTCACGCCGGACTTCCCTGCACCGCACTGTCCTCGACTGCGCCAGGATCCTCCCGTTCGGCGAGGCCTTGGCCGTAGCCGACGCCGCGCTGGCAACCGGCCGGATCAGCTCGGACGAACTGGTCGCCTCCGCGGAGGCCCTGTCGGGCTTCGGCCGGCCGAACGTCAGGCGAGTCGCCGGCGCCGCGACCGGGCTCGCGGAGAGCTTTCTCGAATCGATCCTGCGCGGCCTGCTGATCGACGCAGGCGTCCCCGGCTTCGAACCACAGGTCCTGGTGGAACTCGGCAGCCGGCGAATCCGCGTGGACCTCGGCCACCGCGCGGCCCGCATCGCACTCGAGGCCGAGGGCTACGAGTTCCACGGCTCACCCACGAAGTTCACCGCAGACTGCCGCCGCTACGACGAGCTGGTCGTCGCCGGGTGGCTCGTGCTCCGGTTCACGTATCAGCAGGTGATCGGGGATCCGCAGTGGGTGGTCGCCAGCGTCGTCAGAGCGGCGGCGCAGCGGGTGAACGTGCAGAACAACGGGTAGTGGTAGTGGGTTGGCGCACCTCCCGAGCGTGATCTGGCCCGAATCCCAGCTCTGACACCGACCACTACCCGTTGGTCGGTACGGCTCCAGCTAGACAACAGGATGTCGGGATACCCAGACCGACGACGCTCTGCGCACCGTGGCTGCCGAGCACCTGCCCCACGAGGTGCGCCCTGGCCACGCCGCCCAGCCCCGCACCACCAGGCCCGCGCCGTCAGCCCGGCGCCACCACCCAGCCCGGCACCACCTGACGCGTCCCGGCAAGGCCGGGGCACACACGCGCGCCGCGGCGCGACCATCCCCGTAACCGTGCCCCGTCCCCCAGCCGCGACCGGGCAGGCGCCAGCACGCTCGCCGGTGTTACCCAGCCGCGCATCCGGCGAGCCGGCAACAAAACAGCCGCACCGAAGGGGTGTCCGTCCTCCGCCACCACCCGCGGACGCGCCACCAGCCCCAGCCCGGCAGTGCCCGACTTCCCCGGCGGAGCCGGCACTAGACGGCCGCGCCGCAGGCGTGACCCTTCTCCGTCGCCGCGCGGGGATGCGCCGGTACCAGGGCCTAGCGGCGCGCACCCCGGCGAAGCCGGCAGAGGACAGCTGCGCCGGAGGCGTGTCCTCTGCTCGTGAGGCCGGCAGATGCGCCGGTGCCTCGGGCCTGGCGGTGCCTGACGCGCACCCGGCGAAGCCGGCAACAGACAGCCGCGCCGCAGGCGTGTCCTTTGCTTGTAAGCGCCGGCGGGTGCGCCAGTACCTCCGGACCGGCGGTGCCTGATGCGCGCCCGGCGAAGCCGGCAAAGGGCAGCCGCGCCGGAGGCGTGTCCTTTGGGGGTCCGGCGCGGCTGGGGTGGGTTAGCGGCCCTGGTTTTTTACGGCTTCGATGGCGGCCTTGGCGGCCTGGGGGTCGAGGTATTCGCCGCCCGCGGTGAGGGGCTTGAAGTTTTCGTCTAGTTCGTAGTAGAGCGGGATGCCGGTCGGGATGTTCAGGCCCACGATCGTCTTCTCGTCCAGGTTGTCGAGGTGTTTGACGAGGGCGCGGAGGGAGTTGCCGTGGGCGGTGACGAGGACGGTCTTGCCGTCGCGGAGGTCGGGGACGATCGCGTCGTACCAGTACGGCAGCATCCGCTCGACGACGTCCTTCAGGCACTCGGTCGCGGGCAGCAGCTCCGGCGGGAGGGCGGCGTACCGCGGGTCGCCGGCCTGGTCGTACTCCGAGCCGCGTTCGATGGCGGGCGGCGGGGTGTCGTAGGAGCGGCGGAACAGCATGAACTGCTCCTCGCCGAGCTCCTCGAGGGTCTGCTTCTTGTCCTTGCCCTGCAGCGCGCCGTAGTGCCGCTCGTTGAGCCGCCAGGACCGGCGTACGTCGATCCACTGGCGGTCGGCGACCTCGAGGGCGATGTTCGCGGTCCGGATCGCGCGGCGCAGCAGCGACGTGTGGAGTACGTCGGGCAGCAGGTCGCGGTCGCGGAGCAGCTCGCCGCCGCGCTGCGCCTCCTCGACGCCCTGGGCGTTCAGGTCGACGTCGACCCAGCCGGTGAAGAGGTTCTTGGCGTTCCAGTCGCTGTGGCCGTGGCGGAGCAGGATCAGGCGATAGGTCATACCCGAAGACTACCGAGGCTCCAGCCAGCCCTTGAAAGCGTCCAGGTTCCGGGTCGACTCGCCGCGGGACACCCGCCAGTCGTACTCGCGCCGGATCGACGTCGCGAAGCCCAGTTCGAGGATCGTGTTGAACGACGTGTCGGCGTACTCCAGCACTGCCCCGAGCAGCCGGTCCACCTCGGCCGGGGTGATCGCATGCAGCGGCACGCGCCCGTCGAGGTGGATGTCGCCGAGGTGGTCGACGGCGAACGCGACGCCGTACATCTTCAGGTTCCGCTCCAGCAGCCAGCGGTAGACCGCCTCGTGGTTCTCGTCCGGGCGCCGCGCGACGAACGCGTGCACGTGGACCGACTGCGGGCCGACGGTCAGCATGACGGTCGTCTTGAGCTTCCGCTCCCCCGGCAGGTCCGCGACGAACGCGCCCGGTTCACTCTCGGTGAAGTCGAGCTCGTTCTCGGTCAGCACCTGGCGGATCACGTCCGCCGCTGAAACTCTCACCCGGCCACCTCCGCGGCGATCTCCGTCGCCATCGTCTGCGCGGCGGTCCGGTACGCCGCCAGCGTCTTGCGGGCGGTCAACTGCCAGCCGAACCCCCGTGCGTGCGCGACCGCCGCGTGGCTCATGGTCTCGCGGACTGCCGGATCCGTCGCGATCCGCGCCAGCGCGTCGGCGAAGTCGTCCACCCGGTGCCCACGCACCAGGAACCCGGTCCGCCCGTCCACGACCGCCGTACTCAGGCCGCCGACCGCCGCCGCGACCACCGGCGTACCGCACGCCTGGGCCTCCAGCGCGACCAGCCCGAAGGACTCCGAGTACGACGGGACGCACACGACGGAGGCCGCGCGGTACCAGTCGGCCAGCCGCTCGCGCTCCATCGGCTTCACGAACCGGGTCACGTCGTCGATGCCCAGCGCCCGCGCCAGCTCCGCGTGCGACTCGGGGTGCTCCATCCCGTTGCCCGACGGCCCGCCGATGATCGCCACCACCAGCCGGTCCCGCAGCGACGGGTCCCGCTCCAGCATCCGCGCCGCGGCCTTGATCAACAGATCGGGCGCCTTCAACGGCTGGATCCGCCCGACGAACGCCAGTACGACGGCATCCTCCGGCAACCCCACCGCACGACGAGCGGCAGCCACGTCCGCAGGGCTGAACAGCTCCAGATCCACGCCCGGATTCACCACCCCGACCTTCGAAGGCTGGGCGCCGTACAGCTCGATGAGCTCGCGCGCCTCGTCGTCCGTGTTGGCCAGCAGGCGGTCCGCGGCCTCCACCACCTGCTCCTCGCCGAGCAGCCGCGCGGGCGGCTCGGGTACGTCGTCCTCGGCCAGGCTGGCGTTCTTCACCTTGGCCATCGTGTGCATCGTGTGAACCAGTGGGACCGCCCAACGATCGCGGGCGAGCAGGCCGACCTGGCCGGACAGCCAGTAGTGTGAGTGGATCACGTCGTACCAGCCGGGCTCGTGGATCGCCTCGGCGCGCAGCACCGCGCGGGCGAACGTGCACAGCTGGGCGGGCAGCTCGTTCTTCGTCAGGCCCTCGTACGGGCCGGCGGCGACGTTGCGGACCATCACGCCGGGCAGCAGCTCGACCCGCGCGGGCAGCGCCGACGCGGTCGCCCGGGTGAACACGTCGACCTCGATCCCGAGTCCGGCCAGCTGCTTCGACAGCTCCACGACGTACACGTTCATCCCGCCGGCGTCCCCGGTGCCGGGCTGGTCGAGCGGCGACGTGTGCAGGCTGATCATCGCGACCCGCCGGAGAGGACGGTCGGCGGAGAAGTCGGTCACCTGGTCAGGGTAACTCCGGGGCCCGCACCGGGAATCGGGACTTCTCCCTATCCGGGCAGGACGGTGGGCCTACCACCACCCCCACTGGCGGACTCGCCCCACTGTGCTCCGCGCCGCGCGCCGAAAGCATGAAGTCATGCGTACAGTCCTCGAAGAAGTCAGGTCCTGGCATCGTCCGTTGATGCTGATGGTGCTCGCCATGGCCGCTCTCACCCTGGCCGCCGGGGTCGGGCTCGCGGTCGACAACCGGGAGATCCTCAACGAGTCCGTGTGGCTCAAGCCGTTCAAGTTCGGCATCTCGTTCGTGCTGTACGGCGCGACGCTCGCGTGGCTGCTGTCCAAGCTGCGGAAGGCGAAACGGTTCGGCTGGTGGACCGGGACGGTGTTCGCGCTGACCGGCGTGGTCGACGTCGGGTTCATCGCCGTACAGGCCGCGCGCGGGACGTTCAGCCACTTCAACACCAACACCGACACGTTCAACCAGGTCGGGCAGCAGGTCTTCATGTCCGGGGTCATCGGGCTGTTCGGGGCGAGCCTGGTGGTGGCGATCATGCTGCTGTTCCAACGCGTCGGCGACAAGCCGCTGAACCGGGTGATCCGGGTCGGCGTCGGCCTGGCCACCGCCGGGATGGCGATCGCGTTCTACCTGGTCGGCGCCAACTCGCAGAACGAGCAGGTCACGGACGCCTACGGCAACCCGGTCACGCTGGGCGGCAGCCACGGTATCGGCGTCGAGGCGGGCGGGCCCGGTCTGCCGTTGACGAACTGGAGCACGGTCGGCGGCGACCTGCGCATCCCGCACTTCGTCGGGCTGCACGCGATCCACTTCCTGCTGATCGTGCTGCTGGCGCTGCACCTGCTCGGGCGACGCGTGGCGTGGCTGCGGCCGGAACGGGTCCGGGCGCGGCTCGTCGGCGTGGCCGCGTTCGCCTACGCGGGCGTGATGCTGACCGTGACCGTCCAGGCGTTCCGGGGCCAGGCGCTGATCCATCCCGACGTACAGACGCTGGGGATGCTCGGTGGCTTCCTGGCGGTCAGCCTGGCCGCGCTCGCCGGGGTGGTCGCCGCGGCCCGACGGCCAGTGAGACTCCCGGCGGAGCGCGCGGAGGATTTTGAGAAGCTTGGGGTATGACTTCGAGCGAGCGTCCTCTGGCCGTGGTGACCGGTGCGAGCAGTGGGATCGGAGCCGCCTCGGCGCGGTACCTGGCCCGCGAGGGGTTCGAGGTGATCTGCGCCGCGCGGCGGCTGGACCGGATCGAGGCGCTGGCGAAGGAGATCGACGGCCGCGCGGTGCAGTGTGACGTGACGTCCGCCGAGGATGTCGCCGCACTGACCGCGGCCGTCGGGGACGAGCTGCAGGTGCTGGTGAACAACGCCGGCGGCGCGTTCGGGCTGGAGCCGGTGGCTGAGGCCGACCTGGACGCGTGGCGGCGGATGTACGAGGTGAACGTGATCGCGGTCGCGGCCGTCACCAAGTCGTTGCTCCCGGCACTCATCGCCGGCCGCGGCACAATCATCGTGATGGGTTCGACGGCCGGCCAGGTCGCGTACGAGGGCGGCGGCGGGTACGTCGCCGCGAAGCACGGCGCGAAGGCGGTCGTCGACACGCTGCGGCTGGAGCTGTACGACCAGCCGGTCCGGGTCAGCGAGATCGCGCCCGGCATGGTCCGCAGCGAGGGCTTCGCGCTGACCCGCTTCGACGGCGACCAGGCCAAGGCCGACGCCGTGTACGCCGGTGTCCGCGAACCGCTCACGTCCGAGGACGTCGCCGACATCGTCGCCTGGATCGCCACCCGCCCGGCGCACGTCAACATCGACCGGATCACCGTCCGCCCGCGCGCCCAGGCCGCCCAGCACAAGGTCTTCCGGGAGCAGTAGATCCGGTCACCCGCCGTACGTGAGCGGCCTCACGGGGTGCCCGCTTGCAATTGCAAGCACCTTGCTAGCACACTGGACACATGGCCAAGTTGAGTGATCGGGCGGCTGGGGCGGTGGGCTCCCTCGGGGAGTACCTCGCCGAGCAGCGGCGGCACGCGCAGTTGTCGCTGCGGCAGTTGTCCGACCTGGCCGGTGTGTCGAACCCGTACCTCAGCCAGATCGAGCGCGGCCTGCGGAAACCGTCGGCCGAGGTGCTGCAGCAGCTCGCGAAGGCGTTGCGGATCTCCGCGGAGACCCTGTACGTGCGGGCCGGCATCCTCGATCCGGACGAGAGCCAGGAGGGCAAGCAGCCCTCCGGGGTGGTCGACGCCGTCCTGCTCGACCCGGCGCTGAACGAACGGCAGAAGCGTGTGCTGCTGGACGTCTACGCGTCGTTCGTCCGCGAGAACACCCCGGAAGAACCGCCGGCGCGGAAGCCGGCGGCCGGCAAGCGCACCACCGACTGATTCCTGCTGACATCCCGAGGAGAAGCCTGATGGCTACCCGTACGCCCGTTACCCCGTTCTACGCGATCGCCGGCGCCGGCGACCTCGCGGTCGAGAAGGTCCGCGCCGTGGGCGTCGACGTCACCGCCCGGTTCGCGAAGCTCGACCAGAAGACGCTGCAGGGCGAGCTCACCAAGGAGTTCACCAAGGCGCAGAGCGAGCTCACCAAGCGCTTCGAGGCGATCGTCGCCGACGCCCGCACCGCCCCGGCCAAGCTGCGCGAGCTGCCGAAGACCGCCCAGGCCGGTCTGACCGTCGTGCTCGGCCAGGCCGAGGAGACCTACGAGGACCTCGCCGGCCGCGGCAAGGACCTGGTCGAGCGGATCCGCCACCAGCAGGCGACCGAGGACCTGGTGAACACCGCCAAGACCACGGCGAGCAAGGCCAAGGCGACCCGCACCACCGCGAAGAAGACCGCGCAGACCGCGTCCCGGAACGTGAAGGCCACCGCGACCAGCGCCCGCAAGACCGCGAAGGCCGCCGCCAAGGCCGCCGAGTCCGCGGCCACCAAGGTCGGCGACTGAGCTTCACCGACAGTGACGAGCCATCACCTCAGGGTGAATCATCGTCCCGGGCGGTCCACGGCTGCGACTCGGCAGCGGTGGGCCGCCCGGTCCGTCGGTTAGGCTCGTAGCATGAACACCTTCCAGAGCCTGATCCCAGGGTTCGGCGATCCGCTGTCGGTCATCTGGTGGGTGCTGATCGCGATCAAGCTGGTCGCGCTGGCCGACGCGCTCCTCCGGCCGCGGGCGGTGTTCATCGCCGCCGACAAGCTCACCAAGCCCGGCTGGGTGCTGATCCTGTCCGTGTTCACGCTGAGCCAGGTGTTCCAGCACTGGCTGAGCTTCTTCGGCCTGATCGGCATCGTCGCGTCCGCCGTGTACCTCGTCGACGCCCGTCCCGCTCTGCGCGCCGCCACCGGCCGCGGCCGCGGCGGCTGGGGCGCCCTCCGCCGGCGCCGCGGACCGCGCCCGCTGTAAATCCCGCCGTACTACGACCGGTAGACGATGACCTTGTCGCCGACGTTCACCTGGTCGAACAGGACCTTGATCTTGCCGAGGTCGCGGACGTTCACGCAGCCGTGCGAGGCGCCGTTGTAGCCGCGGGCCGCGAAGTCCGAGGAGTAGTGCACCGCCTGGCCGCCGCTGAAGAACATCGCGTACGGCATCTTCGAGTCGTAGAGCTTCGAGACGTGGTTCCGGCTCTTCCAGCCGACCGTGAAGCTGCCCTCGCGGGTCGCGGTCTTCACCGCGCCGAACCGGACGTCCATCTGCATCTTCACGACGCCGTCGACGACGTACCGCAGCTTGCGGCTGGTCTTGTCGATGCACAGCGCCACACCGGTCGCACACCGGGCGTCGAGCTTCTTGCCGTCCACCACTGGCGCCGGCGGGTACAGCTCGGCCTGGGTGGGCTCGCGGGTCACCTTGGCCAGCTGGTCCCACGTGTTCTGGTCGACGTACCCGAGCTGGGGGATGTCCTTGGACTTCTGGAACTTCTTCACCGCGGACCGGGTCATGGTCCCGAAGTCGTTGTCCAGGTAGCGCTTCTCGAGCAGCTTCAGCTGCACCAGGCGGGCCTCGAGCTTGCGGACGTTGGTCCCGCTGGAGCCGTTCTTCCACAGCGCCTTGGGGTAGATCGGCAGCTCGCCGCTGACCTCGAACGGCACCGTCTTCAGCTCCTGCGAGACCGCAGTCGCCGACGTTCCGGAACTCAGGAGTGCAGCAAGCACCGCGCCGACGACCATCGGTGCCAGCATCTTGCGTATCAGCAGCCCGCGCATCGAGTCCCCTTAAGTAGCCCCGTCCCTACACTTGTAGGACGTCCTCACCGGCCATCTGGTTGGCTCAGCGTACCGGAGGAACCCGCGGATGGAGATCGTGCTGAGCACCGCCGACATCACCACGGTGCCCGCGGACGCGGTCGTCAACGCCGCTCACCACGCCCTGCGCGGCGGTGGCGGTGTCGACGGGGCGATCCATCGTGCGGGCGGCCCGGAGATCCTCGCGGAGCTCGTCGAGCGGTACCGAACGGCACCCCGACCGGTACGGCGGTGTGGACCACGGCAGGCGCGCTACCGGCGTCGTACGTGATCCACGTCGTCGGGCCGAACTACACCGCCGGCCAGCGGGACCCGGCGTTGCTCGAGTCCTGCTATCGCAACGCGTTGCGGACCGCGGACGAGCTCGGCGTACGGACGATGGCGCTGCCCGCGGTGTCGGCGGGGATCTACGGGTGGCCGGCGCAGTCTGCCGCGGACATCGCCGTGCGGACGCTCCGCAGTACGCCGACCAGCGTCGCCAAGGCCACGTTCTGTCTGGTGGAGCCGCGGCTCTACAAGGCCTTTCAGAACGCGACAGCGGCCGGGGAGTAGGTCCCGGCCGCTGGTACGACGTCAGCTCACTTGCTGTAGACGACGACCTTGTCGCCGGTCTTCACCCGGGCGAACACCCAGGCGATCTTCTTCTTGTCGCGGACGTTCACGCAGCCGTGCGAGGCGCCGTTGTAGCCGCGGGCGCGGAAGTCCGAGGAGTAGTGCACCGCCTGGCCGCCGCTGAAGAACATCGCGTACGGCATCTTCGAGCCGTACAGCGAGGACACGTGGTTCTTCGACTTGCGGTAGACCCGGAAGACGCCGTTACGCGTCGGCGTCTGGCGGGAACCGAACCGGACATCCATCACCTGGGTCGGCTTGCCGTTCACCATGTACACCAGTTTGCGGGTGCGCTTGTTGATGCACAGCACCCTGCCCTTCGTCATACAGCGCCGGTCGATCCGGTACTTGGCGATCGCCTTGCTGGTCGAGGTCGCCTTCGGCTTCGCCGCGGTGGCCCGCGGCGGCTGCCCGACCGGTGCCGGAGCCGTGGTCGACTTCTGCGCCGACGCCGAGACCTGAGGCGCGGCCTCGGCCGTGGCTGTCGCCGACAGGACGCCGGCACCCACGAACGCGGCGGCCGTCAGAGCAGCGCCGAACTTACGCAGAATCCCCATGTTCCCTTGTCCTTCCCCCAAAGAGTGCTTCCACAAGACAGACGTCGCTACTTCACGTCTGGTTGGTAACAAGTCAGAACTTTCTTTCCCCCGCACCGACCGAGCAATGGTGTATCACACCCGCGGACGCGTCAGTGCGCTCCGGCCGGTGCCGTGTCCAGTTCGTGCTCTAAGCGGTGCCGGCGAGGGCCCGCAGCCGGCGCAGGACCTCGGGCTCGCCGAGGGCCTGGGCGGTCGCGTGCAGGTCCGGGCTCCGGGTCGCACCGGTGATCGCCACCCGGACCAGCTGCGAGGCCTCGCGGATCGAGCCCGGGTACGCGTCCGGATTCTTCTTGTACTCCTTGGCGTTCGGCGCGAACCCGTGCTTCGCGGCGAGGTCGCGGACCTGGCCGAACCACTCCTGCGGGTCGTCGCGATGCTCGTAGCCCGCCACCACATCCGCGGCGAACGCGCGCGTGACGTCCGCGGCCACCCCGAGCGGAGCCAGCCGCTCGTCGTCCGGACCGTCGACCGGCTCGAACAACTCGGAGAAGAAGAAGCCGTACGCCGAGCGGAAGTCCGACCACTTGCGGAGGTCCTTGCGCGGGTTCTCCACGCCGTCCCGCTCGACCGCCAGCGCCCGCAGCGCCAGGTCCTTCTCGTTGTCGAGCACCGGCACGAGCTCGGCGTCGTACTGCGTGGCCCAGGTGCGGACGGCGTCGAGGATCTGCTCGCCGCTCAGCGTCGCGATGTGGTCGGCGCTGATGTCCTCCAGCTTCACCAGGTCGACGAGCGGTCCGGCGGCGCCGCACAGGCTCAGGTCGATCGGCGTGCTCAGCGCCTCCGCCAGCGGCAGCTCCGCGAGCCGGCCGTTGGCGAGCCCGCGCAGGTAGTACAGCACCGCGTCGGCCGGGAAGCCCGCGCCGATGTAGAAGTCGACGCCCGCCTCGGGGTCCTTGCGCTTCGAGAGCTTCCGCTTGCCACCCGGGATCTGCTTCATCAGCGGCGCGATGTGCGCGTACTGGATCGGCTCGAACTCGAGCGCCGCGAACAGCTGCTGGTGCAGCGGCACCGACGAGATCCACTCGTCGCCGCGGATCACCAGGTTCACCCGCATCAGGTGGTCGTCGACCGCGTGCGCGAAGTGGTACGTCGGGAGCCGCGGCGACTGGTCCGACGACTTCAGGATGACCGCGTCGTTCCGGTTCGCCTCGTGCTCGAGCCGGCCGCGGATCGCGTCCTCGAAGCTGGTCCGCTGCCCGTTGGCGTCGTCCGGCGTCCGGAAGCGGACAACGTACGGCGCTCCCTCGGCGAGCTTCGCGGCGACGTCGGACGGATCGGCGTCGCGCCAGATCGCCCACTTGCCGTAGTACCCGGTCGGGAGCTTCGAAGCCTGCTGGCGGGCGGTGATGTCGGCGAGCTCGTCCTTCGTCGCGAAGCACAGGTACGCCTTGCCCTGGCGGAGCAGGTGCCGCACGTAGGTCAGGTAGATCTGCTCGCGCCCGGACTGCAGGTAGGGCCCGTACGCGCCGTGGTCCTTGTCCTCGTCGGAGCTGATGCCGAAGTACTCGAACGCGCGCGCGAACTGCTCGAGCGCACCCTCGACCTCACGCGACTGGTCGGTGTCCTCGACGCGCACCAGGTACACGCCGCCGGAGTTCGACGAGACGTCCCGGTCGATCATCCCGACGTACACCCCGCCGATGTGGATGAAACCGGTCGGCGACGGCCCGAGCCGCGTGACCTTGGCCCCGTCAGGGAGGTCCCGCTCCGGGTACCGGTCCTCCCAGTACTGCGGCTCCGGCAGGTCGGTCGGGAACAGCCCGTCGATCACGGCACGATCCAGCATCTGTCAGCTCTTCGACTTGCGACCGAGCTTGGCGCGCTCGATCTGGGTGAGGGCTACCTTGCGCATCCGGATCGCGTCCGGGGTGACCTCGACGCACTCGTCCTCGCGGCAGAACTCCAGCGACTGCTCCAGCGACAGCTTGCGCGCCGGGACCAGCTTCTCGAACTCGTCGGCGGTGGACGACCGGACGTTGGTCATCTTCTTTTCCTTGGTGATGTTCACGTCCATGTCGTCGGCGCGCGAGTTCTCGCCGACGATCATGCCCTCGTACACCTCGGTGGTCGGCTCGACGAACAGCGTGCCGCGCTCCTGCAGGTTGATCATCGCGTACGACGTCGCGGCGCCGGCCCGGTCCGCGACCAGCGAACCGCTCGGGCGGGTGCGCAGCTCGCCGAACCACGGCTCGTAGCCCTCGAACACGTGGTGCGCGATCCCGGTACCGCGGGTGTCGGTGAGGAACTCGGTGCGGAAGCCGATCAGGCCGCGGGCCGGCACCAGGAACTCCATCCGCACCCAGCCGGTGCCGTGGTTGGTCATCTGCTCCATCCGGCCCTTCCGGACCGCGAGCAGCTGCGTCACGGTGCCGAGGTACTCCTCGGGGCAGTCGATGGTCAGCCGCTCGACCGGCTCGTGGCGCTTGCCGTCGATCTCCCGGGTGACCACCTGCGGCTTGCCGACGGTCAGCTCGTAGCCCTCGCGGCGCATCTGCTCGACCAGGATCGCGAGCGCCAGCTCACCACGGCCCTGCACCTCCCAGGCGTCCGGCCGCTCGGTCGGCAGGACCCGGATCGACACGTTGCCGACCAGCTCCTTGTCGAGGCGGTCCTTCACCAGGCGGGCGGTCACCTTCGTGCCCTTGGTCCGGCCGGCCAGCGGGGACGTGTTGGTGCCGATCGTCATCGAGATGGCCGGCTCGTCGACGGTGATCAGCGGCAGCGGCTTCGGGTTCTCCGGGTCGGCGAGGGTGTCGCCGATCATGATCTCCGGGATGCCCGCGATCGCGACGATGTCGCCCGGCCCGGCCGAGTCGCCGGGCACCCGCTCGAGCGCCTCGGTGACCAGCAGTTCGGTGATCTTGACCCGCTCGATGGTCCCGTCGTGCTTGCACCAGGCGACCTGCGCGCCCTTCTTCAGCGTCCCCTCGTGCACCCGCACCAGGGCGAGCCGGCCGAGGAACGGCGAGGCGTCCAGGTTCGTCACGTGGGCCTGCAGCGGCGCGTCCTCGACGTACTCCGGAGCCGGCACGTTGGCGAGGATCGTCTCGAACAGCGGCTCGAGGTCCTCCGAATCCGGCAGGCCGCCGTCCTCCGGCTGGGTCAGCGAGGCGCGGCCGGCGCGGGCCGACGCGTACACGACCGGGAAGTCGAGCGCGCTCTGGTCGGCGTCGTGGTCGAGCAGGTCCAGGAACAGCTCGTACGTCTCGTCGACGACCTCGGAGATCCGGGCGTCGGTGCGGTCCACCTTGTTCACCACGAGGATCACCGGCATCTTCCGGGCCAGCGCCTTGCGGAGCACGAACCGGGTCTGCGGCAGCGGACCCTCGGACGCGTCCACCAGCAGCACGATCGCGTCCACCATCGACAGCCCGCGCTCGACCTCGCCGCCGAAGTCGGCGTGGCCGGGGGTGTCGATGATGTTGATCGTCACCTGCTCGCCGTTGGCCATCTTGTGCCGGACGGCGGTGTTCTTGGCGAGGATCGTGATGCCCTTCTCACGCTCCAGGTCGCCGGAGTCCATGGCGCGCTCGTCCACGTGCTGGTGGGCCCCGAACGCGCCGGACTGCCACAGCATCGCGTCGACGAGGGTGGTCTTCCCATGGTCGACGTGGGCCACGATCGCGACGTTGCGCAGGTCGTTACGGACAGGCATGAAGGAGCGCTCCAAGTCATCGATGGGTGTTAGGCGGTGGCTACGGCTGGTTTCACGTGCCACTCGACACAGGGCGCAGCCCTCACATCCTACCGGTCACGGCTCGTGTCCAAGAAACGGGAAGGACTTTGACATTCGTTGACTGGACGTCCAGTCTATAGATGCGCCCGGGGAGGGGTCGCACCAACGGGGGTCAGCCCGAGGCGCCGGGCACTGGCAATGGGGGGTTGCCCGGCGCTTCAGGCTTCGACCGGAAGAGGAGTCCGTGCCGCGATCGGCCGTCGTGAACCAGGAGCTGCGGGAACGCTCCCGCGAGCGGATCCTGACCGCCGCGCTCGAGGTCTTCGCCGCCAAGGGCTACGAGGCCGCGTCGATCTCGGAGATCACCGCGGCCGCAGGCGTCTCGCGCGGCCTGGTCTCGTACTACTTCGCCACCAAGGAGCAGCTCGCCGCCGAACTGCTGGACCGCTGGCTGGACGGCATCACCGGGATCCTTACCATCGAGGGAACTCCCGATGAACGTCTGGCCGGCATCATCGACGGCGCCCTGCTGGCGGCCGCGACCACGCTGCCGATCCAGCGGCTCGCGATCACGCTGATGATGCAGCCGACCACGCACGACGTGTTCGCCCGCGTCGAAGAGGCCAAGGCCGCGCGGGTCTCGCTGGTCGAGGACGCGATCCGGGACGTGTTCGCCGCCCGCGGCGCCGCCGACCCGGCCGTCGAGGAGATGTTGCTCAGGGCAACCTTGGAGGGCGTGACCGTGAAGCTGGCGATCTACCGCGACACCTTCCCGCTGGAGGCGGTCCGCCGCCGGCTGTACGCCGGCTACGACCTGCCCGCGCCGGCGTCCCCGCTCCCGTTCGCGTCACCTGCCGTCGACCGCCTGCGCGCCAAGTGATCCGGGCGGGCTCCACTCGAAGATCCGCGTCCCGTTCCGCAGCGCCGCCCGCGGCGGCGTGATCCGCAGTACGGCGTTCCGCAACCACTGACCGCGCGCGCCGACCTCGGCGCCGGTGCGTCCCATCCACGCGGACCGGCGGACGATCCGCTGGGTACGGCGATAGCGCCGCGACTCGTACTCCTGCAGCCCGGTCGCGAGCTCGCCGCCGGCCGGGACCACCAGCCCGAGCGTGATCGCATCCTCGAGCGCCGAGTTCGCGCCCTGGCCGAGCGTCGGCAGCATCGGGTGCGCCGCGTCCCCGATCAGCACCGTTCGCCCGATCGTGTACCGCGGCAACGCCCGCTCCAGCACCCACACGTCGTGCCGGATCACCTCGTCCGTCGCCCCGATCAGCGCGCGCACATCCGGTGCCCACGTCGCGAAGTACTCGCGGACCGCCCGTACCTCGTCCGCGATCGGGCGGCCGCTCGGCATCGCGACGTACCCGTACCAGTAGATCTCGCGGGCGCTGATCCGGAGCGCTCCGAACTCCGCCCGCGGCCCCCACGTCATCGCGAACGTGTCGTCGAGCGTGGTGTCGGGCGTCGCTGCCCGCCAGCAACTGAAGCCGCTGTAACGCAAACCTGTGGAGAACAACGTGTTCCGGGTGATGCTCCGGATCCCGTCCGCGGCGACGACCAGGTCGGCCCGCGCCGTGTGCGTCCCGTCCGCGGACTCCCAGATCACGCGGGCCTGCTCCCCACCAGCCGCGCCCGGCTCGACCGCCGTCACCCGAGCGCCGGTCACGAGGTCTGCTTGCTGTACGTCGACCAACGCCTGGTGCAGGCGGCGCCGGTGGATCCCGATCATCCGCGTGTCGCCGTCCGGTGCCTTGAGCAACCACTTCCCGTCCCGGCGCCGGGTTCCGGTCGCGCGGACGTCGTACCCGTCGCGCCGGATCTGCTCCGCCGCACCGATCACCTCGGCCGCCCGGAGACCGTTGACCGTGACGACCAGGCCCGCGCCGACCTCGCCTAGCTCCGGCGCCGCTTCCAGCACGCGCACCTGCCAGCCCGACCGCGTCAACGCCGCCGCGGCGGCCAGTCCGGCGATCCCACCGCCGACGACGATCGCGTTGCTCATGTCCTCAGCTTAGGAACACGCGTGCCTACGCCGGTCGGCGTACCCGGAAAGCCTTCCGCCGGACGACGCGGTCGGCGCGCCTGCCCGGCAGGGTGAGATGGTATGACGCCCATCTCTCGAAGAACGTTGCTCACCGGATCCGCGCTCGCCGTCGCGACGGCCGGCCTGCGACCGGTCCGGAGTTCCGCGACCGGCGACCAGCTCACCAGTTGGATCAACCGGAACGCCAAGCCCGTCGGCGATCTCCGGCACACGATCGGCGGCGCCCAGATCGCCGGGCTGGGCGAGGCCGCCCACGGGACCGCGGAGATCACGCACCTCAAGCTGCGCGCGGTCCGCGACCTCGTGGAACACCACGGTTTCCGCTCGGTCATCTTCGAGGACGACTGGTCGCTCGGCACCCTGCTGAACGACTACGTCCTCACCGGGCGCGGCGATCTGCACGCGCTGATGGACGAGCTGAGCACCGAGGCCCGCACGCACGAGAACGCGGAGCTGTTCCAGTACCTCCGGACCTACAACGCGACCCATCGCGACAAGGTCCGCTTCGCTGGTTCGGAGTACTTCTCCACCCGACGCCTCTCCTACGAGGCCGTCGCCGAGTACGTCGCCCGCCGCGCGCCGCACCGCCTCGCCGAACTGCACCGCATCCTGGACCCGATCAAGCCGTTCACCGACAACATGGGCGAGTACGTCCAGTGGTACTACCGCGAGGTCAAGGACAAGGCGCCGTACGTCGCCGGCGCACAAGCCGTGCACGCACTGATCCGGGAGCTACCGCACCGCCCGAACGACCGCGACCACGCGGTGACGGAGCAGCACGCGCGCCAGATCCGCTCGTTCTACACGGCTTTCAGCCTGCCGGAGGACGAGATCTGGGCCTACCGCGACGCCCGGGCCGCCGAGAACGTCCGCTGGTGGCACAGCTTCACCCGCAACAAGGTCGTCTACTGGGCCGCCACCGCCCACACCGCCAACGCACCGCACCTACGCGTCACCGTGCCACCCGGCCCCGACGTCAGGTTCAAGCCGGTCGGCGCCTACCTCCGCCAGTGGTACGGCGCCCGCTACCGCTCCGTCGCCTACACCCTCGACCACGGCACCGCCCTGGGCCCGACCCCACTCCCGCCGGCCCCGACAGACTGGTTCGAACACCAACTCACCGCAACAGGCCGCGACAACTTCCTCCTGGACCTACGAACCAAGCCGCAACCGCCCGCCGTCCACGCTTGGCTAAACCAACCAGCCCGAACCCGAGGCCTGGCAGAAGCGGGCACCACGTCCTACCTAACCGGCGACAGCCCATCCACCTGGTTCGACGTCGTACTCCACACAAGGGAAGTAACGCCGACCCACCCGCTCAACTGAAGGTCGGGGCGTGCGCGCGAGTAAATAGAAAGAAAGGAAAAGAAAAACAAGAGAAAACAAGTGAAAGACAATAAGAAGGGATTAACGGCGGTTGGCTGCCTGGTCACCTTCGGCATTGAGCGGATGTCGGCCGGTGGCAGGTTCAGGATCCGAGCGGCAGGGAACCGAGGAGCGATCGATCCGTCCCGGGGAGCCGGACGAGCTGCCCGGTCGGGGTGACCTGCAACGTGAAGGACTCGATCGGCGGCGCTCCGGCCGCCCGCCAGCTGCAGCCAGGGCTTGTCTACCGTATCGCGCACGCCGGAGCCGGCGCCCAGTGCCGCGCGGCGTTGACGGGCGATCTGCTGCGTGCCAGTCCGACGTACGCCGCCCGCTAGCTGAACGCTGCCGCGTGCGGAGATACGGCGCCGACCTCGATGCCGCCGCCGTACAGGGGGAAGCGAGCCTGCTTCTCGATCGCGTCGTGCTCTATGCCGAGTCGGCGGAGGGTGGCCGCGATCGCTACCGAGGATGCCCTCGATGCACCGTCCTCGATCTTCACGGCCACTCCGCGCCCGTCTGCGAGCCCTGCGGCGTACACGCCCTCGGCGCCGATCTTGCACAGGAGGCCGGGCACGGCACGCATCAGGGCGGCCTCGTCACGCCTGCTACCGCTGGCGTACTCGGGGTACTCGCGGAAGGCGGAGGCGATACGACCCTCGAGCGTGTCCGGAGCCGCTGCCGCGAACAGACCGAAGGAACGCGCGAGACCAGCGAGGCTGATCGCCAGCAGCGGCGCTCCACAGCCGTCTACAGCGACGTGGGCGACCTTCTCGCCGGCAGAGTCCTCGATCGCGGCACGGATCGCTTGCTGCAGCGGGTGCCCGGGCGAACGGTAGTCATCGGTGCCCCAGACCGCGTCCGGGCTCTTCTCGCGAGCCGGGTCGTGGATCGGCCAGCCGTTGTGCACGCAGGTCGCGATCATCGCGGCGTGCTTGCCGGAGCAGTTCATGGTGATGCGCTCCTGCGCGTGACCTGCTCGAACCCATTCGTCGCGGCTCTGGTCGTCGTACGGATAGGACGCCGGCGTGCGCAGGGCCGTCTCGTCGAGGCCGACACCAGCGAGGATCTCGCGGACGCCGTCGAGGTGGAACTGCTCGCCGGAGTGCGAGGCGCCGGCCAGGGCCAGCAGCTTGCCGTCCAGGTCGAGGCCGTTGCGGAGCATGCCGAGGGCCTGCATGGGCTTGTTGGACGAGCGCGGGAACATCGGCTGGTCCACGATGCCGGCGGACCAGGCGACGGAGCCGTCGGGGTCGGTCACGACGACGGAGCCGCGGTGGTGGCCTTCGACGAAGTCGCTGCGGACGACGTCGGCCAGGATCACAGGTTCGGTCACGGCTGAACTGTACAGGTGCAAAACGTGTGGTTACGAATGATTCGCATCACTGATATGTGGACCGCAGGCCCACGACCTCTGCGCCGTTGGGATGTCGGCGCGCCGGTTCATCGGGCGGCAGCCACATTCTGTGACCAGGCGACACACCACACAGGCGGGGTCGGGTTGGGGAGGATTTCCCGCCCGGACGGGGAGGAAATGCTCCCCAGGTCCCACCCAAGTCCTTCCTTCCCTTTCTCCGCACCTTCGCCTTTGGTCACTCACAAGCGGGAGCGCACGTGCAGGCCTACTTCCGGGTCGACGAGGAGTTCCTGGGTCGCGGTCACCGTGGGTTGGTCTTCGGCCACGATCTCGAGGACGGCGGACGGGTCGACGTTGCGCTTGACCAGGGCGAGGGCGATCGGGCCGAGTTCGTGGTGGCGGGCGGCGGAGCCGATGAAGCCGATCTGCTTGTCGCCGGCGCGGACGGCGTACCCGTGGGCCGGGAGGTGATCGACCGAGCCGTCGAGGTGCAGGCGGACCAGGCGGCGCGGCGGGCGGCCGAGGTTGTGGACGCGGGCGACCGTCTCCTGGCCGCGGTAGCAGCCCTTGTTCAGGTGGACGCCGACGCCGAGCCAGCCCAGCTCGTTCGGGATCGCGCGCTCGTCCGTGTCCAGGCCGAACCGCGGCGCGCCCGCCTCGATCCGGAGCGCCTCGTACGCCCAGACCCCGGCGGCCGGGCCCTCCAGACCGGCCAGCTCGGTCCGCGGCAGGAACACCTCGTGGCCGCCGAGCGAGTCCTCGCCGCTCCGCGTCACATACTCACCCGACGCGGTGCCCGGACGCCAGATGATCGCGTAGTCGTCAGTCACGTCCGCGATCTCGACGCGGGACATGAACACCATCTTCTGCAGCCAGTCCACCAGCGCCGCGGCCGCGCCCGGCTCGGTGTTCAGCCAGAACGTCTCGCCGTCGTCCACGCCGTACATCACGTGCTCCACATGGCCCGTCGGCGACAGCAGCAGCGCCGTCGTCGACGTCCCGGGCTTGAGCCCTTCGAAGTACTGCGTGGTCAACGCGTGCAGCCAGGTGAGCCGGTCGGGCCCGGTGATCGTGACCACGTCGCGGTGCGACAGGTCGACGAAGGCCTGACCCGCGACCAGTGCGCGCTGTTCGCGCAGGTCCGAGCCGTAGTGCGCGGCGACGCCGGCGTCGAGTCCGTCGGCCTCGACCGCACCCGGGCGGTCCAGGAGGGGGCTGCGGTTGCGTGACATGTCACCAGAGTACGTCGAGCGACGTACGGGGATCGCCTCCCACCGTGGGATGTGGACACTCCCCCGGTGCCGCGACGCTGGAATCACCAAACAGACGAAGGGAGCAGGGCGATGAGCGACAGAATATTCCGGTTCGGCGTAGTGGGCAGTCCGCGGGCCGGCGACGAGTGGACGACGACCGTACGGCGGGCCGCGGACCTCGGGTACTCGACCGTGCTGATGCCCGACGGGCTGCAGTTGCCGTCGCCGTTCCCGTCGCTGGCGATGGCTGCCGCGGTCGCGGACATCCGGGTGGGCACGTTCGTCGTGGCTGCTCCGCTGCGCACCCCACGGGCGGCCGCCTGGGAGGCGCACACGCTGACCGTGCTCACCGGCGGACGGTTCGACTTCGGCATCGGTACGGGCCGTCCGGACGCCGAGCAGCAGACCGCGGAGATCGGATTGCGTTGGGGCTCGGCGAAGGAGCGCCGCGACCAGGTGCGCGAGACCTTGGACCAGCTGGCGAAGCTCGACGGAGGTCGCCGTACGCCGATCATGCTGGCGGCCGGCGGACCGCGCGCGCTCGCCCTGGCGGCCGCCCGGGCCGACATCGTCTCGCTGGCGAAGGACGCGATGACGCCGCGCGCGGAGGTACTGCGGCTCGTGCGGGACCTCCGTGAGCTGGCCGGATCGCGCGCCGACGACATCGAGCTGGCGATGAACCTGTTCGCGGCCGGCACCCGCGAGCTGCCGCCGTGGACGAAGCGCGCGGCCGGCGTCGAGCCCGAGGTCCTCGAGGCGAGCGACTCGCTGATGATGCTGCGCGGCACGCCGCGGGAGATGGCCGACGAGCTGCAGCGGCGCCGGGACGAGTTCGGTACGTCGTACATCAGCGTCAACGCGACGTACCTCGACGACCTGGCACCCGTGGTGGAGATGCTGAACGGGAAGTAGTACAGCGCTGCCCGCCGGTTGTGGACCGGCGGGCAGCGCTGGGAGGGGTGGGAAGGTGGTCTAACCGGCCGGGTGGGACGCGGCCGTGGGGTGTACGTCGCCGGCGTGCGTGTCACCGGCCGCGAACGCGACCTCGTCGAACGGGTCCTCGCCCGCGAACACCTGGCGCGCCTGCTCCTTGTCGAACTCGCCGACCCAGTGCCCGACCAGGACCGTCGCGACCGCGTTGCCGGCGAAGTTCGTCAGCGCCCGCGCCTCGGACATGAACCGGTCGATGCCGACGATCAGGCCGACGCCGTCGACCAGCTCCGGGCGGTGCGACTGCAGACCGCCGGCCAGCGTGGCCAGGCCGGCACCGGTGACACCGGCGGCGCCCTTCGACGCGACGATCATGAACAGCAGCAGCGAGATCTGCTGGCCGACCGTGAACGGCGTGTCCATCGCCTCCGCGATGAACAGCGACGCCATCGTCAGGTAGATCGCCGTACCGTCGAGGTTGAAGGAGTACCCGGTCGGCACCGTGATGCCGACGACGGACTTGTCGATGCCGAGGTGCTCCATCTTGCCGATCAGCCGCGGCAGGGCGGTCTCCGACGACGAGCTGGACACGATCAGCAGGAACTCCCGGCCGAGGTACCGCAGCAGCTGGAAGATCGAGATCCCGGTCACCAGCCGAAGGATGGTGCCGAGGACGACGACCACGAACAGCAGGCAGGTGAGGTAGAAGGCGAGCATGATCTTGCCGAGGCTGACCAGGGCGTCGGCGCCGGTCGCACCGACGACGGCGGCGATCGCGCCGAACGCGCCCACCGGCGCGGTCCACATGATCATCGACAGGATCTTGAACACCAGCCGCTGGATGTGCCCGATGCCGGTCAGGATCGGCTGGCCCTTGGAACCCATCGCCTGCAGCGCGAACCCGACGAGCAGCGCGACCAGCACGGTCTGCAGCACCTCGCCCTCGGTCAGCGAGGACAGCAGCGACTTCGGGATGATGCCGAGGATGAAGTCCGTCGTGCTCTCGTGCGCGCCGGCGGCCTGCTTCTGGCCGGCCTCACGGAGCTTGTCGGTGAGGTTCAGGCCCGAGCCCGGCTGCACCAGGTTGCCGACCACGAGGCCGATGGCGAGCGCGACCGTCGACATCACCAGGAAGTAGCCGAGCGCCAGCCCGCCGACCTTGCCGACGCTTGCGGCCTGCCGGACCGAGCCGATGCCGAGCACCAGCGTGCAGAAGATGATCGGGCTGATCAGCATCTTGATCAGGTTCACGAAGCCGGTGCCGAGCGGTTTCAGCTCGACGGCCACGTCGGGGAACAGGAAACCGACGCCGATGCCGAGCAGCACGGCGACGATGACGGCGATGTAGAGGAAATGGGTGCGGTCGTTGCGGACCGGCGTCGGGCGGGGTTCGGTCGGGCTCGACATTGGTGGGACTCCCTGTATCGGCCTGGCGGAGGGGTGATGGGGGACTTGGTGAGTAACTGTGACGTGACGCACAGGAGAACCGGGCATTTCGTTCATATCGTTCGCTGTGCCGACTCAGTGCGAAGTCGGTGCAGACTGTCGCCATGAAGCATCGGCCGTGGGAGCTGCGCCGCCAGGTTCTCTGGTTGCAGACCGTCACGGTCACGGTACTGATCGCGATGGTCTGGCTGGTGATGATCAGCCGGTCGCGCGCGCAGGCGCTGCGCGACGAGGCCGCGAGCGGGATCCCGGCGCCGAGCTGGTGGGAGCTCGCCCGGCTGGACCTGCGGTCGATGCTCGGCATCGCGAGCCTGATGCTCGGGGTCGCGATCGCCGGCAATGCGCTCGTCACCTGGCGGGTACGGCGGGCCACCCGCGGCGTCGGCACCCAGTCGCTGGCCCGGATGCTCGACTTCTACGAAGGCGTCCTGCACGCGGCACGCGAGGGCCTGATCCTGCTCGACACCGACGGCCGCGTCCAGCTCGCGAACGACGAGGCGTTGACCCTGCTCGGGCTCCGCGAGGTCGTACCCGGTACGCCGCTGGAGGAGCTGAAGCTCGGCGCCCCACTCGCGGAGCTCCTCGCGACCGGCCGGACGGCGTACGACGAACTCCACCTGGGCGCGCAGGGTGTCGTCGTCGTGAACCAGCAGCCGTCCGGGCGCGGGCGGATCGTCACGCTGCGGGACCACACGCAGCTGCAGCGGTTGCTCGGTGAGCTGGACGCCGTCCGGAGCCTCGCGGAATCGTTGCAGGCGCAGAACCACGAGGCGTCGAACCGGCTGCACACCGTCGTCAGCCTGATCGAGATCGGGAAACCGGAACGGGCCCGGGAGTTCGCGGTGTCCGAGCTGCAGTTCGCACAGGCGATGACCGACCGCGTCGTCGGCACGGTCGGCGACCCGGTGCTCGCATCGTTGCTGTTGGCGAAGTTGTCGCAAGCGCAGGAGCGCGGCGTCGTCCTCACGCTCGACCTCGGCACCGAGGCGCTGAGCACCCGGCTCCCGGCGCAGGACCTGGTCACCGTCGTCGGAAACCTGCTGGACAACGCGATCGAGGCCGCGCGCGGCGGTCCAGCGCCGCGGAAGGTCGAGTTCAGGGCGTCGACGACCGCGGACGCCGTCGACCTGGTCGTCACGAACACCGGCGCCGAGTTGGGGTCGGCGGAGCTGGCGCACATGTTCGAGCGCGGGTGGTCGACGAAGGCCGAGCCGGGACACGGGCTGGGGCTCGTGCTGGTGCGGAGTACGGTCGAACGGTGGCAGGGTTCGCTCATGGTGGATCCGGATTCCGAGCTGGACGAGGTACCCGCGCTGACCGTGCGGGCGCGGCTGCCGCGGGCGGTGAGCACGAGTGCCTGACCTGCGGGTCCTCGTCGTCGAGGACGATCCCGTCGCGGCGGAGGCGCACCGCACGTACGTCGAGCGGCTGCCCGGGTTCACGTGCGTCGGGATCGCCGGTACGGCGGGGCGCGCGCTGCAGGTGCTGACGCGCGGCGAGGTGGACGTCGTACTGCTCGACATGCACCTGCCGGACGGGCACGGGTTGGATGTCGTCCGGCGGATGCGCGCCGTCGGCAACCAAACCGACGTGGTTGCGGTGACGTCGGCGCGGGAGGTCGCGGCGGTGCAGGCGGCGGCGCGGATCGGCGTTGTGCAGTACGTGCTGAAGCCGTTCGCGTTCGAGACGTTGCGGGACCGGCTGACCGCGTACGCGCGGCAGCGCCGGGCCGCGTCGCTGGGTGAGGTCGTCGCGGACCAGGACGAGGTCGACCGACTGTTGCACCCAGCAACTGTTTCGTCGGTTCCGAAGGGGCTGGCGGGCGCGGTGCTGGATCGGGTCGTTCAGTTGCTCGCGGACCGCGAAGGGTGGACCGCGGAGGAGGTCGCGACGTCGTTGGGTACGTCGCGGATCACGGCGCGCCGGTACCTCGAACACCTCGCCGACCAGGGCCAGGCCTTGCGGACGCAGCGGTACGACGGACGCAGCGGGCGGCCGAAGGTCGAGTACTCGTGGGTGGCGGAGAGCTAGTTGGCGCGGACGAGGGTCGCCCAGAGGTGGGGCTGGAGGGCCTGACCTTCGGCGGCCATGTCGTAGGCCCAGAGCAGTTCGCCGTTCACGAGGCCGTAGAGGCGGTGGCCGGCGGTGACTTCCTTGGCGGTCACGGTGCGGGCGACGACATCCGTCCGGAGCTCGATCTTGGCGCCGTCGATGTCGCCGTACCAGATCTCGGCGATGCCGGTCGGGTGCGCCAGGATCAGCTCCACCTTGTTGTCCGGCTGCGGACGCCAGAAGCCGGTCTCGACGGCCAGCGGGCGCTCCTTGGTGCCGTCCTCGCCGACCACGAACGTCTGGCTGACGTAGTGCAGGTACGGCTTGCCGTTGTGGGTGAAGTCGATCTGCTGCCCGAACTCGAACTTCTCGATCGTCGGGTAGTCGCCGTGCCCGCGGCCCTCCCAGCGACCGAGCAGCCACGCGAGCGGCATCAGGTCCGGGTGCAGGTCCTGCGGGATCTCGAACGCCATGTGGTCACTCAGTTCGCGCCGCGGCCGCGGTACAGCCGGTAGACGACGAACGCCGAGAACCAGCCCATGAACACACAGACCAGGACCAGCAGCGTGGTGAAGACGACGTGCAGCACGTTGGTCAGTCTAGAGGATGGGTACGGCGGGCTTCGGCTACGGTGGCGTGATGTCCCGCACGCTGGTGATCAAGCTGACCGCAGGCGCCGAGGAGCCCGAACGCGCCAACCAGGCCTTCACGGTCGCCGCAACCGCCGTCGCCGCCGGCGCCGAGGTCTCCCTGTGGCTCACCGGCGAGGCCGTCTGGTTCGCGGTCCCGGGTCGCGCGGAGGCGTTCGAACTCCCGCACGCGGCACCGCTGTCCGACCTGCTCTCCACGGTCCTGGAGGCCGGTCAGCTGACCGTCTGCACCCAGTGCGCCAAACGCCGCAACCTCACGCAGCAGGACCTACACCCCGGCATTCGAGTAGCCGGAGCCCCGGCTTTCACCGAAGAAATCCTCGCGGACAACGCCCAAGCCATCGTCTACTAGCCACTCGCCTGAGCGGCGCCGCCGGTCAGCGTGGGTGGCGCTGACCGGCGGCGAGTTGGATTGTCAGGTGCGGCTCAGGCCGGGGCCGTCGTTGCCTCGGGTGCGGTCGGTGCGTTCGTTGGCCTGCTGGAGTTCGCGGCCGGTGCGTTCGCCGCCGCCGACGGCGGGGCTGGAGCTGACGGCTTCGTGGGCCGGGGCATGGCCCTTCTGGGTCTTGTCCACCAGGACCGCCTTTTCGTCGGCCGGGATGTCGCGGCCGGCGCCGGTCTGCTGGGTGGGCTTGTTCGCGCGGGCCTCGTCGAGCACCGGATCCTCGGCGGCACGCTCCGGCGGGCGCCACTGGCTCTGCGGGCCCTGGCCGTCCGGCGCCTGGACAGTCTGCGCCTGAACGTCCTGCGCCTGAACGTCCTGCGCGGGGTCGGTCCCGTTCAGGTCGGTGCCGGACTGTTCCAGGTCCCCTGGCGCGTGGTCGGAGACGTACGGGTCGACGCCGTCCTGGGCCAGGGTGTCGGTGCCGCGTTCCTCGTTGGCGACGTACGGGTTGACGCCGTCGTCTGCCTCGAGGGCCGGCTGCCGGTCGTCCGTGCCCAGCTCCGCCGCGTCGAGCTCGTCGCCTCCGCGTTCGCCGTCGAGTTCGCTGTCGACGTCCGAGTCCAGCGCCGGCTCCCGCGACTCGGCGACCTGCTCGAACCTGGGGTTGTCGGTCGCATACGGGCTGGGGCTCTCCGCTGCAGGATCGTCCAGCGCGTTCGCATCCTGGGCGTCGAGGGCGGGCTCCTGGGCGTCGGCGGCACGGTCCTGCGCCACGTCCGCCTCGTCGGTGACGTACGGGCTCGGCTGCTCGTTCTCAGCCTGCAGCTGGTTGTCCGCCTCGCCCGCAGGCTCGGCCCGCTCACCGGTCTCCTCGACCTGCTGGCCGGTCTGCCCCGGTTCCCCGGGCTCTGCCTGCTCAGCCTGCTCAGTCTCCGCAGCGTCCTCCGCCTGCTCAGGCTGCGCGCGCTCGTCCCGTTCGTCGTCGAGCGCCTCGGCGGCGACGGCCGCGCCCGCCGCGGCTCCGGTGGCGGTCGCGGGGTCGATGCCGTCGCGCTCACCCTGGCGGTTCTGCTCGTCGCGCCTGCGCCGCTCCTCGTCCGCGCGCTCCCGCTCCTCCTGCCGGCGCTCGACCGCGTCGTCCTGACCGTCGCCGTCGCGGTCGTTGGCGTCGTCGTTCCGCTCGTCGATCTCGTCGCGACGCTCGGTCGCGTCGTCGCGGCCGTCGCGGTCACGGTCCGTTCGGTCCTCGACCCGATCGTCGCGACCGTTCCGGTCGCGGTCGTCGTTCAGCGCCTGGTCGAGCTCGGCGTTCCGCTCCTCGAGCTCCCGGTTCTGCCGCTCGAGAGCGTCGTTCTGCTCGGCCAGCTCGGCGACCCGCTCCATGTCCCGGGTCCGCTCGGGCCCGTCCGAGCGCCGCATCAGCCGATCGGTCTCGGGGTCCCATCGGCCGCGGGAGACCGAGTCCTCGAGCGAGACGCGGCGCCGCTGGAAGCGGTTGAGGAGACCCTGGGTCACCCGGCGGCCCTGGTGCATCACCTGACGCACGCGCTGATACGCGGCGACCAGATGCTGGAAGAGGTCGTCGGTCGCCTCGTCGCCTGACATCGACATCACGCCACCTCGTTCGCATAGACGGAGTACCCGAAGCCGGCGGCGGTTTCGCCGGGCGCCGGCTGTGAGGCGTACAGGTGGAACTCGGCGCCCGGGCGGAGCCAGACGGCCAGGTGCCGGCGGCGGCCGCGCCACTCCGGCGGCACCCGCGGGTCGTCGCCGGGACCGACGTACACGGGCGGTCCCCAGTACCGCCGGGCGAGCTCGAGCTGACCGGGCCAGTGCGTGTCGAGGCCCTCCTCGGCGAGCGCCAGCTCGGACGCACCGATGTCGTACGCCGACCAGCCGCTGCGCGGGCTCTCGGGCAGGACGGCGTCGGGCAGCACCAGCATCACCGTCTCGCGCTGGGTGACCAGGCCCCAGGTGTACCGGTCGGGGTCGATGTTGCCCGGCGCCCAAGGGCGCCAGCCGGTGGCGGCGGTGACGCGATTGACCAGGGCGCGGATCGCGTCCATCCCGGTCGCCGGCGGTCCCCAGACCGGTCGCCAGTCGACGACCTCGGCGAGATCGGCCATCGCGCGCTCGTCGTCGTCGGACGGCCGCTCCTGCGTCTTCACTCCGCCACACTCCTTCCGTCAAGTTTGCCCAGAGTATGCCCCGACCGGTGCCACCGATCGCCGTACAGACGCAGACCTGTGGATAACTGGTTCCGCCGACGCCGTTCGCGAGCAGTAACCGCGTGACGGCCGCCGGAGCGCGCCGGCGGGGTTGTAGTAGAAACATGAAGCTCCCGGCACCTCCGACGGAGAAGTCGTTCCCGTCGCCGCTGCACCATCCGCGGGTGGCGACCGTCATCGGCCGCTGGCTCGGGACCGCCGTGGCGGTCTGCTTCCTGACCGGGCTGTACAGCCACTTCCAGCAGGACGGCCCCGCCTGGCTGCAGTTCCCCAGCCGCCCGGCGAGCATGTACCGCGTCACGCAAGGCCTGCACGTGCTGAGCGGGACAGTCGCCGTCCCACTCCTCCTCGCCAAACTGTGGACCGTCTATCCGAAGCTGTTCGCCAAGCTGAACCCGAAGGCCCTCGGTCCGACGATCGAGCGCCTGTCGATCCTGGTGCTGGTCTCCGCGACGGCCCTCGAACTGTTCATCGGCTTCCTCAACACCGTGCAGTGGTACCCGTGGCCGTTCCCGTTCCGGCAGACCCACTACGCGCTGGCGTGGATCATAGTCGGCGCACTCCTCGTCCACCTCGCCGTCAAGCTCCCGCTGATCCGCGCCAACTGGCGCCGTACGCCGGAGCCCACTCCCGAGTCGCTGCCACCGGACGTCACCGGCCTCACCCGCCGCGGCCTGTTCCGGACGGTCGCCGGCGCCGCAGCGCTCGTCGGCATCACGTCGGTCGGCCAGTCCGCACCACCGCTCGGCCCTGTCGCCGTCCTCGCACCCCGCAAGCCGAACGTCGGTCCACAGAGCCTGCCGGTGAACCGTACGGCGGAAGCGGCCGGCGTCACCGGGATCAGCGCGGACTGGCGTCTCACGATCGTGGGCCCAAGGCAACTGTCCTACACGCTCGACGAATTGCGGCGACTTCCGCAGAGTCGCTCCAGCCTGCCGATCGCCTGCGTCGAGGGATGGAGTCAGGGAGCGCGGTGGGAGGGCGTACGGATCCGGGATCTGCTCGAGCTCTGCGGTGCTCCGGCGGAGTCGCGGGTGCGGGTGGTGTCGATGGAGAAGGGTGGGTTCTACGCGACCAGTGAACTGCCGGAGACGTTCGCGGCCGATCCGTTGACGTTGCTGGCGTTGCGGCTCAACGGCTCCGAACTAGCGCTCGATCACGGGTTCCCGGCGCGGATCATCGCGCCCAACCGGCCAGGGGTGTTGCAGACCAAGTGGGTTCAGCGACTGGAGGTCGTCGGATGAGGCTGCGGATCGGATTACTGGTCGCCGGCGTGCTGATGGCCCTGTGGGGCGGTTGGAAGCTGGTCGGCACCTTGGACGGGCAGGCGTTGGTGCGGTTGCCGCTGTGGCTGGGTGGGGCAGTAGTGGTGGACGACTTCGTGCTGGTTCCGTTGACCATCGCCGCAGGTTGGGCTGTCGCGCGGTGGTCCACCGGGCCCGGGCGGCATCGACTCGTGGGCGTGGTGCGGACGACGTTGTTGTATGTAGGCATCACCAGCCTGATCGCCCTGCCGTTGCTGCTGCGCCAGGGCAAGGGCGCCAACCCGACCGTGCTCTCCCGCGACTACCTCCGCGACTGGTTATTGCTCGAAGCAACAATCGTGGTCGCCGGGGTGATCGGCTACGTGCTTCAGCGCTTCACGTTCAACAGCTCGCGGGCCTCGTCGGGAGACATCGGCGGGCGCTGAGCCAGCGTCGCCAGCGCGGCCGCGCGCTCGACGAGCTCGGCGTTGTGCGTGACCGGCTGTCCCTTCGCCAGCGTCAGCGTGTCCTCCATCCCGACGCGCAGGTTGCCGCCCTTCGACAGCGCCGCCAGCGCGACCGTCAACGACGTACGGCCGATACCCGTGGCGGACCAGGACGTGACGGCGTCCGGCAGCGCGTTGACGGCCGCGACGAGCGCGTCCGCCGTACCGGGCATGCCGCCGGGGACGCCCATCACCAGGTCGCAGTGCACGCGGCCGCCGTACGGCAGGCCGTACTTGTCCAGCAGCCGGTGCAGCGCGGCGACGTGGCCGAGATCGAACAGCTCGAACTCCGGAACGACCTCCCGCTCCTGCGTGAGCTGGTAGAGCTGCGTGACGAACGGCCACGGATTCATGAACACGTCGTCGCCGAAGTTGACCGTGCCCATCGTCAGCGAGCACGAGTCCGGTGCGGCATCCAGCACGCGCAGCCGGTCCTCGTACGGATCCGTGACGGCACCGCCCGTGGAGAGCTGAACGACCAGCGCGGTGTTCTCCCGCACCGCCGCGACCGTGTCGGTCAGCCGTCCCAGGTCCAGCGTCGGCCGGTGCTCGCCGTCCCGGATGTGGATGTGGATCATCGCCGCCCCCGCGGCCTCGCAGCGCTTCGCCGTCTCGACCAGCTCGTCGAGCGTGGTCGGCAGCGCCGGGCAGTCCGCCTTCGCGGTCTCGGCACCGGTGGGAGCAACAGTGATCAGAGTCGACGCCATGGACGAATCCTGCCAGATCGGGGACTGAAACGAGATATTTGCCGGTACGACGGTCCGATGACCGGACGATCTCCTGCGCGAGAGAATATCGGGTATGAGAGCCGTAGTGCAGCGAGTCAGTCAGGCGTCGGTCAGCGTGGACGGCGCGGTGGTCGGGGCGATCGAGGAGCCGGGGCTGCTGGTCCTGCTCGGCGTCACCCACGACGACACCCCCGAGCAGGCGGCCGCGCTGGCCGCGAAGATCTGGACCCTGCGCATCCTCCGCGACGAACGCTCCGCCGCCGACGAGCAGGCGCCGATCCTCGCGATCAGCCAGTTCACCCTGTACGCCGACACGCGCAAGGGCCGCCGCCCGTCCTGGAGCGCCGCGGCCCCGGGCCCCGTCTCGGAGCCGCTGTACGACGCGTTCTGCACCGCCCTGGAAGCGCTCGGCGCCAAGGTCGAGCGCGGCGTCTTCGGGGCGAACATGCAGGTCGCGCTCACCAACGACGGCCCGGTCACGCTGATCCTCGACGCCTAGTAAAAACAACCGGCCCCCGGATCCGCAGGGGATCCGGGGGCCGGTGTGTTCTGGGTCGGTGAGGTTCGACTCAGAGCGCGCCGGGCTGAGATCAGCCGACGACGCCGGCAGCCGAGTGACCGACGATGACCTTGGTGTTCAGGCTGTAGACGTCGACGACCAGCGCGTTCACCGAGATGTAGCGCTTCTGCCGCATGACCTGGTTGAAGGTCAGCTTCGCCACACCCGGGATCTCCAGGGTCTGGTTCTCGCCGGTCTTCACCGGGTACGTCTTGTTGCCGACCTTGATCGAGGCGATGCTCGAGGACGAGCTGACGCCGGCCTTGCCGTCCTTGGTCTTCCACGCCGAGGCCGAGGACTCGACCGCGCCGATGGACAGGTTGCCGACCTTCACACCCGCGACGTGCGAGGTGAAGTTGATGTAGGACTTGTCGGTGCCGATGGCGCCGTTCTTGGTGGTGTAGACACCGCCGACGTAGGCGACCTTCGGGATGTTCAGCTCGCCGACCGCGACCTTGACGGTCTTGCCCTCAGTGCCCTGGCAGGTGGTCTGGAGCGACGTCGGACCGGACACGACCAGCTTGTCGGCCTGGGCCTTGGTGCCGTAGGCGTCACCGATGACCAGCGCGGTCGCCGGCTTCGAGATCTCGGCGCGGGTCTTCAGCACCGCGACGTCGACGCCCTGCGGGATGTACTGGTTCTTCACCGTCGCGTGCAGCACGACCGCCTGCGCGTACGAGTAGATGCCGGACGCGGTCTTCACGCCACCGACGCGGTTCAGCACGATGTAGCCGAGGCCCGGAACGGCGACCTTGGTGTTCGGCTTCGGGTTGAGCAGCGACGGCACCGAGATCGCACCGATCTGGACACCCGCGAAGGTGGTGCTGCCGGTGTAGGACAGCTGGCCCTTCGAGTACTTGGCCGTGGTGGTGGTCTTCACACCGGTCAGCCGGAGCAGCGTGCCGAGCTTGATGTCGGCGGCCGTCGCGGTGCTGGTGACACCCGTGCCGCTCTTGTTGTTGAACGCGTGCGTGTCGGTCTTCACCGTGCGCGCGATCGCCTGGTCGTTCACGTTCGCCGTGGCGAGGTCGTTCTTGTCAGACTTCGTCGCGTCTGTGGTGCAGCCGAACTTGCTGACCACCTGCGGGCCGCTGTTCGCCAGACCGGATTGGACGTCGGTGCCGTACGAGTAACCGCTGTATCCGAAAACCGGCGAGGCGGATGCCGAACCCGAGGTCAGCGCGATCGTAGAAGCCACGCCGACAACCGCCGCAACTCCGACGGCAGCGAGCTTCTTGTATCCGATGCGGGGTCGCATTGACCCCTCCTCCCTGAGTGATGACGTGACCCGAAGTGCGGGTCAGGACACAGACACAACTCAGCCGATTGCGGTAGGTGACGAGCCGACCTCGCTCCGAGACCAAACCGTTACATTGCTGCTCGCTCCACGAGATTTCCCGGGTCCGCCCGTAACCCGGCTGCGATGACCGGAACGCCAAGAACCCGCAGGCGTTTCCGGGCATGCCGAAGGGCCCGGACGCGCAAGGTCCGGGCCCTTCGGTGCTTACTTCAGGGTGGGCCACCATCGGGTAGTGGTGGCACCTTCTGTAACGAACGACTGCTCAGACGGTGACGGCCACTTCCGCGACCTCGCCGTACTGCGCGACCACCTGGCGGTCGACCGGGTCGGCCTTCGGCGCCAGCGTGCGCAGCGTCCAGCTGCCCGGCGCCGCGAAGAACCGGAAGTGCCCGGTCGCCGAGGTCGGCACCTCGGCGGTGAACTCACCGGAGGAGTCCAGCAGCCGCACGTACGCGCCGCCGACCGGCTCCTCGCCGCGCAGCACCTGGCCCTGGATCACGGCCTCCTTGTCGACGTCGACGCCCTTGAGGTCGAGGCCGCCCTTCTTCGCTCCGCACATGATGTCAGGCCTTTCCGGGCTCGTCGCCGAGGGCAACGGGTACGCCGACCAGCGAGCCCCACTCGGTCCAGGATCCGTCGTAGTTCTTCACGTTCTGCTGGCCGAGGATCTCGTGCAGCACGAACCAGGTGTGCGCCGAGCGCTCGCCGATCCGGCAGTACGCGATGGTGTCCTTGCCGAAGTCGACGCCGGCGTCGGCGTACAGCTGCTTCAGCTCGTCGTCGGCGCGGAACGTGCCGTCGTCGTTGGCCGCCTTGCTCCACGGGATGTTCGCCGCGGTCGGGATGTGGCCCGCGCGCTGCGCCTGCTCCTGCGGGAGGTGCGCCGGGGCGAGCAGCCGGCCGGCGTACTCGTCGGGGCTCCGGACGTCGACCAGGTTCTTCACGCCGATGGCCTCGTTGACCTCGTCGCGGAACGCGCGGATGGTCAGGTCCGGGTCCTTGGCCTTGTACTCGGTGGTGTCGCGCTTCACGACCTCGTCGGTCAGCTCGCGGCTGTCCAGCTCCCAGCGCTTGCGGCCGCCGTCGAGCAGCCGGACGTCGCCGTGGCCGTAGAGCTTGAAGTACCAGTACGCGTACGCCGCGAACCAGTTGTTGTTGCCGCCGTACAGCACGACCGTGTCGTCGTTCTTGACGCCGCGCTCGGACAGCAGCGCCTCGAACTGCTCCTTGTTGACGAAGTCCCGGCGGACCGGGTCCTGCAGGTCGTCCTTCCAGTCCAGCTTGATCGCGCCGGCGATGTGGCCGGCGTCGTACGCCGAGACGTCTTCGTCGACCTCGATCAGGACAACGCCGTCGTCGTTCTTGTGCTCCTCGACCCAGTCGGCCGAGACGAGCGCGGATTCCCTGCTCATGTGTGCTGCCTCTTCTCAGTTGGTAGCTGTGTGAGTGACATGGATGGCGTACGAATGCGGTGGATCAGCAGATAGGCCTCGCAGCCGAGGCAGAGCCCGACGGCCGCGTTCACGAACGCGGCCACCAGGGCGAATCCGGTGGCGACCACTCCGAGCACGGTGGCGCCGGTCAGGTACCCGATCAGACCGGCGACCGCGAAGACCAGGCCGACCAGCTGGGCGAACCGCGGCGGCACCGCGTCCTCCAGCTCCTTCGGCGCGCCCAGCCGGGGCCGGACCAGCCGCTTGAACAGCAGCCCGTACGGCGACGCGCCCACGCCGAACGCGACCGAGATCGCGAACACCGCGGCCTGCACCGCGAGCGGCCAGGGGTTGTTCAGGACGAGCGTCAGCGCCAGGACGACCGTGGTGACACCGGCCGCGAACCGGAGACCCCGCGGATCGACCTTGGCTGCCGTCTGTTGTTCGGACATGACGACTCCCGGTGAAGGAGGATGTCGAGCCGGACCCCGCCCGGGTATGCGGGAGGCGACGTACGCGGAACCGTGCTCAGCGACCGGTTCCGCAGCGCTCGGGACGCCGCCTGGTCAGCGGCGACGACACAGCGACGAGCGCACCCGGCAGTTGTCCACTGCCCTGCGCTTCGTCAGCCATGTCGTGTAAACCACGGATCGAGAGTACGGAACCTGGGCAGGCCTGCTCACCCAGGTCCCATTACGTGAGACAACTGATCACAGTGCGGACAATCAGGCGCGGATCACGTACGTCGAGGCGACCTTGTCGTGCAGCGCCTGGTTCTTGTCGTCCCACAGCGGCCACAGGTAGTCGAGCAGCGCGCCGAAGCTGGCCAGCGTGCCCAGGTACGGGATCAGCCCGGCGAGGCTGAACAGGATCTGCAGGCCGTAGCGCTTGGCCACCGCGGCCCCGGGCGGCGTCGCGGGGATCTCGGTGCCGGGCGTCAGGACCGGCGGGACGTAGTGGACGCGGATGCCGACCGCCATCTTGCCCAGCGTCGCGCCCTTCTTCGTGAGGAAGAGGTACTCGTACGCGAACGACACCGCGAAACCGATCAGGGCGGCCGGGATCATCCACTTGTAGACCTCGGGCGGCAGCGTGGCGGTCGACGCCGGCGTCCCGGCCTCCGCGGCGCGCATGGTGTCGACGAAGTAGTCCACCACCGACTGCGAGTACTGGTAGTAGAAGTAGCCGGTCAGCGGCAGTCCGATGATCCAGACGATCAGGCCGTCGATGATCTTCGCGAACACCCGGCGCCACCAGCCGGAGAGCGGCCTGCCGTCCGGTGAGGCCTTCGCCCGCTGGCCGGCGTACCCGAAGCCCTGAGGGTGCGGCTGGTAGCCGCCCTGCTGCTGGGGAGGTGCGTAGCCGGGGACGCGCTGTCCGTACTGCGGCGGCTCGGGGTGGATGCGCTGCCCGTACTGCGGCGGTGCCTGCTGCCCGTACTGCGGCTGGCTCTGGCCGTACTGCGGCTGGTTCTGGCCGTACTGCGGTTGGCCCGGCTGCGTCGCGCCGTACACCTGGCCGTGCTGCGCGGCTTGTCCGTACCTCGGGACGTCAGCCGGCCGCGGCTGGCCGAACTGCCCCTGGAACGGCGGCGGGCCCTGCTGCGGGCGACGCTGATCCGTCCAGGCACTGCCGTCCCAGTACCGCTGCTGCGACGGGTCCTCGGGGTCGTCGTACCAACCTGCTGCTTGAGAGCTCACCGGGAGAGTCTTGCCTACGCCCAGGGCCGTTGGCCATCCGGTGGCAAGTACCGGACGCTGTCAGCTCGGCTGCCGGTCGATGGCGACGGCCAGCGCCGCGATCACGTCCGGCTTCCGGGGCGCTCCGCTGGCCCGTTTCACCACCGCACCGGTGCCGTCCAGCACCAGCGTCGTCGGCGTCCGCAGGATGTCCAGCCGCCGGACCAGCTCCAGGTGCGACTCCGCGTCCAGCTCGACGTGCCGCACGCCGTCGACCATGCTCTCCACCTCGGCCAGCGTCCGCCGCGTCGCGCGGCAGGGCGCACAGAACGCCGACGAGAACTGCAGCAGCGTCGCCCGCTCGCCCAGCTCCCCGCCCAACTCCGCGGCCGTCACCCACTCCACGTCGTCCTCGCTCTTCCCGCGAAACCGCCCATCGACCCAGGCCTTGAGCGCACTGAGCAGCACACCGGCGGCCACCGCGCCGACGAGTACCCACAGTCCCAGGCTCACAGCTATCCACGGTACGACGCGTCGATCACGCTTCAACCGACCGTTTCACGTGCTGAGAAGCACCTGCGGATCGGCGCCGAGCCGGTGCCGGGAGCGGCCGGTCGGCCAGGGCAGGCAGTCGTCGCCGTCCTCCGGGTACCGCGGCACCACGTGCAGGTGCAGGTGGTCGACGCTGCGACCGGAGTCCGGCCCGCTGGCGCTCAGCAGGCAGACGCCAGTCGCGCCGAGCTTGGCCACCATCTTCTGCGCGATGCGCTGCGCCAGGTCGACCACGCGGCTCAGATCGTCCGGCTGCGCGTCCAGCAGACCCGCGGACGTGTGGCGGCGCGGAACGACCAGGGTGTGCCCCGGGGCGATCTCCTCGCCCGGCAGCGGGAGGAACGCGACCGCGGTGTCCTCTTTGGCGATCCAGCGGGCCGAGTCGGCGGAGATGAGGCCGCAGAAGACACAGGCATCCATCTGGTGATTGTGCTCCGGTCTAATGGTCCTGTGGAGAGCGGAGTGACCGTACGGCCCGGGGTGGTGATTCCCGAGGCCGAGCTCGCGTGGCGGTTCTCGCGGTCGAGCGGGCCGGGCGGGCAGTCGGTGAACACCACGGACAGCCGGGTCGAGCTCAGCTTCGACGTGGCCGCGACGTCGGCGTTGAGCGACGTACTGAAGACGCGGGCGCTCGAGCGGCTCCAGTCGCGGCTGGTCGACGGAGTGGTGACGATCGCCGCGTCGGAGTACAAGTCGCAGTGGCGCAACCGGGAGGCCGCGCGGGAGCGGCTGGCGGTGCTGATCCGCGAGGCGATCGCCCCGCCGCCCCGCAAACGGCGGCCGACCAAACCGAGCAAGGCGTCGGTACGGCGCCGGCTCGACGACAAGAAGCGCCGCGGCGAGACCAAGCGCCTGCGCGGGCGGCCGTACGACTGAGCCCGGTCGGCTGAGCCCCCTCGGCTCGGTACGCTTGCGCGCGTGCAGGAAACGGGGAGCGGGGGGTCGAAGGAGCCGGAGGAACTTCCGGAGTTCCAGGACCTCAAGGTGCGCGGCCGCACGGTCCGGACGTGGGCGCTGAGCGCGGGCGCCGTACTGCTGGCGATATCGGCGGTCTTCGGCGGGCTGGAGAAGGCCGGTGACGAGACGCCGCAGGTGGCGGCCGGTACCGCGATCGACGCGGGCCGGTTCGAGGTGACGATCCAGCGGGTCGTCACCGTGAAGGACCTGAAGCCGCTGTTCACGCCGGACGACGGCGGTGCGCTGATCGCGGTCGTGACCAAGCTGAAGGTCACCGACGACACCGGGACCGTGCCGGCGTCGGACCTGATCCGGCTGGTCGGCGTCCCCGGCGTGAAGGACACAGACGCGCCGCTCGGCACCACCAATCTGCGGGACGCGACGATGAACCCGGTGCTGACCCCGGACGCGGCCGAGGACGTCGCGTACGTGTGGAAACTGCCGAAGGCCGGGCAGCTCCCGACCGAGGTCAAGCTGACCGTACAGGGCTACGAGTACATCGCCGACTCGATCCTGGACCACCACGAGAAGTGGCTGCCGGACAAGATCGTCGCGGACAGCACGGTCAAGGTGAAGGACAACACCAAGTGAGGGCACGCAAGCTGCTGAACGTCGGCCTCACGCTCGCCGTCCTGGTCGCGATCGTCGGCCTCTACCGGCTCACCCCGACGCAGCAGGACATCCAGGATCCGACCCCGGTGAAGGGCGCCATCGGCCGCGCGGTGCACACGCCGCGGTTCGACCTCACCGTCGACGAGGTCCGCGCCGGCAAGAAACTCCGGATCCCGCGCGCGGCGCCCGACCGCGACTCGCTGACCGCCTTCGTGGTCGTCGACGCGACCGTGACCGCCAACCGGGAGCCGATCCACATCTTCAACGTCCGGATCAAGGCCGCCGACGGCGTCACCTACCTCGGGTCCAACCGCAGCGGGCTCGACCGGGTCGACCTGACCGGAACCGAGTTCGCGCCCGGCATCCCGGTCCGCGGATCGTTCGTCGTCGAGATGCCGGCCGAGCAGGTCCCCGGGGCCGTGCTGCAGGTGATGGAGAAGTCGGCCATGAACGAACTCGAGCCCCAGATCACGGTGCCGCTCGGGTCCGACCCGCTGAACGTCCAGGACGTCGTCAGCCTGACCGCCGCGAGCGACACATGAGTGGCGCGCGCCGGGCCCGTCGCGGCTGGTTCCGGAAGAACACGGCCGCTCTCGCGACCCTCGTGGTGGCGATCCCGCTGGCCGGCTGGTGGACCACCCGCAGCGACTACAAGTCCTGGTACGACGCCGAGCCCCGCGATCCGGTGACCGTGGCCGCGGGCGGTACGTCGTACAACGGAGCGACCTGGTTCGCGGCCAGCGTCGAGGAGAATCCGCAGGCGTCGGCGCGCGGCGGGCAGGACCCGCTGCCGGACGGGACCACGCGGATCCGGGTGTACTACCGGCTGCAGGTCGACGACCTGTCCGCGCTCGAAGGGCTCGGCGGGTGCCGGATGCACCTGCGCGCGCCGGACGGCCGGATCTGGGACGAGACCTCGGCCGCGGGCGCCTTCCAGGACCGGCCGACCGGGTGCACCGGCGGTACCGATGACAAGCCGGCAAGCTGGCGCGGCGCCGAGGCGCAGTACCACCTGAGGCCGGTGGCCGGGAAGCCGTTCGAGACGGTGGCGGTGTTCGTCGTACCGTCGTCGGTCGCCGGGAGCGTGCAGCCGACGATCACGTGGGCTACGAAGTTGCCTCAGTATTTGGCATTCCCGAGGTAGCCGCACTCAGGTCGGTGACACCGTGGTCGCCGGCCGGCTGCTCGTGGACCGCGCGCGTCCGCGGCGTGAGGTAACCGGCCAGGCCGCCGATCATCCGGTCGTACGCCGCCGCGAGCAGACTGACCTGGAGCATGATCTTCAGGCCGTTGGTGACCAGGTCCAGCGGCTCGTCGACGACCAGCCAGAACTGCAGCGTGTGCGGTCCGAGGACCCACAGCTTGAGGACCATCCACACCGCGCTCGCGGCGAACGTGACGACCGCCCAGGCCAGGAAGTAGCCGAGCATCGGCCGCAGCCCGGAGCGGACGACCAGCCGGAACGCCTGCACGACCGGGGTCCAGCGGTCCTTCCAGTCGGCGACCACCGAGTTCCCGGCGACGCGGACGAGCCGCGGCGTCTGCTCCCAGCGGCGGGTGAGCCGGTCGAAGCGCCAGCGGGCCTTGTCGGGTTTGCGGACGACGCGGCCGTAGATGACCGCGGTCATCGTGATCCACATCAGCGGGAGGACGGCGGCGTCCCAGAGGTCGGCGATACCGGCCGTGACGAAGCCGGTGACCGTGTCCCACACCTCGCGGACCTGGTTGACGCCGAGCAGGTGGTCGAGCACCCAGGCGTAGCCGTCCTGCAGCCACTGCCAGGCCTGGCGTTCCTTCAGCCAGGTCATCGGCGGCGGGATGACGGACGTGGCCTGGTACGCGACCACGAAGATCCACAGCGCCTCGAGGTACGTGACGAAGAGCTTGCGGACCGGCCCTTCCTCCTCCTTCTTCCACTTCTTGAACGCGAAGCGGAGCAGGTACGCCGTGACGCCGAGGCCGATGAACAACCAGGTCGACAGCGACTGCAGGCCCTCGGACTGCTGCGGCACCGTACCGCCGTTCAGGACCGTGGCCACCGTCTCGTTGGCCTGGTGGGCGGCCAGCTTGTACTCGTAGTCGAGCGCCTCGTTCTGGAGGAACTTGTACGCCGCGTAAAACGCCAGGAACGGGAGGAGCGCGGCCGCGATCGCGTCCAGCGGCCGGTGCTCGTTGCCGGGGCCCATGCCGTCCGGGGCCAGCGCTCCCTCGGCGACCGCGCGCCGGTGGAACGGCAGTTCGCCGCGGAGTACCAGGAACATGCCGACGTACATCGCGAGCGAGACCATCACCAGCATGGCCAGCACGGCGATACCGGCCGCCTCTGCCTTGGCCCCCGCTTGCACTGCCACCCACTGCAGGCCACGGTGCACCAGCTGCGCCACCAGGAAGACCGCGAGCAGGCGCGGCCAGGCCTTCCCGAACAGGACCCCCGCCCGCCCCACCGTAGTGAGTAGCGTCCCCGACTCCATCGCCACGGCGCAGAATCTACCTGGTGAAGAGTTCTGCCCTAGGGCAGCTCAGCCACCCGCGAAGGGAGGCAGGGCGTCCACCAGGGCGCCCTGGGTAAGCGGCGTGCTCGGGTCGGCGCGCTCACCGTCCAGGAGGAACGTGCAGATCGACAGCACCCGCGCGAGCTCCGGCCGGTCGCTGGAGACCTTGCTGACCAGGTCACCGATCGACCCCGCCTCGGCGGTCGCCGACGACTCGCCCGCGGCTGAGCGCGCGGCAGCGAAGTACCTGATGGTCACTTCCGGCATCTGATCGGCGCCTCACTCGGTCCCGGGGTCTTCCGGTATTATGTCAGCTTGCTGTTGGACCCAGTGTGGCCCAGACCTCCGGCAACGACGCCGTCGGGGCCTGGCACACGCGGACCGGATCGCTCGCGCAGGATCCGCTGATCAGCACAAGGAGACGGCGTGAGCACGTTGCTTCTGCTGACGAACGCTCTGCAGGCCTCCACCGAGGTGCTGCCGTCGCTCGCCCTGCTCCCGCACCAGATCCGCATCCTGCCGGCCGAGGTCGCCGCGCTGGTCGACGCCCCGGACGCCGACGCCGTACTGCTCGACGCCCGCCGCGACCTGGTCGCCGTCCGCAGCGCCTCCCGGCTGATCCGCACCACCGGCATCGACGTACCGCTGATCCTGGTCGTCACCGAGGGCGGTCTGACCGCCGTCAACGCCGACTGGGGCGCGGACGACGTACTGCTCGACACCGCCGGCCCGGCCGAGATCGAGGCCCGGCTGCGGCTCGTCATCGGCCGCCTCGCCGCGACCCGCAACGAGGAGCCCGAGTCCACGCTGATCCGCAGCGGCGACGTGGTGATCGACGAGGCGTCGTACACCGCGAAGCTGAACGGCCGCGCGCTCGACCTGACGTACAAGGAGTTCGAGCTGTTCAAGTTCCTCGCGCAGCACCCGGGGCGGGTGTTCACGCGGGAGCAGCTGCTCCAGGAGGTCTGGGGCTACGACTACTTCGGCGGTACGCGGACGGTCGACGTGCACGTACGGCGGCTGCGCGCCAAGCTCGGGCCCGAGCACGAGGCGCTGATCGGCACCGTCCGCAACGTCGGGTACCGCTTCGTCGTCCCGCCGGCGCCGAGCGCGCGCGAGACCGCCGACGTGAAGTCCTGAGCCGCTTCGCCCTACAGGAAGAACTTCAGCAGGGTGAAGGCGAGCGCGGCCGCCGTGACGAGCGCCGCCTTCCAGGAGCCGACGCCCTGCCGGAAACCCGCCACGAACACACCGATCGTGACCGGCACCAGCATCACCAGCAGCGTGACCCCGGCGGCGTGCACGCCGACGTGCGACTGAGCCGTGAGTACCCATCCCACCAGGAACGCGAGCGCCAGACCGAGCCAACTGGTGATCTGCACCGGCCCGTCCGCGCTGCGATGCCCGCGATGTGAGGCCCTGGTGGCCCGCCGATGCGAGGTCGGAGCAACGTGCGCCATACCTCACCTTCCGTAAGTGCCTGAGTACGCAAGGTACCAGCATCATCGGCGAGAACGAAAAGCCGGTGCGCGCCCGTGGACGGCGCACCGGCTCCTCGCTGCGTCAGGCGTTCAGGAACCGACGGAGATCCGGTCCGTGGCGACCGGGGTGTACGGGTCGTGCGCGGTCAGGTAGTTCGCGAACGCGTCGATGTCCAGCCCGCCGAAGAACTTGTTCGTCGCGGTGCTGAAGGCCGGGAAGCCGTCACCGCCGTCGGACAGGAAGTTGTTCGTGACGATCCGGTACGTCGTACCCTCCACCAGCGGCTGGCCGCCGATCTTGATCGAGCCGGCCACCACCTTCGAGCCCGCCGGGGCGGCCGGGTTCCAGGTGTAGGTGATGCCCGCGACCTGGAGCACCTTGAACTTCTCCGCCTCCGGACCGTTCACGCCGGAGAACTGCTGCTCCAGCAGCGCCTTGATCTGCGTCCCGGTCATGTCCATCGAGACCAGGAAGTTGTTGAACGGCTGCACAGTGAACGCGTGCCCGAAGGTGACCGCACCGCTGTTCGACAGCAGATGCTCACGGATACCGCCCGGGTTCATGAACGCGGCGACCGGGACCTTCCCGCCGGTCACCACCGACGGGTCGGCCAGCTGCGCGTCGGCGATCAGGTTGCCCAGCGGCGACTCCAGCGAGTCGTCCGGCGTCCGCACCACCGACGGCGTGGTGATGTGGCCGATCACCTTGTTCTCGATCGGGGCGACGAGCTCCTTGTACTTGGCGATCAGGTTCGCCGTCCGCCGGTCGGGCGTGACGTCGCGGGTGACGATCTGGTTGTTCGCCAGCGTGTTCACCCGGTCGACGTCACCGGTCGCGTTGTCGACGCTCAGCCGGACCTCGGTGACCAGCCGGCCGAACGACGACGCGCTGGTGACGAGCCGCGGCTTCTTGTCCTTGTCCGGCAGCGAGCAGTTGTAGCCCTGGTGGGTGTGGCCGGAGATGATCGCGTCGATCTCCGGGTCCAGGCCGGCGTTGATGGCCACGACCGGGCCGGAGATCCCCGGGCAGCTGTTGTACGCGGTCCGGTCCGCCGGGAACCCGCCCTCGTGCAGCAGCACGACGATCGACTCCACACCCTTGCTCTTCAGCACCGGGACCAGCGCGTTCGCCGTCGCCACCTCGTCGGTGAAGGTCAGGCCCTCGACGCCGGCCTTGGTGACGATGTTCGGCGTGTCCTCCAGCGTCATACCGATGAAGCCGACCTTCCGGCCGTCCTCGAAGGTCTTGATCGTGTACGGCGCGAACAGGGTCTTCTGGGTGTTCTCGAAGTACACGTTGGCGGCCAGGTACTTGAACTTGGCGCCCTCGAAGGGGTGGTCCTCGTCGGGGCAGGAGTTCTGGTTGTTCTGCCCGTCGCCGTCCGGCAGGCAGCCGCCGCTCTGCATCCGCAGCAGCTCGCGCCAGCCCTCGTCGAACTCGTGGTTGCCCACCGACGCGGCCTCGAGTCCCATCCCGTTCAGCGCCTCGATCGTCGGCTCGTCGTGGAACGCCGCCGACAGCAGCGGCGAGGCGCCGATCAGGTCACCGGCGGCCACCGTCACCGAGTCCTGGCCCTTCGCCTTCGCGGCCGCGCGGAGCTCCTTCAGGTGCGTGGCGAGGTACACCGCGCCGCCTGCCGGGATGCCGTTGACGTTGCCGCCCGAACCGCCGGCCGGCTCCAGGTTGCCGTGGAAGTCGTTGATCGCCAGCACCTGGATCTGCGAGTGCGTCGGCTTCGGCTTGCCCGCCTGGACGGTGCTCGCCTGGGTCGCCTGGGTCGCGTCGGTCGCGGCGCCGGCCTGGCTCAGGGATCCCCCCGCGGCCAAGGCGAGCGCGACGGCCGTCCCGGCGGCGATCAGCCCGGCGAGCCGCCGTCCCCCCGATCGCGCCTTGTCTCGTCCTGTCATGGCCATTCGTCCTTCTCCGTCGTCTCGGTCACCGCTGGTCGCGGTCGCCGCGAATCCTCGCGGTTCCGCGAAAGTTACCCTCGGCGACGCGCCCTCGCCAGGACCTGAGCAAGAACTCGGCCGGACCTTTTACGGTATTCGGGTGACCCTCGAAGCCGTTCCCTCACCGTTGCCCTCGGCCACTGCCGCCGCCGTCACGGAACTCGCCCGCGCCGCAGCGCACAGCGACGGCGTCAACCCGCTGTCCGAACGCACCCTGCTGCACCTCGACGGCGAGCACCCCGACGACGTCCACGTCCTCGCCTACGAAGGCGATCCCGGCACGATCGAGGTCACCGGCCTGCAGAGCGCCCGCAACCTCGTCGGCTACGGCGCCCTCTCCCCTGACGGTTCCGCCGAACTGGTCGTTGCCCCCGACCACCGCCGCCAGGGCTACGGTACGGCGCTGCTCCGCATGCTGCTCGACCACGGCGGATCCCGCACGCGCGTCTGGGCGCACGGCCGCCTGCCGGGCGCGGACGAGCTGGCGCGGCGCCTCAACCTGGAGGTATCGCGGGAGCTGTACTTCCTCCGCCGTACGAGAGGCGACCTGCCGGAGCCCGTCTGGCCGGACGGTATCGACGTACGCACGTTCGTCCCCGGCCAGGACGACAGGGCCTGGCTGGAGGTCAACGCCGCCGCCTTCGCCGACCACCCCGAACAGGGCAGCTGGACCGCGGCGGACCTGTCGGAACGCCTGCAGCAACCGTGGTTCGACCCTCAGGGCTTCTTCTTGGCCGTAGACGCCGAGACGGGCGCGGTAGCCGGCTTCCACTGGACAAAGGTGGAGGGGGGCGTCGGGGAGGTCTATGTAGTAGGCGTCTCCCCCGTCTACCAGGGCCGAGGCCTGGGCAAGGCCCTAACCCTCCAAGGCCTCCACCACCTCCAGACAACCCGCAATCTGGACGAAGTAGTCCTCTACGTAGATGGCACGAACACCGCAGCCAGAGCCCTCTACACAGCCCTGGGCTTCACCACCGCAGCCCTCGACGTCCAATACGCCCCCGTGACCGGCATCACAACACCCCCCGCGTCATAAGTCCCGCCCACCCCCGTCCCACCATCACCAGGAGCCGTCCGAGCCTCTAACCCCCCAGCCGGGCGGCTCCTGGCTCATCCACAACTGCACCTTTTGACATAGAGCCCTCCCACCCCCGCCCGTTACGATCGTGACGACTACGGAGGGCTGACAACCGTGACACACCGCAACAGGCCAACCATCACACTCCTGGCCTGCCTAACCACCGCCGCCTCCCTAACCGCCTGCGGCCCCGCCAGCCCCGAAGCCGGCCAACCCAACACAGCCCCACCGTCGGCATCGTCGTCCAGTTCACCTGCAACGACTCCAGGCGCGCCGGCTTCCTCGCCCGCTTCCACGGGAGGACCGCCCGCGAGACCGGCCGCAGCCCATGGCCTGACTCTTGCGGCGGCCGAGGCGTTCTACCGGTACTACATCGATCTCAAGAACTATGCCGCCGCCACCGGAGACACCGCAGCTCTCCTCGCCGCGAGCGAGACCGGTTGCGAGGGTTGCAGCGACTACGCGAGCTATGTCGCCAAAGTCAATGTCGCGAACGGGGGAATCAGCGGCGACTACCGCGAGCGGATCAAGGAGATCACCCAGCTGAATCGGGGATCGACCGGACGTGTCGGCGGTTCGGCTGTGATCGCCGTCGGCAACTTCACGACGAAGAACTCGCCGACGTCTTCGCCGATCATCAGCAAGCCGGCCGAGTACACCGACACCATCGCACTGTCGGCGAAGGGGCAGGACTGGGTCATGTACGAGATGCTGTTCGAGGCGCGATGAGGCGTCGTCAACCGATGATCGCCGTCGTGCTGGCGGCGGGGTTCGTGCTGCTGATTCCGCCGGTCACCGCGTCCGCCGGCGTCGTTCCACAGATCGGCTCCGCGCGAGCGAACAATCCGCCGGTCATCGATTCGAAGACGACCACCTCCGGCGTGCAGGTCGGCGGAAAGGAGCGGAAGCGAAACCGCCTGGACGTCAACGGCCCTGCGACCAAGAAGCCCCGGCCGACGTCAGCGCCCACGCGCACCCAACCATTCCCGCTGACCAATGACACCACGAATGCCGTCGACCCGACGCGAAAGACTCGATTGAATATCGGCATCTGCGGACGGTTGCAGAACGACGGGACCATTCCTGGTCCTACGCGCTGCCAGCCTTTTGTGCCGGACAAGCCGGAACAACGTCGACGTACTCCTGAGGTTCGGCCGACCACGCCCGTACCCCGGGAAATCACGTGGGAAGACGTACGCAGCGAGACGAAGGACGTAATGTTCCCTGCCTTGACCGTGAGGGTGCAGCCGAGGGGACGCACGTTGGTCAACCTCGACACCATCGTCTACACCGACGACAACGGCGTGACCGCCAATTGGGTCACCGTTCTCGGCCGGCCGGTGCTTGTCGAGGCAACACCACGGAAGTTCATCTGGAGCTTCGGTGACGGGACGAGTGTCACAACAACCTCACCAGGCAAGCCATACCCGTCGAAGGAAATAACGCACAAGTACATGAAGGTGGCGTCGGTCAACCTCACAGTGACTGTCACCTACACTGCGCGCTTCTTCGTCAGCGATGCGGGCTGGCGCAATGTGGACGGCCTCGTGTCCATCACTGGACCGGCGACCCCGCTGCAGGTCCGTGAAGCCGTGCCAGTGCTCGTGGACCCCGGACGCTGAAGCGAAGGATTTGCGATAGCCCGGAGAGCAGTCGCGTTCCCGGCCGGGCAGCAATCGCGATCAACTGCGTCAATAGCTGCGCTCCCTGCTAAAGACCCATCTCGACGATCTGGGCGATTACAAGATGACCGACGTGATACACCGCCACCGGGCCGGCGTCGCACTCCTGGCCTGCCTAACCACCGCCGCATCCCTAACCGCCTGCGGCCCCGGCAGCCCCGAGGCCGGCCAACCCAACACAGCCCCACCGTGGAAATCCATCTCGGCGAGCACAAGCGCGTCGGCCTCACCGCCCGGATCGGCCTCACCGCCCGCCTCGGCAGGCCCGACGACCGCGCCTCAACGACCGAACACCGCCGTCGGCCTCAGCCTGTCTGCGGGAGAGTCCTTCGTGAGGTACTACGTGAACCTCATGAACTACGCGTCGACGACTGGCGACATCGCGCCGCTGATGTCCGTCACCGCGACGAATTGCAAGCAGTGCAAAGGCTTCGCGGATTACGTGGCGAAGGTCAACGCCGCGAACGGGGGACTGAGCGGGGACTACTTCGAACGCGTCGATGACGTGCCCGACCTCTTCCGCGGAGACGGTGGTCGTCTCGGCGGGTATGCGGCGGTGACAATCGGCGCATACACGTCGAAGGACTCGCCTTCGGCGAAACCCGCGACGAGCACCGTACAGAAATACAAGCGCGAATTCACCCTCGTAGCTCAAAAAGGTTCGTGGGCTATGGCTGCTACGGCTCTGGTTTCACAATGAGGTCCAGAGTCGTCGCTTGCACCGCGCCGCTGACGATCCTGGCGGCCGTGACGTGCGGCGTCTCGGTGACCGCGAAGGCGCAGACAACTACGTCGGTAGGTCCGACGCCAAAGCCGCCGGTGGTCACCATGAAACCGACGTGAGACTGGTCGATCCTGGGCGCTGAACCGACGGCAGTCTTTTGCGACGCGGGCGAGCGTCCTGTCATTCCCTAGATCGCGGTAGCAGGTGTGCTGGTCTGCCGCGGAGCTCTTGTGCGTGGTCGCGTCCGCCGTGGCCTAGCTGCGGCCGGCGGCTGACGGTGCCGGTGGGTGGAGCCTGGGAGCTCAAGAACCGAAGGCCGTCGAGGGTGTCCTGTCGGGCGGCAGATCGTTGATCGAATCCCCTGTTGAAGCCGTCTACGACGTGCGGGACTTGTAGCCGGTAGTGACGGCGGAGTTCGTCGATCTTCGCGTCCAGGTCTGAGCGGATCTCGCGGGCGACGATCTGGCCTGTGGCCGCGGAGGCTCCGGGCAGGGTTGGCCAGTGGGCGTGCAGCATCGGTTCGATGAGCTCGCGTCGTACGGCGTGCTGGGTTCTGTGGTCGCGATGCGTCAGCTCTGTCAGGTGGTTGGCGACGACGGCGTGGGCGAACTGGTCGAAGTGCATGACCCCGGGGCCACGGCAAGCGTCGTCGATCAAGGCGTTGCCCGAGTACGCCGGTCCGGTTACATGAGCCATCAGATCGCGAGTGGCCGCGAACGCTCCTGGATATTGCGGGTCGCCCAGCGTCAGCCCGTCGTACCCTGCCCGATCGGCGAACGCGTCGAAGTCCACGAACGTACGGACTTCGGCGAAACCCTCGGTCAAGCCGTACGAATGCTCGGTCCGGACAGCGTTCGGCTCGCTCGGTGCGTCGATCACCATCCCGCCGTGCGTCGCCTCGTGCAGAACAGTCGCCAGCGCCTGTGCCTGCTGGCGGTGCTCGCCGGGCATCAACGAGCCCGTCAGGTACGGCAGCACCCGATGTCCGGACAGCTTGAGCGCACCCGACTTCGGATCGAAGCCGCCCAGCGTGTCCGAGCTCGTCGCGACGAGCACGCCGTTCCAGCGATCGAGCGTCACGGGACGCAGCGATCGCGCGAGCCCGTACAGGCGCGCGACTTCCTTGTAGACGAGCGAGTTCGGATCGACGAGCCTGTCGAGACTCATGGATCAGTTGTCGGGCCAACGACCGCGCAGCATGGTTTCGATGTGATCCAGCGCCCTCGTCATGGCCCGGATGTCGGCCTCCTCCTCGTGGGAGGCGCGGTCGGCGATCGCCCAGATCTTGTGCCTGGCCTCGGCGAGGGCATCCGCCCGCTCCTCATCCGTGCCCCCAACTGCCAACGCGGCCGCGTGGATCGCGCCGGCTTCGTGGTACAGCGGACTGTATTCGCGCGGTGGAGGCGGCGGGACGGCAAGCTTGTCGATCATCCGCAAGGCCCAGGCACGGTCCTCGCCTTCGGGTTCCCCCGCGATCAGGTCGCGCAGTGCTTGCTGAGCCGCCGCCAGGTCGAAGCCAGGATCGCTGTCCCGCTGGTGCCGTGCCTCCGCGAACGCCGAGTTGAAGCGTGCGACGTCCATAGCACTCCTTCAGAACTGTCCGTGTACTGCTCGCCACGATATCGAGGTACGGCGTGGCGCCGCGGGAGTTATCCACAGGCGCTAGTGGAGGGCTGTTCGGAGGTGGTTTGTCAGGTGGGTGTGGGCTTCTTGGACTTTGCCGGGGACGGTTCGGAGGTTGGCGTGGCCGTGGGGGAGGGTGGGGTGGTGGGCGTGAGTCAGGGGGTTGCCGGCCTGGGTTAGGGCTTGGGCGTATTCGAGGGCCTCGTCTCGGAGGGGGTCGAAGCCGGCGGTGGAGAGGTACGTGGGTGGGAGGTTGGTGAGGTCTTCGGAGCGGAGGGGGGAGACGATGGGGTCGGGGCGGAGGGTGGGGTCGGGGGTGTAGTGGTCGCGGTACCAGATGATGTCTTCTTCGGTGAGGATGAAGCCCTCGGAGAAGAGGTCTCGGCTGGGGCGGCGAGCTACCAGGTCCAGGGCGGGGTAGAGCAGTACCTGGAGGGCTGGTCGGGGTAGGTCTCGGCGGACGGTTTGCTGGGCTACTACCGCGGCCAGGTTGCCGCCTGCGCTGTCGCCGCCTACGGCTACCAGGGCCGGGTTCGCGCCCAGATCCTCCGCGTGGTCGACGGCCCAGGTGAACGCGGCGATGGCGTCCTCCGCGGCGGTCGGTGCGGGCGCCTCGGGGGCGCGGCGGTAGTCGACGGAGAGGACGCGGATGCCGGCGTCGGCGGCGATCGCCCGGCAGAGCGCGTCGTGGGTGTCCAGGTCGCCGACCACCCAGCCCCCGCCGTGGAAGAACACCAGCAGACCATCTCCCACCCGAGGCACCCCGTCGGCCGGGATATAGAGCCGGGCGCCGAGTTGGCCGTCGGAGCCGCGGACTGTGAGGTCGGTTACTCGCTGTACCTCGGGAGGCGTCCCGGGGATGAGCTTGCAGATGTTGTGGAAGCGGGCCCGGGCGACGACCGGGTCGGTTTTGGTTGTTCTCGGCAACAGGTTCTCGATGCGCAGCAGGAGTTGTACGTCGGGATCGAGGGTGTTGCCGTCGATCTGGATCGGGGTACCGGCCAGCCGGCGGCGGACCGCAGCGGGCAGTTTGTACAGCGGCACCAACGCGTTCGCTTGTGCGGCGGTCACCGTGTCACGCAGTACCGCGTCCAGTCGTGGGCTCACAAGGAGTGACGCTAGCAACAACGCGCGGAACGGTTACCCGATGTTCACGAAAGGATGGGATCCTGGTCAGCGTGGCTGGAGACTTGCTGGCATCGCACAACCGGGAGTACGACGTTGAGCCGCCGTACGACATCAGTGCGGCCGGCGACCTCCCGGCGGGGCGGTTCTCGGACCGGGAGCTGAGCTGGCTGGCGTTCAACCAGCGCGTCCTGGAGCTCGCCGAGAACGACCGGATCCCGCTGCTCGAGCGGGCCAAGTTCCTCGCGATCTTCGCCAGCAACCTGGACGAGTTCTACATGGTCCGGATCGCCGGCCTGAAGCGCCGGATCGCGGCCGGGGTCGCGGTCAAGGCGGCCAGCGGCCTGCTCCCCCGTGAGGTCCTGGACCGCAGCCTGGCGCGCAGCCGGGAGCTGATGGACCGGCACGCGGAGACCTGGCGGAAGTCGGTGCAGCCGGCGCTGACCGAGCAGGGCATCGACATCCTGCGCTGGGACGAGCTGGAGCACGGCGAGCGCGAGGACATGACCCGGTTCTTCCGGGAGCGCGTGTTCCCGGTGCTGACCCCGCTGGCGGTCGACCCGTCGCACCCGTTCCCGTACATCTCCGGCCTGAGCCTGAACCTCGCGGTCGTCGTACGGAACCCGGACACCGGCGGCGAGCACTTCGCCCGGGTGAAGGTGCCGCCGCTGCTGCCGCGGTTCGTGAAGGTCGCCGAGGGCCGGTTCGTACCGCTCGAGGACGTCATCGCCACGCACCTCGGCCAGCTGTTCCCGGGCATGGAGGTGATCCAGCACCACACGTTCCGGGTGACCCGCAACGAGGACCTCGAGGTCGAGGAGGACGACGCGGAGAACCTGCTGGCCGCCCTCGAGAAGGAGCTGCTGCGCCGCCGGTTCGGCCCGCCGGTCCGGCTCGAGGTGGAGGAGTCGATCGACCCGCAGGTGAAGGCGCTGCTGCTGTCCGAGCTGGGCGTCACCGAGGCGGAGGTGTTCGAGCTCCCGGGCCCCCTGGACCTGCGGGGCCTGTTCACGATCGCCGGCCTGGACAGGGCCGAGCTGAAGTACCCCGCGTTCGTGCCGTCCACGCATCCGCACCTGGCCGAGGTGGAGACCTCCAACCCGGCGGACATGTTCCACGCGCTCAAGCAGCGCGACGTACTCGTCCACCACCCGTACGACTCCTTCTCGACGAGCGTGCAGCGCTTCATCGAGCAGGCGGCCGCGGACCCGCACGTGCTGGCCATCAAGCAGACGCTGTACCGGACCAGTGGTGACTCCCCCATCGTCGACGCCCTCATCGACGCAGCCGAGGCCGGCAAGCAGGTCCTGGTGCTGGTCGAGATCCAGGCCCGCTTCGACGAGCAGGCGAACATCAAGTGGGCCCGGCAGCTCGAGCACGCCGGCTGCCACGTCGTGTACGGCGTGATCGGCCTGAAGACGCACTGCAAGCTGTCGATGGTCGTCCGCGACGAGCCGGACGGCCTGCGCCGCTACGCGCACATCGGGACTGGCAACTACCACCCGAAGACAGCACGGCTCTACGAGGACCTGGGGCTGCTCACCAGCGACAAGGTGGTCACCGAGGACGTAGCACTGCTCTTCAACCACCTGTCCGGTTTCGGTCGCAGCGCCGGCTACCGGCGGATCCTGGTCGCTCCCCAGTCCGTACGGCGGGGACTGGTCGAGCGGATCGACCGGGAGGTCCAGCACCACCTGGCCGGGCGCCCCGCGCGCATCCGGCTCAAGGTGAACAGCCTGGTCGACGAGGCCCTGTGCGACGCGCTGTACCGGGCGTCGCAGGCCGGCGTACCGGTGGACCTGTGGATCCGGGGCATCTGCACGCTGCGTCCCGGCGTACCGGGTCTGTCGGAGAACATCCAGGTCCGCAGCATCCTCGGCCGCTTCCTCGAGCACAGCCGCGTGTTCCTGTTCGAGAACGGCGGCGAGCCGGAGGTGTGGATCGGCTCCGCCGACCTCATGCACCGCAACCTGGACCGCCGCGTCGAGGTGCTGGTGCAGCTGAAGCAGCCGGACCACGTGACCGAGCTGAGCGAGCTGTTCGACCTCGCGATGGACGAGCGCACCGGCTCCTGGTGGCTGCAGGAGGACGACAGCTGGCAACCCCGGCTGAACGGCTCGGACGGGGAGCCGCTGCGCGATCTGCAGACGCGCCTGATCGCGACCCGTGGACGCCGCCGGGCGTCCGACGGAATGAGTTAGCCAAGTCCTAGGGTGAACACATGAACAACCCGGCGACGGTTTTCGCCGCGGGTGGTGTCGTCTGGCGGGAACGTGGCGACACCAGGCAGGTGTTGCTGGTACACCGCCCCCGGTACGACGACTGGTCCCTCCCCAAAGGCAAGCTCGCCCCGAACGAGCACGTGCTGCTCGGTGCGCGCCGCGAGATCGAGGAGGAGACCGGCGAACAGGTGGTCTTCGGACCGTCGGTGGGCGTGCAGCGCTACCAGGTCCGCAAGAACGGCAACACGGCGCAGAAGCTCGTGCACTACTGGTCCGCCGTACCAGTGGGTGACAGTGCCTTCGAGCCGAACGACGAGGTCGACCAGGTCAGCTGGGTCTCGGTGGAGAAGGCCCGCGGCAAGCTCAGCTACCCGCGCGACGTGGACATCCTGGACGCACTGGACGCCGTGGTGCCGGTCGTCGCCACAGTGGTCGTCCTCCGGCACGCGGAGGCCCTGAAGCGCAAGGACTGGGACGGTAAGGACACCCTGCGTCCGCTGAGCAGCAACGGTACGGCGGTCGCGGAGCGGCTGACCGGCGTACTGGCGGCACTCGGGGCGAACAGGTTGATCAGCAGCGACGCGGAGCGGTGTGTGACGACACTCACGCCGTACGCCGCTCTGGTCGACCGCCACATCCACCTGTGGCCGGAGATCTCCGAGCGGGGGTACAGCGCGGACCCGGAGGCGCTGGGCGGGCTGGCGGAGCGGCTGTGGAAGCCGGGCAAGGTGACGGTCGTCTGCTCGCACCGCCCGGTGCTGCCGGCGCTGGCGCGGGAGCTGGGGCTGAAGGCGGCGAAGTTCTCGACGGGCGCGTTCCTGGTCGCGCACCGGCTGGCCGACGGCCGCCTGGTGCACGAGCGTTTCGGTGCGCCGTAAGGATGCGCCGTAGTACCGCGCGACACGGCTCGGTGACGATCCAGGCACAGCCGACCCGGTGACCGGGTGACACTGGAGGGGACGGGTATGTTCCTACCCGAGGAGCCGGCGTCCCACCGGGTGCCGGTCTGAGGAGAGGTTCGGGGCGCACCATGACGATGATGCGAGAACTGACACTGATCGGGATCCGGATGGAATCACCCAACCGGGCCCCGGTGATGATGCTGCGGGAGACCGAGGGCTACCGCTACCTGCCGATCTCGATCGGCTCGGTCGAGGCGACCGCGATCGCGTACGAGGAGCAGGGGCTGCGCCCGTCGCGGCCACTCACCCACGACCTGATGCGCGACCTGGTGCAGGCGTTCGACGTACACATCGAGGCAGTCGAGATCGTCGAGCTGCGCGACGCCGTGTTCTACGCCGAACTGGTGCTGGCCAACGGCGCCCGGGTGTCGGCCAGACCGAGCGACTCGGTGGCGCTCGCGGTCCGGCTGGGTACGCCGATCCGCTGTACGGAACAGGTACTGCGGGAGGCCGGCGTCGCGACCCCCGAGGAGGAGCAGGCCGAACTGGAGCGCTTCCGCGAGTTCCTCGACAGCGTCGCCCCGGAGGATTTCTCCAGCTGACCCCCGGGAGTCGATCGTTCAAGCGGTCGGTGAGCTGAGCGTTACCGAAACGTGAGCCAACACCCGTTTACATCCACGGAGAGTCACGGCTCTTAACTCAGTTCACCTATTGGCCGCCTGTCGGCACGCCAGGCGTCGCACACGCTACTGGAACCGTTCACCGGTCGTTCACCGACGACGGACCGGTCGGTCACCTGGTCTCCCTACCGTCTGTGGAAGTTCAGAAGTCTGATTCCCGCAGAAGGGCAACACTCTCGTGTCCGTCAATCGCCTGTTCCGCGTCGGCTCCGTCGCCGTGGCATCCCTCGGCGTCCTCGCTCTGAGCGCCTGTGGCAGTGACCCCGAGCCGTCCGGTTCCTCGAGCCCCGGCTCCTCGGAGTCGTCCGCCGGCGCCGACTGCCCGAAGGGCACGCTGAACGCTGAGGGATCCTCGGCGCAGAAGAACGCCATCGAGGAAGTCATCAGCAAGTACAACGAGAAGTGCGCCGACGTCACGGTGAACTACAACCCGACCGGTTCCGGGGCGGGTATCAAGCAGTTCAACGCGAACCAGGTGGACTTCGCCGGCTCCGACTCGGCGCTGAAGCCCGACGAGGCCACCGCGGCCACCAAGCGCTGCGCGAACAACCCGGCGATCAACCTGCCGATGGTGATCGGCCCGGTCGCGGTCGCCTACAACCTGGACGGCGTCGACAAGCTGGTCCTCGACGGCGCGACCGTCGCGAAGATCTTCCAGGGCACGGTCAAGACCTGGAACGACCCGGCGATCGCCAAGCTGAACGCGGGCGTCACGCTGCCGTCGGCCCCGATCTCGGTGTTCTTCCGCTCCGACGAGTCCGGCACCACCGAGAACTTCACGAAGTACCTCAAGGCCGCGGGTGGTGGCGCCTGGGCCGGCGAGCCGGCCAAGAAGTGGACCGGCACCGGCTCCGGCAAGGAGAAGTCGGCCGGCGTCGCCGAGGGCGTCAAGAGCACCAAGAACTCGATCACCTACGTCGAGTGGTCGTACGCCGTCGACAACAAGCTCGGCGTCGCGCAGATCGACAACGGCTCCGGCCCGGTCGAGCTGACCCCCGAGTCCGCCGGTAAGGCGCTGGCCGCCGCGAAGCCGGCCGGCACCGGGTCCGACCTGGCGCTGAAGCTGGACTACGCGACCAAGGAGGCGGGCGCCTACCCGATCATCCTGGTCACCTACGAGATCGCCTGCACCAAGGGTCTCCCGGCCGAGAAGACCGCGCTGGTGAAGAGCTTCCTGAGCTACTTCGCGAGCAAGGACGGCCAGGCGTCGCTGACCGAGCTGAACTACGCGCCGCTCCCGGCCGAGACCCAGACCAAGGTCGAGGCCGCCATCCAGGCGATCAGCTGATCGAGACGCAGCAGTGATGCGAGCCCCGGCCGGTCCGAGTCATCGGAGGCGGCCGGGGCTTCGCCTCGTGAGAACCCCGACGTGACCATCACGACCCAGGCGCTTGGAGCACCATCAGATGAGTAGCCCAGACGGCACGGCCCCGCCCGACCGGCCGACCCCGCACTTCGAGGACTTGGCGGAGGAACATGCCGAGCACGAGGCGGCGCAGCACTCCGCGGAGGTGCTGACCGAGTCGGGAGTCGAGCCCGCCGGTACGCCGGCCGCACCCGAACCCGACCGCAAGCTCGAGCTCGGTCCGGTCGGCCACCTCGGTGACCGGCTGTTCGGCGGGCTCGCCCGCGGCTCCGGCGGCCTGGTGGTGCTGATCGTCGCGTTCGTCGGCATCTTCCTGCTGGCGCTGGCGATCCCGGCGCTCGCCGACAACCGCAGCAGCTTCCTGTTCTCCCGGATCTGGGAGCCCGGCGGCGCGGAGCCCCGGTTCGGTATCGCGGCGCTGTTCTACACCACGGTGGTCAGCTCGATCATCGCGATGCTGATCGCGGTCCCGATCGCGATCGGCGTCGCGCTGTTCGTCACGTACTACGCCCCGAAGCGGCTGGCGTCCCCGGTGGCGCACGCGGTCGACCTGCTGGCCGCCGTACCGTCGATCATCTACGGCCTCTGGGGCATCCTGTTCTTCGCCCCGATCCTGCGCCCGGTGATCAACGGCCTGGACGGCGCGCTCGGCTGGATCCCGCTGTTCGAGAAGCCGCTCGGCGACAACGTCGGCGTGGTCTTCACCGCGTCGGTCGTGCTGGCGATCATGATCCTGCCGGTGGTCACCGCGATCAGCCGGGAGATCTTCGCGCAGACGCCGATCTCGCACCGCGAGGGCGCGCTGGCACTCGGCGCGACCCGCTGGGAGATGATCCGGCTCGCCGTACTGCCGTACGGGCGCTCCGGTGTGGTGAGCGCCTCGATGCTGGGCCTCGGCCGCGCGCTCGGTGAGACCGTCGCGGTGCTGATCATCCTGTCGGTGCCGAACGGCAACGACCCCTGGAACCCCTCGATCTTCGCCGGCGGCGAGACGTTCGCGTCGAAGATCGCCAACAACGCCGCCGAGTTCGACTCGCCGGAGAAGACCGGCGCGTACATCGCGGCCGGCCTGGTCCTGTTCGTGGTCACGTTCCTGGTCAACTCCGCGGCCCGGATCATCGTCGACCGCAGCGCCCCGGGCGGTAAGCGGCCGCGCCGCAACCGCAGCGCGGGCGGGGCCGCCGCCAAGGAAGGAGCCGTGGCGTGACCACGCTTGCAGCCAACAAACCGGCGTACGACGGGCAGGCGCTGGACCTGACCGGGAAGTCGGGGGCCCGGGCGTTCCGGAACACCCTCGCCACGGTGCTGATCTCGCTGGCCTTCGTGCTCGCGCTGATCCCGCTGCTCTGGATCCTCTGGACCGTGATCAGCAAGGGCTACAACCTGCTGTTCGACGCCGGCTGGTGGGGCGAGTCGCAGCGCGGCATCACCGTCCGGCGGGAGGGCGGCGGCGCGTACCACGCGATCATGGGCACCCTGATCATGGGCCTGATCACCGCCCTGATCGCGGTCCCGATCGCCATCCTCGGTGCGATCTACCTGGTCGAGTACGGCAAGGGCACCAAGGCAGCCCGCGCCGTCAGCTTCATGATCGACATCCTCACCGGTGTCCCGTCGATCGTCGCCGCGCTGTTCATCTACGCGGTCTGGATCACCGTGTTCGGCTTCAACCGGGTCGGTTTCGCGGTGTCGCTGTCGCTGGTGCTGCTGATGCTCCCGGTCGTCCTGCGGTCCACCGAGGAGATGCTCAAGCTGGTCCCGGACGAGCTGCGCGAGGCGTCGTACGCGCTCGGCGTACCGAAGTGGAAGACGATCCTGAAGGTCGTCGTACCCACCGCGTTCGGCGGCATCATCACCGGCGTGATGCTCGGTCTGGCCCGCGTCATGGGCGAGACCGCGCCGCTGCTGATCCTGGTCGGCTACTCGAAGAACATCAACCTGAACCCGTTCGAGGGGTTCATGGGCGCGTTGCCGACGATGATCAACCAGGACCGGACCGAGCTGGCGCTGGAGCCGGCCGCGGACCGGGTGTGGGCGGCGGCGCTCACGCTGATCCTCCTGGTCCTGGCCCTCAACCTGCTGGCCCGGCTGATCGCCCGGTTCAGCACCATCAAGTCGAAATAGTCACGAGAGGTACTGAGTCGATATGGCGAAGCGCATCGAGGTCAGCGGCCTCAACGTCTACTACGGCGATTTCAAGGCCGTGGAGGACGTGTCGATGACGGTCGAGCCCCGCTCGGTCACGGCGTTCATCGGCCCGTCCGGCTGCGGCAAGTCCACGTTCCTGCGCACCCTGAACCGGATGCACGAGGTGATCCCCGGCGCCCGGGTCGAGGGCAAGGTGCTGCTGGACCAGCAGGACCTGTACGGCTCCGGCGTCGACCCGGTCGCGGTCCGGCGGGTCGTCGGCATGGTGTTCCAGCGGCCGAACCCGTTCCCGACGATGTCGATCTTCGACAACGTCGCGTCCGGCCTGAAGCTGAACGGGGTCAAGGACCGCAAGAAGCTGGCCGAGGTCGTCGAGCAGTCGCTCAAGGGCGCCAACCTGTGGAACGAGGTCAAGGACCGGCTGGACAAGCCCGGCGCGGGCCTGTCCGGCGGTCAGCAGCAGCGGCTCTGCATCGCGCGGGCGATCGCCGTCGAGCCCGAGGTGATCCTGATGGACGAGCCGTGCTCGGCCCTCGACCCGATCTCGACGCTGGCGATCGAGGACCTGATCGAGAAGCTCAAGGACCGGTTCACCGTCGTCATCGTCACGCACAACATGCAGCAGGCGGCGCGGGTCTCGGACCAGACGGCGTTCTTCAACCTGGCCGCGACCGGCAAGCCCGGCCGGCTGATCGAGATGGCCCCGACCAAGCAGATCTTCTCCAACCCGTCGGAGAAGGCCACCGAGGACTACATCACCGGCCGCTTCGGCTGATCGGTCCGGACAACGAAAAACGGCCGCCGCGACGACTCGTCGCGGCGGCCGTTCGCCGTTGAATCCCTTCAGACGCAGAGGGTCCGGGCGAAGTTGACCCGGGCAAGCACATCGGCCACCTGCTGCGGTGAGCTGACGCCGACGTGGGTGTTGTGGGTGCGGTTGCCGTGCTGCACGGTGACCTGCACGAAGCCCTGGGTCTTGCGCTCCTTGACGAGCAGGAACAGCAGGCCGAGCAGGCAGGCCAGCGCGAAGATGATCGCCAGCACGATCGCCCAGGCCGGGATCTTCTCCTCGGTCCGCGACATGTCCATCGCCGACCAGTTCGCACCGTGGGTCGGCATCACGCCGGCCGGGGTGACGATCCGCTGCTGCTCGACGGAGATGTCGCCGATCGTCACCAGCACCGGCCCGGTCGGCAGCGCCTGGGCGGGCATCGGCGGGGTCTGCTGGTACTGCGGATAGTTGCCGCCCACTGGTGGCGGGAACGCACCGGGCGGCGGCGCGAACTGCCCTGGCTGATCCTGGGGGCCACCACCGAACGACGGCTGCTGGGCCGGCAGGTTGCGCGTCGGATCGGCACCCTGGGCGTGCGGATCCGGCGCGGGCGATTGAGGGGTCTCGGTCACAGCCAGCCACCCTAAGCCTTCCCGGGACCGGAGTGGGAGCAAGACCGGGAACCTGTGGAAAAGATAGTCTGCGCTGATTCCTCAACCTTCTCAGAAGGGAACCGCGGTGAGCACACCAACGCCACCACCCGGCGACGACCAGAACGACCAAGACGGCCCGCAGGGCACGCCTGGCCAGTCCGGCGGCTACGGTCAGCAGCCGGGGTACGGCCAACAACCAGGCCAACAACCAGGACAGGAACCAGGACAGGAACCGGGCTACGGGCAGCAGCAGCCGGGCCAGTACGGGCAGCAGCCCGGCTATGGCCAGCAGCAGCCTGACTACGGCCAGCAGCCCGGCTACGGTCAGCAGCCGGGTTACGGTCAGCAGCAGCCGGGTGCGTATCCCGGCCAGCCGGGCCAGTACGGCCAGCAGCCTGGGCAGTACGGCCAGTCCGGGGCGTACGGCCAGCAGCCGGGTTACGGGTACGGCCAGCCCGGCGCCGCACCGCAGAACAACACCCCGAAGGTGCTGTCGATCATCGGCATCGTCTGCTGGTTCTGCTGCTCTCCGGCCTCGATCGTCCTCGGACTGATTGCGCAGGGCAAGTTCCGGGAGCAGGGACAGCCGGACACGCTCGCGAAGGTCGCCTGGATCGGCGGCATCGTCGCCCTGGTCATCGGCATCATCTCCTACGCCGCCGGTGTGCGGCCCGGCACGTAGCCGACCCGGCCGGGCGGCGTGCAGGGCTGCCCGGCCGCCCTCGTCGTCAGACGAGGTTGCGGACGACGCCGAAGACCACGAGGAGTGCGATCACCGCGGTCAGGAGGCGATCGGACGTCCGCGAGCTCATCCGCAGCCGCGGGAGCTTGACGAGCCGGAGCGACTCGAGCGTCCAGGCAAGCACCTGGTAGCCGACGGCAACGCCGATCAGCGGGCCCAGGACGAGGACCACGGCGTTGAAGTTCCAGGCCGCGGCCAGATCGCCGCGCAGCAAGGCGGCTGCCATTCTCGTCGATCCGCACAGCGGGCAGTCCAGCCCGGTGGTCGCGTGCAGGATGCACGGGATGCCGATCCGCCCGCCGGACAGCTGGTACACGCCTGCCAGGGCGAACCCGCCGACGCCGACAGCCGACAGGCCCCAGACGCGGCGGTCCAGCGGCTGCACCGGACCGGCGGGGCGGAGTACGACGCTCTGCGAGATCGACACATGACAACGGTAACTCTCAACACCTGGGATCCGCCGGGGGCACTGAGCCGTCGGACCACTAGCCTGCAACCACTCCTCAATTGACACTCAGAAGGGATCGTCGTGAGCACTCCGACGCCACCACCGGGTTACGGCCCGCAGGACTCCCCGCAGCCGGGCCAGCCCGGTCAGCCGGGACAGTACGGACAGCAGCCCGGGTACGGCGCCCAGCAGCAGCCTGGCTACGGGCAGCAGCCCGGGTACGGCCAGCAGCCCGGTTATGGGCAGCAGCCGCAGCAGCCGGGCTACGGGCAGCAGCCGGGGCAGTACGGGCAGCAGCCTGGCTACCCGCAGCAGCCCGGACAGTACGGGCAGCAGCCCGGTTACCCGCAGCAGCCCGGGCAGTACGGGCAGGCCGGCTACGGGTACGGCGGAGCATCCGCCACGGGTGAGCTGGCCAGCTGGCCGCAGCGTGTCGGTGGGTACCTCGTCGACGGCGTCATCTACGGCATCCCGGGCGGTATCGGCAACGCCCTGACCCAGAACGACGAGAACACCGGCCTGCTGATCGTCGGCCTGGTGTTCTCGCTGATCGGCGTCGGCCTGTTCGTCTACAACCGCTGGATCCAGCAGGCGAAGACCGGCCAGACCTGGGGCAAGAAGGTGCTCAACATCAAGCTGGTCGGCGCCGAGACCGGTCAGCCGCTCGGTGTCGGGAAGACGATCCTGCGCGACATCACGCACATCCTCGACAGCCTGGCCTGCTACATCGGCTGGCTCTGGCCGCTGTGGGACCAGAAGAAGCAGACGTTCGCGGACAAGATCAACAACACGTACGTCGTCAAGGTCTGACGCCAGACCCGGCAGCTCCGGACGCCGTGACCTGTTCAGGTCACGGCGTCCGCGCGTTCCCGGGCAGACCTGGAACGATAGGGCTGTTCGACGGACGAGCGAGGAAGCGACATGAGCACACCACCCGGGTACGGCCCGCAAGACCAGCCGCAGCACGGGCAGCCTTATGGCCAGCCCTATGGTCAGCCCTATGGTCAGCCTTACGGTCAGCCTTACGGTCAGTACGGCCAGCCGCCGTACGGTCAGCAGCCGTACGGCTACGGCTACGGGTACCCGGGTGCTCCCTTGGCCGGCTGGGGCGCCCGCGTCGGGGCGTCGCTGATCGACAGCCTGATCTCGCTGGCGCCGGTCATGATCGGGTACGGCGTCCTGATCGCGAACATCGTCGCCCGCGAGGACAACCCCTACCCGGACGACGATCCACAGGCGTACGCGATCATCCTGTTCGTGGTGAGCCTTCTCGCCAGCATCGGCCTCACCCTGTGGAACCGCGTGTTCCGCCAGGGCCGGACCGGACAGAGCATCGGCAAGAGCGCCCTGCACATCCGGCTGATCGACGCGGGGACCGGCCAGCCGATCGGCGCCTGGCGGTCGTTCCTGCGGGACTTCCTCAGCGGCGTCTTCAACAACGCCTGCTTCCTGAACGTGCTGTGGCCGCTGTGGGACGAGCAGCACCAGACCTGGCACGACAAGGTCATGAGCACGTACGTCGTCAAGACCTGACGTCAGTGTGAGCGCAGCAGGCCGGCGCAGGTCACCGCCCACAGGACACTGCTGAACGTACCGATGATGAAGCGTTCGGCCACGGCCTGCGGCGTCACGGATGCGGGCTGGTCCGGGCTGCGCAGCTCGGGGTACCGGGCCAGGCCCTTGATCGCCAGCACGATGGCGATGCCTTCCGGCCAGCCGGCGACGAGGGCCGCGTAGACAGCGGTCCGTTCGAGCGCACCGATCAGCGCACCGCCACGCAGTACCTCACCGGCCTTCTGCGTCGACTGGGCCCGGGTGCTCCCCCGGTCCGCCAACGCCATCACGGAGGTCGTCAGCGGGCCGCCACCGGTCACCGCGAGCGCTCCGGCCAGCAGGAGCAGCACGTTCCACCAACGCTCGGCCCAGCCGGCCACACCGTCACCGGCGAGCAGCAGTACGCCGACAGCGGCCAGGCAGGCCAGCATGACGCCGCTGAGGACGATCTCGAGAGTGGAACCGGATTTGGGGATCCACGCCAGGACGGCGAGGAGCAGGGCGGCCGCGGTGAGCGAGAGGACCAGTGCCGTCACGCAGCAGCCCCGGCGTCGAGGAGGTCCGCGGCCAGCACCCGTCCGCGCTGCTCCTCGGCGAAACCCGCCGCCTGCGCGCGTTGGGTCACCGCCGACTGGCTGATCCCGAGTTTCACACCGATCTCCCGCCTGGTGAGTCCTTCGGCCAGCAGGTCCGCCACTGCCCAGCCGCGTTCGCTGCGGCGTCGCAGGACGGACGCCATCAGCCACAGCACCGTCTCCACCTGCTCCGCCCTGCGCGAGTCCGCGCCGACCACGTTCACGTGGTGCGGGCTGGACTTGGCCCGCGTCACCGCCTCGCGGGCGAACACGAACGCCGCGCCGCTGCCCGCCCGGGTGCTGCGCGGCAGCGGTTCGGTGACCTCGCCGATCCCGAGTCCGACGTACCAGCTGTCCGCCCGGAGCAGCTCGACCACGACGTCGATCGTGGTCCGGGCCTCGGTCAGCACGCCCTGGACCTCGTCGCCGGCGGTCCGCTCGAACTTCCGCAGCAGGCCGGTCCGCCGCGGCCGGCGGTTCAGGGAATTCAGGAGCTCGGGTACGAGATCGCTCGTGCTTCGGCTGCCGCGCTGATCTACCGTGAGAACGAAGACCATCGCCCTGCACCTCCTTCCGAACGGCTTAAGGCTACAGTCTTATTCACGTAGAGTGAAGGCCAAAACCTTAATCGCTTCACCCCGTCACTCCCCGTATCCGGCCCGGAGGACGGGTCCAGGGGCCGGAACGGGCGGCACTCAGTCCGCGAGCGGCAGGTAGAGCTTCTGGTCGGCGGCCTTGAACGTCTCCGACATCTCCGCGAAGCCGGCCTCGACCGCCTCCGTGGAGGTCAGGCCACGCTCCTCGGCGTACGCACGGATGTCGGCGGTGATCCGCATCGAGCAGAACTTCGGCCCGCACATCGAGCAGAAGTGCGCGGTCTTGGCGGGCTCCGCGGGCAGCGTCTCGTCGTGGAAGGACCGCGCGGTGTCCGGATCCAGCGAGAGGTTGAACTGGTCCTCCCAGCGGAACTCGAACCTTGCCTTGGACAACGTGTCGTCCCAGGCCTGCGCCCCCGGGTGGCCCTTGGCCAGATCCGCCGCGTGGGCAGCGATCTTGTACGTGATCACGCCGGTCTTCACGTCGTCACGGTCCGGCAGCCCGAGATGCTCCTTGGGCGTGACGTAGCAGAGCATCGCCGTACCCAGCCAGCCGATCTGCGCGGCGCCGATCGCCGAGGTGATGTGGTCGTACGCCGGTGCCACATCGGTTGCCAACGGCCCCAAGGTGTAGAACGGCGCCTCGCCGCAGAGCTCCTCCTCGAGCCGGACGTTCTCCGCGATCTTGTGCATCGGCACGTGGCCGGGGCCTTCGATCATCACCTGGACGTCGTGCTCCCAGGCGATCTTGGTGAGCTCGCCGAGCGTCCGCAGTTCCGCGAACTGCGCCTCGTCGTTCGCGTCCGCGATGCACCCGGGCCGCAACCCGTCGCCGAGCGAGAACGTCACGTCGTACTCGCGGAGGATCTCGCAGAGCTCCGCGAAGTGCGTGTACAGGAAGGACTCCTGGTGGTGCGCCAGGCACCACGCGGCCATGATCGACCCGCCCCGCGACACGATCCCGGTGATCCGCCGCGCGGTCAGTGGCACGTACCGCAGCAGGACGCCCGCATGCACGGTCATGTAGTCGACACCCTGCTCGCACTGCTCGATCACCGTGTCGCGGTACACCTCCCACGACAGCGCGGCCGGATCGCCCTTCACCTTCTCCAGCGCCTGGTACAGCGGCACCGTCCCGATCGGGACCGGCGAGTTGCGCAGGATCCACTCCCGCGTCTCGTGGATGTTCTTGCCGGTGGACAGGTCCATGACCGTGTCGGCCCCCCACCGGGTCGCCCAGACGAGCTTCTCGACCTCCTCCTCGATCGAGCTCGTCACGGCCGAGTTGCCGATGTTGGCGTTCACCTTCACCAGGAACTTCTTCCCGATGATCATCGGCTCGCTCTCCGGGTGGCACCGGTTCGCCGGGATCACGGCCCGGCCGCGCGCCACCTCGGCCCGGACGAACTCCGGATCGAGTCCCTCCCGCAGTGCGACGTACCTCATCTCCTCGGTGATCACCCCGGCCCGCGCGTGCCCGAGCTGGGTGCGCGGCTCGCGGCCGGCGATCCACTCGCGCCGCAGCGCGGGCAGCCCGGCCTGTACGTCGATGCTCGCGGACGCGTCGGTGTACGGACCGGACGTGTCGTAGAGGTCGAAGTGCTCGCCGTTGGTGAGGTGGACGCGGCGCGCCGGGACGCCGAGCTCCCCGCGGTAGATCTTCTCCGAGCCCGAGATCGGGCCCGTGGTGACGGCCGGACGGATCGTGCTGACATTCACCATGCTGCAACTCCCTACGCCGGAATTACCCGGACAGGTTCGGCGGTCGGCGGCGCCGGCCAGGTTGCCTGGTCCAGCCGCCCTCTCAGCCCACTACGGTGCGAGCTCCCGCGATCTCCAGTTGTCACCGACACCCTAGGCCATGCCGTCGAAGCCTGTAGCGTCTAGGGATGCGAGACCTCGTCTACCCGCCCGTCATCGGCTTCGCGAAGACCGCCTTCCGGGTGCTCGACCTCCGGATCCGCCGGACCGGGACCGAGCACGTCCCGCGCACCGGCGGGGCGCTGATCGCGATCAACCACATCAGCTACGTGGACTTCGTCCTCGGCGGGTACGGCGCACTGCCGGCCAAGCGGCTGGTCCGGTTCATGGCCAAGGAGGTGCTGTTCCGGAACCGGTACTCCGGACCGCTGATGCGCGGCATGCACCACATCCCGGTGGACCGGGACGCGGGCGGGGCGTCGTACCGGAAGGCCCTCGAGTACCTCGCGGCCGGTGAGCTGGTCGGCGTCTTCCCGGAGGCCACGATCAGCCGGTCGTTCGAGCTCAAGGAGTTCAAGACCGGCACGGTGCGGATGGCGGCGGAGGCCGGCGTCCCGGTGCTGCCGATGATCCTGTGGGGAACGCAGCGGATGTTCACCAAGGACCACCCGCGGGACTTCAGCCGGCACCGCCCGATCTCGATCAGCATCGGCGCGCCGCTGACCGTGACGCGCGACGACGACCCGGCGGAGGCGACCGCGCGGCTGCGGTCGACGATGGCCGGGATGCTCGACGAGGCCATCCGCGGCTACCCCGAGCAACCGGCCGGTGCCTGGTGGTTGCCGGCGTCGTACGGCGGCAGCGCGCCGACGCCCGAGGAGGCCGAGCGGCTGGACCGCGAGGAGCTCGCGCGGCGTGCGGAACGGCGCAAGTCGGCCGGCTGAAGACCTTGACCCTCACCGCGGATCGAGGGTACGAAGTCAGTCATTGATGAAACAGGTACCTGGGGGGTCCCTGTGGTGCGGGCAACTGGGGTGGCTCGCGTACCGGAGCGGGCGGGGGAAGGTCTTGGTCGATTCAACCGAAGAGTTGCGGCTGTTCGAGCCGGGGGCGCTGACGCCGGCGCCGCACGTGGCCGAGCACATCCCGGACGCCGGCGCGTACTTCGTCGACTGGGCGGTCCAGGGGCTGCCGCCGGACCGTGCCCGCGAGATCGAGTCCGCGGTGAACGGGCGGCGGAACCAGAACGGCTGGTTCCCGCTCGAGACGCTGGACAGCATCGGCAGCCGGGGGTTCTGGCGCGGTCCGCTGACGTACCTGGCCAGGATGACGGCCGACGACTCGCGGATCCTGCAGCAGTGGGCGGTGGACGGCCTCAGCGGTGAGCAGGCGAACCGGATCGAGGCGACGGTCGACCACCTGTTGCACCAGCAGGGTCACGCGGCCGCGGCGACCTGGGCGGTCGCCGTACGGCCCCGTGCGTTGCTGGACGCGGAGGTCCTGGGCGACCGCCTGCTGGCGGCCTGGGAGTACAACCTCGGCTCCATCCGCGCCAAGGACGTCGCCAAGGCAGTACGGCGCTGGAACAGGTAGCGGTCTACTCCAGGATCAGGTGCGCGACGGCGTAGCACAGGGCCGCGACCGCACCGGCCGCCGGGATCGTCAGGATCCAGGCGGTGACAATGCCCTTGGCGACACCCCAGCGGACCGCGGACAGCCGCTTGGTGGCACCGGCGCCCATCACCGCGGAAGTGATCGTGTGCGTGGTGGAGACGGGCGCGTGCAGGCCGATCGCCATCACGTACAGCACCGTCGCCGCGACCGCCTCGGAGGCGAAGCCGCGCGCCGGGTCCAGGTGGATGATCCGGCGGCCGAGCGTCCGCATGATCCGCCAGCCACCGGAGTAGGTGCCGAGCGAGATGGCGGTCGCGGCGGCCAGCTTCACCCAGGTCGGGATGTCGTCACCGGCGCTCACGTGCCCGCTGGTGAGCAGCGCCAGGAAGATCACGCCCATCGTCTTCTGCGCGTCCTGCAGACCGTGACCGAGCGCCATCGCGGCCGCCGACAGCGACTGCGCCAGCCGGAAGCCGCGCGTGGTCTTCCCGGGATTGCTGCGCCGGAACAGCCAGAGGATCGCGGTCATCACCAGGAACGCGCCGAGGAACCCGACCGCGGGCGACAGGATCATCGGGATGACGACCTTGTCGAGGATGCCGGACCACAGCACCGTGCTGGTCGAGGCGAGGCCGGCGCCGACCAGGCCGCCGATCAGCGCGTGCGACGAGGAGCTGGGCAGGCCGAAGTACCAGGTGATCATGTTCCAGGTGATGGCGCCGATCAGCGCCGCGATCACGATCACCAGGCCGTGTCTGCCGGTCGGCGTACTGATGATGCCCTTGCCGACGGTGCTGGCCACCTCGGTGCCGAGGAAGGCGCCGAGGAAGTTCATCACCGCGGCCATCAGCAGCGCCACCCGGGGCGTCAGCGCGCGGGTCGACACCGACGTCGCGATCGCGTTCGCGGCGTCGTGGAAGCCGTTGGTGTAGTCGAACGTCAGCGCGATGACGACGACGGCGACGACGAGCGCGAGCTCCACGCTCAGCTCTCCTTGACGGCGATCTGCTCGACCGTGTTGGCGACGTGCTCGAAGGCGTCGATCGCGGCCTCCAGCAGGTCGACCACGGTCTTCAGCTTCATCACGGTGAGGGCGTCGTACTCACCGCTGAACAGCTTGGCGATCAGCCGGCGGTGCACCGCGTCGCCGGTGTTCTCCAGCCGGTTGATCTCGATCCAGTACTCGGCGAGGTCCTTCATCGTGCGCAGCCGCGGCATCGTCTCGGCGGTCAGCTGGGCGGCCCGCTGCAGGACCTCGATCTGCTCGGCGATCTCCTCCGGCAGCTTCTCCAGGTTGAAGAGGTGGATGGTGTCCACCGCCTCCTCCATGAAGTCCATGACGTCGTCGAGATCGGAGGCCAGCCGGTAGATGTCCTCGCGGTCGAACGGGGTGACGAAGGTCGAGTTCACCCGGCGAATGATCGAGTGGGTGGTCTCGTCGGCCGCGTGTTCCGCGTCCTTCATCTGGGCGGCGATCTGGTGACTCGAGGACAGCCCGGTCCCCGCCGTACTGCCGAGCAACTCCGCCAGGATCCGGGATCCCTCCACGAGGTGGTTGGCGGACTCGGTGAAAAGGTCGTAGAACGTCGGGTCGTTCGGACGCAGACGTAACGGCACTTCAAGCTCCGGGTGAACGAGGGACAAACCGTGAACATGCTAGGGGGAACGGACCGCTGACGCGGCATCCGCCGGGTCAACGTACCGCGTCGTGATGAACTGCCCCGTGGGGCGCTATACGGTTGGTAGCCGATCGGTTTCACCGCGTGATCACGGCGTAGAGGTCGAACAGCCCGACGACGAGCACCAGTCCGGCCGCCACGCGGAGCACGTTCTGGTGGCCGAGGGCATGGACCGCGGCGCCGCGGGTCCGGCGGTAGACGGCGCTGACAGCCGCCCAGCAGCCCAGCGACAGCACGAGAACCACGATCCCGAGCCCGGTCCGGACCTGCGACGATCCGTAGCCGGAGGCAAGCAGCAGCGCGCCGTTGGCGATCAGTCCGAGAGCGGTACGGCGCCACGCCAGCAGCGTCCGCTCCGGCTGGCGCCCGGGGTCCGGTGTGCTCATCGCCACATCTCATCTCCAGAGGGAGAACAGCAGGCCGATCAGCCCGACCACGGCGATCGTTGCTCCGAGCATCAGCGGCAGCCTGGTCACCGGAAGCGCGCCGCCGCGCCGGATCGCGGTCAGGTTGACCTGCCAGCGACGGAACGCGCCGAACGTGGTGACGATGCCCGCGAGGACCAGGATGACGCCGATGATCCGTGCCACCCAGCGGTCCGGCCCGAGGTCGAGGAACTGCACCGCGGACAGTCCGCCGGCGTAACAGGCCAGCGAGGTCCGCAGGTAAGCCAGGTAGGTGCGCTCGTTCGCCAGGGTGAAGCGGTAGTCGGGCTCCTCTTCCGTCATCCGCAGCTCACCAGGCCGTGGTTCTGCTTGAGGGTCAGCACACGCCGAACGCTACTCGTGAGCTTCGCGGCGAACGACTTGTCCTCCTGCGCTTTCGCGACCAGCGCGTCGACCATCGTCGCCGTCAGGCCGGCCTTGGCGTTGATGACGATGTCGCCGCCGGCCGCGACGAACCGGGTCGCGCGGTCGCCCGCCGGGACGGACGCGACCTCCGCGGCCGCGCCCACGTCGTCGGTGATCACGACCCCACGCCAGCCGAGGTCGCCGCGCACCATGCCCTGGATGACGGTCGACGAGAACACGGCGCGGTTGTCCGGGTCGATCTTCGTGTAGGTGACGGTCGAGATCATCACCATCGACGTACCGGCCGCGATCCCTTCGGCGAACGGCCGCAGGTCCGCGTCCCCGCGCACCGTCACGGTGTCGACGACGCCGGCGGAGAAGTCGGTGTTGCCGCGCACCCTCCCGAGTCCGGGGAAGTGCTTGACCGAGGTGGCGACACCGGCCTTGCGCATGCCCTGCGTGAAGGCGCGCACGCCCTGAGCCGCCTCCTCGGGCGTGTCGCCGTACTCACGGTCCAGCTGGCCGATCGGTGCGTTCTGCGCCTTGAGCGAGCGGGGTACGACGTCTGCCACCGGTGCGAGGTCTACGTTGACGCCCGCCTGCTTGAGTTGCCTGCCCCACTGTTCGGCCGCCGCGGTGAGCTTCGCGCTCGACCACGTGCCCTGGACGGTCGCTGCCGGGATGCGGTCGAATCCGGAGCCCTTGAGTCGCTGGATCTGACCGCCCTCCTGATCGGCCGCGATCAGCGGACGGATGCCGTGGACCGTGGCGGCGGCGTTCACCGCGGCCATCTCCGTCCTGGTGCTGGAAAGGCTGCCGCCGTTGCCGACCAGGAACACACTGCCGGACTTCTCCCGCTGTACGACGGTGCGCTGGGCGGAGGTCATGCCGCGGGAGTCGATGCCGGTCATGATCAGCTGCGCGGCCTGCTGGCGCAGGGTGAGCGCCTGGAGCTTCTGGTCGATGCAGCTCGCCGGCTTCTGTGTCTGCGGTGGCGTTGGGGTGGTTGTCGGCGTAGTCGCTGGGGTTGTTGCCGGCGTTGTTGCTGGGGTGGTCGGCTTGTCCGTTGTGGGGACCGTGGACGACGGGACGGTGCTCGGACCTGCCGTCGGCGTGGATCCCGAGTCACCACAGCCGGAGACAGCGAGGGCAGTCAGCGCCAGGAGCGCGACCGGACGCCTCATCTCAGTTCCGCTCCCACGCCGCGCGGTCGACGGTGTCGCCGGAGTGCCGGGCGAGCGTCGAGCACACGTCGTACAGGTGCTCGACCTGCTCCGGCGTGAGTGCGTCGAAGATCGCCTGCCGGACCTCCTCGACGTGCCCGGGGGCGCTGTCCACGAGTTTCTGCCGGCCGAGCTCGGTCAGGATCGCGACCTGGCCGCGGCGGTCGGACTCGATGCCCTCGCGGCGGACCCAGCCGTTCTGCTCGAGCCGGTTCACCGCGTGCGAGAGCCGGCTCCGGGAACCGAGCGTCGCGACCGCGAGTTCACTCATCCGCAGCCGGTTGCCCGGCGCTTCGGACAGCCGCACGAGGATCTCGTAGTACGTGTGCGGGATCCCCGCGTCGCGTTGCAACTGCTGTTCGATCCGGCTGCTCACGACACGCTGTGCCGCGATGTACGCGCGCCAGGCCTGTTGTTCTCGCTGGTCCAGCCACCGGGGTTCCGCCATCCCCGCAGCGTACTTGCTCACGGAGCCGGATCAGCAGTACGGCGACCGCGCACACCAGCATGCCGACGACGGCGAGCGCGCCGATCGTCTCGTGGAACAGCAGGAACGCGAACACCATCGTCGTCGGCGGAACGAGGTACAGCAACGAACTGATGCGCGTTGCGCCGGACAGTTTGAGGTTGACGAGGTACAGGCCCCAGCCACCACCTGTCGCCAGCAGAACCAGGAACAGCACGGCACCGTAGAAGCCCGGTTGCTCGGGCATGGTCAGTCTGTTCGTTGCCGCGGCCAGGGCGGCAAAGAGGACTGCTGAGACGAGGCTTTGGACGGCCAGCGCGTCGAGGGAGCTCAGCGCCGGTTTGCGTTGGCGGTCCAGACAGGTGCCCGCGACCAGGCCGAGGACGCCGCCGACTGGGAGGAGGAACAGCAGCGGTGAACCGTGGCCGGCGCCGAGATCGTCCGCCACCACGAGACCTACACCCACGAGACCGAGGAGCAGGCCGAGCCATTGGCGCCGGCTGACCCGCTCACCGAGCAGCGGGCCGGCGACGGTCGCGATCAGGATCGGCTGGAGCGAGCCGATCAGGGCGGTGACGCCGGCGGTGATGCCGTGGTCGATGCCGGTGAAGATCAGGCCCAGGTAGACGAACTGCGTCAGGATCGCCATCCACACCTGCGTGACCAGGTCCCGGCGCGAGATCCGGGGCCGCCTGATCGCCAGGACCACCGCGGCGATCAGGCCCGCGACGAGGAACCGCCAGGCGAGCAGGTCGAACGCGTTCGTGTACTGCGTACCCCAGCGGCCGCCGATGAAGCCGCAGCTCCAGAACACGACGAACCCGGTACCGGCGGCCAGGCCGAGCGCCTTGCGGAAGGTCATGCCGACGACGGTAACCACACCGGTCGGTATACTGTCAGTATGCTGGACCAGCAGGTGAGACTCATCGTGGGCCGCGGCGTCCGGGCCGCGCCGCGGCTGACCCCGGCCGGCGAGCGGATCCTGGCGGCCGCGTCGACGCTGTTCTACGAGCAGGGGATCCGCACAGTCGGCGTCGACGCGATCGCCGCCGCGGCGGACGTGACGAAGAAGACGCTGTACGACCGGTTCGGGTCGAAGGACCGGTTGATCGCGGCGTACCTCGAGGAGCGCGACCGGGCGTGGCACGTGTTCCTCGACGAACAGCTCGCCGCGCGGCGGCCGACGACGCCCGAGGACGTGATCCTGGCGTTGTTCGCGGCGCTGACGGACTGGCTGGCGGGGTCGCGCAACGGGTGCGGGTTCATCAACGCGAGCGTGGAGCTGGCCGCTCCCGACCATCCGGCGATGCCGGTGATCGTGGGGCAGAAGCGGTGGATGCGGTCCGAGTTCGAGGCGCAGGCCGTGGCGGCCGGGCTGGCCGACCCGGGCGAGCTTGCCGATCGGCTGCTGTTGCTGCACGAGGGGGCGCTCGTCAGCTATCGCGTGGCGGCGATGGCGTCTGCTCCCGAGGTGGCCGCGCGGGCGGCCGCGGATCTGCTCGCGGGATGGCCTAGGCGCGCCGCGTGATCGTCAGGCCGACGAGCCGGGACACGACCATGGCGACGTACCCGAGACCGGCCAGCTGCTCGAGCATGACGACCGAGCGGCCCCAGGACGTGATCGGCACGATGTCGCTGAGACCTGTGCTCGAGAGCGTCGTGAAGCTGAGGAACAGCAGCTCCATCCAGGTCCGATCGTTGCCCGGGTCAACGGCCGCGGTGAAGCTTCCCGGGACCAGCACCTGGACGAACACGTACAGGTAGGCGAAACCCCAAGCCACCAAGGTGAAAGTGGCACCGGTCGCGAACAACTCGTCGACGCTGACATCGTGGTCCGAGAGCATGTAGCGCAGCAGGCTGTACGCCGCGTAGAAGTAGAAGGCAGCGTGCAACACCCCGGAGATCGCGACGACGGCATCCGTCGGACTGAAGGCGTCGACCAGCGACAATCCGACAGCCGGGATCCCCAGACAGATGCTGACCCAGGTAAGCCCCGGCGTGGCCCGCACCGAGAACACCGCGAGCACCAACACGACGATCCCGAGAATCTCGAACCCGACCCGCCCGGGCCGCGACCCCTCCATCGCCGGATAGACCAACACCCCCAGCAACTGCACCACCAACAAAACCGCCGACGGATTCCGCCGTACATACGCGATGAGCTTCATTGGGTGCCGCCGGGGATCTCGTCCTGCTCCTGGCGGGAGGCGATGATCGCGGCGCGGCGGGCGAGTCGGTGACTGCGGCGGATCTCCGCCTCCCGCAACCGCCGCCGGTCCTCATCCGTCTCCGGCACTACCTGCGGCACCGCCCGCGGCTTCCCGTCCGCGTCCACCGCGACGAACACCAGGTACGCCGACGCCACATGCACCTCGGGACCGACCGCATCCCAACGATCGGCGGTGATCCGAACCCCGATCTCCATCGAGCTCCGCCCGGTCCAGTTCACCTGACCGCTGAAATGCACCACATCGCCGACACGCACCGGAACCAGGAACACCATCTCGTCCATCGACGCCGTCACCGCCGCCCCACCCGAATGCCGCGCCGCGACCACCCCGGCGACCGAGTCGACCAGCGTCATGATCACCCCGCCGTGCACGGTCCCGAGCAGGTTGGTCTCGTTCTGCGCAGTGATATGCGACAACGACAACCGGGTCTCCGCGGTCGACCGCGACAACGGACTGCTGCTCATACCCACTCCTCCAGACCCCCACCCACAACCCCCGCCTGCCGCAGGCTACCCCGCTCCCCTTGTCCACAGCCCCAATTCCCCATCCCCACCACCCCCCAATCCTCGTACCTTCTCTGCTGACTCCCTCCACACCTCCCTCACAGCTTCGCTACGCCGCACCCCCGCCGCTCCTCCCGCTCCCGCACGCCCTGCCGCTCCCGCACGCCTAGGCGCACCTTCGCCGCGGCCCGCCTTTCCGCACCGATGCCTCCACCGCTTACCCCCGCCCCGCACCACCGCCGTGCGCCGACCATCCCACCGATCCGGAGGACACCGATGTCCGTCGACACCGCAGAACATGCCCACGGCAACGTCCCGCCCCGCTCCAACCTGCCCCACCCATTCCTGATCCCGCTCTCCTGGCGCCAGGCCGAACGCTTCGTGCACCTCGCCCTCCGAGCAGCGGCAGACCTCGGCCTCGCCGTCACCTACCAGGGCGGCGCCGCCCTCGTCCCCACCGCCCCGTCCGCCGACCACCCGGTTATGGGCCTCAGCAACCTCGCCCGCATCATCGCCCGCTTCGACGAGACCCGCTGGCCGTCCCTGATCGAAGAGCACCTCTCCGGCATGCTGGCCCAGCTCAGCCAAGGCCCACCGCCACCACCCACCGACCCCGAACACGAACTGATCCAGCGCCTCGTCCCCCGCGACTCCCTACCACCCTCCTGGACCAGCGATCGCCCAGACTTCCTCCCCGGCCTGGTCTCCGTCCCCTCCACGGAAACCGCCGGCGTCATAACCATGTACCTGGAGCCCGCCGACCTAGGCGTCACCTGGTCCGACGCCGAACGCTTCGGCCTGGCCAACCTCCGCCGCCTCAAGGACCACGTCGAGTTCGTCGACCACGAAGACCTCAGATTCGCCTTCATCACCGGCACCGGGTACGCCGCCTCCCGCGCACTGGTCCTCGACACCGTCCTACGAGAAACGCTGCGCCTGGAACACCCGCCGTACGGCGTACTCGCCGCACTGCCGGCCCGCGACACCCTGATCCTGCACGTCATCGAGGACCTCACAGTCCTCTCGGCCCTGGGCCTCCTCCTGAATGTCGCAGCCCGCTGCTACTCCCGGGACCCAGGCCCACTGTCCCCCGACGTCCACCTGGTAACCCCAACCCTCACCTGGCACCCCGCCACCACCGAACTCCCCGACCACACCCCCTTACGCCTATCCCCCGAACTCGAATCCCTCACCAAACTCCTAGCCACCCGCGAAAGCAACCACCCTCGCTAACCGGCTCAACCGCGACGCCCCACCAAGACGTCGGACGCGCCCCGACGGCGACCGCCCCGGATCAGGTCGGAGCATCTCCCCGGTGACACCGGCCTCCAACGGACCCCGCCCCGCCCCGCCGAAGCTCCGAACCACCTGACCGAGTTCACCGGCCACACCCTGACGCCAGCGGCACCTACACGGGTTTCCGGCCATTTCGAACTGCCCGACACCGGTCAGACCGTGCCGTGGCTCGCACGGCGCACCTCTCGCCGCCCGGGAAGACGCCATCCAAACCAACTGACAGATGCCTCAAGCAACCAGTGCACCGGCAGGTGCGGGCTTGTACGTCGCGAAGGGTGGCGCCCCGCGCCGGGTTCTCGATGGGGCTGGACCCGGTCTTCGTCTGTCCTACTTCTCACCAGGAGGTGTGAAATGACCCGGCCAGTCCGAGTAGCGGATCCGCGAGATCTCGCGAACCTCGCCGAGCGTGGTCCACTCGTCCTTCCCGAGCCGGGCGAGCGGCCGGAGCCGACGAACCTCAGGATGACCGTCATCGAGCATCGCATTGTCGATCGCGAGATGCCGGACCCGACCGATGACCAGAGTGCAGTCCCCGAGCTCGAGCGTCGTGTGCAGCGTGCACTCGATCGCCACCGGCGACTCCGCGACCCGCGGAACCGCCACCGTCCGGGACGCCTCCGCCGTCACCCCGACGCCTCGAACTCGGAGACCTCCGGCGGGAAGTTCGTCCCGGAGGCGTTGACCTGTTCGTAGAGCGACTCAGCGGCGAAGTTCACCACGAACTCGCCGGTCGCCTCGACGTTGTTCAGGCTGTCCTTCCGCCCGACCGACGTGAACTGCACCATCGGCGGCTGCACACACGACACGGTGAAGAACGAGTGCGGCGCCAGGTTCAGCACGCCGGCGGCGGACCGGGTCGACACCCAGGCGATCGGCCGCGGTACGACCACGGAGTTGAGCAACGCATAGAAGTCCCGCCGCCCGACGGCCTCCGGATCTACATCGACACGCACGCCCGCAGTACATCAAACTCGAGGGATGCCGCCGCACCCGCCTCCCGGCAACCGACGGGCGGTTCGAGCGAACGATGGAGATGTGGCTTGGATGATCACAAGAACGTCCTGGAGCAGGTGACCGCGGTCGCCCGCCGGCACGGCGTCGACCCCGACCAGGTGCAGGAGGTGCCGGGCGGTGTAGCGAACCGTGCCTTCGCCCTCGGCGAGCAACTCTTCCTCCGGATGTCCCGCCCCGGCTTCGAGAACGACCTCCTGAAGGAGACCCAGGTAGTACCCGCCGCGCGCTCCGCCGGCGTACTCACGCCCGCGATCATCGACTACGACACCACCCACGACCTCGTCGATGCGCCGTACGTCGTCATGCAACGCGTCCACGGCATCGAACCCGTCGACGTCCCACCCGCCCTGGCCGAACAACTCGCCCGCCTCCACCAACTCTCCCACTCCCCGGACAGCCCCGACGGGCTCCCCGCGGTACCGGAGGACGACTTCGGCGATCCATGGCCGATGATCGACGACCTCACCACCCGCGGCTACCTCGACCCCGGTACGGCGAACTGGCTGGCCGACTGGTTCACGCGACTGTCCAGTCACCTCGAGAGGAACACCCCGAAGGTCCTGATTCACGGAGATGTTGCCGCACACAACCTTCTCGCCGGGCCGGCCAACGATCTTTGCGCGCTCATCGACTGGGGTGACGCCGCCTGGGCGCCACGGGCCATGGACTTCGCCAAGCTCCCGCTGGAGCAGGTCGCCACGCTCCTCCCCGACTACCTACGCCACACCCGCTCCGGGCACTCCGAGAAGGGCCTCGCCGCGTCGGTCCTCTGGTTTCATCTCCACTGGGCGCTGTCCAAGCTCCCCGCAGCCCCCGATCCCGGTCAGCGCCACTGGACCGCTCCGACCGCCAGCCGGCTCCTCGGCCTCCTGCGTTTCTTCGCCGCGTCCCCACCCGCGCCCTGGAGCGGCCTCACCTAACGATCAAGAAGGTGGGGTTCTTGATGTCAGTGCTCGCGTTTCTGCTGAAAAACAAGGGGGTTTGCACTTGTTGTGACATGGGGCAGACTGGGGTTCCGTGACTGATTATGTGGCGGCTGCGGGCCGGTACGACGACCAGATGACCTACCGGCGGACGGGCCGGAGCGGGCTGCAACTGCCGGCGATCTCGCTGGGGCTGTGGCACAACTTCGGCGACGACAAGCCGTTCGCCACGCAGCGGGACATCCTGCGGCGGGCGTTCGACCTCGGCGTCACGCACTTCGACCTGGCGAACAACTACGGTCCGCCGTACGGGTCGGCCGAGACGAACTTCGGGACGCATTTCGCGCGGGACTTCAAGAAGTACCGCGACGAGCTGATCCTCTCGACCAAGGCCGGGTACGACATGTGGCCGGGCCCGTACGGTCAGGGCGGCGGCTCGCGGAAGTACCTGCTCGCCTCGCTCGACCAGTCGCTGAGCCGGATGGGCCTGGACTACGTCGACATCTTCTACTCGCACCGGTTCGACCCGGACACGCCGCTCGAGGAGACGATGGGTGCGCTGGATGCGGCCGTGCGCTCCGGCAAGGCGCTGTACGCCGGCATCTCGTCGTACTCCGCGGACCGGACGCGGGAGGCCGCGCGGATCCTGGCGGAACTCGGTACGCCGCTCCTGATCCACCAGCCGTCGTACTCGATGCTGAACCGCTGGATCGAGGAGGACCTGCTGGACGCGGTGGGCGAGCTCGGCGTCGGCGTGATCGCGTTCTCGCCGCTGGCGCAGGGTGTGCTCACCGACCGCTACCTGGACGGCATCCCGTCGGACTCCCGCGCCGCGCAGGGCAAGTCGCTCAACCCCGAGTCGCTGACCGAGGACACCCTCAAGCACGTCCGCGCCCTGAACGAGATCGCCAAGCAACGCGGCCAGTCCGTCGCCCAACTGGCACTGGCCTGGACCCTCCGCGACGACCGCGTCACCAGCGCCCTGATCGGCGCCTCCAGCGTCGCCCAACTCGAGGACAACCTCGCGACGGTCCGCAACCTCCAGTTCACCCCCGAAGAACTGGAAGCGATCGACGCCGACGCCGTGGAAGCCGGCATCAACCTCTGGAAGAAGAGTTCAGACGCCTGACAGCCCCACTCCTGAACCGAACGCCCGCCGCGCCCTCCCGCGGCGGGCGTTCGCATTACCCCGGCGTCCACCAGGCAGTCGGCCGGCAACCGGCTGCGGGCGAGAAGGCAGGCGCATGGGTGGGCGGGCTGGCCGGTGGGCCGGGCGAGCCGGCCGGTGGGCCGGGCACGCTGGCCGGTGGGCCGGGCGGACTGACCGGTGGGCCGGGCGAGCCGGCCGGTGGGCCGGGCGAGCCGGCCGGTGGGCCGGGCGAGCCGGCCGGTGGGCCGGGCGAGTCGGCCGGTGGGCCGGGCGGGCTGGGCGGTGGGCTATGGAGTGCGGGAAGGTTGGGGTGGAGGTGGGTGGATGGTGGAGAAGTTGTCGGGGCGGTTGAGCGGGGTGGTGGACGCGCTGCCGCTGCGGGACGGGCTTCGGGTTCTGGAGGTCGGGTGCGGGCCGGGGGCGGCGGCTCGGGAGGTGGCTTGGCGGGTCGGGACGGGCGGGTTCGTGCTGGGCGTTGACCGGTCGGCGAAGGCGGTGCAGCTGGCAATCACGGGGTCCGGGGAGCTGCTGGCTGCTGGGATCATCGGGTTTCGGCAGGCGGCGGTGGAGGAGTTCACCTTGGCCGACGGAGAGGCGCCGTACGATCTGGCGTTCGCTGTGCGGGTCGGGGCGCTCGACGGGCGGCATCCGGAGCTCGAGGTCCTCGCGAAGGAGCGGATCGCGGCGGCGCTCGTGCCCGGCGGGAAGCTGTTCATCGACGGTGGCAACCCGCTCCGGGAGATCCAGCTCTGACCTAGTCGCACACCAATACCAACCCACTAACCAGCCCCACCACTCCCCCAAATCAACCCCAACCCGCCAGCGAGGTAGCCGGCGAGCGGCAAACCGGGGTTTGACTGAGGTGAGTGGGGTGGTTACGGGGTGGGGTGGGGTGGTTGCGGTTCGGGTGGGATGGGCACACGCTGGGGGGAGACCCTCTGGAGGTGGTTGTCGTGACCGCTTCGACGCTCGAAATGGCCCTGACGTACGAACACGAGCGGATCCGGGAGCTGGCCGAGCCGGCTCATCACCCGGATGCCTTGCACCCTGAGCGGCGGCACCAGACCGATTGGTTCTACGCGATCGCGGCGCAGCATCTCGCCGCGGCCGAGGACGTGCTCCTCCCGCACGTCCGGCAACTCCCCGACGGGGAGGAACTCGTCACCAGGTACGTCGGCAACGCGAAGGAGCTGGAGCGCTCGTTGCGCCTGCTGAAAGGACGGCAGTACGGGGACAGCCGATTCCTGCACCTGCATCACAGTGACCTGTGGGAGCACATCGACCGGCTGCTCGGCGAGCACGAGGAGCTGGAGGCGACGTACAGCCGCCAGATCTGCGACCAGCTCGACGACCCGGACGTGAACACGCTGACCGAGGACCTGCTGGAGGCGGAGGAGGTCGCGCCGACGCGCGCGCACCCATACTCGCCGCACACGGGTTTCGCCGGGCGGCTGGCGCACAAGATGTGGCGCATGGCCGACACCGCCTGGGACAGCGCGGAGGGACGCGTCGTCCCCACGAAGTACCACGCCCACCCGAAGCGCGACTCCGCCCTCTCCCACTACCTCTACGGCACTCCCATGACGCAGGAGGACGCCCAGGACCACGAACCACCCGCGAAGCAACAGCAGTAGCAACAGCACAAGCGGAGGGCCCGGCCCCTCGCGGATGCCTCCGCGAAAGGGCCGGGCCCAAGGTTCGACCCGCCACTGCGCCTGGTTGTGGGGGCCGGTCGGGTCCGGTGCCGCTGCGCCTTGTGTGCGGTGCCGGGCCCTGCGTCCTCCCCCGCTGCGCCTGGTGTGCGGGGGAGGACGGTCTGTGTGCACTGGGGACCCGGCGAAACCGCTCCGGTACCCAGTGCCCGGTCATCTCAGACCATCGATCGCCTTCTTCGCGCCGGGGTGCAGCGGCACCGGGTCCGTCTTGTCGGCGTTCTCCAGCGTGATGCCCTTGGCGGCCGCGTTCACCGAGACCAGCGACGCCATGTTGTCGTACAGCACCTTGGTCAGCTGCTCGGCCAGTTCGTCCTTCATGTCCTTGCGGACCAGCAGCACGTTCGGTACGACGATCGTCGCGACGTCGGCCGGCTGCTTGTACGTCGCCGCGGGGATCGGCGCCTGCGAGTAGATCGAGCCGTACTTCTCCTGCATCTTCGGCAGCAGGTCCGCGATCGGCAGCAGCTTGACGCCCTTGCCCATGCTGGTGGTCAGGTCGGTGATGCCGCCGGTCGGCAGACCACCGGACCAGACCAGCGCGTCGATCGACCCGGACTTCATCGCGTCCACCGACTCCGGCAGCCCGAGCCGCTGCGCGGTCACGTCCTTCGCCGGGTCGAGCCCGGCAGCCTCGAGCAGCCGGCGCGCGATCACCTCGGTGCCGGAGTTCGGCGAGCCGGTCGAGACCCGCTTGCCTTTCAGGTCCGCGATCGAGTTGATGTTCGCCGAGGTCCGTACGGCGACCTGCGTGTAGTTGTTGTACAAGCGGGTCAGCGCGACCACGTCCTGCTTCGACGTGAAGCTGTTCACGCCGTTGACCGCGTCCGCGGCCGAGTCGCCGAGCGAGAAGGCGATGTCGTAGTTCCCGCTGGTCAGGCCCTGGATGTTCTGCACCGAGGCGCCGGTCTCACTGGCCGTCGCGCGGTACCCGGACATCTTCTGCGAGATCACCGACGCCAGCGCACCGCCGAGCTGGTAGTACACGCCCGTCGTGTTGCCGGTGGCGATCGTCAGCCGGCCACCGGATTCCGAGGAGGAGCCGGACGGTTCGCGCTGGCCTCCGCAGGCGGCCAGCGTCAGAGCGGCAACGAGCGCCACCGCGGCGGTGGGGAGGCGACGGAGTCTCATGAGGCAGCGGTTCCTTCCTCGGCAGCGGTCTGGCGGTGCCGCCGGACCAGGTTGATGACGACGGCAACAAGTAGCAAACAGATTCCGGCGGTGATGGTTACGGGCGCGAGGTAAAGCAGCAGCGCGGCCGCCGGTACGCAGACCGCGCGCTCGAGCCAGGTCGCCCGGACGAACACCCAGCCGCCGGTGACGACGGCGAGCGCGGCGACGGCCAGCATCGACACCAGCGTGGTCCACACCATGTCGCCGAACGATCCCTGACCGAGCAGGTGCGCGCCGTTGTCGGTGAGTACGAACGCGAACGGCACCAGGAACGCCGGCAGCGTGTACTTCCACGCCTGCCACATCGTCGGCATCACCCGGCCGCCGGTGATCGCGGAGGTCGCGACCGCGGCGAGCGCGGTCGGCGGCGACACCTCGGACAGTACGGCGTAGTAGAAGATGAACATGTATGCCTCGGGCTGCGTCACCCCGAGGTTCACCAGCGCCGGCGAGATGATCACGGCCGCGATGATGAACGACGCGGTCACCGGCACCGCGAGCCCGAGGATCAGCACGGCGAACGCGGACAGCACCACGGTCAGGATCAGCACGGCCGTGTGGTTGTCGGTCAGCCCGCGCGCGGCGTTGACGATGATCTCCGCCAGGTTCAGGCCGAGACCGGTCTGCGTGGTGACTGCGACGATCACCCCGGCAGTCGCACACGTGGCCGCCACCGGCAGCACCGAACGGGTGCCCTGAGCAAGCGCCTGGAACAGCGGCCGCCCGGTCAGCCGGTGCTCGCGGTCCAGGAACGACAACCCGAACTGGATGATCACCGCGTAGACCACGGCCTTGAACGGCGGTACGTCGACCGCCATGAAGCCGATGATCACGAACAGCGACAGGAAGTGGTACCCGAACCGCAGCAGCAGCCGCCACGCCGACTTGTCCGACACCTCGGTCGACGTCGTCCCGTGCTTGCGGGCGTCGATCTCGATCGCGAGCAGGATGCCCAGGTAGTACAGGATCGTCGGGATCACCGCGAACCCGAGCACCTTCAGGTACGAGACCTGCAGGAACTCCGCGATGATGAACGCGGCCGCGCCCAGCGTCGGCGGCGACAGGATCGCGCCGATGCCCGCGGCGGCGAGCATTCCGCCTGCCGGTTCGGACGGGTACCCCGCGCGGCGGAGGATCGGCCACGACACCGTGCCGAGCGACACCGCCGTCGCCGTACCCGAGCCGGACACACTGCCGAGCAGGAAGCCCGCGAGGGTCACCGTGCGCCCGGGCGCCGTCCGGCTGCGCTTGAACGCCGCGAACGACAGGTCGATGAAGAACTTGCCTGCGCCCGAGTAGTCGAGCACCGCGCCGTAGATCGTGAACAGCACGATGTACGACGCCGCGACGGCCAACGGCGTCCCGTAGAACCCCGCCGTACCCATCGTGAACTGCGCGATGATCGAGTCGAAGTTGAAGCCCTGGTGCGCGAGCGACCACGTGTACGGCAGGTACCCGCCGTAGTAGGCGTAAGCGATGAACAGCAGGCTGAACGCCGGCAGCACCCAGCCCGTCGTACGACGGCACGCCTCGAGCAACAGCACCAGCAACAGGGCCCCGGCGACCACGTCCGCGACGGAAGGCGCCTGACGACGCTCCAGGTACCCGTCGAAGTCGAGCAGCGGATAGACGCACACCGCCAGCGCGACGAGCGCGAGAACCCAGTCCAGCGGACCCGGGTCGTCGTGCGGCCGTTCCTTCAACGGGTTGCGGAACGCGGGGACCTTCAGCCCGCGATAACACAGCACCGTGATCGGCAGGACCGCTGCGAGAAAGATCACCAAGTAGAACTGCGTGCCCTGTGGTAGTGGAAAGAAGACCTGCAGCAGCACGCCGACACTGATGATTGCGCACCAGACCGAAACCACCCGATCGAGGGCAGGCCGCAGCCGCCGAGCGGGCCGTTCCTGCTCGTACTCGGCCAGTTCCGCCTCGGAGGGCACGGTCGTACCGCCCCCGCCACCAACACCGACAGTCATCTACCGGTTCCCTCCTGTGCCCGGAAGGCTAATGTTGCCGAACACTGCGTGGAGTCGTGTGATTACGTCTTTACCAAGATCTGACACATCGGGCCGTGACCTGGCCTACGATCACCGCATGAGTGGCGCGGTCCGGATTCTGCTGGTCGAGGACGATCTCGATATCGCCAATGCCCTGATACCCGCTTTGCGGCGTTACGGCTTGATGGTGACGCACGTCCGGACGGCGGCGGACGCCCTCGCGGCGGACCCCGGCGACCTGGTCCTGCTGGACCTCGGGCTGCCGGACGGGGACGGCATCAACGTGTGCCGGCAGATCCGCACGGTGTCCGACGTCCCGGTGATCGCGGTGACCGCGCGGGGCGAGGCGGCCGACCGGGTCCGCGGGTTGCGCAGCGGCGCCGACGACTATGTGGTGAAACCCTTCGCGATTTCCGAGCTGCTGGCCCGCATCGATGCTGTACTTCGTCGTACCGGGCTCTTGCAACCCCGCCCCCGGGTGACTGTCGGCGACCTGACCGTGGACATCGAGGCCCGGACGGTTCAGGTGGCGGACAAGCCCATCAGTCTGACCCGCAAGGAGTTCGACGTGCTCGCAGTGCTGGCCGCTCACCACGGCCGGGTGGTCCCCCGGGAACAGGTGGCGCTGTACGCCTGGCAGTCGGTGTTCGAGGCGTCCTCGCGCACCATGGACGTGCACGTCGCCAGCCTGCGCGCGAAGCTCGGCCGCCCCGAGCTGGTCCAGACCATCCGCGGCGTCGGGTACCGACTGGGTTCGGACTGACCGTTGCGCCGTCGACTGCTGCAGTCCCTCGTCCCGATGGTCGTCGCGCTGGCGATCGTCGCCGTCATCCCGCTGGCGAACTTCATCGCCACGAGCACGTCGCGCACGCTCTTCCTGTCCCGCAGCAACGACGCGGACTGGTTCGCCACGATGGCGGAGTCCCCGCTGCAGACCGGTGACATCGCCAACCTGCGGGAGCTGGCGGTCCGGTACCAGGAGCTCTACGACACCCCCGTCTTCGTCGTCGACGTCGACTCCCGCGTGGTCGCCACCTCGGTCTCCGGCGTGGACGTGAAGGAGGACGACATCGCGGAGGCCCTGCACAGCACGCTGGCGGGCCGCCTGCCGCCGGAGCCGCCGGCCCTGTGGCCGTGGCGCTCCGGCGAGATGATCGTGTCCCGCCCGGTCGTCAACAACGGCAGTGTGCTCGGTGCCGCCGTACTGCGGGTGCCGACGGACAAGGCCCGTGACCAGGTGCAGAGCGGGCTGCTGCTGCTCCTGGGCGGCCTGCTGATCAGCATCGGCGCGATCATCGTCGGTATCGTCCGGCCGATCACCCGCTGGGTGCTGCGGCCGCTGCAGGACCTCGACAACGCCACCCACCAGATCACCCGCGGCGCGCTCGACACCAGAGTCTCGACCGACGGCCGCGCGCCGGAGCTCCGCCGGCTGGGCGACAGCTTCAACTCGATGGCGCTCAGCCTGCACCAGGCCCGCCAGCGCGAGCGCGAGTTCGTCGCCGACGCGTCGCACCAGCTCCGGACACCGTTGACCTCGGCACGGATCCACATCGAGGGCCTGTCCCGGCTGTCCCCGACCGCGCGGTTCGCGCTCAGCGACATCGACCGGCTCGGCCGGATCGTCCAGCGGCTGTCCCGGCTGGCCGGCTCCGACCGCCCGTCGGCGGCCGATGCCGAGGGCAACGAAGAGCCGCTGGACCTGGCACAGGCGGTGAAAGAGCGGCTGGTCGGCTGGAAGGCCGTGTACGCCGCGGACGACATGGAGCTGATCGTCGGCGAGATGGTGCCGGGCGGCGTGGCGCCGGAGCTCGAGGTCGACGACATCCTCGACGTACTGCTCGACAACGCCTCGAAGTACGGCGCCCCGCCGGTCGAGGTCTCGGTCACCCGGGACGGCACCGAGGTGGTGCTGTCGGTGCGCGACCACGGCCTCGGGCTCGGCTCGCGGGACCTGAAAAAGGTCGGCGAGCGGTTCTGGCGCAGCGCGCACCACCGGGAGATGCCGGGCACCGGCCTCGGGCTGGCGATCGTCCGGTCCGAGGCGGCCCGCGTCGGCGGCCGCGTGGTCGCCCGCCCGCCGATCGGCGGCGGCCTCGTCATCGAGGTCCGGGTCCCGCTGATCGACGACTACGACGCCTGAACCGGGCCGACCCGGTCAGGGCCGTCAGATGTGGTTCTGGCGGTACCAGCGCTCGGCGGCGGGGTGCAGCGGCACCGGCATCGTGGCGATCGCCGAGCGAGGGTCCAGGGCGCCCGCCTCGGGGTGCTTCGGGATCAGGTCGTTCTGCCGGCGGAACAGCGTGTTCACCGTCCACCAGGCCCAGGAGTCCGACAGGTTCGGCTTGGCGATCAGGTAGTTCGGGACGGCCAGCGTCGGCACGGAACCGGCCAGGCCGTACTGCGACGGCGGGATCGCCGAAACCAGGAACCCGCCGAACCGCTGCAACGCGATCGTCTCGGCGACCTTCCCGATGTTCAGCAGCCGGAACCCGACCGTCTTCTGCAGCTCGGCGATCGGGACGGTCGGCACGCCGCCGCTCCAGATGAACGCGTCGATCGCACCGCGGCTCGCGTTGCCGACCGGCTGCAGCGCCTTGACCGACGCTTCCAATGACATGTTGACCCGCGTCACGTCCACGCCTGCCGTGTCCAGGATCAGGTCGGCGATGATCTGGGTCCCGGAGTTCTTGGGGCCGACGCTGACGACCATCTTCCGCCGCTTCGGGTCGCTCCCGTCCGGGTTCAGGTCCATCAGTTCCTTCGCCCGTGACGCCATCGGTACGACGACGTGCACGTAGTTGTCGTACAGCCGGGCGAGCGCGGTGAACCGGAGTCCGCGGCCGGTGCTGAACGCGCCGGTGCCCTCGTACGCCGCCAGCGCCGAATCCGACGTACTGAAGCCGAGGTCCGCCTTGCCGCTGGCGACCATCGTGAGGTTCTCCACCGACCCGTTCGTCACGATCGGCTTCAGCTCCATGCCGGTGACCTCGCTGACCAGTGCGCTGAGCGCCGTACCGAACTGGTTGTAGACGCCGTTCTGGTTGCCGGTCGCGAAGACCGCCGCCTCCGACGGCGCCGGCTCGTCCGCGCGGCCGCGCGAGCAGCCGGGCAGCAGCAGCCCCGACGCGGCGGCCGCACCCAGGCCCAGCACGCTGCGGCGGGTCATCCCGGGTGACGTCGTCCCGGTCGGCCGGGCAGGGGGCAGCAGGCGGGGGCGATCCATGCAGGACAACCTAGACAACAACCGGGCCTCCGGGGTAGCCGTGTCCGCGCCCCGCAATCGAACCGCTACCCACAGGTATTCCACACAGGACGAGAAAAACTGCGTCTGGACGCACCCGGGGTCGGTGTGACAGCGTTGTCATCCAGCGGCCGCGGCGGCCGCGTGAGGCCCCCTTCCCCGGAGGATGATTTCGTGCACGACGACCGTCAACTCATCGAGGAGCGGCTCAAGCGCGCCCTGCGGGAGCGGCTCCGCCCCGCGATCTACGGCGCGGCGGTCCCGCTGGACATCGAGGTGTGGCACGCACCCGGTGAGCCGGTGTCCCCCGCCGAGGCGCTCGCCCAGACCTACGAAAAGGCCGAGATCGGCCTGCCGTGGGGTCCGGCGTGGGGAACCGCGTGGTTCAAGTTCAGCGGGCAGGTCCCGGCCGAGTGGGCCGGCCGGGAGATCGAGGCGGTCATCGACCTCGGCTTCAGCGGCGGCCCGGGCTTCTCCGCGGAGGGCCTGGTGCACACCACCACCGGCCGGCCGCTCAAGGGCCTGCACCCGCGGCAGACCTACGCCCCGCTCTCGATCCTCGGCCCGGACGGTACGGCGGCATCCGCCGGCGACCACATCGAGTTCTACGTCGAGGCCGCGGCGAACCCGGAGATCCCCCTCGACAACGCCAACGCGAAGGTCGACATCGGCGCCAAGCTCGGCGACACCCGGATCTATCAGCTCACCCGCGCCGACCTGGCGGTCTTCAACGCCGAGGTGTGGGACCTGATCCTGGACCTCGAGGCACTCGACAGCCTGCAGCGCGAGCTGTCCATCCAGGAGCCGCGGCGCCGGGAGATCCTGCGGGCCCTCAGCCGCTCGCTGGACGCCCTGGACTACGAGAACGTCGCCGGCACCGCCGCGGACGCCCGCGCCCAGCTGACCGACGTACTGAGCCGGCCCGCGCACGCCAGCGCGCACCAGCTCTCCGCGGTCGGGCACGCGCACATCGACTCCGCGTGGCTGTGGCCGCTGCGGGAGACCCGCCGCAAGGTGGCCCGTACGGTGTCCAACGTCGCCACGCTGGCCGAGGAGTACCCGGAGCTGGTCTTCGCGTTCTCACAGGCCCAGCAGCACGCCTGGGTGAAGGAGAACTACCCGGAGGTCTGGGAGCGGCTAAAGAAGGCCGTTGCCGAGGGCCACATCGTCCCGGTGGGCGGCATGTGGGTCGAGTCCGACACCAACCTGCCCGGCAGCGAGGCGCTGGCCCGGCAGTTCGTGCACGGCAAGCGGTTCTTCCTGGACGAGTACGGGATCGACACCCAGGAGGTCTGGCTGCCGGACTCGTTCGGCTACACCGCGGCGCTGCCGCAGCTGGTGAAGCTGTCCGGCTCGAAGTGGTTCCTGACCCAGAAGATCTCCTGGAACAAGGAGAACAAGTTCCCGCACCACACCTTCTGGTGGGAGGGTCTCGACGGCACCCGGGTGTTCACGCACTTCCCGCCGATCGACACCTACAATTCCGACCTGTCCGGCCGCGAGCTCGCGCACGCGCAGCGCAACTTCGCCGAGAACGGCGCGGCGACCCGGTCGCTGGTCCCGTTCGGGTACGGCGACGGCGGTGGCGGCCCCACCCGCGAGTTCGTCGCGACCGCGCGCCGGGTGGCGAACCTGGAGTCCTCGCCGCGGGTGACGATCGAGTCCCCGACCGAGTTCTTCAGCGCCGCCGAGGAGGAGTACCGCGAGCACGCGCCGGTCTGGTCCGGTGAGCTGTACCTGGAGATCCACCGCGCGACGTACACCTCCCAGGCCAAGACCAAGCAGGGCAACCGGCGCACCGAGCACCTGCTCCGCGAGGCCGAACTGTGGAGCGCCGCGGCGGTCGTCGCGGGCAAGCTCGACAGCTACCCGTACGAGGACCTCGACCGGCTGTGGAAGGTCGCGCTGCTGCACCAGTTCCACGACATCCTGCCGGGCTCGTCGATCTCGTGGGTGCACCGCGAGGCCGAGGAGACCTACGCGCGGGTGGCCGAGGAGCTGAACGCGATCATCGCGAAGGCCCAGCAGGCGCTGGCCGGTGCGGGTTCGGAGCGGATCGTCTTCAACGCCGCCCCGCACGGCCGCAACGGTGTCGCCGGCCTCGGCGCGGGCGTCGCGACCGTCGACGGCCAGGCCGTCACGGTCGAGAACGGCGTACTGGACAACGGCCTGATCCGGGTCACGATCGACGAGCGCGGTCTGATCACCTCCCTGTACGACGTCCAGGCGCAGCGCGAGGTCATCGCACCGGGTGCCGTCGGCAACCTGCTGCAGCTGCACGTGGACACCCCGAACCACTGGGACGCGTGGGACGTCGACTCGTTCTACAAGAACAACGTGCGCGACGTGACCGAGGTGGACAGCGTCGACTTCAGCACCGTCGACGGCGTCGCGACCGTGGTCGTGAAGCGGTCCTTCAACCGGTCCACGGTGACTCAGACGCTGCGGGTCCGCCCGGGCGCCAAGCGGGTCGACATCGAGACCGAGATGGACTGGCACGAGTCGGAGAAGTTCCTCAAGGCGGCGTACCCGGTCGACGTGCACGCGGACCGGTCGGCGTCCGAGACGCAGTTCGGGCACATCTTCCGGCCGACCCACCAGAACACCTCGTGGGACGCGGCGAAGTTCGAGATCGCGGCGCACCGCTGGGTGCACGTCGGCGAGCCCGGGTACGGCGTCGCGGTCGTCAACGACTCGACGTACGGCCACGACATCAACCGGACCGCGCGCGAGGACGGCGGGACCACGACCACGATCCGGACCTCGCTGATCCGGGCGCCGCGGTTCCCCGACCCGAAGACGGACCAGGGCGTGCACACCGTGAACCACGCGCTGGTGGTCGGCGCCGGGATCGGCGAGGCGATCGAGGAGGGCTACCGGATCAACCTGCCGGAGCGGGTCGTGGACGGCGCCGCCGGCGTCGAGCCGATCGTTGCCGTCGACAACCCGAACGTGATCGTCGAGGCGCTGAAGCTGGCCGACGACCGGTCGGGTGACGTGATCGTCCGGCTGTACGAGTCCACCGGCGGCCGCGCCCGCGCGACCGTCACGCCGTCGTTCGCGGCGGCGTCGGTGACCGAGGTCGACCTGCTGGAGCGGGACCTGGCGGACCGGGAGCTGACCGACGGCGGGGTGAGCTTCGAGCTCCGCCCGTTCCAGATCCTCACGCTGCGCTTCAAGCGTTCCTGATCTCCACCCCGAAGGCCCGCCCGATCCCGTCGGGCGGGCCTTCACCTTTGTGACACCCCGGTGTTCATCTGGCTGACGTAGCGTGCAGGTATGGCTCCGACACCTTTGCTCGGTTCGCGGACCCTCGACCGGCAGACGGCGCGGACGTTGCCGCCCGGGCCGAAGCTGCCGACGCTCGTGCAGAGTGCGTTGTTCGCGAGTCATCGCAAGACGTTCTTCCCGCGGATGCGGGCGAAGTACGGCGACGTGTTCACGATCCGGCTGGTGCCGTCGCGCCGGGTCTGCGTCGTACTGAGCCGCCCGGACCACATCCGCGAGGTGTTCGGCAGCCCGCCGTCGGTGATGCACGCCGGCGAGGGCAACACCGTGCTCGAGCCCATCATGGGCTCGCACTCGCTGCTGCTGCTCGACGACGAGGACCACGTCCGGATGCGCAAGCAGCTGATGCCGGCGTTCTCCGGCGTGGCGCTGCGCGGGTACGCCGAGATGGTGTTCGAGCTCGCCCAGGCCGAGGTGGCGCGGTGGCCGGTCGGCGAGCCGTTCAAGGTGCACGAGCGGATGCGGAACCTGACGCTGGAGATCATCCTGCAGGTGATCTTCGGCGTCACCGACGTCGACCGGCTCAACACGCTGCGCCCGCTGATGGACAAGATCGTCTCGGTGTCGCCGGTGATCATGCTCGGCGGCTTCTACCCGGCGCTGCTCCGGGTCCGGCCGTGGAAGACGTACCTGGACACCCAGCAGCAGGTCGACGAGATCCTGTACGACGAGATCGCCAAGCGGCGCGAGACCTACGCCGGACGCACCGACGTACTCTCCCGGCTGCTCGCCGCGGGGCAGTGGTCGGACGTGGAGCTGCGCGACCAGCTGGTGACGCTGCTGCTGGCCGGCCACGAGACGACGGCGACCGCGGTGGCGTGGGCGTTCCACGAGCTGGCGCGGCGGCCGGAGGACCTCGCGTTCGGGCAGCGGGCCGCGGACGCCGGCGCGGACGACGAGCTGGAGGCGATCCTCAAGGAGGCGCTGCGGCTGCGCCCGGTCGTCTACCAGGTCGGTCGCCGGCTGACCGAGACGACCGACATCGCGGGCTACCGGCTGCCGCGCGGTACGACGATCATGGCCGCGATCGGGCTGGTGCACCGGGACGCCGAGCACTTCCCGATGCCGGAGGACTTCCGGCCGCAGCGGTTCCTGTCCGACGACCCGCCCGCGCCGGGGACGTGGATGCCGTTCGGCGGCGGGGCGCGGCGCTGTATCGGGGCCGGGTTCTCGCTGATGGAGGGCACCGAGATCCTCCGCGCCGCGCTCACCGCGTACAACTTCCAGGCCCCGCACCCGAAACCCGAACCGGCCCAGCCGAAGAACGTGACCCTGGTCCCCCGCCGCGGCGCGGAGGTCCAGGTCACGAAGCGCTAGATCTACTCAGCCAGGTCTGCTCAGCTGTGTCTGCTCAGTCCTCGAGGTCGGTGACGTCGCCGAGGTCGACGTCGCGGTAGTTCTGCAGGTCTTCCTCGTCGTCGCCGTCGAGCTCGAAGTTGTCCTCGTCGTCGACGACGTGCACGGCGGCCTCCTCGGCCCCGGCGGCCGCGCCGTCGATGCCGACGTCCTCGGCGAACAGTTCGTCGTCCTCGTCGCTGTGCGCGCCCTCGTCGGACGCGACCAACCGGCCGGAGCGGGCGGTGCCGACCTCCGGGCCGCCGACGTCCTCGCCCTCCTCGGCGTACGGGTCGACGTCCGGCACCTCCTGCGCGATCCGCTGGTCCAGCGACTCGCCCTGCAGCGCCTCGTCGGCCGTCGTACCGAAGCCCTCGCCCGCGGACCACTTCTCCGGCGGCGAGTAGCCCTCGTCGAGCAGGTCGTCCACCCCGCGGTCGTCGAGCGTGTCCTCCGCCTGCAGCTGATCCTCGTCGTCGACGCTGTAGCTGCCGTAGTCCTCGCGGTTGTTCTCGGTCATGCCTCCACCTCGCTACGCTCGGCTCCGGCACGACCGAGAACCTCGACAGTGCCTTTTGATCGCTCGCTCCGCTCGCTCATGGCCCCACCTTGGCGCGTCGTGGCCGTGCGAATCAAGCTCGGCGGAGAATGGGCGGGTGGATCCGGTCAGGCTGACGTTGGACCAGTTGCGTGAGCTGCGCGACGACATCGCGCCGCAGGCCGCGCGGCGGTCCCGTGCGTCGATCCACCGGCGCGCCGAGCGGTGGCGGAGCCGGGCCTTCTTCATCGCCCAGTGCGCGATCGCGGCCGGGGTGGCCTGGGCGATCGCCCGGTACGTCGTCGGTCACAGCCAGCCGTTCTTCGCGCCGGTCGCGGCGATGATCTGCCTCGGGTTCAGCTTCGGCCAGCGGCTGCGCCGGGTCGCGGAGGTGATGGTCGGCGTCGCCGTCGGGGTGGGCGTCGGCGACCTGTTCGTGGCCGCCTTCGGGACCGGCATCGCACAACTGATCTTCGTGATCGCGCTGGCGATGAGCATCGCCGTACTGCTCGGCGCCGGCAACCTGATGACCACGCAGGCCGGCGTCCAGGCCGCGATCGTCACCACGCTGCTGCCCGACCCGGGCGCGGGTTTCGGCCGCTGGCAGGACGCCGCGCTAGGCGGACTGGTCGCACTGGCCGCGGCCACGATCGCCCCCGCTGCCGCGATCCGGCGCCCTCGGCAACAAGCTGCCGGGGTGCTCGGCGAACTGGCCGAGATCCTCAACGAGACCGCGGACGGCCTCCGGAGCCGGGACGAGGAGGCGGTCACCGACGCGCTCCGGCGCGCGCGGGCGAGCGAGTCCCGGCTCGACGACCTGCGGAGTGCCGCGGAGGAAGGGGTCGCGGTCGTGCGGCTGTCCCCGTTCCGCCGCCGGCACCGCGGGCGGGTCCAGGAGATCGCCGATCTCGTCGTACCGCTGGACCGCGCGATCCGGAACACCCGCGTGCTGGTCCGCCGGTGCGCGGTGTCCGTGTGGCGCGACGAGGCGATGCCCGCGGAGTACCCGATGCTGCTCGAGCGCCTCGCCGACGGGACCCGGCTGATCGGCGAGTCCCTGTTCGAACCGGCCGCCGACGTCGCCGCGCACCGCGTGCTCGGCGAGCTGGGACGTCGTACGGCGGCCATGCCGCTGCCGGCCGGGCTGTCCGCGGTGGTCGTCCTCGGCCAGATCCGCTCCACGATCGTCGACCTGCTCGAACTCACCGGCACGTCGTACGACGAGGCACGCAAGCTCGTCCCACTGCGGCTGGACGGGCTCGACGAGAAGTAGTGACCCAGGTCACATTCGGGATTCCCGTCATAGTCGCGGACCGGTGGCGTCTCACTGGCATGACGATCCACCGACTGATGACCACGATGGCCACCGAGCAGGTGCGTGAGCTCGAGGACCTCCTGGCCGGAACCCAGACCACCGACGACCGGACCGACGCCGCCGCCGAGCAGTAGCAGGCGCCAGCCGGACGAACGGACCCGGGCGGCGCACCCGGACGGTCTTGCCCACCGAGCCAGACCGCACGGAAGTCGCACACCAAACGCAGAGGCGCCCCAGTGCGAGGCGCCCCCGGATCCGTTACCGGTGCACCGCCACAGAGGTGCACCACACCACCCGCCGACCGTCCTGACGCCGTTTGCGCGAGGCTCAGGCCGGCCGGCGGGTGGTTTTCATTTGCCAGCAGCAACCGTGATCTCGGTGGTTACAGAGTTTGCTATGAAGCATTCTCGGTGGGCCAGGTCGTGGAGGCGGTCGAGGGTCGCGGCGTCCGGTTCGGGGCCGTGCCAGGTGATTTTGGGGTGCAGGGTTACCTGGGTGATTGCCAGTCGACCGGACTCGCTCTTTGCCAGGACGCCTACCGCGTGGTCGTCGTACGCGTCGACGACCAGGCGTTTGCGGGCCGCGATCGCCAGGAACGTCAGCATGTGGCACGACGACAGGGCCGCCACGAACGCCTCCTCCGGGTCGACCGGGCCCGGGTTCCCCAGGTACTTCGGGTTCGCCGAGCCCGGCACCGTGATGCCGCCGTCGAAGCGCCACTCGTGGTCGCGGTTGTAGGAGTCATAGGTGAACTCGTGCTCACCACGGCTCCAGCTGACATCGACCACGTGCTCCGACATGTCACCTCTCCGCGACGTCTCCCCGGCACCACGCCGGCGCCGACACCGGGTTGCATCGTACGGGGGTGTCGCCGGGCAGCTTCGCGACGAAGTCGCTGTCGTACCGCGCGGCCATGCCGGCGACCGGCCAGTCCGTCGTCACGATCTGCGCGCCGCTGCCGAGCGCGATGCCGAGCCGGCTGTAGTCCTTGTCCCGGATCGTCGCCATCGGCTCGTCGGACCGGGTCCGGATCAGGTAGCCCTTCGTCACGAGCCGCTGGATCTCGGCCTGGTTCGCGCCGCGCGGGTCGTTGACCTGGGTGATCGCGGCGTCCGGCTGGCCCTCGGGCCCGCGGGTGAAGACCGCCCGGCCCTCGAGGTTCTCGTGACCGGCCCGGTAGAGGTCGCGGATCGTGCCCGCGCCGCCGTTGTCGAAGTAGAACAGCACCTGCCCGCGGACGTCGTTCAGCTTCGGCCAGCCCTTGGTCAGCACCGACTCCTCCAGCGTCAGGCCAGGCTTGCGGACGTCGTCCGGCGACAGCAGCTCCTGCTCCGGGAACACCGACCGGATCTCCCGGTCGACGCTCTCCAGGTTCGCGAGGTTCCACGGAGGCGTCTGCACGCCGCCGGCCGCGACCACCTTCGGGTCGGACTGCTTGAGCTCGAGGCTGATCGTGATCGGCGTGTGGTCCGGGTTCGCGTCGGACCAGGCCTTCACCTGCTGCAGGCAGAGCACGAAGGTCTTGCAGGTGCCGTTGTAGTCGAAGTCCGGGACGTGCATGACCTTGATCCCGGGCTGCGCCATCGCCGGATCGGTGAGCGGGCCCTGCCCGGTCAGCTTCCGGATCAGCGGGTAGGTGTACAGCCCGCCGTCGGGGTCCGGGACCAGGTCGAGCTCGAGCGTCCGGACGTTCTGGTCCTCGAGCTGCTGCCCAATCGGCGCGTGCGAGTACCAGAGGTCGACCGAGCCCGGGTTCATGGTCTGCTGGAGCTTCTGCTCGGCCGGGCTGAGCTCGCGGTGGTACGAGTTGTGCGACCCGATCATCTGCACCTGGTTGAACCGCAACCCACCGCCGCTCGCCGCCGAGTCGTCCCGGCTGAGCGCCGTACCGGCGACTCCGGACGCCGCGACCGCCACGGACGCCACTCCGGCCACCACTGTCTTGTTGATGCGCATAGGTGTATTCCCCTCCTCCTGACCAACTGTCGGCAATCTGTCACAAAGAGGTGGCAACGATGTCCCCCTGCCGCGTGGACAATGGGTGAATGGTGACTTCGGGGGCCTATCCGCTGCGCCGGACGCCGACGCAGGACCGGGCGAGCCGGCAGGTCGAGCGGATCCTGGACGCGGCCTGCGCCGAGGTGGTCGAGCGCGGGTACGACGCGGCGTCGACGAGCGGGATCGCGAAGCGGGCCGAGATCGCGGTCGGCAGCGTGTACCGGTACTTCCCGGACAAGCGCAGCCTGATCCAGGCGATCGAGCGCCGGAACCAGGCGCGCTACACCGACGCGGTCCGGGAGCGGCTGGCGGACGTCACGAGCTGGCGGCAGGCGGTCGACGTCACGCTGGACACGTTCCGGGAGATGCACCGCACGGATCCCGGCTTCAAGGCGGTCGTGCTGAGCGGCCTCGGCGATCCGGAGCTGGAGGCGAAGCCGGGCGAGTTCGACGATCAGCACGCCGGGGAGTTCGCGGAGCTGCTGACGGCGCGGTTCGGCGCGCACGACTCGCGGGAGTTCCGCCTGGCGGTGACGCTCAGCATCACGATGGGCGAGGCGCTGGCCCACCTGGCGGACCGGCTGCCCGCCGACGAGGCGGACTACGTTCTGGACCGGGGCCGGCCGGTGCTCTACAACCTGCTCGCCCCACATCTTCCTGCTTGAGCCGGAGAGTGGCTCAAGCAGGGTGAACTGTCAGGCTGCCGGGGCAGCGGAATACGGTCCCAGGGTCGGCCAGTGGCTGACCCGGCCGGCCAGGCGGGCCCGGCGGGGCGTCCGGACGTCGTACGCGACGATGACCCGGTCACCCTTGGCGTAAGTAATGCGGCTCCCGACCGGGAACTTGCGAGCGACCTCGTACGGGCCCTCACCCCGGCGGGTGTAGTACTCCACGATGACCTCGGTGTAGACCGCCGGGGCACCGCTCTCCAGTTGGCCGCGGACCGGGCCACGCACCCGGATCACTCGTCCCGCGGTCTTCTCCTCCGTGCCGGTGGGGATCTCGTCCCGCCGCAGACCGGCCAGGACTTCGGTCACGATGAAGGCCGCGACCACCAGCACCAGGCCGAACCCACCGAGTACAACGATCGTCAACATGGCACTCACCCCCGACGCGCCGCCCGCGAGCGACGCGGTCGTTTTGTCGAAACTGCCTTGTGCGGCGTTTGCCGCTCACCGGTGGGACGCCACCGGACTCCACTTGGTTCCAGGTAAGTACAAAATCCTTTCTACAGGACCATAGTAGAGTCCGGTGGAGCGGTGTTGCTAGAGGTAGAGTTGACCTGTAGTTGTCAGTTTCCGCCCATTCCGAACTGGTACTGCGGCGGAACTGGCCGCTGTGTGCCAAGCGCCTCCTCGGCGGCCAGCCAGTAGTCGGTGAGCGGGTTCGCGCCCTCCCGGACAGTGGCCAGCTGGATCCCGGCGGCCAGCAGGTCGTGCGCCGTCCCCGGATCGCCGGTCTCCAAGGCATGCCGCACCCGCAGCAGCTGGATCCGCGGATCGTCGGGCGCCTGCGCGAGCAGCCGCTCGGCCAGCGGTACGTCGGCGTCGAGCGCCGCCGCGACCGCCTCCGCGACGAGGGGCACCAACTCGGGCCGGAGCGCGACCGCGCGCTCGTAGTACACCAACTCTCCCGTCACTACACCGAGGTTGCGTAGAGCCCAGGGATTGTCCCCGGACCGCCGCCATGCCTCGACCGCGCCGTCGACGTCCCCGTGGTAGTGCCGCGCGACTCCCCGGTGGTACCAGACCAGCCAGTTGTCCTCCGCCTGCTCCAGCAGCTCCCGCCACGCCACCAGCGTTCCGTCCGGTACGTCGTCCCGCACCGGCAGCCGGCCCTCGAGCAGCGGCAGCCAGGCCTGCTCCCGCGACGTCAACGTGTCGTCGCCGAACGGCGTACCCGCCGACACGGTCCACCCGGTCCGCTTGAGCTCCAGTGCTCCCCACCCGGACCCGACAGCGAGGCGCTCCACCGGAGCCGAGTCGACAACCTCCAGCCAGGCCTTCTCGCGCCCAGGCAACTCGTCGAGCACAGGCGCCAGTGCGTGGGCACCCGCACGGCGAGCCGTGTGCCAGTCCTCGGAATGCGCAGCACCGGCGTCCATGGCGAGACGCCCGTACGCCTCCAGCCACGTCCAGGACGTAGCGGCCGGCAGCTTGAGGTGCTCCATCTGCGTCCGCGCGAGCCCGGCCTGGATCTCGGCGTACCCGTGCCCCTCGAGCCCCGGCGACAACCACTCCTGCCAACGCCGGCCGCCGTCACCCTGCCCCCAGACGAACAGCTTCCGCCCCGGCAACCGCTCGGTCGACGCCTGCACCAGCCCAGCACCGTCTCCGTCCACAGACGCGATCCACGACCGCTCTCCGGCCAGCGGCTCGAAGAAGTAGTCGACGGCCCGCGGATGCCGCATCGGATACGTCAGGTCCGTCTCCACGTCGATCAGGTCGAGCCGGCTCGTGTACCCGAACCGCCAGGCCTGGTCCGCAGGCACCAGCACCCGCCGGTCGGGCGACTGCGGTACGGCGATGTTCGACCACCAGTACGCCGGTACGTCGACGTCCGACGGGTTCTGCAGCCGTACGCCGACGTACAGGAAGTCCGAGTCCTCGGGCAGCCAGAAGTCGAGCTGCGTAACCAGGTTGCGGGTGCGTTCCAGCTCCCACAGCCGCAGGACCGGCGTACCGTCGGGGCCTTCGACGCGAGCGGCGTGCATCGGCGCGCAGGTCCCGGTCCAGTGGCCGGTACTGCCGACGTTCCACTCGACGCCGCCGGCGAACCAGGCGTTGCGCAGGGCAAGGTTGGCGGGCTGGAAGACCGGATTGCGGTAGAGCAGCTCGTCCCCGGTCGCCTTGTGCACGAGCGAGTACAGCCGCCCGCCGAGGCTCGGCAGCACAGCGGCGCGGAGGTGGTCGTTCTCGAGCACCAGCGCCGGAAACGGCGTCTCGGTCAGCGTGCGGTCGTAGCCGTCCTGGTTGAGACAGGGCAAGGGGCTGTGCAGCCGGCCGTACTGGATGTTCTCGCGGAGGTCCTCGGGCAGCTCGGCGAGGTTGACGACCTGGTGGGCCTCGCGCTGCATGCGCAGCGGCGGCAGCGGGTCCTCTTCACCGAGCGAAGCGGCGGGCAGGACAAGGGTGTGCGCGGAAAGGATTGTCACCCCAGCATCCTTCCAAGTGCGCTATACAAGTGGCCATGGACGCTGATGTGATCGTCGTCGGGGCGGGACTGGCCGGGCTGGCGGCGACCGCCGAGCTGGCCGACGCGGGCCGGAAGGTGCTGCTGCTGGACCAGGAACCCGAGGCGTCGCTCGGCGGCCAGGCGTTCTGGTCGTTCGGCGGGCTGTTCTTCGTCGACTCCCCCGAGCAACGCCGGATGGGCATCCGGGACTCGCACGAGCTGGCGCTGCAGGACTGGCTCGGCTCGGCCGGCTTCGACCGGCTGGACGACGAGGACAAGTGGGCCAGCGAGTGGGCCAAGGCGTACGTCGACTTCGCGGCCGGCGAGAAGCGCGCGTGGCTGCACGCGCAGGGCGTGCGGTTCTTCCCCGTGGTCGGCTGGGCCGAGCGCGGCGGGTACACCGCCCACGGCCACGGCAACTCGGTGCCGCGCTTCCACATCACGTGGGGCACCGGCCCGGGGCTGGTCGCGCCGTTCGAGCGGCGGGTTCGTGAAGCGGTGGAGAAAGGCCTTGTGGAGCTGCGGTTCCGGCACCGCGTCGACGAGCTGACCGTGACCGGCGGGGTGGTCGACGGCGTCGCGGGCAAGGTGCTCGAGCCGAGCGACGCAGCGCGCGGGGTGTCGAGTTCACGCGTCGAGGTGGACGACTTTCACCTGACCGCGCAGGCCGTGATCGTCACGTCCGGCGGGATCGGCGGCAACCACGACCTGGTCCGGGCGCAGTGGCCGCGGCGGATGGGCGACCCGCCGCGGCGGATGATCTCCGGCGTCCCGGAGCACGTCGACGGCCGGATGCTCGCGATCACCGAACGGGCCGGCGGCCGGTACGTGAACCGCGACCGGATGTGGCACTACACCGAAGGCATCCAGAACTGGGACCCGATCTGGCCGATGCACGGCATCCGGATCCTGCCCGGCCCGTCGTCACTGTGGTTCGACGCCACCGGGAAGCGGCTGCCGGTGCCGTTGTTCCCCGGCTTCGACACGCTCGGCACGCTCGAGCACATCATGCGGACCGGTCACGACTACACGTGGTTCGTGCTGACGCAGAAGATCATCGAGAAGGAGTTCGCGCTCTCCGGCCAGGAGCAGAACCCGGACCTGACCGGCAAGGACATCCGCGGCGTCCTCGGCCGGGCGCGCGGCGGCCCGACCGCGCCGGTCCGCGCGTTCATGGAGAAGGGCGCGGACTTCGTGGTCCGGGACAACCTCCTCGACCTGGTCGACGGCATGAACGAGCTGACCGGCGAGAACCTGATCGACTTCGCCGAACTGGAGTGGCAGATCGTCACCCGCGACCGGGAGATCACCAACGCGTTCACCAAGGACCTGCAGATCACCGCGCTGCGCGGCGCGCGGAACTACCGCGGCGACAAGCTGATCCGGGTCGCCTCGCCGCACCGGATCCTCGACCCGAAGGCCGGCCCGCTGATCGCCGTCCGGCTGAACATCCTCACCCGCAAGTCTCTCGGCGGCCTGCAGACCGACCTCGAATCGCGCGTCCTGCGCACCGACGGCACTCCGCTGCCCGGTGTCTACGCGGCCGGCGAGGTCGCGGGCTTCGGCGGTGGCGGCGTGCACGGCTATCGCTCACTCGAGGGCACCTTCGTCGGTGGCTGCCTGTTCACCGGCCGTACGGCGGGACGCGCGGCCGCGAAGGCGGTGTCCTAAGCACACACCTGGACGAGGCGCGTTGTGTGCCGCGACCAGGTGTCCGGCTGCGGAGGCGGCTCCTAGCGTGACGCCATGCGCCGTCTCCTCCTTGTCTGCATCGCCCTGCTGCTCACGGGTCTGACGACCGTGCCCGCCAACGCGCACCGCCCGGTCCGGGTACCAGGCGCCGAGTACCAGGAAGTCGCCCACCTCGACGATCTGACCACGGCCGGCACGGTCGCGTCCGGTCACACCAACCCGGCCGACTACGCGGGCCTCACGCATTCCGGCCTGCCGCAACAGTCCGGCGTACCAGGGGTGCAGATCGACGGGTACTTCCCCGACAACTCGCACACCAACACCAACCACGGCTGGAACCACGACGCGCAGTTCGTGATCCGCCTGCCCCGGCAGTGGAACGGCGGACTCGTCGTAGCCGGGTCACCCGGCGTGCGAGCGCAGTACGCGAACGACAAGGCGATCTCGGACTACGTGCTGTCGCTCGGCTACGCGTACGCTGCCACGGACAAGGGCAACACCGGCGCCACGTTCTACACCGACGGCCTGCGCCCCGGCGACGCGATCGTCGAGTGGAACGTGCGGACCACGCAGCTCGCGCGGGCGGCCCGTGCGACCGTGGCGCAGTACTACGGTCGGCCGGCGCGCGAGGTGGTCGCGGCCGGGATCTCGAACGGCGGCTACCTGGTCAGATGGCAGCTCGAGAACCACCCGGAGCTGTACACCCGCGGCGTCGACCTCGAAGGCACGCTGTGGACCGCCGACGGGCCGAACCTGTTCACCTACTTGCCTCAGGCAATCAAAGGCTACGAGAACCACGACCCCGCGGCGATCGTGGCGGCCGGCTTCGACCCGCGGTCGGACTTCCTCTGGGACTACCACTACACCGTCTACTGGAAGCTGACCCAACGCATCTACGCCGCCGAACTCGACCCGACGTACACCGGCACCGAAGCCGACTACGACTACAGCCGCCGCCCGGAAGTTCACAAGGCGGTCAGCAGGATCGCGCTCACCGGCAACATCCGCAAACCACTCACCACGATCCACGGCACCTACGACAGCCTGCTGCCGATCAGCCAGGACTCCGACGTGTACGCCGCGATGGCGCGCCACACCAACCTGCACAGGTACCAGCGGGTCGAGGCAGGCAACCACGTCGACGGCCTCGTCGACGCCTACCCCGACCGGCTGGTCCCGCTCGTCCCGTTGTTCCAGCAGACGATCAGAACACCATCGTGAGCAGGTCGGCGAACAGCTCCTGTTCGTCGACCTCCAGCCCGCGGTTCGTGAACCACGTCGCCATGTTGTGGCAGTCGCGCAGCAGGAAGTCCATGCCCTTCGGGTTGCCGACGATGTCGATCACCTGCGGCAGGTCGATCATCACGATCCGGTCCGCCTGGGCGAGCACGTTGTACGGCGAGAGGTCGCCGTGCGCGAGCCCCGCGCGGGCCAGTTCGCGCATCGCGCCGCGGAGCTGCTCGAAGTACACGCCGAGCAGCTCCTTGGACGGCCGGACCTGGGCGAGCCGCGGTGCGGCGCCGCCCTCCCCGTCGTCGATGAACTCCATCAGCAGCTCGGTGCCGTCCACCTGCACGGGGTACGGGACCGGGACGCCGGCCTTCCACAGCCGGTTCAGGGCGTCCCATTCGGCGTACGCCCACTGGCCGGCCGCGACACTGCGGCCGTGCGAGGTCTTCTTCGCCATCGCCCGGCTGTCGCGGCTGTTGCGGGTCCGGCGGCCTTCGACGTACGCCGTACTGCGGTGGAAGGTGCGGTGCTCCTCGGTGCGGTACCGCTTCGCGGCCAGCAGTGAGGACTTCGCCGGGTTGTCGCCGATGGCTTCGACGGCCCGCTCGATCAGGAAGACGTCGGCTTCCTTACCGGTTTTGAGGACGCCGAGCTCGGTGTCGATCGCGGCCTGTTCCGTCACCACCCAGTCCGGGCGGGGATCAGGTCCGCGAGAGCCGCGCTCGACGTCCAGCCAGGTGGACCACCGCTGGTCCGGTCCCAGGTGTTCGTCGACTGAATGGAACTGGAAGGTGAAGTCGTTATCGGTGAGTTCGTACTCGGGAGAAGACAACTGAGGTGCTCCTGAAGCATGAGGTGGGACTGACGCGGACATGCCGCAGCACAGTGATGGCCATCCGTCAGCCCTCCTTAGGTCCAGGCAGCTCTCGTCGCCGCTCGGTCAGCCCAGGATGCCCGCCCGATCCAGGACCCGCAACGCATTTACCGGAACTGCGACCCAGCGGTCGGCCGCAGCCGCAGCTCCTGCGCCGGTTTCACCGAGCGGCAGACCAGCTCCGGCAGCACCCGCTCCCGCCACCTCCGCGACGCGGCGAGCCGGCGGCGGTGGTCGTCGTACGCCGCATCGTCCTCGAACCGCGCGAACCAGGCCAGCACGACTTCGGCGCGCAACGGCAGCTGCGGAAAGTTGTTCTCGGCAACCAAACTCTCGAACACCGCCACCGGCTCGGCACCGGTCGCGGACAGCAAAGGCACCACATGATCGGTGAAGAACTCGACGAACTCGTCGTCCGGCGCGCCGCGGTGGTACACGGCGCCGGCGATCACCGAGTCCACGACGCCGTCCGGCCGCGGGGCGTCGAGGGCGGGGTACCCGGGCCCGAGCCGCAGCGGCCGCAGCAGCAGCGCGTCGTCGGAGTCGATCATCGTCGCGTTCGCCGCCGCGGCGTGCTCGCGCCAGACCGGGCCGTAGTAGAAGTCGTTCAGCGCCGCCGCCCGCGCCGGCAGGTCCGGGAAGCCGCGGAGCCACACGAACCGGTCCGGGTCGTCGAGATCGCGGAACTGGCCGACGATGTGCATGCCGCTCCGCTCCTGCCCGTCGACGAAGTGTTTGTCGAAGAGCTCGATCAAGTCGTCCCGGCGGCCGGGGTGCAGGGTGTACTGGCGGAGGTCGACAACGGCGCAGCAATCGTTCACGAGTGCAAGCCAACCATCGAAACCTGACAGTTACTGTCAGGCGACAGTCGTTTCAAACAGCCGTAACAGCCGGGTACTTGAAAGCTCCGGCGGAGTTTGATCTGGTGGACGTAAGTGGTTCAGCCCCCTGCCACCCAGACCTGCACGACGACACGACGAGGTATCTCCCGTGACGATCGCAGCTGCAGAACGCTCCCAGCAGAGCATTGCCGACGCCACGCACGAGCTGCTGCTCGAGGCGCACAGCGTCCCTGACCCTCGCCACCAGGCCTGCCTCGACGAGGTCGTGCTGCTGAACGCCCCGGTGGCCAGATCGATCGCCTCCCGCTACCGCAGCAAGGGCGTCGACTCCGACGACCTTGAGCAGGTCGCCTACCTGGGCCTGGTGAAGGCCGCGAACGGCTACCGGCTGGACGCGTCGACCGCGTTCCTGTCGTACGCCGTACCGACCATCCGCGGCGAGCTGAAACGGTACTTCCGCGACTGCGCCTGGACGATCCGGCCGCCGCGCCGGGTGCAGGAGATGCAGGGCAGCATCGCGGCCGCCGAGCCGGAACTGATCCAGCGGCTCGGCCACGTGCCGACCGACGCGGAGACCGCCGAGGCGCTCGGCACCGATCCGGCCGAGGTCGCGGAGGCCACCTCGGTCCGCGGCTGCTTCAGCACGCTGTCGCTGGACGCGCCTGGTGCGGTGGAAGGCGGGACGAGCCTGCTGGACACGGTCGCCAACGCCGAGGACGGCTACGACCTGGTCGAGAACGTCCACACCCTGTCGCCCGCGGTCGCGAACCTCGGCGACCGGGACAAGCGCATCCTCCAGTTGCGGTTCTGCAACGGGTTCACGCAGGAGGAGATCGGCCAGGAGCTGGGCGTCAGTCAGATGCAGGTCTCCCGGCTGCTGCGCGGCATCCTCGAGACGCTCCGTACCGAGCTCGCCGAGCGCCCTGGTCTCACCAGGACCTGATTCGGGTACCGTCGCCTCGTGGACTTCGAGGAGGCGGCGGACGCGGTCTACGCGGCGCCGGCGGCCGATTTCATTGCTACCCGCAACGAGCTGGCCAAGCAGCTGAAGGCCGACGGCGACCCGCTCGGGTCGACGCGGCTGAAGGCGCTGCGCAAGCCGACGGTCGCGGCCTGGATCGCGAACCTGCTCGCCCGCAAGCTGCCGGACGAGCTCGACGACCTGCTCGCGCTCGGCGACGAGTTCCGCGAGGCGACCGCCGACCTGGACGGCGAGCGGCTGCGCGAGCTGACGCCGAAGCGGCATCAACTGCTGGACAAGCTGACCAAGGAGGCCGCGCGGCTGGCGGCCGCCGAGGGCCAGAAGGTCAGCGCGGACGTCGGCCAGAAACTCCGCGAGACCCTCGACGCGGCGCTGGTGGACCCGGCGGCGGGTGACGCCGTCCGCGAGGGCCGGTTGAGCAGCGCTTTACGGCACGTCGGGTTCGGCGTCGTCGACGAGAACGGCGAGCCGTCCAACGTCACTCCGCTCACCGACGAACGCCGCAAGGCCGCGCGGGACCGGCGCAAGGCGCAGCAGGCCGCCGAGGAGGCCAAGGGGTCCGCGGCGGTCAGGAAGCAGGAGGCCGAACGGAAGGAGGCCGAGGAGCGCGAGCGGGAGGCGGCGCTCAAGGCCGAGGCGAAGCAGGCCTTCGAGGACGCGGTGGCGGCCGCGCAGGAGGCCGAGGCGACGGTCGAGGACCTCGACAACCAACTCGACGAGGCCCGCGAGGCACTCGCCGAGGCGCAGGCCCTGGTGCACCGGCTCGGCAGCGAGCTGGACGAGGCCCGGCGGGCGGCGCGGGAGGCGCAGAAGGAGAGCCGCGAGGCGCGGAAGCGGTACAACCGGCTCTGACCTGGGTACCGGCTGGTCCGACCAGAGAGGAGTCGGACGATGGCACGGGCGATCTGGAGCGGGTACATCAACTTCGGCCTGGTCTCGGTCCCGGTCGGCCTCTACAGCGCGACCCAGGAACACGAGATCGACTTCCATCAGTTCCAGAAGGGCACGTCGGACAGGATCCGGTACAAGCGCGTGAACGAGCGCACCGGCCGCGAGGTCCCGTACGAGAAGATCGTGAAGGGTCACGACGTCGGCGGCGGCGAGTACGTGATCGTCGAGCCCGACGAGCTCGACGACATCGCGCCGGGCAAGTCCCGGTCGCTGGAGATCGACACGTTCGTCGACCTCGACGAGATCGACCCGATGCACTTCCAGAAGAGCTACTACCTGGGCCCGTCCGACCCCGAGAACGCGTCGTCGTACGCGCTGCTCCGGGACGCCCTGGCGAAGACGAACCGGGCCGGGATCGCGAAGTTCGTGATGCGCGGCAAGGAGTACCTGGCCACGATCCGCGCCGACGGCAAGGTGCTGGTCCTGGAGACGATGTTCTTCGCCGACGAGATCCGCGACCCCGACGAGGAGCTCGGCGAGCTGCCGCGCAAGTCCGGCGCCGGCAAGCAACTGTCGATGGCCGTCGACCTGATCGAGGCGATGAGCGGCGAGTGGAAGCCCTCGGCGTACGAGGACACGTACACCGAGCGGGTCAAGGACCTGGTGAAGGCCAAGCACCAGGGCAAGGAGGTCGTGTACGCCGAGGAGGAGCCGCAGGCCACCAACCCGACCGACCTGGTCGCCGCCCTGCGCGCCAGCGTCGAGGAGGCCCGCAAGGCCCGCACCTCCAAGAAGCGGCCCGCGAAGAAGACTGCTGCCAAGAAGAAGACCACTGCGAAGAAGACGACCGCCAAGAAGTCCACGGCGAAGAAGAGCGCGGCGAAGAAGAAGGCTGCCTAACGCGAGAACCGCCTGACCAGCTCGTCGCGGACGACGATGGCGGTACTGCGCGGTCCTGCGTCCGACCGCGTGGTCAGGTAGAGCGTGTTCAACGGCGGCAGCTCCGGATCCGCCAGCAGCACCAGCTCACCGGCGGCCAACGCGTCCTGACACAGGTACGTCGGCAGCACGCTGGCGCCGGCCCCCGCGCGGACGGCGTCCAGCACACCCCGCAGATCGGGTACGACGAGATCCACCGTCCGCGTGAGCCGCGAACCGAACACGGTCCGCCAGTACCGCCGCAGGATCGGCGCCTCCTCGCCGTACGCGATCAACGGGGTCCGGCGCAGCGGCTCCACGGACCAGCGCGGCGCGGCGACCAGCGCGAAGACCTCGTCGTAGAACGGCGTGACGCGCAGTCCGGCCCGCCGCGGGCGAACCGAGCTGACGACGAGGTCGAGGCTGCGATTGAGCAGCCGGTCCAGGAGGTCGTCCGGCAGACCGAACGTCGTCCGCACCTGCAGCCCGCTCGCGAACCGTTCGGCGAGGGCGGGTAGGACCTGGTGGCACAGGAAGTCGGCCGGTCCGCCGAGATGCAGGGTTGTGTTGCTGGGCGTGTCGAGCTCGTCGCGGAGCAACCCTTGTAGCGCGTCGAGCGGGTCGGCGACGCGGCGGGCCAGCTCGTCGCCGGCGCCGGTCGGGCGGACCCCGCGCGCCTGACGCTCGAACAGTGACCGTCCGAGCGCCGACTCCAGCGCCTTGAGCTGCGCGGTCACCGTCGGCTGCGAAAGGCCGAGCGTCTCCGCGGCCCCGGTGACCGATCCGGCGCGGTGCACGGCCAGGAACGTACGGAGCAGGTCCAGCGAGGCACTCACATCGGAAATCTTATGCCTTGGTGCCACTCTGGCTATTGGTTTCCGATGGCCTGAGCCTTGCACGATAGCGGCATGACACGTGTACTGATTGCTCTCACCAGCCACTCCGAGCTCGGCGACACCGGCCGGAGCACCGGCTTCTACGTCTCCGAGGCGGCCGAACCCTGGGCCGTGTTCCAGGAGGCGGGTTTTGATGTCGACCTGGTCTCGGTCCGCGGCGGCCGCCCGCCGGTCGACGGCGTCGACGACACCGACCCGATCCAGCAGAAGTTCCTCGCCGCCGTGGACCTCGACCACACCGCGACCGCGGCCGAGCTCGACGCAGCGTCGTACGACGCCATCTTCTTCGCCGGCGGGCACGGGACGATGTGGGACTTCCCGCAGGACGAGGCACTGGCCGCGCTGGCCGCGGGGATCTACGAGCACGGCGGCGTGGTCGCGGCGGTCTGCCACGGGCCGTCGGCGCTCGTCAACCTGCGGCTGTCGGACGGCAGCTACCTGGTCGACGGGAAGAACGTTGCCGGCTTCACCAACGCGGAGGAGGCCGCGGTCGAGCTGACCGACGTGGTCCCGTTCCTGCTGGCCGACGCGCTCACCGCCCGCGGCGCGATCCATCACCCGGCGGCGAACTTCACCGCGCAGACGATCACCGACGGCCGGCTGGTCACCGGCCAGAACCCGCAGTCGGCGCGATCGGCCGGCGAAGCGGTCGCGGCGCTGCTCACTCGCCAGGCGTAGGCAGCAGGTAGCGGCCGGGGTTGGCCGGGGCGCCGGCGTCCAGCCAGCGGTGGAAGCCGTCGGGGTTGCGGCGCTCGAACTCGTCGAGGCAGATCCGCCGTACCTCGGCGACCGCCTGGCGGTCCCGGGGCCCGGCGCCCTCGGCGAGCTGGGTCGCCGTCTCGGACCAGACGCCGCAGAGCTCTTCGATGCTGAGCGGGCATTGCAGGGAGGCGATCAGCTCCTCGTCCTCGGCGAGCTGGGTCTCGGTCAGCCGCTCCAGCTTCCGCGTCCGGCGCGACGGCCGCTGCCGTTGCTGCTGCCGGTGCCAACGGTCCGGTACGGCGAAATCGATCAGCACGAACAGTGCGGCCATGACCAGCGCGGCCGTCACACCGAGTGCACCCCAGGCGAGCAGCCGCACCATCCCCGGCAGGCACAGCACCCCGCCCGCCGCCGTCGCCGCGACCAGCACAGCGGATCCGTACGGCGCGTCCTCCGCGACGTGCCGCACGACGGCGGCCAACGGCCAGACCAGCGCGAACACCACGACCAGCAGGATCGACGCGGCGAGCGGACCGAGCAGCAGGACACCTGCCAGCGCGCCGGCCGTCCCGGCGCCGAGCCCCGCCGCCGTCCCCACCCGCCGTACGACCTGAGACTGGCGCATCACACCTCACCCACCGTCACCACACCCCACAGAGTCCCGCTCTCCGGAGGAACGAACAACCCCTCGGCACGGTTCCCCCGGAGCCCCGCGGCGAACCCGGTGACCTGTTCAACTCGTGGTCGTGGCTGAGATCGGCGCGGACTTCCCCGATCATGGATGAAATGAGGACCTTCGCCGAACGCGTCCGCGGCCTCGTCCCGGCCCCGTGGGAGCACGACGCCGAGTTGCTCCGCAGCCTGTACGACGCGCAGCTCGGCAGCCGGCACGCGGACCTGGCCGCCCGTTGGATGCAGTCCCAGGGCACCGGCTTCTACACGATCGGCTCGGCCGGGCACGAGGGCAACGCGGCCGTCGCCGCCGCCCTGCGGCCGACGGACCCGGCGCTGCTGCACTACCGCTCCGGCGCGTTCTACCTGACCCGCGCGGCGCAGTGCGGCTCGAAGGAGGGCCTGCGCGACATCCTGCTCGGCGTCGCGGCGGCCACCAGCGAGCCGATCGCGGGCGGCCGGCACAAGGTGTTCGGCCGGCACGAGCTGTCGATCATCCCGCAGACGTCGACGATCGCCTCGCACCTGCCGCGGGCGATGGGCGTCGCGTTCTCGATGAACCGGTCGGCGAAGCTCGGCGTACCGTCCCCGTGGCCGGCCGACGCGATCGTGGTGACCAGCTTCGGCGACGCGTCCGCGAACCACTCCACCGCGACCGGTGCGATCAACGCGGCGCTGCACGCGTCGTACCAAGGCCTGCCGATGCCGCTGCTGCTGGTCTGCGAGGACAACGGGATCGGGATCAGCGTGCGCACCCCGGACGGCTGGATCCGGCAGGCGTACGGCCAGCGCCCGGGGCTGCGGTACTTCGACGCGGACGGCACCGACCTGGACGCGGCGCTGTCGATGGCGACCGAGGCGGCGACCTTCGTACGACGGAACCGGCGGCCGGCGTTCCTGCGGTTGCGGACCGTCCGGCTGCTCGGGCATGCGGGATCGGATGTCGAGGCGGCGTACCGCTCGCCGGCCGAGCTGGCTGCTGACGAGGAGCTGGATCCGCTGCTCGGCACCGCGCGCTACCTGCTCGGCGCCGGCGTCACCGCGGACGAGATCATCGAACTGTACGAGGACAAGCAGGCCGAGGCGCTCCGGATCGCGGCCGAGGTCGCCGGCCTGCCGCAGCTGACGTCGGCATCAGCCGTTGCGGCACCCCTGCGCTTCCCGGCGCCGGAGGCCGTCGCCGACGCCTTGCCGCGGCGTACGCCGTCCGCGGAGCCCCTGACGCTGAGCCAGTCGATCAACCGGGCGTTGAGCGACGTACTGGCGTCGTACCCGGAGGCGATGGTCTTCGGCGAGGACGTCGGCCGCAAGGGCGGGGTGTACGGCGTGACGCGCGGGCTGCAGAAGGCGTTCGGGCCGGCGCGGGTGTTCGACACGCTGCTCGACGAGCAGTCGATCCTCGGGCTCGCGTTGGGTGCTGGTGTGTCGGGGCTGCTGCCGCTGCCGGAGATCCAGTACCTGGCCTATCTGCACAACGCGGAGGACCAGTTGCGCGGCGAGGCGGCGTCGCTGAAGTTCTTCTCGCAGGAGCAGTACGCGAACCCGATGGTGCTGCGGATCGCCGGGTACGGGTACCAGAAGGGCTTCGGCGGGCATTTCCACAACGACGACGCGATCGGCGTCCTGCGGGACATCCCGGGGATCGTGATCGCGTCACCGTCGCGGCCCGACGACGCGGCCGCGATGCTGCACGCGTGCGCGGCGGCGGCGCGGTCGTCCGGCACGGTGAGCGTGTTCCTCGAGCCGATCGCTCTGTACCACCGGCGGGACCTGTACGCCGACGGCGACGGGCGGTGGCTGGCGCCGTACCCGGAGGATTCGGTGCCGATCGGTCGCGGGCGGACGTACGGCGACGGGACCGGGCTGACGATCGTGACGTTCGGGAACGGGGTGCCGATGAGTCTTCGGGTGGCGGCCCGGGTGCCGGGTGTCCGGGTGCTCGACCTGCGCTGGCTGGCGCCGTTGCCGGTCGAGGATCTGTTGCGCGAGGCAAACATCACCGGCCGGGTGCTGGTCGCGGACGAGACGCGGCGGTCGGGCGGTGTGTCCGAGGGTGTGCTGGCCACGTTGATCGACCACGGGTTCACGGGACGGCTCGCGCGGGTGACGAGTTACGACTCGTACGTGCCGCTCGGGGCGGCCGCGCACGAGGTATTGCTCAGCGAAGAGACGATCGAGACCGCGGCTCGGGCGCTGCTGGACGGCTGAGGGGGTCAGCTGAACAGGCGCTGCCAGATGGACTTCTTCTTCGGCCGCGGCTGCTCGGTCCGCGGGGCCACGGGCTCCCGCGCCGGGCGGTCCATCCGCCACTGGGCGACGATCGCGTCCTCGTTCACCGGTCCGGTCGGCACGACGGGGCCGGTGGTGTCGCGGATCGCGACCCGGATCCGCTTGTTCAGGTCGGCCAGGTACTCGCGGACCTCGGACTCGCGGCGCATCCCGCGGACCTTCTCGTGGACCTGGTCCTTCTCCTTGCGCAACTGGACCGCGGACGGGAGCAGCGCGTCGGTCTCGATGTTCTCCCGGCGGATGAAGTCCTTCACCCACCAGTCCGGATCGTGTCCGTCGGCCAGCTTCAGCGGCTTGCCGGCGTGCGCCAGGTCGTCGAAGTCGCCCGCGTTCTGGGCTCGCTTGATCTGGGCCTCGACCCAGTCCTGGGTCTTCATGCCCGGTGGCTTGCGCTCGGTCATGTTCGGCACCTCAGCGGTTTCGTCGAGTGCTTCGGAGCACCATCCTACCGGCTTGTGAATGCAATCACAAGGCATACTCGAACCGTGCGGCCGACCGACGAAGAGATCGCTGCGATGACGCCCGCAGAGCGACGAGAACTGATCCTGCGCCTCACGCCGACGCCAGGTGGATCGCCGGGTGGGATGGCGCATGAGTTGCCGGGTGGGTTGCCGGCGGTGCGGATGTTCGACCGGTTGCGGAAGTGGCGGACGGGGCTGGTGCTGGCGTGTGCGGCGGCGATGATCCCGTGGATCGTGTACCTGGCAGTTACGCTGCCGAGCCACTACGTCGCCCGGAACTGGATGGTGACCTGGGTCGGCTTCGACCTCCTGCTGCTCACGATGCTGGTACTCACCGCGGTAGCTGGCTGGAAACGCAAGCAGTACGTGTTCCCGACCGCGTTCGCGTCCGGCGTCCTGCTGGTCTGCGACGCCTGGTTCGACGTGATGACGAGCCAGCGCGGCGGCGATTTCACGCAAGCACTGCTCAGCGCTTTCCTGGTCGAGTTACCACTCGCTTTCCTGCTGATCGCGGGCCCGCTCCGGCTGCTCCGGCACGTCGCCGTCCGGCACGGCATGATCCCGCCGGACTCCCGGCTCTGGAGCATGCCGATCCCGATCCCGGATCTCTATCCCGACCGCACGGTGCCGCCGCGGTCTTAGGGTGGAGATCCACTACGAGGAGGTAGTCGTATGGCCGGTGAGGTGCTGTCCGTTGTCGGTGGCGAGCGCGTGGCGGAAGCGGTACGGCGTACACCGTCGACCAACCCCGCGCGGTTGGACGAGGTCGTCGGGACGGTCGGCAGCGCCGGGCCGGAGGTGTTCGTCCGGGCGGCCGCGGCAGGGCGGACAGCGCAGGCCGCCTGGGCCGCGACGCCCGCACCGCAGCGCGGTCAGGTGATCTCGAACGTCGGGCGGCTGATGACAGCCAACAAGGAGCGGCTCGCCGCGCTCGTCACGCAGGAGATCGGGAAACCGATCGCGGAAGCCCGCGGCGAGGTGCAGGAAATCATCGACACCTGCGACTTCTTCCTCGGCGAGGGCCGCCGGCTCTACGGCCAGACCGTGCCGTCGGAAATGCCGGACAAGCAGCTGTTCACGTTCCGGCGCCCGGTCGGAACGGTCGCCGTGATCACGGCCGGAAACTTTCCGGTCGCCGTTCCGTCCTGGTACCTGGTCCCCGCGCTGCTCTGCGGAAACACCGCGGTCTGGAAACCGGCGGAATATTCCGCGGTCGTTTCCGACGCGTTCTACGAGATCTTCGCCCACGGCGGCGTACCGGCCGGGGTGCTGAACGTGGTGTACGCCGACGGTCCGGACACCTTCGCCGGGCTCGAGCAGGCCTTGCAGGCGCGGCTGATCGACAAGGTCGGGTTCACCGGGTCGAGCGCGGTCGGCACCCGGATCGGCGAGCTGTGCGGCCGGCACCTGCAGACCCCGTGCCTGGAGCTCGGCGGCAAGAACCCGATGGTGATCACCGAGGACGCGGACCTCGACCTGGCCGTCGAGGGCGCGTTGTTCTCCGGTTTCGGCACCGCCGGACAACGCTGCACTTCCCTCGGTACGGCGATCGTGCACCGGTCCGTGTACGACGAGTTCCTGGACCGCTTCGGCCGCGCCACCGCGGACGCGGCGATGGGCGATCCGGCGCAGGACGTGCTGTTCGGGCCGTTGCTGGACGAGAAGTTCGCCACCGGGTTCGAGAAGTCGCTGGGCTGGATCGCCGCGCACCACCGGGTGATCGGCCGCACCGGGCGGGTCACCGCGGAGAACCCGCGCCAGGGGTTCGTCGGCGACCCGGAGGCGGGGTTGTTCTACCACCCCACGATCGTGGCCGGTGTCCGCGCGGACGACGAGCTGTTCCTGAACGAGACGTTCGGGCCGGTCGTCGGCGTCACGTCGTACAGCACACTCGACGAGGCGATTGCGCTGGGCAACAAACCGGGGTACGGCCTGTCGAGTTCGATCTACACGACCGATCCGAACAAGGCGTTCCGGTTCGCGCAGGGCATCTCGGCGGGGATGGTGAGCGTGAACAACTCGACGTCCGGCGCCGAGGCGCATCTGCCGTTCGGCGGCAACGGGAAGTCGGGCAACGGGTCCCGGCAGAGCGGGATGTGGGTGCTGGACCAGTTCACCCGCTGGCAGTCGATGAACTGGGACTACTCGGGCCGGCTGCAGAAGGCGCAGATGGACACGGTGACGGTCGAGGCCGACCTGGCGTTCCGGCTGCCGTGATGGCCGGCGAGCTCCCCGACCGCGCCGACGTGGTGGTGGTCGGCGGTGGCGTGATGGGGACGAGTATCGCGTTCCATCTCGCGGAGGCCGGCGTGGAACGGGTGCTGTTGCTGGAGAAGGACGAGCTCGGCTCCGGCTCGACCTGCAAGGCGGCCGGCGGGGTGCGGGCGAACTTCTCCGACGAGGTCAACATAGCGCTCGGCGCTCGCAGCCTGGAGGCGTTCGCGCGGTTCGGTGATCGGCCGGGGCAGGAGATCGACCTGCGGCGGGTCGGCTACCTGTTCCTGCTGGAAACTGCTGAGCAGATTGAGCATTTCCGGGAGAGCACGGAACTGCAGAACCGCTTGCAGGACACCGGTGGCCTACCTACCCGGATGGTGTCGGCCGACGAAGCTGTTGCGCTGGCGCCGATCGTGGCGCCGGAGGGTCTGGTGGGGGCCTGTTTCTCGCCGACAGCTGGACACTGTACGCCGGAATCCGTTGTCCTCGGGTACGCGTCGGCCGCCCGGCGGCTCGGGGCACGGTTGGTCACCGGCTGTGAGGTGCTGGGAATCGATGCGGTAGGCAACCAGATCTCGGTGGTGCGGACGAGTGGCGGTGACGTACGCACGCGGACGGTGATCTGTGCGGCGGGTGCTTGGTCGGCGCAGATTGGCGCCATGGTCGGCGTGGATCTGCCGGTGGTGCCGTTGCGGCGGCAGATCGTGGTCACCGAGGCGGTCCCGGGGCTGCCGCCGCGGTTGCCGATGACGATCGACTTCAGCAGTACGTTCTACTTCCACCGCGAGGGTCCCGGGCTGCTGGTCGGGCTGTCAGATCCCGACGAGGAACCCGGTTTCCGGCTCAGCCGGACGGACGCGTGGATCCCGCGGCTGACCACCGCGATGGCGAGGCGGGCGCCGTCACTGCTCGACGTCGGGCTGACCGGTGGATGGGCGGGTCTGTACGAGGTGACACCGGACCACAACGCCCTGATCGGCGAGGACGACACGGTGTCGCGCTTCCTCTACGCCACCGGCTTCTCCGGCCACGGTTTCCTCCAGGGCCCGGCCGTCGGCGAGGTGGTCCGCGACCTCTACCTCGACCGCACCCCCTTCGTAGACGTCGCCCCGCTGAACGCGGCCCGCTTCCGCACGTCCGGCACCCGCACCGAACGAAACATCGTCTGATGACAGTCCTTCTCAACCGCTCCACAATCCTCCGAGCACTGGACATCCCCACGGTCCTGGACAACTTGCGCGCAGGCTTCACCCAGCACCCCGAGATCGCCCCCCAACGAGTCCGCACCGACCTCCCCGGCCCAGGCACAGCAACCACCCTGCTCCCAGGCCTCCTCCCCGGAATCCCCGCGTACACGGTCAAGGTCAACGCCAAGTTCCCCACCGCCACCCCAGCCCTCCGCGGCATCATCTGCCTACACGACCTCACCGACGGCACCCTCCTGGCAATCCTCGACTCCACCACCCTCACCGCCTGGCGCACAGGCCTCTCCGCCGCCCTAGCCACCAACCTCCTGGCCCCGCACGGAACCGAGGGGTCTGCGGTGGTTGGGGTGGTTGGGGCTGGGGTTCAGGCGGGGATGGTTGTGCGGGGGTTGGATGCGTTGGGTGGGGTTGAGGGGCTGGTGGTGTGTGACGTGGATCGGGAGCGAGCCGCCGGGTTTCTTGGTGAGCTTGGGATTCCGGGGGTGGTGGTTGGGTCGGCTGTTGAGGTTGTGGGGCGGGCGGATGTTGTTGTGTTGGCTACCTGGTCGCGGGAGCCGTTGCTGGGGGTGGCGGATGTCAGGGGTGGGGTGCACCTGACGACGTTGGGTGCTGATGAGCCTGGGAAGGTGGAACTGTCGGCCGAGTTGCTTCGCGCCGCGCGCGTGGTGGTCGACGACCGGGAGCTCGCCGTGCGGATGGGGGCTCTCGGCAACGTTGGTCTCGGCACCGAGGCTGCCCATGCGACGTTGAGCGAGGTGCTGACGGGACGCGCCGCCGGACGCAGTACGGCGGACGAGATCACCGTCTATGCACCCGTCGGGCTGCCTTGGCAGGACCTGGCGATTGCCTGGCCGGTGTACCAGTCCGCCAAGGAGCACGGGGCGACGATCGACTTCCTGGGCTAGTTGACGACCGCGCCGGCCGTGAGGTTGAGCGCGGTGCCGGTGATCGAGCTGGCGTGGTCGGAGGCGGCGAAGGCTGCGACGGCGCCGACGTCGGCCAGGGTTGCGGCGCGGTTCAGCATCGTCTGCGCGGCGGTGTACTCCGCGACCTCGCGGCGGAAGTCCTCCGGGTAGGTATCCGGGTTCGACTCCGGGATGCCGTTGGTCTGCAGCGTGATCACTCGGACGCCGTGCGGCCCGAGCTCGCGGGCCAGGCTGCGCCGCAGCGCCTCCACCGCGCCGAACCCGGCCTGGAACGCGCCGAGGTTCGCCGCCGGATCGCCGTACCCGCCGAAGGTGAGGATCACGCCGGAGCCCTGCTTGATCATCTGCCGCGCCGCCGCGCGCGACGTGAGGTAGAACGTCCGGAACATGTTCCGCACTGGTTCCTCGACCTCGGCGAGCGGCATCTCGACCAGCGGCGTCCCGAAGTACTGCTTGTGGCCGATCAGGTTGAACGAGATGTCGATCCGCCCGATCGCGGCGGCGTGCTCGTCGACCGAGCGTTCGTCGAGCGCGTCCACGACGCCGGTCTCGGCCTTGCCGCCGGCGCCGCGGATCTCGTCCGCGACCCGTTCCAGGCGGTCCGCCGTGCGGCCGGCCAGGAAAACGTGTGCGCCTTCGGAGGCAAACGTTTTCGCGACCGCCGCGCCGATCGGGCCGGCCGCGCCGTACACGATCGCGTTCTTGTCGGTGAGCATCATCAGTGGGCCTCCTCGGCCAGTTCGGTGACGAGGTCGTCGAGGCGCTGCAGCGATTCGCGGATGCCGCGCTCCATGCCGCCGTCGACGTACAGTTCGCGGTCCTCGACCGCGAAGAACACGGTGTTCTGGGTCAGCGTGGTGATGCCGCCGGCCTCGTCGAAGGTGATCAGGTTCAGGTAGACGGTCCCGGGCGCCTGGTCGAACTCGTACGTCTGCACGATCCGCTCCGGTGTCGGGTCGCCGTGGTACAGCCCGTGGAACACGTAGCCCTTGCCGTCGCCGTCGTAGTGCGTCCACCGCCAGCGGCCGCCGTGCCGCGGATCGAGCTGGTTGACGACCAGCTCGAGACCAGCCGGCCCGAGCCAGCGCGGCACCAGCTCCGGCTCGGTGTAGGCGCGGAACAGCAGTTCGCGCGGCGCGGCGAACTCCCGGACGATGACCACCTGCGGAACTCCGGGTTCCGCGATGACCTTCACGACTCCCCCTCGGGTACGTCGACCTCGGGTACGTCGACCTCGGGTACGTCGACCTCGGGTACGTCGACCTCGGGTACGTCGGACTTGGGTTCGTGGGGCTTGGCTTCGTCGGGCTTGAGGTCGTCGAGTAGGTCGTCGAGGCGGTCGAAGCTCTCCGCCCAGTACGCGCGGTAGTCCATCAGCCAGCCGACCGCGGCCCGGAGCGGCTCGGCCTCGAGGTGGCTGAGCCGGGCCGTCGCCCGTTGCGAGCGGCTGATCAGGCCGGCCTGCTCCAGCACCTTGAGGTGTTTGGACACGGCCGGCTGCGACATGCTGAACGGCGCCGCGAGCTCCGCGACCGTGGCGTCCCCGTGCTTGAGCTGCACCAGTATCGCCCGCCGCGTCGGATCGGCCAGCGCCGCGAAGACCCCGCTCAACCCATCTTCATAACCAGATGGTTTCAGAACCATACGGTTAAGAATGAACGCCGATCACGCAGCTGTCAACGGGGTCGCGACCAGATGCCCGGGTCACACCAGGCCGGGTCGATGCCCTGCTGGATGCAGTACTGCCGCAGCAGTTCGTCCCTGGTGGACGGAGTCGGGCGCGACGGCCGCGGACTCGCCGTCCGCGTGGGCACCCGAGTCGGCTTCGGCGTCGCGGAGGTCCGCCCAGCGGTCCGGGTCGCCGTCGGTCGGCGCGTCGGCCGCTCGGACGTCGAACGAGTCGGTTGCCGGGTCGGCCGCCGCGTCTCCTCGCCCGCCCGCGGGCCGGTCGGCAGCACCGACGGCGACCCCGACGGCGACTCCGATGACGCTGTCGCCGTCCCGGGTACGACGGGACTCGCCGAGCTGACCGCATCACCCGGCGACGCCGCCCCCGACTCCGTGAACCGCACCGCCGCGGACTCGTCCGGCCCGCCGCCGAACAGCCCGATCGCGGACACCGCCCAGATGTTGACCCCGAGCAGCACCAGCAGCGCCGCGGATCCGGCATACACGGCGCGCCGGGGCGGACCGCCGTACCGGCCGATCGGACCGAGGACCGGGTAGCCCTTGCCATCGACCCAGAACCGCCAGCCGTTCGGCGCCGGCGGCCAGGACGGATCCGGGCGCCAGGACTTCGGCGGGATCCAGTTGCGCCGGGGCGGGGACGGCCAGTTCGGCGGCACCACGAACCGCTTCACGACAACTCCTCCAGTCATCGACGATCGCGCCGTACCCATGGCCAACGACACAGACCCGGTGCGGGCTACTTGCGGCTTCGGCACACCCCGCGTGTCGGCTGGCCCCTCACACCGGATCCCACACAGCCATGAACTCAGGTTAGGCTTACCTCACTTGTCACCTCGTGGAGGAACCAACCGCCATGGTCTTGTCCCGCATCCGGTCCGTCGCGACCGTCGCGATCGCAGCCCTGACCTTCAGCGCCGGCCTCGCCGCCTGCGGCCAGGACGACCCGGAGAACTCCGCCGCCGGCACCGGCGACACCGCCGGCTTCCCGGTGACCGTCGACCACCTGTACGGCTCGACGACGATCAAGGCGAAGCCGCAGCGGGTGGTGGCGCTCGGCGGCGGCGACATGGAGGCGGCGATCGCGCTCGGCGTCGTACCGGTCGCGGGCGCCGACTGGTTCGGCAACCCGCAGCTCCGCGGCTGGGTGAAGTCCGCGCTGGGCGACCGGCAAGCGCCGAAGCTGATCCAGGCGTACCAACCGAAGTTCGAGGAGATCGCGGCGCTGAAGCCGGACCTGATCCTGTACGTGAACACGATCAACGACAAGAAGGAGTTCGACACGCTGAACGCGATCGCGCCGACGATCGCCGCACCGCCTGGCACCAAGAACGTGTACGGCGTCGCGTGGCAGGACCAGGTCCGCGAGATCGCCAAGGCGACCGGTACGACGGCCGCGGGCGAGCAGGTGGTGACGGACACCGAGAAGCTGGTGGCCGACGCCGCGAAGGCGAACCCGGAGTTCGCCGGCAAGACCATCACCGCAGGCGTCTACTCGGCCGACGCGCTGAACGCATGGCTGCCGTCGGACCCGCGGATGCGGCTGCTGACCTCGCTCGGGTTCAAGTCCAACCCGCAGATCGACGCGATGGAGAACGGCGACTTCTACGTGAAGATCGCACCGGAGCTGACCGGCAAGATGCAGGCGGACGTCATCTTCCTGGCCGCGCTGAACGGCGCCGGCAAACTCGACCCAGCGGTGGTGAACGACAAGCTGTTCAACGCGCTGCCGGCGGTGAAGGAAGGACACATCGCGTACTTGGGGCGGCGCGCCGGTGATCAACACGGCGACCGAGAGCGGCGAGTTCTCCAGCGCGATGTCGATCGGCGGCCCGCTGGGCATCAAGTACGCGCTGCCGAAGCTGGTCCCGATGCTGAAGGACGCGCTGGCCGGCAAGGGTTAGAGGACCTCGTCGACCAGCCTGGTCAGATCCGCGCCGAACGCGCGGTCGCCGTCGATCGGAGGTACGACGGCGTCGACCGCCCGCAGCAAGTCCTGAAGTCCCGGCGGGACCGGGCGTTCGGAGAGCGCGAAGGCCTGCCGTACGGCGAGCAACTCGCAGGCCGTCACCTCCCGGACGCGACGGATCGCCGCACCGAGGTTGCCGACCGCCTCCCAGGAGAACGACTGCACGTCTTCCTGCCCGTTGGACGTCTCCGCCGTACTGATTGCCGTAGGCAACGTCAGGCGGCGGAGCTGATGCGTGATCGCCACAGCCCGCTTGTGTACGGCGACCAGCCCCGCCTCCGGCCCCGGTTCGCGTGCGAGCTGCGCCGGTAGCCCGGTCACCGCCGGATCCAGCAGCCGATGTAGCCGGGCCGCCGAGACCTCCGCCGCGTGGGCCAGCGCGGCCGTGAGGTGGTCGCAGCGCGCCGCCAGCTCGAGACCGTGAAAGCCCGCGGTGCCGACGAACTCGCCGTCCAGGTAGGCCGGGGAGTCAGTCACGCCGTCGAAGGCCCTCTGCACCGCGGCTTCCAGCTCCTGCAAGGTACGACGTACATGCGCGACCACCGGCCCCGCGACCCGGAAGGACACCGGAGCCTGCAGGCTGCGCGGCTCCGGTTCCGGACCGGCGAGCGCCCGCAGTCGCGCGAGTTCTTCCGCCAGTACGTCGTCCGCGCGGCCCGCGGCCGGGTGGTACGGATCGCGGTTGGCCCCGATGACCGCGATCGCCGCGGCGCCTACCGCGGTGAGGTGATCGGCCAGCCGATGCGCACGCCTGGCCTGTAGCGTGGCCCGGCCGGTCGCGCCCGGGATGCCGGCCAGCAGCGCGATCCCTTCCTTGGGGCCTGGATCCAAGGACGCGAAGGCATGGGCGAGCGGGATGATCTCGCCCGCGGAGCCGGCGCCTTCGGCCGGGATCTCCGGCAGCACCGGACTGTTGATGAGGGCAACCAACTGCTGGACCAGCTCGACCGAGACCGCGGCGTCACCGGTCAGGAACGTCCGCAGGCGGCCGATGAGAACGGCGCGGGCCTCATCGGGCGGCAGCCAGGGCGGGCCGCCGACCGCGCGGCCGCGGAGCAGGTTGCGCTGGTGGCGGGACTGTTCCTCCGACGTCAGCCGGGTCTTGCTGAGGTTGCCCATCCCGGTGGTGACGCCGTACACCGGCCGACCGGACTCAAGTGTGTCGAGGGCCGCTGCGCGGATCGCGGCGAGGCGGTCGAGGAGCGCCGGCGCCAGCTCGATCGGGTTCGGGTTCGACGGGTCCAGGTCCCCCGGGTCGTTGACGATCATCACCCGGAACCGTACCGGTCGCCGGGCGGCAGTCCACCCGGCGACCGGTCAACGCGGCAGGGTCAACGCCGCAGGATCAGCGCTGCGTCGGGTCGACCCACCAGCGGGCCTTGTAGATCTGCGAGCCGTGCAGCGTCAGCTGGTCGCGGCGGAAGGTCAGGGTCGGGGTGTCGGTGCACCAGGTGCACAGGTTCTTGGTCTGCACGACCGAGGTCAGGATCTGCCCGGACTTGGCCTCGTCGCCGACGCTCTTGACGCCGGCGACGTTGATCCGCTCGCGGTCGACGTAGTCCTGCAGGAACACGTTGCGGGACTTCGAGTACTGGTACACCTGCGACCCGGTAGTGATCCAGAACCGGTCCTTGTCCCGCGCGACCGGCTGGAGGTCGTGACCGTGCAGGGTCGGCAGCTCGACCCGCTTGACCTCGGTCAGCGTCGGCGCGGCCGGCGTACCGCCGACCTTGAGCGAGACCAGGTCGTGCCCGCCGAGCGCCCACAGCAGGCCGGTGTCCGCGTCCCAGTACACGCCGTGCCCGTCGGCGAGCGTGAACTCGACGTACGTCGTGGACCGCTGGCCCTGCGACGCGGTGTAGAGCCGCAGCCAGTTGCCGTGGCTCGCCACGACCGCGACGTTCCCGTCCGGCAGCAGCTCGATGCTGTGCGGGTTGTTCTTCCGCTCGACATCGGCGGCCCAGTACGCCGGCCCCTTCTGCGGGTACGGCACCACCGCCGCGAGGCCCCACGAGTCCGTGGTCAGCAGGTAGGCCTGCCCGTTGCGGTGCCGCAGCTTGGCCTCGTCCGGGGCGCCCCAGTTGTCGACGAGGTCGCCGAGCCCGTCCTGCGCGGTGGGCCGCCAGCTCCAGGCGATCTTGGTGTTCTGCCAGCTGTCCCGGTCGGAGTTCAGGACGAGGATCTGGTCGGTGGCCTGCTCGGTGACGACGATCTGTTCGGTGCTGTCCCGGCCGTCGACGCCGGCGGTGCTGTCGGCGTCGGCGCCGGCTCCCGTCGGCACACCGACAGTCGCCGCAAGTGCGGCCACGGCGGTCGCCGCAGTTCCCAGCAGTGCGGTTCGGGCGGATCTGGAGACCATGGATTCCTCCGGGTTGATCGGGTTCGGCGGGCCCGACTCTCGGCGAGCGACGCCCCCGGTGTCCATGCTCGCGAGTGAGAGTTCGGCGGTCGTTAACGACAAGTTCGATCAATTCGGTAGGTAGCCTACGGCGGCTCTCCGCGGTCGGCGAGACGATCGGCATGTCGACCGGAATGCCAACTTCGGTCGGCCTGGATCGAGACCAAAGTCATGGCTGCGCTGCGTTACGTTCGGTCCATGGGGTCGACGACCGGTACGCCGGGGCGCACGGTGATCGGGCACTCGGCGGCTGACAAGGTGCTGCTGTACGGCGGACTACCGCTGGCCGGGCTGGTGCTCGGGTTCTTCCTGCCGCGGATCGCGGACTGGGCCGCCGCGCAGCGCTGGGTGCCGTTCCAGGGGCCGCTGCGGCTGATCTCCGGGTGGGACAGCTGGTGGGTGATGCTGGGCGGCGTGGTCGTCGGGGTGGCGGGCGGCGTACTGCTGGCCGCGATGGCGCTCGAGGACACCTTGAAGGTGACGATCACCAATCAGTCGGTGGAGTTCCTGAAGAACCAGAAGACCCTGACGGTGCCGCGGGAGAAGATCTCGGTGGCGTTCCTGGACGGCAAGGAAATTGTGCTCCAGGACCCCACGTCAAGGGAGCTCGCCCGGGAGAAGCACGACCAGCTGAAGTCCGAGGCGAAGCAGATCCCGGCCGCGTTCCGCGCGCACGGCTACCCGTGGTCGGAGGCCGGCGACCCGCACGCGGCGGAGTTCCGGCGCTTCGTCGAGGACGACCCGGACCTGCCGCCCGCGGTCAACGCTGTGCTCAAGGTCCGGTCCAAGGCCTTCGACGACGGCGACAAGGGCAAGGCCGATCTCCGCGAGCTCCGCACCGAACTCGCGAACCTCGGCTACACGGTGAAGGACAAGGACAAGGTCCAGTACTGGCGCGCCTAAGCGCCGAGGAGATGCAGTACTGCGTCGGCGTACGCCTGCTCGGCGTCGTCCGAGGTGTAGGTGCTGTCGGTGAGGGTGACGCGGTAGCCGTCGGCCGTCGACTCCAGGGACCGGAAGTGCGGGCCGAGGAGGGCGCGGAGCTGCTCCTCGCGCGGGAGCCAGATCACCTCGCGCTGCTCGATGCTGTCGAGGGCCCATTCGGTGGTGCCGTTGAAGCCGATCACCTTGCTGCCCTGGTAGTCGTGCACCTCGACGGTCATGTCGCTCACCACGAACACGTCCTCGTCCATGTCCCGGTCCGGTACGACGAAACGATCCCCGGCCGCGGGCGTCCACAGCACCCCGGCCTTGCGCAGTCGTCCGGCCTGCTCGATCGTGATCACGCCTCCATCCTCCCCACGGCACGCAAATCCCGCAGGTCCGCGCGAGCCGCGACCACCGAGTGCGGCTCGCGCGGAGATGGAGGTCAGCGGTCGAGGGCGGTGCGGAGCTCCTCGGCACGGTGCGCGATCCGGTCGCGGCACTCGGTGGTCAGCGGCAGGTCGATCAGCGCGCTGGCCTGCAGGTGGCTGAGACCGAACCCGTCGCGCAACCGTCGTACGGCGGTCGCCCGATCGGCGGACGTCCGCAGTACGGTGGCCACCTCGTCGCGACGCTCGAACGCGGCCAGCACGCCGTCGTAGATCTCCAGTTGGGTGTACGCGGACCGGTCCGGCTCCGCGATCGGCTGCTCCGGCTTGTCACCGGTGCGGATCACCTGCCGCCACAGGGCGGGTACGGCGAGCCGCGCGCGGGTGTAGCGCCGGGTCAAGGGCTGGGCGTAGGTCATGGTCATCTCGGTATCCCCCTAGTGATCAATCTGCCTTGGCCACCGCGTGCGGTTCGCGCGGCGGGCACTTCTTGCCGGGCGTGGCGAGCGCCTCGAAGTGCCAGGGTTCGTTGTCGTACCGGCGGCACACGCCGTACCGCCAGCCGTTCTTGTCCAGCCACGCCATCGCGGCTGCCGGACCGATGTCGACGGCCTTGCCCTGGACGTGGGCGGAGTACTTCGGCGGCAGCACCCAGCGGGTCGCCGCCTTGTAGGAGCCGTAGCGCTGGATCGCTTCCTTCAGCAGCCGCTGCTGTTTCGCCGCACTGCGCCGGCCGGAGGTGATCCGGAGCGTGACGCCGTCGGCCCGCGCGGCCGCCATCGCCTTCGTCAGGCGCTTCTTCAGCGTCGGCGAGAGCCCGTCGATGCTCTCTTCGCGCGACACCTGCGTCGGCTTCTCGGTCGCCTTCCTGGTGGGCTTCTTCGTCGGCTGCTTCGTCGGGACGGTGGCAGTCTTCGGCGGCGTCTTCGTCGTACGGCGGGACGGCGTGGGTGTGACCAGCACCGTCGCGGGCGGGGCGCCGATCGCGGGCGCGCTCACCGTCGACACCACCGGCTCCTTGTCGGCGCCCAGACCGAGCACGTCCCCGACCTGCTGGTGCCACAACGTCAACGACCCGAGCACCGCGCCGACACCGACCACGCCGATCACGGACAGCAACCGGGTCCGCACCGCGCGGTTCGGGCGCGGCGGCAGGTCGTTCGTCATGGGGCACAGCCTTTCGGATCGGGGCGGTCGGCGCATCGGTCCCAGGGACAGTCCTCGTGCCCCGTTCGTAGCCCCTGAGTATCAGTTCGGACGCCGAGCCTCCTCCAAAAGTTGGAGACGGGACCCGTCCACTCAGATGAAGCTTCGGGAAACACCGGCTGACTACGCTGGGCGACATGGTCGGGATCTGGCGGCGGATGACGCACGGGCAGCAGGATGTGCTGCTGGCTGCGGTCATCGGGCTCGTCTGGTTCACCACCCTGAACCTCGTCAACGGCACCTCGCTGCGCCCGCACAACCCCGCCGTCTCGGTGGTCACCGGGGTGTTCCTGATCGCCACGGTCGCCTTCGTCCGGCGGATCCCGCGCACGATGCTCGTCGCCGTCTCGGTGCTGTACCCGTTCCTGTACGCCGCGGTCGGCACCGGCCTGGCGGCGCAGCTCGGGCTGACGATGTTCGGGCAGCCGGAGATCAGCGACGCGGCGCTGCAGTCGGAGATCCACCTGGTGCCGCTGCTCGTCGTCGGCTACCTGGCGGCGTCGGCCGGCGTCCGGCGGTTCACCTGCCTGTTCTTCACGATGGGCAGCCTGGCCGGGCTGATGATCGGCCTCCCGACGGTGGTCGCGATCGTGCTCAGCCAGGTCGACCGCGCGGTCCTGTACGGCGAGCGCTACCAGAGCCTCCCGCGCAACCTGGCGACGCTGTACTCCTACATCGACGTCTCCCTGTTCGTGTTCGCGGAGGCACTGATCTGCGGGATGGTGCTCCTCGGCGCGGACGCCCGCCGCCGCCGCAAGTCGCTGGCCCTGCTCGAGCAGCGCAACGCCGAACTGGTCCGGCTGCGCGCCGTCGAGGCCGAGCGGGCCGCGGTCGCCGAGCGGACCCGGATCGCCCGCGACCTGCACGACGTGATCTCGCACCACGTCAGCGCGGTGGTGATCCGGGCGCAGGCCGCGGACCGGGTCGCCGACCAGCGTCCCGAAGTACTGCGGGAGGCGATCCGCTGGATCATTGCCAGCGGCAAGGAGGCGCTGACCGCGATGCGGGAGACGGTGCGGGTGCTGAACACCGCGTCGCCGCAGGTCGCGGGCGACACCGGTTCGGGCGGCGGCACCGCGCCGGTGCCGGAGCTGGCCGACGTGGCGCGGATGGGCGAGCGGTTGAAGGCGGTCGGGATCGACGTGACGATGGAGCTCCCGCCCCGGCAGCGGCAGCTGACCTCCGCCACCGACCTGACCGCCGTACGGATCATCCAGGAGGCGCTGACCAACGTGATGGTGCACGCGAAGGCCACCGCGGCGCGGGTGACCTGGCAGAGTGGACCGCAGGGCGAGCTGCTGACCATCGACGACAACGGGAACGGCGGCCCGCCACCGGTGAACGTGCTGGAGACCGCGCGCCGCAACGAGAGCGGTCGCGGCAACGGGCTGATCGGGATGCGGGAACGGGCCACGGCGGTCGGCGGCACCCTCGCCGTCGCGGCCGGCCCCTTGGGTGGATGGAGAGTACAGGCATGGCTGCCACCGCAGAACTGAACGAGGCTCCGATCCGGATCCTGGTCGCCGACGACCAGGGTGTGATCCGGATGGGTCTGGCGATGATCCTGGACCACGAGCCGGACCTGACCACGGTGGCACAGGCCGAGAACGGCGAGGAAGCGCTCCGGCTGATCGACCAGTACGACCCGGACGTCGTGCTGATGGACATCCGGATGCCCGTGATGGACGGGCTGGTCGCCACCGAGCGGATCACGACCGCGAACCGGGATACTGGGCGGGCGCGTCCCGCCGTACTGGTGCTCACCACGTTCGACGACGAGGCGTACGTGCTGGCGGCGGTGCGGGCCGGGGCGTCCGGGTTCCTGTTGAAGGACACCGATCCGGACCTGCTGGTGTCCGCGGTCCGCGCGGTGTACCGCGGCGACTCGCTCGTGGATCCGGCGTCGACGCGGGTGCTGCTCGAGCGCTGCATGGAGCTGGAGCGCCAGGTCGACGGTGGTACGGCGACCCCGGCGCCGGCGCAGCCCGACGGCCGGTGGGCGGGCCTGCTCGCGCAGCTCAGCGAACGGGAGCGCGAGATCCTGGTCTGGATGGCTCGCGGACTCTCGAACCGCGACCTCGCGACGAAGCTGTTCGTCAGCGAGACCACGGTCAAGACCCACGTCAGCTCGGTGCTGTCGAAGCTCGGCCTCTCCAGCCGGGTCCAGGCGGTCGTCGTCGCCTACGAGGCCGGCGTCGTCCGGCCGGGCGAGGCCGACGTGCGCTGGGATTCCTAGGGTTTCCTAGGCGAACAGCCAGATGCCGACCGCCGCGGCGGCGAGCAGGATCACGACGGTCACGGCTTGGCTGAGCACCGACGCCTTGCGGCGCTGCGGCAGAAAGTCCCCGGTCATGGTTCCAGGATGCGTCGCGTCCGCCGCGTTCCCATCGGTCGTCAGGATGGTTCTGCGGTACTACCTCAGGATGACTGGTCGTTGCCGGGGGCATCCGATCGGCCCGGTGGGCCGGCCGCCCGGTGGAGACGGTCGGCGAGGGCGGTGAGGGCGGCCGAGAGTTCCGGCGCGTCCAGGACCTCGAAGTCGACGTCGAGCAGGCCGAGGTAGAGCGTCAGCATCTGCGGGGTGTCGGAGCCGACCTCGAACTGGCAGCGGTCCGGCCCGAGCTCCTCGATCTCCACCGGCAGCGGCAGCTTGGCGCGGATCTCGGCGGCCGGTGCGTGCACCAGCACGCGGGCGACGTACCGCCAGGTCGCCGTACCGACGCCGCGCTGCAACCGGGCGGTGATCTCGTCCTCCGGCAGCTCGCGCGGTGTGAACCGCGGGCCGCCGGGGATCTTCGGCGTGATCCGGTCGGCGCGGAACGTCCGCCAGTCGTCGCGGTCCGGGTCCCAGGCGATCAGGTACCAACGGCGGCCCATCACGACCAGCCGGTGCGGCTCGACCTCACGGCTGCTCGACCGCCCGTCGTGGTTCGCGTAGTCGAAGCGCAGCCGGTGCCCGGAACGGATCGCCGCGGCGATCGCGATCATCACGTCTGCGTCGACCGTCGGACCGGTGGCGGGTACGGCGAGCGTGGCCGACTGCATCGCCCGCACCCGATGCCGGAGCCGCGGCGGGAGGACCTGCTCCAGTTTGGCGAGGGCCCGGACGGAGGTCTCGCCGATGCCCTGCACGCCGCCGTTGGCCGCCGTACGCAGGCCGATCGCGACAGCGACCGCCTCGTCGTCGTCCAGCAGCAGCGGCGGCAGGGCGGCGCCCGCGCCAAGCCGGTAGCCGCCGGTGAGTCCGGGCGCGGCCTCCACCGGATACCCGAGCTGCCGGAGGCGGTCGACGTCGGTGCGGATCGTCCGGCTGGTCACGCCCAGCCGCTCGGCCAGTTCGGGACCGCTCCAGAGCGGGCGGGACTGCAGCAGGGACAGCAACCGGAGCAGCCGGGCCGAGGTGTTCAGCATTTCTCCAGGATGGCCGACATTGCGGAAGAAAGTCTTCCGCAGTGGCTTCTACGGTCGAAGTATGACGAACGCACAGCAGCTCCGCCCGTTCCTGATCGACATCGACGACGCCGACCTGGCCGACCTGAAGGCCCGGCTCGAGCGCACCCGCCGGCCGGCTCCGGTGCCGGGCGACACCGACGACTGGAGCCGCGGCATCCCCGGCGGCTACCTGTACGACCTGGCCGAGTACTGGCGGACGTCGTACGACTGGCGGAAGGCGGAGCAGGAGCTCAACCGTTTTCCGCAGTACACGACGGAGATCGACGGCCAAGTGATCCACTTCTTCCACGTCCGGTCGCCCGAGCCGGACGCGACGCCGCTACTGATCACCCACGGCTACCCGGGTTCGGCCGTCGAGTTCCTGCGCTTGCTCGGCCCGCTGTCGGATCCGGTCGCGCACGGCGGCGAGGCGGCCGACGCCTTCCATGTCGTGGTGCCGTCGTTGCCGGGGTTCGGGTTCTCGACCCCGCTGTCCGGCGCGGGCTGGGAGCTGGGCCGGACGACCGCGGCGTTCGCCGAACTGATGACGCGGCTCGGGTACGAGCGGTTCGCGGCGCAGGGTGGCGACATCGGCGCCGGGATCACCGGGCACCTGGGCGCGACCTTCCCCGACCGGGTGATCGGCACGCACGTGAACAGCGACCGGGGCACGCTCGCCCTGGCCGGCGAGTTCGTGCCGCTGCCGGACGACCTCGACGAGAAGGATCGCGCGGTCGTCGCCGAGGCCAAGGCGGCCTGGCAGGCCGGCCGCGGCTACCTGGACCTGCAGAACCACACGCCGGACACCATCGCGGCCGCGCTGACCGACTCGCCGGTCGCGCAGTTGGCGTGGATCGCGGAGAAGTTCCAGCTGTGGACGGACCCGGCCAAGTCGCCCGAGGAGTCGGTGGACCGCGACCAGTTGCTGACGCTGGTCAGCATCTACTGGTTCTGCCGCGCGGGCGCGAGCGCGGCCCGGTTCCTGTACGAGTCGGCGCACTCCCAGGTCGGGTGGGTCGCGGAGTCGTCGGTGCCGGCCGGATGGGCCGTCTTCAACAGCAGCCCGGCCGTCCGCCGGATCACCGATCCGGAGCACCGGATCGCGCACTGGTCGGACTTCAGCGAGGGCGGACACTTCCCCGCGATGGAGTGCGGCGAGTTGCTGGTCCAGGACGTGCGTGCCTTCTTCCGTACGCTTGGCCGATGAACGCATCGATCCGCGTGCTGAGCCGGCGGGAACTGAACCGCGCGACCCTCCAGCGTCAGCAGCTGCTGCGTCGGGAGAGCGGACCGGTCGCCGAGCTGATCGAGCGGCTGGTGGGGCTGCAGGCGCAGGCCCCGCTGGCCGCGTACGTCGCGCTGTGGTCGAGGCTCGAGGGCTTCGACCCGGCCGAGCTCTCCGCGCTGATGACGTCCCGCCAGACGGTGCGCGCTTCGCTGTTGCGGTCCACGATCCATCTCGTCACTGTCGACGACTGCCTGATGATGTGGCCGCTGATGTACCCGGTCGCGGACCGCGGGTTCCGGGGCGCGTTCGGGAAGCAGCTGGCCGGGGCCGACATCGACGCTGTCGTTGCCTATGGCGCGGAACTGCTGAGCCGCGAGCCGTACACCCGGAGCCGGCTGCGCGACGTCCTCGGCGAGCGCTGGCCGGACTGGGACGCGAACGCGATGGCGTACGCCGTCAGCTACCTGGCCGGCACGGTCCAGGTGACCCCGCGCGGTGTCTGGGGCGAGACCGGAGCCGCCGCGCTGCAGACGATCGAGAGCTGGCTCGGCCGGGCGCCGGACACTGAGCCGTCGATCGATGCGCTGGTACTGCGATACCTGGCGGCGTTCGGTCCGGCGAGTGTGGCCGACGTACAGATGTGGTCGGGGTTGACCCGTTTGCGCGAGGTCGTGGACCGGCTCCGGCCCGGGCTGCGCGTGTACGCGGATGAGGACGGGCGGGAGTTGTACGACGTACCGGACGGGCCGCTGCCCGACGCGGACACGCCCGCGCCGGTGCGGTTCCTGCCGGAGTTCGACAACCTGCTGCTGTCGCACGCGGATCGCCGGCGGGTCAATCCGAACGGCCGGGTCGTGCCGCTGCCGCCCGGCAACGGGGCCGCGATGGGCACGGTGCTGATCGACGGCGACTACGCGGCCGACTGGCGTCATCACCGCGGCGCCGACGCGCGGCTTCAGATCACCACCCACAGTCCGGTCACCGCCGCCGTCCGCGCCGAACTCGAGGCCGAGGCCCGCGCCCTCCTCGACCTGATCGGCAGCAAGGAGACACCTGTGGTCGTGAATCAGGTGCCGAAGTAGGCGTCGCGGACCTTCTTCGGTACGCACATCGCCCAGGCGTCGAGGATGAGTTCGCGGAGTTCGTCGTGGTCGAGGGCGGCCAGGCGGACCTGGATCCAGCGGAAGCGTTCGTCGGAGGGGCGGGGCGGGAGGAACTTGTCCGGTTCGTTGGCCAGCGCGGCGGCGCGCTCCTCCTTCGGGAAACCGATGCCAATCGTCTGCTCGTCGGGAGCGACCGCGAGGTAGACGATCTGGCCGACGCGGAACTTGATCTGGTCGCGGACCAGCACCTCGTAGCTGCGCGGGAGGTCCGCGGTGATGGCGCGGATATCGGTGAGATCGACCACGTTCCCACGATAGAGCCTGATCACTGACAGGGCTTGTCAGCATTTGCGCGGGTACTTTGGTCTGATGCCTGCTGTGGTGAGCGCGGTCGAAGGGGCCGAGGTGGTGTTCCGCCTCGGTGACGCCGCGCATGCGTTCACCGGGGTCCGGCTGTGGCAGGAGCTCGGGCTGCCGTCGGAGATGCTCGAGTTCAAGCCGGTCGACTATGGCTGGGAGCTGCGGCTGCCGCGGCCGTCGGTGCACCGGATGGAGTACCTGTTCGACATCGCCGACCTCGGGATGCGGACCGATCCGACGAACCCGCGCGTCGTCGGCGGCGCGTTCGGCGACCACTCGTGGCTGCCGTTGCCCGGGTACGTCGAGCCGGCCTGGCTCGCCGTACCGCCGATCGCGTCCACGGTGTCGGCACTCACCGTGGAGTCTCCGGTCGGGCCGGTCGAGGTCCAGGTGTGGGCACCGGACGGGATTGCGCCGGCGTTCGAGCTGCCGTTGCTGCTGGCGCACGACGGGCCCGAGTTCGCGGCGTACGCCGGTCTGACCCGGTACGCCGGGGCGATGATCGCGTCCGGCGCGCTGCCGCCGTTCCGGCTCGCGCTGATCCGGCCGACGGCGCGCAACCTCTGGTACGCGGCGAATCCGGAGTACGCCGCCGCTCTGACGCAGAACGTCGTACCGGCCGTGCGGACGCAGTACCGGAGCCGGCGGCCCGTGCTGATGGGGGCGAGCCTGGGCGCGCTCGCGGCGCTGCACGCGGAATGGCGGTTTCCGAACACGTTTTCCGGGCTGTTCCTGCAGTCCGGGTCGTTCTTCACACCGCAGACGGATCCGCAGGAATCACGGTTCGAGTACTTCGCCGAGGTCACCGGGTTCGTCGAGCAGGTGCTGACGGCAACCGAGGCGCCGAGCCGGCCGCCGATCGCGATGACCGCGGGGGCGACCGAGGAAAACGTGCACAACAACCGGGTCCTGGCCGCCCGGCTGGCCGAACTCGGGCTGGACGTGACGCTCGACGAAACTCCCGACATGCACAACTTCACAGCCTGGCGCGATGTGCTGGATCCTGATCTGACGGAGCTACTGCGACAGACCTGGGGTGGGGCTGATGGAACGGGAACAGGTCGAGTTGGAGGCGCCGGGGCTTGACCGCCGCGGCACCGTGATCCGGTACGGCCACTTCGGCCGCCCGGTGCTGGTGTTCCCGAGCGAGCAGGGCCGCGCCTGGGACTACGAGAACAACGGCATGGTCGACGCCGTCGCGGATCTGATCGAGGCCGGCCGGGTCAAGCTGTACTGCGTCGACTCCTACGACCACGTCAGCTGGTCGGACCGCAGCATCCAGCTCGAGGACCGGGCCCGCCGGCACGAGTTCTACGAGTCCTGGATCGTGAACCAGGTGGTGCCGACGATCGGCGCCGACTCACCCGGGGCTGTCGACATCATCACGACCGGGTGCAGCCTGGGTGCCTTCCACGCGCTGAACTTCGCGTGCAAGCGGGCCGACCTGTTCCCGATCGCGATCTGCCAGTCCGGCAACTACGACGCGGCCAGTTGGCACGCGTGGGGCGAGCGCGGCGACGCGACGTACTTCAACAATCCGGCCGACTACCTGCCCGGGTTGACCGGCGACCACCTGGACTGGTTGCGCAGCCGGCTGTTCATCCTGCTCACGGTCGGGCAGGGTGACTGGGAGACGCACCCGACCGGCTCGCTGCCGTCGGCCCGCGCGACCGCCGCTGTGCTGAAGGAGAAAGGCATCCCGCATGAGCTGGACCTGTGGGGGTACGACGTAGCACACGACTGGCCCTGGTGGCGGCAACAGCTCGCGCACCACCTGCCCCGCTTCTGCTGAGCCTTTCACCGACCTGGAGGAGACCTCGTGGCTGATCGTTCAAGGCATCTGATCGGGTTGTTGCTGGGCGCCGAGGAGGACTGGCCGCAGGCGTTCGAGGCGTTGCTGCAGCGGGTCGGGCCGGTGACGATCGACGGCCGCGAGCACGAGTTCGGGTCGCGGCGGCTGACCATCGAGCCGTTCGACCTCAACGACCCGGTGCGGGTCGGGCTGGTGATCGACCGGCTCGCGTACTGGTACTACCACCCGCGCGAGTGGCTGAAGAAGGCCGCGCTGATGAACGGCACGTACCTGCTGAACTCGCCGTTCACGTTCCAGTCGATGGAGAAGCACTCGGCGTACTGCGCGATGCTCCGGCTCGGGCTGAAGATCCCGCGGACCGTGCTGGTGCCGTACAAGAACCCGGTCGACAACGTGCGCTGGGCGTACACGTCGGCGAAGTACAACCGGCCCTTCGACCTGGACGCGATCGCCGAGGACCTCGGGTACCCGCTGTACATGAAACCGTTCGACGGCGGCGGCTGGCGGGGCGTGTCCCGGATCAACAACAAGGTCGACCTGCACCAGGCGTACGACCAGTCCGGCGAGATGCTGATGCACCTGCAGGCCACGATCGAGTACGACGTTTTCGCGCGGGCGCTGTCGATCGGCGCGGAAACCATGGTGATGGATTTCCGCCCGGACGAGCCGATGCACAACCGGTACGCCGTGTCACACGATTTCCTGTCCCCGTCGGCCGGCCATCAGGCGGTGGCGATCAGCCGGATCGTGAACGCGTTCTTCGGCTGGGAGTTCAACTCCTGCGAGATGCTCGTCAAGGGCGACTCGGTGCACCCGATCGACTATGCGAACGCCTGCCCGGACGTCGCGGTGACGTCGTTGCACTACTACTTCCCGTGGGCGTTGAGCGCGCTGGTGAAGTGGTCGGTGTTCTGCCTCGCGACCGGCCGGCGTTCGACGGTGGACCTGCACACCGAGCGGTACTTCGAGATCGCGGACGACGAGTCGCTGGACTACGACGCGAAGCTGGACGGGTACCTGGCCCTCGCGGACGAGCACTTCGAGACCGCGAAGTACCAGGAATGGTGTGCCGCCCACCTCGGCGACTTCGACCTGCGGGTCCGGGACTGGGTCGCCGGCCCCGACTTCGACCGGCTGCTCCGCGAGACCGTCACGACGACCTACCCGGCGCACGAGCACGAGAAGTTCCACGCCCACTTCAAGGGCCTCACCGACCTCTGGCTGGCAGATCAGGCAGGCTAGAGGGCGTGCGTGACTCCGAGGTACCGGCGTGGTGGCAGCGGCTCGGCCTGGACGGGCTGGTGGACGTGCATGTGCATTTCCTGCCGGACCGGGTGATGAACGCGGTCTGGGCGTACTTCGACCTGGCGTCGACGCACTACGGCACCGAGTGGCCGATCCAGTACCGGACGTCGGTCGAGGAACGCCTGAAAACGCTTGACGAAATCGGTGTCCGGGCGTTTCCGGCGCTGGTCTACCCGCACAAACCGGGGATGGCGGAGGGCCTGAACGCGTGGGCGCGGGACTTCGCCGCGGTCACGCCGGGCTGCGTTCCGAGCGGCACGTTCTACCCCGAGCCGTCCGCGGCCGGCTACGTCCGGAAAGCGCTGGACTCGGGCACGAGGATCTTCAAGGTCCACGTCCAGGTCGGCGACTACGACCCGCGCTCCGGCGAACTCGACGATGTCTGGGGCCAGCTGGCCGAGGCCGGCGTCCCGGTCGTCGTGCACTGCGGCTCCGGCCCGATCCCCGGCCGCCACACCGGCCCCGGCCCGATGGGCGAGGTCCTCCGCCGGCACCCGCGTCTCACCGCCGTCATCGCGCACCTCGGAATGCCGGAGTACGCCGAGCACCTGGCGCTCACGTCGTACCCGAACGTCCACCTGGACACGACGATGGCCCTGACCCCGTTCACCGAGAACCTGATGCCGTTCCCCCGCGATCTGACCACCCGCCTCGCCGACCTCCAGGACCGCATCGTCCTCGGCTCGGACTTCCCCAACATCCCGTACGAGTACGCCGTCCAACTCACATCCCTGGAGTCCCTCGACCTGGGCGACGCGTGGCTCCGAGCGGTCTGCTGGGACAACGGCGCCCGGCTACTCGGCCTTGCAGCCACCACCGAGGGGTGAGCAGCAGCCGTCGCCGCGCCAGGCTTCGATGCCTTCGCGTACGGCGACCGCGGCGATGATCAGGCCCGCGATCGGGTCTGCCCAGGACCAGCCGAGGGTGGCGTTGAGGACCAGGCCGATCAGGAGGACCGCCGACAAATAGGTGCAGAGCAATGTCTGCGTCGAGTCGGCAACGACCGCGTTGGATCCCAGGGCCTTGCCCGTACGGCGTTGCGCCCAGGACAGGAACGGCATGACGATCAGCGACGCGACCGCAAGACCGATCCCGACCGGCGAGGCGTCAGGCTCGGCGCCGGTCGCCAGGCTACGGATCGACTCGAACCCGACGTACGCTGCCAGCCCGAAGAATGAGAACGCCAGCAACCGAAGGGCTTTCCGCTCCCGTGACTCGGGCAGCGGATGCCGGAACTGCCACAAGATGATCAGGCCGCTGGACACCTCGACCACCGAGTCCAGCCCGAACCCAACCAACGCGACCGATCCAGCCACCAACCCGGCAGTCACCGCGACGACGGCCTCGACGAGGTTGTAGGCAACCGAAGCCCCTGCCAGCACCTGAGCCCGCCGCCCCAGCCGCCGCCGCTCGCTCGGGTCCACCACCCACGCCGACTCGCCACGTCCGATCAGCAACGGCTGCGACGGTTCGGTCATCCTTCGAGGCCCTTCGCTACGCCTGCTGTCTCGTGGTCGAGGCCGAAGTTCGGGCAGAGGGCGACGGCGTCCCCGGTGAGGCCGAGCAGACGTTCGGCCGCGGACAGCAGCTCCATCGTGGCCTCAGGATGCGTAAGCCTGTACACCGAGGCCCGCCCCTCCGCCCGGGACTCGACCAGACCGCAGTCCCGCAAACACGCCAAATGCTTCGACACCGTCGACTGCGCCAGCCCGAGGTGCTCGATCAGGTCGACCACCCGGTGCTCCCCCAACGCCAGGTGTTGCACGATCGCCAACCGCGACGCATCGCTGAACCCATGGAACAAACACCCGGCAACCGCCAGCCCGGACACCTCACCAGCAATCATCGCCATTTGGCGATGTTATCGCGACTCGGCGCTCCTGCCTAGGCGAGTCAGCACATAAGCCGTCGGACTCGCCCCGCCGTATCTGAGCAACCGCTCCCGGACGACCTTCAGCCCTCGCTGCCGCTCAACCACTCTCCGAAGCAGCCGCTTGTCCTCGGTCAGCAACACCACGCGCCCAGCCGGCGCCAGCACGCGGTCGATCTCCCGCAGTACGCCGGGATACAGCCCGCGGTTGCTCCGGTGACTCCCCACCTGCTTTCCGAACGGAAGATTCGCGACCACCCGATCCACACTCCCGTCCGCGACCGGAAGCGACCCCGCCTCCGCCCGAACCACATTGGGGACCCAGGGTTTGGTGTTGTAGCCGGCAAGGGCCAGGGCGTGCGGGTCATGGTCGGCGCCCAGCAGGCGGACGGTGGGTTCGCGGCGGCGCGCGGCAAGGAGGATGGTTCCGGTGCCACAGAACGGGTCCAACACGGTCTGATGCGGGCGGATCTTGGCCAGCCGGACCAGAACTTCAGCGGCGATCAGATTGGTTGACCAGGGCAACCGTCTCAGCGAGCCGAAGCGCCGAGGCCACGCCAGCGGGCCGTACTGCACCACCCACCCGTCGGCCGATCGCTCGAGGTTGACGTCCCACTCGCCCGGCCGGTTCAGCCAACCACAGCGCTGTTCGAAGTCGGCGATCATCGCGCGTCGCCGTACCGGATCGCGGTCGCCCACCCGGAACTTCACCGGCGGCTCGAGACAACTGAGTACGCCGGAACGCAACGACCTCTGGAGATCTCGCACCGCGGCCGTCGAGTACAGCGGGCAGGCCGCAAGTTCGTCGAGCGGCCCGTCGACGACGCACTCCACGGTGTGCGGCGACGTCTGACGGACCGAGCGTACGGACGCCATGGCGCGCAGGTCCTCGGCGAGGAGATCGGCGGCGCCGGCGATGGTGGACAGGACGAGGTGATCGGTGACGCAGGGCAGGATGATGCCGGACAAGGTGAGGCTCCTGAAGGATCGCGATCGACAGAACGGCCGAAACGCGGTGCAGGCACGTCAAACCCAGCCGACTCCCACCGGAGCCCGCCCCGACACACCCACACCCTCAGAAGCGCTGCATCACCCAGCACCCTACGGCGCCCAGCACGCGCCCGCTTCTGCTTTTACGATGCGCAGGTGGAGTGCGTGATAGAGGAACGGATGGCCGGCGACGCGGAACTGACGGAGTTGCTGACGGCCGCTTTCGCGGAACTGGTCGGCCGGTACGGCGCGGAAGGCCGCTCCCTCGTGAAGGCCGGCGCCCGCTACTTCGTCGTACTAGATGACGAGGGCCGCGCAGTGGGGTGTGACGCTCACGCGGCGCGCTCGGCGGGGTACCCGGTCCTGCGTTTGTCGACCGGGCAGCTGCAGCCGGAGGCCATCGCGCTGTACGAGTCGGGCGGGTACGTCCGCACTGCTCCCTGGGACAAGTACGTCGATCAGCCAGGCGTGCGCTGTTACGCGAAAAGCCTTTGAGAACAAGGGAAATCCGGTAGGATCGGGTGGTGACGGGAGCTCGGATTTCTACGGTTGAGCAGTTGCTCGACGTGTTGGACCAGGTGGTGGGTGCGAGCGGGCGCGGGGACCGGGCTCGGGGGTCCGCGGCGGAGTATTGGAGCGGCTTGTTGACCACTCCTGGGCATCCGCTGGCGACGCAGTTGCCGGATGAGCCGTTGGTCGATTGGTATGAGCGCGGCCTGCTCGGAGAGCTCGACGGAGCGCGGGTGCTCGACGTCGGGTGCGGTGGGGCGCGGAACACGCGGTGGTTCGCGGAGCACGGCGCGACGGTGGACGGTGTCGATCTCGCGGCGGAGCTGCTCGACCAGCTCCGGCCGAGCATGCCGGACGCCGTGACGTTGACGACTCTCGACGTACTGCGGGATCCCCTGCCGGACCGCGCGTACGACGTGGTGTACGACTCCGGCTGCTTCCACCACATCGCGCCGCATCGCCGGATCACCTATCTCGAGCGGATCCTCCCGCTGGTGCGGGCCGGCGGCCGGTTCGGGATCGTCACGTTCGCGGCCGAGCGGATGGAGACGCCGAGCGACCTCGACGTGGTCAGCAACGGCGACACGTACGGCGGCATGACGTTCTCCCTCGACGACCTGCGCACGATCTTCGGCGCCCTCACGCCCCTCGACCTCCGCCCGGTCCGCGCGGACCGGGAGCACACGTTCGCCGCCGACTTCCTCAACGCCGGCCTCTTCACCACCCCCTGAGACCGCACCACCCCGCCGTACCGCTCGGGCCGTGATTCCCCATTGCCGCGCCTATTCCAACGTTGTAACCTTCTGCTGCCCGACACCGACCAGTTTCAACGGGAGAGTTCATGTCGCAGCCTCGTGCGGAGTATCCGCGCCCGCAGTTCGTTCGGCCCGAGTGGCTCAACCTGAACGGCGACTGGCAGTTCGAGATCGACCGGTCGGACTCCGGGCTGGAGCGCGGGCTCCGGGAGCGCGAGCTGGCGCAGCGGATCGTCGTACCGTTCGCGCCGGAGAGCGCGTTGTCCGGGATCGAGGACGTCGACTTCCTGGAGGCCGTCTGGTACCGCACCACGGTCACGATCCCCGCGGACTGGGACGGCAAGGACGCGGTCCTGCACTTCCAGGCCGTCGACCACGATGCCACCGTCTGGGTGAACGGCGAGGAGGTCGTCCGGCACCGCGGCGGCTTCACGCCCTTCAGCGCGAACCTCAGGAACGTCGCCCGCCCCGGCGAGGAGGCGACCATCGTCGTCCGCGCCCGCGACCCGCACAAGGGCCCGCAGGCCCGCGGCAAGCAGAGCCAGCTGTACTTCAACCACGCCTGCCTCTACACCCGCACGACCGGCATCTGGCAGACCGTCTGGCTCGAAGCGGTACCCACGGTGCACCTGAAGCGGCCGCGGATCACCCCGGACGTGGCCGGCTCGGCCTTCCACCTCGAAGTACCCGTCTCCGCGAACAAGGCCGGCTACAAGATCAAGGCGATCCTCAAGGACGCCGACGGTGAGGTCGCCACCGCGGAGGTCCGCGCCGACCTCGACCTGGCCCCGCGCCTCACGCTGCAGGTCCCGGCCGACCGCGTCCGCCTCTGGGACACCACCGATCCGCACCTGTACGACGTACGCCTCGAGCTGATCGATGCCGAGGGCAACATCGTCGACGGTGCGGACTCGTACGCCGGACTGCGGTCGGTGAGCATCAACGGCAAGGCGATCCTGATCAACGGGAAGAACGTTTTCCAGCGCCTCGTCCTGGACCAGGGGTACTGGCCGGAAAGCCTGATGACGGCGCCGTCCGAGGAGGCGCTGGTCCGCGACATCGAGCTCGGCCTGGCGGCCGGGTTCAACGGCGCGCGGCTGCACCAGAAGGTGTTCGAGGAGCGGTTCCTGTACCACGCGGACCGGCTCGGGTACCTGGTCTGGGGCGAGTTCGGCGACTGGGGCTCCGGCGTCGGCCACACCGACACGGACAACCAGCAGCCGACGGCGTCGTACGTCGCGCAGTGGCTGGAGGCGGTCGAACGCGACTACAGCCACCCGAGCATCGTCGGCTGGTGCCCGCTGAACGAGACGCACCAACTGCTGCACGACCGGATCACGCAGCTCGACGACGTGACCCGCGCGATGTTCCTGGCCACCAAGGCCGCGGACACCAGCCGTCCGGTGCTGGACGCCTCCGGCTACAGCCACCGGGTGCCGGAAACCGATGTCTGGGACTCGCACAACTACGAGCAGGACCCGGCCAAGTTCGCCGAGCAGATGGCGGATCTCGTCAACGACAAGCCGTACGGAAACACCGGCGGACCGGAGGGCAAGCCGATCTCGCTCGCGTACGACGGCCAGCCGTACTTCTGCTCCGAGTTCGGCGGCATCTGGTGGAACGCGGAGGCCGCGGCCGCGGGCAAGGACGGCCGCAGCGCGGACTCGTGGGGCTACGGACAGCGGGTCGCGGACGAGGAGGAGTTCTACACGCGCTTCGCCGGCCTCGTCGACGCGCTGCTCGACAACGAATTGATGTTCGGCTACTGCTACACGCAACTAACCGACGTTTTCCAGGAAGAGAACGGCATCTACAACTTCGACCGCAGCAACAAGCTCGACGTACCGCGGATCAAGGCGATCCAGGAACGCCAGGCCGCCTACGAGAAGGACTGAAGTCCGAGACTGCCGACAGTGACCAGGGCCCAGAGAATCGCTCCGAGAAGGAGCGGCCTGGGCCCTGCGTCACGCAGTTCGCTGGGCCGCAGCGACAGGCCGATCGCGGCGAGCGCCGCGGTGATCAGGACGCTGCCGGTGAGGCTCAGACCGGGCAGCCAGGACTCCGGTACGGCGCCCGCGGAACGAAGGCCGGCGGCCGCGACGAACCCGATCAGGAACAGTGGGACGAGCTTGCGCCATGGCAACGGTTTGCGGATCGATGCCGTCGCGCCGTCGTACGAACCCTCGCCGACGGCGTCGAGTGCGCGCGCCGCGCGGTTCTCGCGGCGGATCTTCAGCGCGGCCAGGGTCAGCACGATCGGGATCAGCGTCAGCGACCGCGTCAGCTTCACGACGATCGCCTGATCGCCGGCCGCCTGGCTGTACGCGTACCCGGCGGCGACCACCGACGACGTGTCGTTGATCGCCGTACCCGCCCACAGCCCGAAGGCCTCCGGGCTCATGCCCAGCAGGTGCCCGAGCGGCGGAAACGTCAGGACGGCGACGATGTTGAACGTGAAGATCGTCGCGAGCGCGTAAGCGACCGACGACCGCTTGGCGCCGATCGCCGCGGTCGCGGCCGCGATCGCGGACCCGCCGCAGATCGCCGTACCGACACCGATCAGGGTCTGGGTGTCACCGCGGACGCCGAGCAACCGGCCGAAGAGCCACGCGCCGCCGAGCGCGAGCGCAAGCGTGCCGAGCATGACCGGCAGCGACGAGACGCCGACCTGGGCGACCTGCTGGAGCGACAGGCCGGTGCCGAGTACGACGATCGACAGCTGCAGCAAGGTCTTGGACGCGAAGTCGTAGCCCGGGCGCCAGGCGTCGGAGCGCAGTACCGGGATCACGCTGCCGGCGATCACGCCGAGCAGGATGCCGAAGACGGGTCCGCCGACGAGCGGTACGAGGCGGCCGAGCGGGACCGCCGCGGCGGTGATGACCAGGACGATCGCCAGTCCGCGCAGCCGCGAGGCCGCCATGACGAGGCGGGAGACGGCGCGAGGGGCGGCGCGGTGTGTGCCAGGTGCCCTAACCTCGAGCTGCACCACTAGCCGGTCCCCTCTTGCCGAGAAATGTACGTACATTCAAGGTAGGAGATGACCGGACATTTGGCAACCTGGAGGAACTGGGTGAACGTGCGCAGGCTCGACCGGGCCGGTGGAGGACCGTTGTGGAAGCAGCTGCAGTCGGATCTGGTCCGGCGGCTGCGGTCCGGCGAGTTCGACGACGCTTTCCCGGGAGAGCTCGCGCTGGTCGAGGAGTACGCGGTCAGCCGGCACACGGTCCGCCAGGCGCTCGGACAGCTGCGCACGGAAGGGCTGATCGTCGCCGAACGCGGCCGGCAGCCGCGGGTCGCGACCGCGCCGGAGATCCGGCAGCCGATGGGCGCGCTCTACAGCCTGTTCTCGTCCGTCGAGGAGGCGGGGCTCGCCCAGCGCAGCGTCGTACGGACCCTCGACGTGCGCGCCGACGGGGTCATCGCGGCCCGGCTCGACCTGGAGGCGTCGATCCCGCTGCTGTACCTCGAGCGCCTGCGCTATGCCGGTGACGAGCCGCTCGCGCTCGACCGCGTCTGGCTCCCGGCATCGCTCGCCGAGCCGCTGCTCGACGCCGACTTCACCCACACCAGCCTGTACAACGAGCTCGCCAACCGCACCGGCATCGTCCTCGACCACGGCCGCGAGGACATCCGCGCCGTCGTACCGACCCCGGCCGAGCGCGCCCTCCTGCACTGCCCGGCCGACGCGGCCGCGTTCTCCATCAACCGCCAGGGCAGCTCGCAGAACCGCCCAGTCGAATGGCGGCACACACTGGTCCGCGGCGACCGCTTCGGCCTGTCCGCGGAGTTCTCGGCACACACCGGCTATCGCCTCACGCCGTCACCAAACACCACGGCACTGACACAAGCTTGGTAGCTCGTCACGCTCCACGGAACGGGTCGTCCGCCGGAAGCCAGGCGTCCGGATCGAACTCCACCTTCACGTCGCGCGTCAGCGCCTCGATCGCCGCGAGTACGGCGGGTCGCTCCTCGTCGCGGCGGGACACGAGAGCCCAGGTCCACAAGGGCATCGGGTCGACGACCGGGCGGCGGACGAAGCCGCGCGGGACAGGCGTCGCGTCGCGTTTGGGCGAGCTGACGACCGGGCGACCGAGGCGGCGCACGTGCTCGTAGAACGCGGGGCCGGTGATGCCGTGGTCGTCGATTCGCTCCACGGTCGCGCCGGTCGCGCGCGCGAACTCCAGCGCGTAGATGTTCCACGAGGCCCAGGCTTCGGTGTCGGCGTCGACGAGTACCGTCGTGTCCCGCGCCCGGACCGGCGCGTTGCCGCCGACGGAGACCGCGAACAGCCGATCCACGCCCAGCAACGCGCCCGACAGCCCCTGCTCCGCCAGGTCGGTCGAGCGGACCCAGCAGATTCCCAGGTCGATGCTGCCGTCGGCGACCCGCGCGGCCTGCGTGTGCGACGGCATCACCCAGGCGTCGACGAGCAACTGCGCGACCCCGGACACTCGCTCGGCCAGATCCGCCGGGTGCCAGCTGACGTACCCCAGCCGCACCGGTTCGGTCACCGCGAATCCCCGGGCGGTGCGGCGTAACGCGTCGGCCTGCTCGAGCAACGCCCGGGTCTGCGGCAGCAAGGTCTCGCCGAACGCGGTCAACCGGACGGTCCGGCGATCGCGTTCGAACAGCCGCACTCCGAGGTCCCGCTCGAGGGACTTGATCTGCTGCGACAGGGACGGTCCCGCGATGTGCAGCCGGGCGGCGGCCCGGCCGAAGTTCAGTTCCTCGGCGACCGCGACGAAGTACCGCAACTGGCGCAGCTCCACGTGCCGAAGCGTAGTAGGCCGAGCCTCTCAGCTGGGAGCAAACCGGTCGTGGAAAAGCGCAGGTGGTTCGACAACGATCGAAGTACATCACCTCGAGAAAGCGAGAACCATGAACCACCACCGCAAAGTCGCCGTGATCACCGGAGCCTCGCAGGGCATCGGCGCCGGGCTCGTCACGGCGTACCGCAAGCTCGGGTACGCCGTCGTCGCGAACTCGCGGACGATCGCGCGTTCCGACGACCCGGAAATCCTGGCCGTCCCCGGCGACCTGGCCGAGCCCGGCGTCGGAAAACGTGTGATCGAACAGGGCCTGGACACCTTCGGCCGGATCGACACGCTGGTCAACAACGCGGGCGTGTTCGTCGCGAAGCCGTTCACGGAGTACAGCGACGAGGACTACGACCAGGTCGTCCGGCTCAACCTGCGCGGATTCTTCGACACGACCCGGCGGGCGATCGCCGCGATGCTGGAGAACACGGATTCCGACAAGGGCCACGTCGTCAACATCACGACCACCTTCGCGGATCGCGGTTTCAGCGCCGTGCCGGCGGCGCTCGCCGCATTGACCAAGGGCGGCCTGAACTCCGTCACCAAGTCGCTGGCCACCGAGTACGCCGACCGCAACATCCGCGTCAACGCGGTCGCGCCGGGCGTCATCCGGACACCGATGCATCCCGAGGAGTCACACGCTTTCCTGGCCGCGCTGCACCCGGTCGGGCGGCTCGGCGAGATCGACGAGATCGTCGACGCGGTCACCTACTTGGAAGGCGCGAAGTTCGTCACAGGCGAGATCCTGCACGTCGACGGCGGCCAGCAGGCAGGCCACTGACATGAAGCAGCGGCGCCAGGCAGGCCACGGTGCGGCGCTGGCGGGTCGAGGGGCGGCGGCGCTGGCCGGTGGGATGGGGATCGGACGGTTCGCGTACACGCCGATCCTGCCGATGATGCACACCCAGGCCGGCCTGTCACCGCGCCTCGGTGCGGCGCTCGCGACCGCCAACTACACCGGCTACCTCGCCGGCACGTTGACGGCGCTCTTCGCACCCCGGCTGCTGCAGTCCCGCTGGGCGCTCCGGCTGTCGCTACTCGTCCTGACCGCGACCCTCGCATTGATGCCGGTCAGCCGGAGCGGCACGCTCTGGCTCGGTCTTCGCCTGGTGGCGGGGATCGCGAGCGCGCTGGTGTTCGTGATCGCGGTCAGCGCCGTACTCTCCCGGGTACCCGGTCACCAGGTCGGCTGGACATTCAGCGGGGTCGGCGCAGGCATCGCGCTCTCGGGGATCGCCTTGGCCGGCGGCAGTTGGCGTACGGCGTGGTGGATCGCGGCCGGCCTCACGATCGCCTGCACGATTCCGGCCTGGCACCTGACCGGATCGCCGTCTCCGGCAGGTGACCGCGGGCCCGCCACGCGCCAGTTCACCGCGCTGCTCACCAGCTACACGCTGGAAGGCATCGGCTACATCATCGCCGGCACGTTCCTCGTTGCCGCGATCAACGAAACCGCAGCGGGTCCGGTCGGTAACAGCGCCTGGATCGTCGCCGGCCTGGCCGCCGTACCGTCGACGGCGCTCTGGTCACGCCTCGGCCGCCGCTGGCCGCGGCCGGCACTGCTTCTGGTCGCGTTGGTCCTGCAGGCAGCCGGCACCGCGCTGCCGACGATCGTCCCCGGAACCGTCGCGGCGCTGATCTCCGCGGCGCTCTTCGGAGCAACGTTCCTGGGCATCGCCAACCTGGCGCTCGCAATCGGCGCCGAACAGCGTTTTCCGCACGCGGTTTCCGTCCTCACCACCGGCTACAGCCTCGGCCAGATCGCCGGGCCGCTGGCCGTCGGACCCCTGCTGCACAACGGCTATCACCAGGCGCTCCTGGTCAGCGCGGGCGTCGTCGCGCTGGCCGCGGTCGCCGTACTACCAATACTGCGAAGGAGACTCACATGCTCAGCAACGTCATGAACCAATGGAAAGCCGGAATCGAGGACCACGACCCGGAGCGCGTAGCGGCCCTCTTCACGAAGGACGCCATCTTCCAAGGACTGCATCCGTACGGCGTCGGGCGCGACGCGGTCGCCGAGTACTACGCAGCGCAACCGCTCGGGCTGTCACCGCAGTACGAGATCCTGGAAACCCGGGTACTGGCGGACGATCTCGTCCTCGGATACCTGGCCGTCGACTTCACCTTCACCGATCGGCCCACGCTCAGCGTCAAGCTCAGCGTGCTGATCCGGCGCACCGACGAGGGCTGGCTGATCGCGCACTACCAGGTCTCCCGGTTGTAGATACTGGGCCGCATGGGTGTCAAAGAGTTGCGGCTGGTTGTGACGGTGGACGACTACGACGAGGCGGTCGCGTTCTACCGCGATGTGCTCGGGTTGCCGGAGAGGGCGTCGTACTCGTCGGAGGACGGGCGGGTGACGATCCTGGAGGTGGAGCGGGCGACGTTGGAGCTCGCGGATCCGGGGCAGGCCGAGTTCATCGACGCGGTCGAGGTCGGGCGGCGGGTGGCCGGGAAGTACCGCGTGGCGCTGGAGGTCGACGACTCGGCCGCCACCACGCGGACTCTGGCCGACGCCGGGGCGACGGTGGTCGCGGAGCCGACGCGGACGCCGTGGGACTCGCTGAACGCTCGTCTCGAGACGCCGGGTGGGATCCAGCTCACGTTGTTCACGGAGCTTGACCTCAAGTGAACTCGAACCGTTGAGATGGCGGCCATGTGGAACATCGAGAACCTCGACCTGGACGCCTATCTCGCCCGGATCGGGCACGAACGCGTCGCCCCGTCCGCTGACGCGTTGCGCAGCCTGCATCGCGCGCATGTGCTCGCGATTCCGTTCGAGAACCTCGACGTCGTCCTCGGTACGCATCCTGGGATCGCGCTGGACGCGATCCAGGCGAAGCTCGTCGGCCGGCAGCGGGGCGGGTACTGCTACGAGCACACGCTGCTGTTCGGGGCGGCGCTGGAGCAGCTCGGGTACGACGTCGTACGGCGGGTCGCTCGGGTACAGCCGCACAAGTCCGGGCCTCGGACGCATGCGTTGCTGAAGGTTGGGGTTGACGGGCAGGAGTTCCTGGCCGATGTGGGTTTTGGGGCCGGTCAGCTGTACCCGACGCCGCTGAAGGACGGGGCTGTCGTGGATCAGGCAGGCTGGGACCATCGCCTCACAGTCGTCGGCGATCTGTGGACTCTGTCCAAGAAGACCGCCGACGGCTGGGAGCCCCAGCACGCGTCAAACGACGAGCCGGTCCGACCGATCGACTACGAGGTCTACCACCACTACGTCTCCACCCACCCGAACTCGCCTTTCACCGGCCGCCCGGTCGTCATGCGCGTAACCGACGGGATGGTCCGCCGCCTGGTCGGCGACACCCTGGTTATCGAGTACGCCGACGGCCGCACGACGGAACGCGCCTTACCTCGCGCCGACCTACCCGACGTCCTCAAATCCCTAGACGTCCACCTGAACGACGAAGAACTAGACCGCCTACGCCTCCTGTAAACCACCCCGCGTGCTCCGCGGGCGCTTCCTTCGTCGCTCCGCTCCTCAGCGCATCCACTACGCCCGCCCCCACCCACCCCCGGGCTTAGCGCCCGGACAACTGTTTCCGGCTCACGCCGGGGCTTTCCGGCTTACGCCGGTCCTTCCGGCTGCCGCCGGTTGTTTCCGGCTGCCGCCGGTCCTTCCGGGCTCACGCCGGGGCTTTCGGCTGACGCTGGGCTCCTCCGGCTTACGCCGCGATCTTCTGGCCAGCGCCGGACTGCGGGCGCTGGGCGCCTCTGCTGCGAGGCTCGTTGGCTGTTCGTGAGGGTCGAGCTGCAAGCGCCGCGCTTGTGCGCAGCATCCCGCGTGGCACGGACGGGCCCAGCAAAACCCAACGTCGCCTTGCGCCGCCGGGCGGGTTCGCGCGCCGTCATGCGACGTTGGTGTGCCGGCAGATCTCAAGCTGCTGTCAGTTCTGACAGCGCGCGTTCCATCGCCAAGTTGAACTCTTCGGGTGTGAGCGTCAGTCGTGCCTTCACGTCTCGGCTCCACTGGTCGGCCAGGACCTCGGCGTGACCCGCCTCGACGGCGGCCAGTGTGGTGTCGGCCAGGTCCTTCGGTGCGAGTTTGGCGACCGGCCAGCCGGCCGACATGTCGGTGTCTGCCAGGCCGAGGTGCACCGCCGTCACGAGCGTGCCCTGATCAGCTAGCTCCAGGCGGACGCCGTTCGTCATCGCCCACGCGGCCGCCTTCGTCAGGTGGTACGCGTTGGCGCCCTTGACCCCGAACCACGACATCGCGGAAAGCACGTTCACGATCGCGCCGCCGCCGTTCCTGGCGAGCACCGGCGCGAATTCCCGGATCATTCCCAGATGTCCGAAAACGTTTGTCTCCAGCTCGTCCCGCACCGCGTCCAGCGAACCGCTCACGAGGTCGGTCCCGGTCTGGATCCCCGCGTTGTTGACGAGCAGCGACACATCAGGCGCCGCCTCCGCGGCCGCCCGCACCGACGCAGGTACGGCGATGTCGAGCGGCAGCACCTCGACGCCGGGTAGGTCGACGGTTTCCGGCCGGCGCGCCGTCGCGTACACCTTGCGGGCGCCGCGTTCGAGCAGCCGTTGGGCGAACGCGCGACCCAGCCCGCGGTTGGCTCCGGTGACGAGTGCGACTGAGTTCGTGATGTCCATGCCCGGTACGCTAAAACCTGACGTTGACGTCAGAGGCAAGTGTCAACCACGCGGAACGCAGTGAGAGGAATCACGCATGCCCGCCACCCAGGCCCCGGCCGACCGGCTGATCCGCATCGGCGAACTGGCGCGCGACGCCGGCGTCTCGGTGCGCGCCGTCCGCTACTACGAACAGCAGGGCCTGCTCACCGCGGAGCGCAGCCCGTCCGGCCAGCGCCTGTACCGCCAGGAAACCGTTACCCTGGTGCGCTTCTTCCAGCAGATGTACGCCGCCGGCCTCACCAGCCGCAGGATCGCGGAACTCCTCCCCTGCTGGGATTCCGGCCACACCGACGCCGAGCAACGCGCCATGCTCCGCGCTGAACGCGACCGCATCCAGGCCAAGGTCGACGACCTCCAGACCGCCCTGAACCGCCTCGACGAGATCATCGAGATCACGGACGCCCACCCGTAGCCCGCGGCGTCTCGGTGCGGAACGATTCGCCCAACTCGGCCCCCAGGCCGAAGTAGTGCCGGAAGTTGTAGATCAGCGGCGACCACGCGGCGGGATCGACATAAGACGTTCCCGGTACGACGACACGTTCGGCGGCATGCACCCGCAGCACGCGCGCCTGGACGATCAGGAAGTTGCCTTTGGCATCCAGCTCCGCGTGGTCGACGGTCGCCTCGAACTGGAGCGGACATTCGGCGACGCGCGGCGGTGCGACAAACTCAGCAGCAACCGGCGTCAGACCAGCGGCAGCGAACTTCGCGCGCTCATGGCGGAAGCGAGCCCGCTTCTCCGCCGGGACCGGATCCGCCCCGGTCAACGACGCAAGGCGTTCGACCGATTCCCACAGCGCAGGCGACGGGTAGTTGACCACCAACTCCGGACGCGCACGCAGGTTGATCGCCGTCTGGCCGGTGACGCCCAGGCCCAGGACCACCACATCGTCCAGTGCCCACGCGGACGACATCGGCGCGAGGTTCGCGGTGCCGTCCTCGTTCGTGGTGCTGAGCAGGGCCACTGGCGTGCCGACGTACAGGATGGAAGGTTCGATCGTCAGGTGGGTCACGTCGATCGACGCTAGGCACGGGACCGTTCGGCGGGGACCTAACCGTCGCGGCGGCATGATGGGTGACATGACTGTCGAGGGTGCGGAGCTGGCCGGCTGGGCGCGAATGCTCGCGGACGGGACCCGGGCGACGGTCTGTCTGGCGCTGCTCGACGGGCGCGCGTGGACGGCGACGGAGCTCGCGCGCCTGGCGAAGGTCTCGCGCCCCACGATCAGCGAACATCTGAACCTGCTGGTCGACGGCGGCCTCCTGACCGAAGTGCGGCAGGGCCGGCACCGGTACGTGAAGCTGGCCGGCCCTGACACGGCCGAGTTGATCGAAGGCCTCGCCGCGCTGGCGCCCCGCCGTACCGAAGTGGCGAACAGCTTGTCGGCCGTGAGCAGGCGGGACGCGTTCGCGCGGGCTCGCACCTGCTACGACCACCTGGCCGGCAAGCTCGGCGTCGCGCTCGCCGAAGCGATGACCGAGCGCGGCCTGATCGACTGGTCCGACGGCATCGCGTTGACGGCGGAAGGCCAAGCCTGGCTGGAAGATCTCGGCATCGAACTGCCGGTACGACGGGGACGCCCGGCCGTGCGTTCTTGTCTGGACGTGACCGAGCGCCGCCCGCACCTGGCCGGCGCGGTCGGCGCGGCGCTCTGCGAACACGCTTTCCGGAACGGCTGGGTCTCGCGCATTCCGGGCGGTCGCGCCCTGAAGGTGCACGACGCGGTTCAAGCATTCGGACTGTCGTCCGGAGTCTGAGACCAGCGCGGAGGAACACGCTTTCAAGAGGCGCCGCGACCCGAATGCCTCTAGCCTTCGGCCATGACCGAGTTCGAGCCCGGCACCGAGCTGGTGTCCCGTCTCCCTCTGCCCAGCCACGTCGTCGTCCACGCGGACGGCAAGTGGCGTCGCGGCTGGCTGATCGGCCGCGACCACGAGGAGTCGGGATGGACCGCCCTGGTGCAGTACGAGGGCGACGACGGCAACGAGCGGACGGAACGCCTGCCGGCGGACCGGATCGCCCTGCCGACGTCGGAAGGCCCGACCGAGCAGGCGTCCTAGGGAGGGTACGCAGCACGAAGGCCCCGGTGAGTTCTCACCGGGGCCTTCGTGCGTAACGCTGCCGGCGCCTCAGAAGCAGTCGAGAATCCCGCCCCAGGCCCTTCGGGCGGATGACCTGGGACGGGATCTCAGTGGCGTTACACACGGTGTATCGGCGGTGACGGCCCGAGTGTTACAGCCGAACCCGGATTTTCTTCTCGGCCCGGTCACGACGCGCGGCTCGATCCCGTCACGACGTACGGCGACCCCGGTGCACGTCCCTGAACACCGGGGCCTAGGGCGGCGGCCTCTCGAGCGACCGCCGACCTTTCCTTCCTGGTGCCCCGACAGGCTGCGTGCAATCGCGTTCAGAAACGAACAGCGAGCAGTACGCGACCGGTTTCCGAACTGCGGATGTCCAGCGCGCGGATCTCGTGCCGCCGCAGCTTCGTGGTCGCGGCCGGTTTCACGGTCGTCCCGGGCGCGGAGGTCCAGCTCGCGATCAGCTCGACCTTCCCGGTCGTGTCGGTGACGTACAGCTCGTAGCCGCGGGCGCGTTCGCTCGGCGTCGCGCTGTCGTCGTACCGGCAGCTGATCTCGATCGTCGTACCCCAGGGCTCCGGCACCAGGCGCGCGTCCGCGGACAGCTTGCTGGAAACGGTCTGGGCCAGTACGACGTAATCGCCCTTCGGCTCGTCGCGCGTCAGCGGCACCACGACCAGCGCGCCGACGACCGCCGCGGCGACGCCGATCGCGGTGGCCAGCGCGCCGAACCGGATCCGCCGCTTGCGGCGCTCGCGCTGGACGGCGCGGACGAGCCCGGGCAGCAGGTTCGGCGGTTCGGCCGCGATGGTGGCCAGCGCGCGCTCGGTCGGCAACGCGGCGAGCACTCCCGGTACGCCGGCCAGTGAGGCGACCGCGGCCGAGCACTCCGCACACGTGTGCAGGTGCTCCTCGTACGCGCGCCGGTCCTTCGCCGACAGCGCGCCGAGCAGGTACGCCGCGTCCCACTCCCGGTACGCGTCGCTCACTGGCTCGTCACCCCCTTCTCCTGCAGCGCGAGCTTCAGCGCCCGCAGCCCGTAGTGCAGCCGCGACTTCACGGTGCCCGACGGGATGTCCAGTTCCTCGGCGATGTCGGTGACCGTCCGGCGTCCGTAGTACGCCCGAACGATCACCTGCCGGTGTTCCTCCGACAACTGTGCCAGGGACTCCGCGACCAGCCACGCGTCGAGTACTGCGTTCGCGTGGTCGGCGCTCGGGTTCTCGGGGAGTTCGTCGCTGGCGATCTCCCGGCTGACGCGGGCGCTGCGGCGGTCGTCGATGACGAGGTTGCGCGCCACCGTGAACAGCCAGGCCCGGGCGCCGGCCTCGTCCTCGGCGAGGATGTTGGGCCGGCGCCAGGCGCGGAGCAGGGTTTCCTGGACGACGTCCTCGGCCAGGCGTTCGTCGCCGGTCAGCCGGACGACGAACCGCCACAGCGCGGGAGCGTGCACGTCGTGCAACTCACGGAGCAGCGTCGCCCGGTCGTCGGCCATCGGCGCTCCTGCTCTGTGGGGCATCGGGTCCGTCATCGGCTACTCGGTCGCTACGACTGCCTGTTGCGCCCGCGCCGACCGCTCCAGCGCCCAGGCGCCGTTGCCCAGGAAAGCGATCAGCAGGAAAGCGAAGCAGAACAGCGCCGCCTTCTCGCCACCATTCTGCACAGGCAGCAAAGCACCTGCCTGGTGAACAGTGAAGTACGCGTAGGCCATCGATCCCGAGCAGAGCAGCGCGGCGTACCGGGTACCGAACCCGATCATCACCAGTGCGCCGCCGACGGTCTGGATCAGCGAGGCCCACCAGCCGGGCCAGGCGAACAGCGGCGCCTGTTGCGCCCCGAGCACGCCGAACAGCGCGGCCGCGCCGTGGGTGGCGAACAAGAATCCGACGACGATCCTGAAGACACCGATCACTTCCTTCTGGAAACGCTCGAGCACCTGCACAGGGCCTCACTCCTCGCGGTGTGGTGATGGTCATGTGCTTGTTTCGAACGATTGAGCGCTCTACTTGGTTCAACGCTGAGTGGTTCGAAGATCACACACCGAATCGGTTGTCTCACGGGCGCCGAGTTGGTATCCGCGCGCGGCCACCGTCAGGCCGGCACCCCAGACGACGTATGCCGACACCGCGACCCAGAAGAAGCCTTCCGGAAGACCGACGTCGCCGTACGCCAACCGCCCGAGGATCGCGTTGACGATCATCTGGACGAGGCCGACACCGAAGTACGCCGTCATGCCGGCGCCGAGCGTGTAGCCGGGCAGCAGCAGGAGCCAGCGAGGAAAACGGTGGCCGATCGGGTGCACGAGGAGGAACGGGAGAACCGTCCCGACCAGCACGAAACCGCTTTCGAAAAGCAGGATCGACAGGTTTCCGCCGTAGGGCGTCTGGTCGAAGCCGACGACCGCCTGCGCGCCGAGCCGCGTGAGGCATCCGGCGAAAGCGGCCCAGCCGCCCGCGATCGAAATCCAGCGCGGCCACGACTGCGCGCGAGATTGGTGCGCTCTGGCCAGGAAACCGAGAAGCAGCGCGCCGGTGACGGCGCCGAGCCTGCTCAGCATTCCGAGCACGTCGAACGGGATGCCCAGGCCGGGTAGGACCATGGCGACCAGGTCGAGCAGGACGAAACCGGCTGCGGCGATCCAACCTGCGGCCAGGGCCCAGAGCAGGCGGGGCCTTGTCGTGAACACGGCCAGCGCGGTGAGCAGGCACGCGCCGACCGCCGCCCAGTTCGGGATCAGCAGATCGTTCCCGGGAAGCTTCCACGTGGGCGCATGCCCGGTCGCGTACCAGATCCGTAGGAAACCGTATGCCGTCGCCCACACCACGACTGCTCGCCTCATACGGCCAGTCTGTTGAGGCCGGACGGCGCGCGGATCACTCGCGCGGGTGAGCGTCCTCCACCGTCAGCGTGACGTGTGCAGCTCGTGCAGGATGCGGAGGAAGGTCTTGCGGTCCGCGGGTGTGAGTCCGTCGAGCACCTGCGTTTCCTGCGCCTGGATGTCCTTGCGGACGGCACGCCGTACCTTGCGGCCCTGGCCGGTGATCGAGAGCAGCCGGACGCGGCGGTCGTCGGGGTCGGGCGTGCGGTCGATCAGGCCGGCGCGCTGGAGCTCGTCGAGAGTGCCGATGATGCGGGACTTGTCCGCGCCGATCGCCTCCGCCAGCGCGGCTTGGGTGCGGACCGGGGTGTCGTCGAGGGCGGTGAGCACCGCGTAGCCCCACATCGAGACCTCGTGCCGGGCCAGCACCGGCAGCTCGAGCGCGATCAGCTCCCGCACCAGCGGATACAGCATCGCCGCGAGGTCGGGCCGCTCGGTTGCCATGCCCGAAAAGGTAGCACTGGCGCAATCATATGCGCGCGCCTATGATATGCACATGCCTACTATTGATTACGTCGCCCTGGACGCCGAAGCGGTCCGGACCAGCATCGAGGTGGTCGGCACCGCAACCCCCGCAGACCTCGCCGCGCCGACCCCGTGCCGGGCCTGGACGCTGTACGGGCTGCTCGCCCACATGGCCACCCAGCACTACGGCTTCGCGGCCGCCGCCCACGGGGACGCCGACCCCGAGGTCTGGAAACTGCGCGATCTCGGCGACGACCCGGTGAAGGCGTACGTGGAGTCCGCCGAGCACGTCCTGGACGCGTTCGCCCAGCCGGGCGTCGCGGAACACGTGTTCCCGCTCCACGAGTTCGGTCCGGACGCCGCCTTTCCCGGCGCCCAGGCGATCAGCTTCCACTTCATCGACTACGTGGTCCACAGCTGGGACGTCGCGAAGTCGCTCGGTACGGCGGTGACCTTCTCCCCGGCGGTTCTCGAAGCCGCCCAGGGCGTCGCGCAGATCGTCCCCACCGGCGACGTCCGGCTGGCTCCCGGGACGCCGTTCGGACCGGACGTCCCGTGGACGGGCGACGACCCGCTCGACCGCATCGTCGCCCACCTCGGCCGCAACCCCGCCTGGCCGAACTGACCGCAGCCCGGTCAGCCGGCTGCCGATGGGTCAGGCGGCACGATGCTGCCGGCGGTGCGCGGACTGCCGGCAGCGGGACGTGAACCGCCGTCGGCGCGAGCGGCCGGCGCCGTGAACGCTCGTCCCAGCAACGCGTCGTACTCGTGCCGGAACATCGTCAGCCACGCCGTGCCCCGCACGAGACCGGTGTCGGTGCGCGCGGATCGCTGACGGTCCGGATGCCGTCGTACGTACTCCAGGTGGAACGTGACGTCCACCTGGACCGTCACCCGCGGCCCGTTCTCGTTCGAGGTCGTCTCGGCACGATGGCCCGTGGTGTCGGTGACCTTCTCCCGGACCTGCTCACCGCTCGAGACACCTACCCGGAGACCGGCCGCCGGCAGCGAACCGCCGACCGACGTCGCGGCCGGAAGCAGGCGATTGCTCTCCGCCGTCAGCTGCGTGTGCCGCTGCTGCCGGTCGATCTGGCCGAGCTGCCCGTCGTCCTCGGCGATCAACTGCATCCGGGACAACTCCGCCCGCACCCCGACGTCGACCACCTGTGAGCGCGGACCGGGCACCGGCAACCGGACCATCCGGTGCCCCTCCGGCGTCGCGAGCCGCTCGAAGGCGGCGATCCGGGTGGCGGCGGACAGCATGTTCGCCAGCGTCGTCCGATGCAGCTCGATGCCCGGCTCCGTCAGCATGTCCGGCTTCGCGAGCCGCTCGCGGATCGTGCCGAACAGCAAGTCGACGGTCGTGCCCTGGACGACGGCACCGCGCGGCAGCGCGACCGTCCTGTCCGTGACCTCGGACGGCGCGCCCGCTTCGATCACCGCGGCGGGAAGCAGGAACGTGAATTCACCGGTGAGGTTGCGGGGCGTGGATTCGTCGACCTGGACGCTGATCCGGTAGCCGCGGGTCACCCGCTTGGTCTGCTCCCACAGCGCGCGGGTCATCCGCGTGTTCTGCTCGGTGCTGGACGCGCTGATCGACGTACCGAGATCCGTCCCGACCGACGACGTGCCGGATTCGCCGTGGGTGAGCGCACCGTCGGCCCGGCCGCCGTACGTCGTCGCCCCCGTGACGCTGCGGCTCTCCTCGCGGTAGTCGTAGACCTGCACGATGCCGAGCACGTTCTCGTTGCCGCCGTCGTCCGGCGCACCGTCGATCGTGATCGGGCCGTGGTAGGTGAGCTTGACGCGCACCGCCACCCGGCGGCCGTCACCCGTCGGGTACTCCGTCACGAATCCGAGCGGGCTGAGCAAATCGTCGATGTGACCGTGCCACCGAAGCCCGGCGAGGTCGCCGCGCAGTCCGGCTGTCAGCACAGGGTCGTCGAGCGCCTCCGGCGTGCTCTGCCCGACGGCCGCCAGGACTTCGAGGTAGAGATCGGTCGGCATCCCGTCCGGACTCCGCAGCGTCGAGCTGTCGATCAGACCCGCACCCATCGTGGTCGTGTAGAGATCCGGCAACCGCACGACGGTGGGCGTGGCGACGAGGGCCTTCGGCGTCGGCAGCGACGGATGGAGTGTCGGGTACGACACCTCACGCACGCTGGACAGGGCACGCACCGCCCCCGTCAGCTGCTCGCGGTGGGTCCCGGCGTACCGCGACGCGAGCGCGACGACTGTGCGCGGCGGGAGGTTGAGCTTGCCCTCGAGCAGGCGCTGGACGGCGTCGTCTGCCTTGCCCGCCGGGAGATCCAGCTTGCGACGCCCGTACAGCATCAGCGCGTCCCGCTCCGGCAAGGTGAGCATGATCGCGCCGGTGCTCAGCTTCACCTGGCGCGGAGCGGCGCCGTTCGCCTGCAGCTCCGCAGCGACGACGAGGTCGGCCCAGAACTGGTAGTGCTCACCGTCACGGATCGCGAGCCGCTCGACACCGCCGATCTGTGTCTCGGTGCTGCTCGCCGACTTGGCGCCGGTGCGGCTCCCGGCGAGCGAGCCGCCGTACGACGACCCGTCCGCGGCGACTGCGCCGTTACCGACACCGAGCCCGGGGCTGCCGCTGGTCGACGGACCGATGGTGAAGCTCGAGCTGCCGAGGGTCAGGTTGATCTCGCCGACCACCGCCTGCCCCGAGCCGACGTACGCGAGGTTCCGCAGTTCCGAGGTGACTTCCAGCCGCGCCCGGCCGCTGGTCAGGCCATGCTCTGCCAGCGCCTGCGCCGGGTCCGACGGCGGCGGCGTGATCATCAGGCCGGTGCGGTACGGCGCGGTCAGCAGCTCCGGGCGCGCCGCCAGGTTCCGCGGGTTGAGGAACGCGCTCAGGTGGTGCAAGGCCGAGCTGTCAGCGCGCGCCAACTCCGGCAGTTCAGCGACCAGGCGCCGTACCGGGTCGCCGATGTCCACCGCCTGGAACGTTGCCGAGCGCAACAGGTACGGGTCGGCCCGGCCGCCGATCGACACCGTCGGTCCGACGCCGTCCCGGCGGCAGAGCTCGCGGTCGATCGACAGCCGGGCACTGCCGCTGACCTCCACGAGCGGCGCGGACTCACTGGTTCCAGTGACCTCGGTGACGGTCAGCGTGTGCGGTACCTCGAACACCGCGACCGGGCCCGTGCTTTCGGTCAGCGAGACGCGGTTCACGGTGTTGCCGAGCGCCCAGCTGGTGGAGCGGCCGCGCGACGCCCTGCCGTAGCTCGGCGTGACCTCGGGGGTCGTGCCGGCCTGACCGGACTCGGGCTTGTCGCTGAAGCCGAGCTTCGCCTGCCAGGGGAGGCTGCTGGACCGGCCGCCGGACCGCGACGTCGTGTTCGAGCCGATGTCGAGGTTGACCACGGTCTCGCCGGTGGTGATCCCGACGAGCTTGGCCTGTCCCGGGTACGGCCGGAGCTTGATCCGGTACGTGTGCTGCTTCGGCGGAAAACCCGTGCGGTGCCGGTCCAGCCGGAACACGATGCCTTCCTGCGCCGCCGGATCGTAACCGGTCTCGAGACGATGCCGGGCCAGCTGTTGCCCGACCCGCTCGCGGTTCGCCAGCCGGCTGGCGACGAGCGCCGGATCCTCGCCGGCGAGCTCGCCGTTCGGGATCAAGCCCGTCGCGGCGAGGTGTCGGAGGAACTCGGTCAGGGCCTCGTCGGCGCCGCGGAACTCCTGGACCAGCGCCGGTCCGGCACCGCGGATCTGCCGCGGGCCGTCCTGCAGCCACACGGGCAGGTCGATGGTTTCCGCGGTCGGCTGCGGGTCTCCACGGAGTAGCAACCGACCGTCCGCGTCGCGCTTCCACTCGCCGTCCGGTCCGCGTACCAGTGCCGCCGACGGAACCGGCAGGCCGGCGCGGAACGCGTCGTTCTCGGGCATCCGCAGTACGGCGTCCCCGTCCGCGGTGAGCTCGAAGCTGCCACGCTGGTCCACGCGGTGGACGGTGAGGTGATGCCGCAGGCGCAGCTTTACACCGACCGTCGGCTGCCTGCGTTGCACGCTCGGATGGATCGCGGTGTCCGCGGTGCTCACCGACGTGGAGTGGCCGAGGTTCACACCGGCCTTCGCGCTCGGACCGGCGTCCCAGGACGAGTCGACCAGGTCCGCGGTCGCCGTACCGTCGTATCCCGCGGAGACCGACCACGAGTCCCCGGCTGTGAAGCTCTGGCTGCCCGACGCCCCGGAGAAGCCGACGCGCAGCCGCTCGATCTTGTGGTCCTTCGAGCTGGCGCCGAGGAGCGTGGCCTGCTCCCACAGCGGGACCGTCCTCAGCTGCGCGTACGCGACCACGCGACCGCGCTTGGTGATCATCCGGGTGACGCCGGAACCGCTCGCCTCGGTGAGCCGGCCCGGCACGTCCTCGGTCAGCAGCCCACGCAGCTGGTCGTGCCCGATCCGGTCGAGCGAGCCAAGTAGTTGCCTGAGGCCCGCAATCGCCTGGTCGGCCAGTCCCGACAGACCGTCGACGCGGGTGGCCACGTGTTCGGGCAGCGCGGTGCGGCGCTGCTCGGTACGGCGCTGCTCGGTACGGCGCTGCTCGGTACGGCGCTGCTCGCTAGGGGCCGGCGACGTCATCGTCACGGTGTCCTTCGGAGAGCCGGCCGCGTACGAGTGGCTGATGCCGAGATCGAGCGTCGTGCCGTCCTGCTCCGCTCCGGTCGCGACCAGGTGCCGATCGGACCATGCGTCGACCGCGGAGGTCCGCATCCGCCAGGTCCAGTGCGGTCGCGCCGCCCGGAAGCGGAGGATTTCGCCCTGGATCACCTCGACGGCGCCCGGGAGACCGTACTCTGTGGCGCCGCCGGTGATGTTGAGGCCGGCGTTCTTCGAGTACTCGAGGGTGGGCGACAGCACCTCCGACACGGCCTTCGCGGGATTCGTGTCCGGCAATGCCGACAGCATGGTCGCGAGCTTCAGGCCTCCGCTCACGCCGAACGTCTGGGTTGCCGTCGTGCCGATGCTGTACCCGCCCTGCACCAGTTGGCCAAGCTGGGCCTTCTTCGAAGTACACCGGGTTGTCGAGGACCTCCTGCAGTTCGTTCGGATCCAGCGTGAGCTCGAACTGCGTCAGCTCGGTCACGTCCGCCAGCGGATCGTTGCCGACCGTCAGTACTACGCCATCCGGCGACAACAGCCGTCGGGTCTCGGCGCGCAACGTCCGGTGTAACAGTTCCGGCGTGAAGCGGTACCTCTTGCCCTGTTGGGCGAGGGCCTGGTTCAGGTCGTTCGTCAACGCGGTCAGGTACGGCAGCTTCCCGGAAACGATCGCGGTCGGCAGGACATTTCTCGGCGGCAGGGTTTCCGCGAGTCGCTGCCGGAATGTTTCCTCTTGTTTCCTGGCGAACTGGAGTGCGTCCTGGGTCGGGTTGGCGCGGAACGTTTCCCACGCCTGACGTGCCTGGTCCGCCTGCTGCGCCGCCGTCGTACAGGAAACCGCGATCGCCGTATGGCGGGCAGCCGTTTCCTGTTTTCCTAAAGCGTTTTCCTCGTCGGACGCAGCCTCATCTGTCGCCTTCCGCGCGCTCTTGGTGCGGGCGTCCGCCCGCGCGGCAAGCTCGGCCTGCTGGCGCCTCAGTGCCTTCGCCTGCAGGCCGGCGTACGTCGGCCAGTCGAGCGGCGGGCGCTCTTGCTGGATGAGACGTGCGGGGACGGCACGCGCGTGTTGGGCTGTCAGGCTGCGCTGGAAGTCGACCCTGGCGGACAGTGCGCGTTCGAGGGAGGCCTGGCTGTGCCAGGACGACGTACGGCGTCGCTCGGAGTCGGACACCAGATCCGCGGCGATGTCGACGAGGCGTCGACCGGTGGCGGCGTAGGCCTGGACTTGGGCCATCGAGAACGGGCCGTACCTGCCGTTGCTTGCCTGTTGGACCTTGGCGGCGACCAGTGCAGCGTTTTCCGCGTCGACGCTCGGCTGGTGGTGGCGGCCGGGTGACCAGGTCAGGTCCGTGAGGTTGCGGGGGTGCAGCGGATCGTGGTGCAGGACCGAGTCACTGACCGGACGGTTCTCCGGCCCGCTGGGTCGGACATGTGGATCGAGGCCTAGGCCATGCATCGCGTCGGCGTACTGCGAAAGCGTTGTCGAGATGGCGAGCAGGACCTCGGTGAGTTCGTGCAGCTCTGTCGGCAGCTGGGCGTCGTACCGGTCGAGGAGACGTTGCCGGTCGGAGTCGAGAACATCGAGGCGTGTGAGCAGCCGGCTGAGCTCGGGATTGTTGCTGTGCTGGCGTTCGGTCTCGATGAACCCAGTCAGCTCGGTCGGTTGGGCGGGCCGGGTGCCGGGAGGCCCACCGGCGAGAAGGTCTTCGCGTCGGCCATCCCTGTGTGCGACGTCCGCCGTCGCGACGGATGCCGCGTCCGGCTCAGTCGCAGCCTGGTCCGCCTCTGCGGGGGCTCGATCCGCCTCGGCGATGTTTTCGGTGGCGGTGTGTGGGTGGTTCCGGTTCTTGCGGCGGTGGGGCCAGATGCGGCGTTCGCGGGTTGTGTTGGTGTCGGGCGGTTCGGGGATGTGGGGTGGGGTTGGGGCGGGTGCGGTGGTGGTGGCCGCTTCCAGGCCGTCGGTGGCCCAGGCGATCCAGGCGTCGATGACTTCGAGAGGGTTGGTGGTGGCGCGCTGGAAGATGGAGAGGTCTACGCCTTCGGGGATTGAGGGCGGGGGTGTCGCGAGGGGGCGGACGCGGCCCACGTCGTACGCCCAGAAGCGGCCGTCGGGGTCGATGCCGAACTGGAGGTCGGTGATGACCAGGTTGTTCGCGACGAAGAATGCGCGGATCGCTCGCAGGCTGGCGAGACTTGCCTGGGTGGGACGGAGCAGGTGGGCGGCCTCGGGACCGCGGTCCGGGACGCTCGCCCAGATGTCGCGGCTGATGGTCGGGAAACGGTCCGCGACGAAGGCGTCGCGTTCGAAGACGGTCGTGTAGCGGAGCGGGGCGATGACCTCGGCCGCGCCTGGTTTCGTCAACAGATCGAGCGTCCGGTTCAGTTGCTTGATGAACGGCACCTCGATCGTCGGCAGCGCGATCAGGATCACCTTGTCGTAGAACGCGAAGGCCGCCTTGGATCCGCCGACGCCTAACAGTCGACCCAGATGCGATGCGGGGTTGTCGATAGGCCGGCCGTCGGGGTGGTCCGGCGTACGCAGGATCAGGGTGTCGTCGGGGCCGAACTCGACCGTACCCTCTTGGTGCAGCAGAGGATTCGGCTGCGGGTGCAGGGTTTGCCAGCCGTTCGGCGTACGCACGACGATGTCGAGGCCCATGATGTCGGCGACCTGATGAGCCAGTACGCGGGCCTCGGCGGTGGGGGTGTCGAGGACGATCGACACGTTCCGGTAGAGGTCAGTCATCACGGCGAGGTGGTGCGGAGTGAGCCGCGCACCTTCGATCACCAGGTGGTGCTCGTCCGCGGCTGTGATGAGAAAGCGCTTGATTTTGTTTCCTGGTACGGCAAAAAGCGCTGCAGCCAGGGCTTGCTCGTCGGGCGTGCCGTTGAGCAGTTCGTCGTACGTCGACTCGACGAGGCCGCTGGTGAATGCGGGGAGACCGCCGCCGTTGTAGCGGTTCTGCTGGGCAGGGCGGATCCGGGAGATGTTCGGGCCGGCGCGGTGGGTGCGCGAACGGTCCGTGGTTGAGGAAACGATCGAGGATTCGCTGACACCCGAGGGCTGGTGGGGGTCCGAGGGCTGGTGGGCGGCTGGAGACTGGCGGGTGAGTGAGGGGTCGTGGGCTGAGCGGTTGCGGCGGATGGCCTTGGTGAGGGTGCGGACGATCGCGTACAGCGGCTCGAGGTGGTGGTTGTGGCGGGCTTGTTCGAGAGTCTCGTTGCTTATGGCGCCAATGTTTGCCAGGGCGGTGCCTATGCGGGTGGAGAGGAGGGCGTTCCAGGCCTGGCGCAGTTTGGTGGGTACACCGCCTTCGGCCAGACGGGCGAGGAACTCTTCGTCGCGTACGTCGGCCGGCTGGTCGGCGTACAACTCGTCGATCTCGGTCGAGAGGGCTTGGTCGAGGTCGCGGAGTTCGTGGACGGCGGTGAGGATCTCGGCTCGCACCTGTGGGCTGAACAGTTGCCAGCCGTAGTGGCCGACGACCTCGTGCCATACGGATGCTGCGACGTCTTCCGAGGAGTTGTGGTCCTTGGCGGACAGGTAGACGACGCCGGTTGTGCCTTCCATTCGGAAATAGCCGGGGCGCGGTCCGGAGCTCCTCGCGATGCCGTATTCCTGTGCCAGCACTTCTGTGTCTGCCGCGACCACGATCCGGAGGTCGAGTTCGCGCGGCAGGCGCATCCGGCGGCACACGTTTTCCACCGCCTGTTGCACGGCCTCGACGGTTAGGCCGTCGCCGGTCGGCATCGCTTGTCGTCGTGCGCGGGCGGTGTCGTCGGTGCCGGACTCGTCGGTCCCGGGCTCGTCGGGGCTACCGTCGCCGCGGTCGGTACGGCGCGCGTTCTCGAGCGCGGCGTCGATCAGCTGGCGGCGGATGTCGTCGCTTTCCAGGCTGAAGCCGTGGTCGGCGCGGGCGAGACGTTGGTAGTCGGGGTCGTCCAGGAGCGGCTGGACGTCGGCCAGGTCGATCATCCGGAGGTTTCCGGTGTCGGGGTCGATCAGTGGCTGGAGTTCGCCGTGGGAGTGGTGGCCGGATTCGAGTAGACGTTGCAAGTACTCGTGCAGTTGAAGGACGGTGTCGAACGTGACGGCCCGGCGTGCGCGGGCGACCTCGGCTTGTGCGGCCGGGTCTGTCGGGTGTGGCGAGTGGACCATTGCGCCTTGTACCCGGCTCATCGCGATGCCGACGTACGGGTTGCCGTTGATGGTTGCGCGGACCAGGCCGTACGGCGTGGGTCCGTAGCCGGTTTGCGCTCCGGCTACTACGCCCTGGAACTCGGCGGTCAGGTTGGTTCGCTGGGCGTCGGTGTCGGGGAGGAGCTTGACGATCCACTCGGTGCCGTCGCGGGGGATCGCGTAGACGCCGGCGTGTTCGTCGAGGGTGACCAGTTGGCCGGGGCGGCCGCTGGTGCTGAGTTTCGTTGGCAGGTTGGTTAGTTCGTGGAGTTTGGTGGCGTTGGTCCAGGTGTGGGTACGCCAGGGGGTTACGTCGGTGGGTTGCGGGGATCCGGTGAATTGGGCGCCGAGTTCGATGGCGCGGCCGAAGAGTTGTTCGTAGCGGGTCCAGGTGGTGATCTCCTCGAGTAGCTGGGCTGGTTCGAGGGCACGGAGGCCGGGGCTTTGCAGTAAGGGCCGGAGACCTTTGATTCGCGTGGTGTCGCCTGCGCATATCTGTACGACGGCTTCTACGACCTGGAGTTGGTCAGCCTTCGACAGGCCTTGGTACGACAGGGCGGCTTGCAACCAGTCCGCTACTAGTTGGGCCGGCGTGCTGGGCTCTTCCGTCGTACGTAGGTGGGGGTGGTCGGTTCCGCGGCGGAGGGCGGTTAGGGCTTCGGTTGGTCGGGGGTTGCGCATCCAGGCGTCGCCGTTGAGGTTTGGCGGACCTTGGCGGTGCGGTTGGGACGTAGCCGAGGTGGAGCGGGCGCCAGGCGTGAGGGGTTGAGCGGTCTGGTGCCCGATCGGCCTTGGGCTTGTAGTCGGCCGGGTTGCAGCGGGTGCCCGGGTCGCCGCGGACGGGGCGGACGGCGCGGACGGCGCGGAGGATCTGTTCGGTGTGGATGGCGCGGAGACGGCGCTTGGGGTGTACGCCGAGGGCACGCCCGGGGCGGGCGGCGTGCTTGTTGCCGAGGGTGCGAGCGCAGGGTCCGCCGTCGACGGCAGGGGTGAGGTGTGTCGGGTCGGGGCGGGAGCTGGCGTGGACGCGGATGCCGCCGTCAGCGCAGGAGCCGACGTGGGCGCGGGAGCCGGCGTGGGCGCGGGAGCCGGCGTGGGTGCGGGAGTCGGCGTGGGTGCGGGAGTCGGCGTAGATGCGGGAGTCGGCGTGGGTGCGGTGTCTGGGGTTGGCGAGAGCTGTGGTTCCGCTGCGGCCGGTGTTTCTGGGGTGGGAGGCGGGGGTGGTGTCGTGGTGGGGGTGGGTGGGGTGGTGTTGGGGGTTGGCTGGGAATTGGGGGTTGTGGGTTGGTGGTCGGTTTGCTGGGGATGGGCGTCGGTTGGTTGGGGGTGGGACTCGGTTGGGTGGGGTTGGGGATCGGTTGATGGGGTTTGGAGTGGTTGGGGTTCGGGGGTGGGGGCTTCTTCGGCTGTGGGGGTCTCGAGTTTGGTGGGGTTTCGGCGGTTGGGGTGGGACTGGACTGGGGTGGATGTGGGGCGGGTTGTTGTTTGGGGGGCGGTGGGGGCGTGGGTCGGGACGGCGGCGGCTGGGGCGGTGGGAGTGGTGGTTGAGTGGGCGGTCTGAGTTGCTGTTGCCGGTGTGGGGGTGGTTATGGGGTGGGTGGTGGGTGGGGCCTGGGGGTGGCCGTCGTCGTCTGGGTTGGGGGGTGGGGTGGGGTCGGGGAGGGCGGAGACGAGTTGGTTGCCGACGTACTCGCCTGCTCGGCGGCCGAGGGATTCCAGGGGGCCGTTGATGTCGCTCGGGGTGGAGTTGCGGACGACGCCGTGGGCGCCGGCGATCCAGGCGTCCTCGAGTTTCGGGTTGTGCCAGCCTTCGCCGTAGCCCCAGGCGGTCAGCGAGCTCGTGAGCGGCGACGTGATCGCGTTGTTCAGGAACATCCGCCCGAACTTCCCCAGCAGCGGTACCTTCGCCAGTCCGACACCCACACCGTGCGACAGCGGTACGCCGACCAGCGCACCGGTCGCGGTCTTCGCGGTACCGCGCCAGTCCCAGTCGTGCGTGGTCACGAAATGGCCGTCGGCGTCCGTCACCGGGCGGCCGTGGCTGTCGACGACCAGGCGCCGGTCCTGGCCGGTGAGCTCGCCCCACCATCCGGCAAGCGTGTGCGGAATGACCTCGTCGGCGAGTTCCGCGCCGGCGAGGGCCAGTGCCCGCGGCACCATCTGCCGGCTGAACACGAACTTGCCGGACTGCTGCGCCGCGTTCGCGACCATCTCGGCCACCATCCGCGTCTGCAGCTTCCTGGCTTCGCGGTTGACGAGCTTCTTCAGCAGCATCAGGATCAGCTGCTTCACGCCTTCCTGCCCGAGCTTGCGGATCAGCGTGCCCATGATCGGGCCGAGACCGGCGAGGATCGTGATCCAGCTGACGATGCCGATGATCAGCAGTTCGCGTTTCGTCCGCACGATGGTGTCCCCCATCGTCCGCAGGAACTCGGCCAGGTGCGTGGTCGCGTCGGCCAGCATCGCCGGCCCCTGGAGCTCCTTGTCGTGCGCGTAGCGCCTGAGGAAACCCTCGAGCGCGATCCCCGCCTCCCCGCGGTACGCCGAACCGAAGCCGCCCGCCGCCGCGTCGATCCCACCCGGCAGCGTCTGCGTCAGGTACTTCGCACACAGGTCGTACTGGTCGGCCAGCGCGTAGAGCTTGTCCTCGTCGGCCTGGGGCTCGTAGCCACCTTGAAGTATTGCCTTCAACCAGCCAGGCAGTTCCAGCCCCACGTCAGGTCTCCTGCGACGGCGTCATCGTCCAGCCGGTCGCGGTCTCGGTGAGTCCGAGATCGGCCGCGCGCACCTGCAGGGCCGCGTCGTCGTCGGTCGCCTTCGCGTTCTCGCCGCAGGACGACATCTGGTCGCCGCGGGCGATCAGATGTTCCTCGATCCCCTTGCCGTACAAGGTGAAGGAGCCGGCCCCGCTGTTCACCCAGCCGTCCGTGATCTGCCTGCCGTAGTCGTCGTGACCGGCCGCGGTCTCGACCGCTTCCCTGGTCAGTGCCCCCAGCAACCGGTTCAGCTCCAGACCGGCGTTCATCCCGGCGATCCGGCAGGCGTCGGCGGCCCGGGCCACGCCCGTGGAGTCGACCTCGATCCGGTCAGTCATCGAGGTGTTCCCGGAAAGCGTTGTACGCCGCTTCCATCTTGGTGGCCGCCGTGGCGTGCGCCTGGCCGAGGGTCGCGAGGACGACGGCGGCGAGTGCCCGCGGGTCCGCGGTGCGGTAGATGCCCGGGTCGAACTCGATCGCGCGGACGTCGCCGCGGCCGGTCACGGTGACCTTGACCATCCGGTCGGGCGAGACGGCGGTCGCGACGGTCTCGTCGAAGGCACGGTCGAGCGCCTGCGTCGCGGCGTTCAGCTCCTCGATCCCGCTGTCCAGACCGAGCGCTGCCAGTTCCTTGCCCGGGTTGAATTTCGACATGGTCCACCTCCGGCTTCCAGAGTCGGCGGTCGACGGCATCGCGGTCAGTCCCTGGCCACAAGGGGTCAGAACCCGTGGCCCGATCGAGCCACGCCGTACGGTCCGGAACGTGAAGCCAGTCAGAGCAGCAGCCGCGGCCGTCGTCCTGAGCACACTGACCGCGCCCACCGCGGCGGCGGTACCGCCGTCCGGCCAGTGCCAGTACGCCGCACCCGGCGGGCCGGCGATCAGCAAGATGCCATGGGCAACAACCTGGCTGGCGCCGGAACGCGCCTGGCCGGTCAGCACGGGCAGCGGCGTGACCGTCGCCGTCATCGACTCCGGCGTCGACGCCGACCACCCCCAACTCAGCCAAGAAGGCGCTGTGCTGCCCGGCAAGGACGTCCTGACCCCAGGCGACAACCGCGCGAACTTCGACTGCGTCTCGCACGGTACGGCGGTCGCGAGCATCATCGCCGCGCGACCACGGGAAGGGATCGGGTTCCGCGGCGTAGCGCCAGGTGCGCGCATCCTGCCGATCCGGGTCAGCGAACGCGATGCCAGCGATCAGCAAGGCGCGGCCGTGGACGCAGCGGTGTTCGCGGGCGCGATCAGGTACGCCGTCGACGCCGGCGCGACCGTCATCAACATCTCGCTCTCGCTGTACGCGGACCAGAAACCGGTCCGCGAGGCCGTCCGCTACGCGCAGCGCCACGACGCGCTGATCGTCGCCGCGGCCGGCAACGCACACTCCCAGCAAGGACCGGATCCTGTGACGTACCCCGCGGCGTACCCCGGGGTGCTCGGCGTCGGCGCCACGACCATCGACGGCTCGCGGCTCCAGAGCTCGCAGGTCGGTCCGTACGTCGACATCTCCGCGCCGGGCGGCGGTGTCCTCGCCGCGACCCGAGTCCGCGGCCACCGCTACTACGACGGCACCAGCTTCGCGACCGGCTTCGTCAGCGGTACGGCGGCCCTCGTCCGCGCGGCCGACCCGCGGATGCCCGCCGCCGAGGTCGCAGCCCGGCTGCTCGCCACCGCCACGCCGGCGCCCGGACCGGCGGACCAGTACGGCGCCGGCGTCGTGAACCCGTACCGCGCTGTCCAGGACGTCCTCGCGACCACGAGGCCCGCAGTACTGCCGCCGGTGAAGCCGACCACCACCGATCCGGAAGCAGTACGACGCGCCGCGGCCTGGAGCATCGCAGGCCAGAACGCACGCCAGATCGCCGTACTAGCAGGGATTCTGGCTCTGCTGGTGACGATCGCGGCGATCGTCGTGTCCGCAGGCCGGCGCCGCGGTTGGCGCGCCGAATAGACAGACGAGAAGCCCGGTCCCCTGGATACCAGAGGACCGGGCTTCGGCAGCTGGATCAGATGTCCAGGGCGTTCGCGGCCGAGCGGTCCGCGCGCGCCATCCGGACCCAGGCGTCCTCCAGCGCACCGCCGCGGCGGCCGAGCACGTGGTTGATCTCCTCGTTCGCCTGCACCCACAGCTGCTGCACCTGCTGGAGCTGCGGCGAGCCCGACTCACTGCGCCACGCGGCCAGCAACGCCTGCATGGCCGTCTGGAACTGGCTCTGCAGTTCGGTGACCTTCCGGTTCGCGTCTGCCATGTCGACGGAACCCTGCATCATCGCCGGGCCCGGGTAGTTGATCAGCATCGGGGCGTTCCTTCCTAGAGCTTGGTGGTGTCGAGGACGGTGCCGCCGGTCCCGGCGACCTGGGTGAACGCTGTCTGGCTGCTGCTGTCCTCGGCCTCGTATCCGGTCTTCGAGGTGGTGATGCCCTCGGACATCTGGTGCAGCTTCGCGCAGAGCCTGGTCACCGCGTCGAGATGGTTGCTGTGGCCCTGCCAGAAGACGTTCTTGATCTGCCCGTCCATCGGGGCCAGGCCGCCCATCGCGTTGTCGAGCGCAGTCATCACTGCCTTCAGGTTGTCGCCGATCGTGGCGGCCTCGTGGGCCGTGCGTTGCATTCGCTGGAGTTCGGTCTCCACACCGGCCATGGTGTTTCCTCCTCGCTGGTTGCCGGCGCGTGATCACCGGTCGATGTCACGCTAGGTTCCGGATCCGCGTCGTTCGGGCGCGTTCCGCTTGTGGCCACGGAATGGCCAGTTGTGCGGTCAGAGCTTCCACAGTTCCTCGTCCAGCACGTCTTCGGTAGGGGTACGTCGGGAGCGCGCGGCGGCCGGGCGCTTCCGCAGTGGGGGCGCGCCTGTCGGCGTCCGTTGTTCGCCGTTCGTGCGGCCCTGCAAGTCCGACTGCACGCCCTGGCGACGCAGGCGTTCGGTGGCCGTGGACTCGGTCGGTACGGCGAACCCTGGCCTGGACGGCGCTGCGCCGGGTTTGATCTCGCCCCGCCCGGCAGCGCCGGGCGCGCCTGCTCCGCCCATCGGGGGATACATCGGCGGCATGGTCGACTGCGCACCGGTCGAGGTACTTGTCACGGATGGCCTTCCGGCCAACGTCGGTTCCGTCCCGGCGCCGCCCGCGGTGGTTGCCGAGCGCATCGATGACGTGCCGCGTTCCGTCGTACCTGACGGCAAGCTCGTGTGCCCGCCACCACCGCCGCCACCGCCGGCGAACGGCAGGCCGATCGAGCCGAGGCCGCCGCCTCCGAAGCCGGCGCTGCTCGGCGAGGACGGCGTGTAGTTGCTGGGCTTGAGGATCGGCTCGGTGCCTGCACTCCCGGCCAGCGCGGGCGCGTCGGTGTTGAGTCCTTTCGGCACCACGCTGTCGGGGTCCGGCGTGGTGTCCCCGCCGAGCAGGTCTTGCGTGTTCTGCGCGAGCGTGACCCACTTGTCGAGGTTCTCCGGTACTTTGCCGATCAGGTCGATGCCCTTCCCGATGACGTCGATGAGCTTGCCGGCTTCCTCGACCGGATCCTTCGCCTCGGGCGTCTCGGGTGCCGACGGAGCGGGCGTCTCGCCCGGCGCGCCGCCGAGGTCCCCCGGCGTGGCTCCGCCGCCACCGGCGTCGACCGCCGCGCTCGGGTCCCCCGCGCCCGGGGCGCCCGCGCTCGGGTCCCCTGCGCCGGGTTCCGTCGCGGCCTTCGGTGTCATCGGGCCGCCGTACTTCGCATGCGGCACCGGAGTGACTCGCCCGAGCGCCTGCTCCATGAGCGAGGACAGGTTGTTCATCACGTTGGCAACACAACCGCGGATGTCGTCCATCTCGCGTTGCGCCGCCTTGCCCTCGGCGGCGTCCGTGGCTGTCATGTGCCGGTGCTCCGCGTCGGCGTACGGCTGGACCAAGCCGCCGACGATCCGCTTCGCATCGGTGGTGACATTGCCGATGTTCGTCAACTGTGCGCCGACGCCGGCTATGAACGGTTGCCACTCGTCCACCGATGTCCTGCTCATGTTCAGGTTGTGCACGAAGCTGACGCACAGCTCCCCCTGTTGCGCTGGGACAGTACTGTCCCAGGCGCGCTGCAGGTCGTCCTGCGTGGTGCGGACCGTGGTCGCCGCCGTCGACCACGTCTCGCCGGCCTGCAGCCAGACGCCTGCGTCGACGCCGTTGAGCTGCGCCACCATGTCCGCCATCGAGGTGTTGCGGTAATCGGCCATCGTGTCCTCCTAGGCGACCGGCCGGTCGGAGCCCCCGGCGGACCCGAACGGCCCGGGAGCGAGGATGTCCACCTCCGGGTCGTCGGTCGTCGTCGCGGGAGGCCGGGTGTCCGCCGGTGGCTTCTCCGCAGCCGGTGCCAGCGCGTCGGAGGTGGTCCAGTCACGTCCCCGGAACGGGTTCAGTTCCTCGGCGAACACGTCTTTCGCACTCTGGTCCGTGGTCTCGAACCGCGCCGCGGCGTTCTGCGCGACCGTCCGGAACGCGTCGACGCCACGGTCCAGGTCCACGCCGAATCCGGCCACCTGCTGCGCCCACTGCTTGACGAACTGGTTCGCCTTGTCGGCGGCTGGCATGCCCCCGCCGAGATGGAATCCCGGCAGTTGCTGCGCCAGCGCGGTGAAGGAGGCCGCGGGCAACCTCGCGGCGAAGTCCCGCAGCTCCTGCGGTGAGACCTGGACCATCAGTGACTCCTGTCAGCTCGAGCAGAGGACGAGTTGGACGAGTTGGGTGCCGCCGCGGCGGTCGACGAGCAGGCCGCGTCCGGGCGGCTGGGACTGTGGCTTGGTACCGCCGAGCAGCGGGCCCTCGGACTTGTCGCCGCTGAGCAGCAGGCCCGGCGTGCCGAGGTCGCGGAGGCGGGCGATCAACGGATCGAACATCGCCCGGCCGGCGCCGCCGCTGCGGCGGGTGACGACGAGGTGCAGGCCGATGTCGCGCCCGTGGGCCAGGTAGTCGACGAGGCCGGCGAGCGGGTTCGTCTGGCCCGCGACCAGGTCGTAGTCGTCGACCAGGATGTGCAGCTGCGGGCCGGTCCACTCGCCTGACAGGCGGCGTTCCAGGACCGGGACGAGGTCGGCGACCATCGCCTCGACGCCGCGCGGGTCGGCGAACGTCCCCATGACGTGCTCGGCGGCCGGCACCGGCGAGCGCCGGTAGTCGACCACGACGATCCGCGCCTGCACCGGCTCGTAGCGGTCGATGATCGAGCGCGCCAGCCAGCGCAGGAAACCGCTTTTCCCGGTCTCGGTGTCACCGAACAGCAGGAAGTGCGGGTCCGCCTCCAGGTCGACGTACGCCGGTCCGAGGTCGCTCTCGGTCAGCCCGATCGGCAGGCCTGCGTGCGCCTCCGGCTGCCGACGCAGTACGGCGGCCAACTCGGCATCGGTCAGCTGCAAGGGCAGCACGCGTACTCGCGGCGCGCCCGACACCGGCCAGGCGGCGGCGAGTTGCGGGCCGAGGTCGGCGTCCGGCGTCGCGACGACGAAGTGCTGCGCCTTGTCGGCGAGACCGCGTCCGGGCTTGTCCGCCGGAACACTCATCGCGGCCCGGCGGTCGATCATCGAGTCCGCCGGGTCGCCCAGCCGCAACTCGATCCGGGTGCCGAACAGGTCCCGAATCGTCCCGCGCAGGTCGAACCAGCGCGAGCAGCTCGCGACCACGTGGACGCCGTACGCGAGGCCGCGGCCGGCGATCTCGGCCAGCGTCAGCTCGAGTTCCTCGAAGTCGGAACGCAGGACGGACCAACCGTCCACGACCAGGAAAACGTCACCCCACGGGTCGTCCGGGAACTCCCCCGCCGCCCGGCGCGCCCGGTACGACGCCATGTCCTCGATGCCCTGCTCCGCGAAGACGCGCTCGCGCGCGCCCAGCAGTTGCAGGACTTCGGCAACGGTCCGCCGTACGGCGCCCGCGTCGAGACGGGAGGCGACGCCGCCGACGTGCGGGAACTCCCGCAGCGACGCCAGCGATCCGCCGCCGAAGTCGAGGCAGTAGAACTGCACCTCACGCGGTGTGTGGGTGAGTGCGAGTGAGGAGATCAGCGTGCGGATCGCCGTACTCTTGCCGCTGCGCGGACCGCCGACGACCACCGCGTGCCCGGCTCCGCCGGAGAGGTCCACCACGAACGGATCACGCCGCTGCTCGAGCGGCTTGTCGACCAGGCCGATCGGGGCGCGCAGGGTTCCGCGGGGACCGGCGACGGTCAGCCCACGGTCCGGGTCGACGGTGACGGCCGGCAGCAGCTCGGTGAGCGGCGGCGGGTCGTCGAGCGGCGGCAGCCAGATCTGGTGGGCCGGTTTGCCATTGTTCTCCAGGCGATCGACGAGGATGTCGAGCAGCTGCTCGCCGATGCCGTCCTCCTCCGGCGGCTGCTCCTCGGCCGCGTCCGGCGCCACCGGCATCGACACGTACGCGCTCGTGTACTCGGCGACGTCGTCCGCCACATCGTTGCCGCTCGCAACCGAACTGACGGCAGGGCGATGGACACCGGAAACATACGCGGACCGGAACCGCACGAGCGTCTCGGTGCCGATCTGCAGGAACCCGTGCCCCGGCGCCCTGGGCAGTTCGTACGCGTCCGGGATGCCGAGCACCACCCGGCTGTCCATCGCCGAGAACGTCCGCAGGCCGATGCGGTACGACAGGTGGGCGTCGAGCCCGCGCAGCCGCCCCTCCTCCAGTTTCTGGCTGGCCAGTAGCAGGTGTACGCCGAGCGCACGGCCGACGCGACCGATCTGGACGAACATGTCGATGAAGTCGGGCTTGGCGGACAGGAGCTCGGAGAACTCGTCGCAGATCACCAGCAGCGTCGGTACTTCGGGCAGGTCGGCGCCGGCCGCTCGGGCCAGCTCATAGGCGCGAAGCGACTCGTAGTTGCCGGCGCGGCGCAGCAACTCCTGACGGCGGACTATCTCGCCGGTGATCGCGTCGGACATCCGGTCGACCAGGGTCAGCTCGTCGGCGAGGTTGGTGATCACAGCACTGGTGTGCGGGAGCCGGTCCAGCTTGGTGAACGTCGTACCGCCCTTGAAGTCGACCAGTGCGAAGTTGAGGCTGTCGGACGAGTGGGTCGCGGCGAGCGCCAGGACCAGGGTTCGCAGCAGTTCGCTCTTGCCGGAGCCGGTCGCGCCGATCAGCAGGCCGTGCGGCCCCATGCCGTCCTGTGCGGATTCCTTGAGGTCGAGCTCCACCGGCGTACCGTCCGCGGTGACACCGAACCGGACGCGCAGCCGGTCCCGGTTCGGCCGGACGCCCCAGTGCTCGGCGGGGTCGAAGTCGTAGGGGTCTCCGAGGCCCAGCAGGTCGGTGAGACCGAAGGCGGACGCGAAGCTCTCGTCGCCGTCCGGACCGGTGGACAGGCGCAGCGGCGCGAGAAGCCGGGCCAGCGCTTCCGCATCCGCGGTGGCGAACGTGTCCGCCGTACCGACCTCGGACTCGCCGTCCATCGTCATGCTGGTCAGTACGCCGTCGTCTGCGACGTCCAGCAGCACGGTGGAGCGATCGAGCAGCCGTGGCGGTTGAGTGGTCAGGTCGATGACACTGACGCCCTCTACGCCGCTGCCCGTCATCAGGTGGTCCGAGCCGGCTACGTCGCCACCGTCGATCAGTACGACGATGTGCGGCCCGTCCACCCGCGTGGTCGTCGCCGGGTCGAAGCGGGGCCGCTGCGCGAGCAGGTCGTCCAGCACGGACTCCAGGTCCGGGACACTCTTGCTGATCAGCCGGATGGGGCCTAGCGCGTCTGACTTCTCCGGGTGGTGCGCGTGCGGCAGCCACTTCAGCCACTCCCACTCGGCTCTGGTGTCCCTGCCGATCACAGCCGTGACCAGCAGGTCGTCAGGTGAGTGGAAGGTCGCCAGCTGCGCGATCAGCGCCCGTGCCAGGCCGCGGGCGCGGTCCGGTTCGCCGTCGACGTACACCCGGGCGAAGCCCCGCAACGCCATCGCTACGGGCAGTCCGGGCACTGACGAGTACGTCGTGATGAAGCGGCGCAGTGCACCGGCGGACAGAGGCTCCAGCTCTTCGAGCGGAGCAGTGTCGGGCGGAGCGACCGGCGTGGCGAGGGGCTGTGCACCGGTGCCGACCCGGACGATGGCGAAGTCGGCGTCGTTACGGCGGCGCTCCCAGAGCCGGTAGCTCTCCACCAGCGTCCACAGCTGTGTCGGGTCCGGATGCAGGTACGAGAGCGCCGTGCGTTGCTGGGAGACGGCACGCCTGGCGCGGATGCGCTGCTGAGCCAGGTGCCGCAGGTAGCTGCGGCGGGCGCGGGCCATCTCGCGGCGTGGTGCACCCTGACCGGCGAACGCGACCGCGGCCATGCCCAGCGCCGACAGCCCGAACAGACCGCCGACGATGTAGCTCATCCGGCCGCCACCGCCGAGGGTCGAGTACATCAGCGCCATGGCGGCACCGCCCGCGAGCATCGGCACCATCATCACGTACTGCGACAGCTGCCGGGCAGCCGGCTGCGGCAACGCAGGCGGTGGATCCAGCGTGACTTCACCGCTGGGCAACGCAGGTCCGTCGCGGCGCGGCGGCCTGCTGACGATGACGGTCGACATGGTCCACGACGCTAGGCGGCCGGACCGCGGTACTGCGGCCCGCGGCCACTAGCTGACTGTCCGCAAGCTGCAAGCACAGGCTCCCGGCGGTGCTGCGCGTGCCACCTTGGCCGACGTGAGCATTCGTGGACTGGTCAAGGTCACCATCGACGCACCCGAACGCCGCATCGACCTGGCGCTACCGGAACGGTCGACGGTGGCCGAGGTGCTGCCCGGGATCCTCCGGCACGCCGGCGACGGCCTCGCCGATTTCGGTGCCCTGCAAGGCGGTTGGGTACTCCGGCGACCCGATGGCGAGGCGCTGGAGACACACCGCGACCTGGCCGGGCAGGATGTCCGGGACGGCGAGATCCTGCATCTCGCACCGGCACACCAGCACTGGCCGGAGCTCGAGTACGACGACCTCGTGGACGCGATCGCCACCGACGCACGGTCCGGCGGCCGCGCGTGGACGCCCGGCGCGACGCGCTGGTGCGGCCTGGTCGCCGCGGCTGTCGCACTGCTGACGACACTCGGTCTGCAGTTGCGTGGCGGGCCGCCGTGGCAGGACGTTGCTGTCTTCGCGCTTGTCGTCGCGGGCGTGCTGCTGGCTGTCGGCGTCGTACTGTCACGGGCTCTTGGCGATGCGGCTGCCGCTGCGGTCGCGGGTGCGTTGTCGATGGTCTTCGCCTCGACCGGTGGCGGATTGTTGCCTGCTGCCACTTTCCGGGTGTCGGAGTTCGGTGCACCGCAGCTGACCGCAGGTGGTGCTGCACTGTTGCTGTTCGCCCTGATCGGCTACGTCGGCATCGCTCGCCATACCGCTGTCTTCGTGGCACCTGTGGTTGCTGGTGTACTTGCGTTGGCGGCGGGGTGGCTGTCCGAGTTCCTGGATGGTACGCGGACGGCGGCGGTTGTCGGTGCGGTAGCGGTGGCGTTGATACCTGTGGCGGCGCCGATCGCCACGCGGCTCGGGCGGCTGCCGAAACCCGTCTTGCCTACCAGTACTGCCGATCTGCTCGCGGACTCGCCCCAGCCGTCGCGGCGACTCGTGTATGCCGCAGTACTGCGGTCGGCCGCGCTCTACACGGGCATCCTCGCCGGACTCGCAGCCGGACTCGCCTGTTGCCTGTGCCTACTGGCGCGGTCCACGTCGACGCCCGCGCGGGTACTGGTGGTGCTGGTCGTCGGGATCTGCTTGTTGCGTGCGCGTTTGCTGCCGGTGCTCGCGCATCGGCTAAGTCTGCTCGCGGCTGGTCTGCTCGGGCTTGGCGCGTTGCTGGTACTCACGCCGTACGGCTTGCTGGTGCTCGCGGCGGTGGCTGCGTTCTTCGGCCTCTGGTACGTGCGGCACCGACCAGGTGCGTACCTGGCCCGGTACGCCGAGCTGGCAGAGGTGGTCCTGGTGCTACTGGTCGTACCGGTCGTGCTGTGGGTGCTGGGGCTGTACGGGTACGTTCGTGGGCTGGGTGGTTGAGCGATGGCCTCCAAACGGGACCAGCTGCAGTCGCACCAGTTCGTACAGCAGCGGATGACACATGCGTTGCTGCTGCGTGAGACCGATCCCGAGCACCCGCCCTTCCGTCGCGGCATCATCGCGATGCTGGTGGGCATCGGTCTCGCTGTACTCGTGCTGGCCGGCGCGGGTGTCCACGGCCAGCTCTCACCCGGCGGCAAGACCTCTTGGAAGGCCGGCGACCGCGTCATCGTGGAGAAGGAGACCGGCACGCGGTACGTGTACCGCGACGGTGTGCTCTACCCGGCGGTGAACTACGTGTCGGCGTTGCTGCTGGCAAACAAGTACAGCCAGCCGCTGATGGTGTCGGCCAAGTCGCTCCTAGGTGTACCTCGTGGCCAGCGCGTAGGGATCCCGGACGCACCGGACGCCCTGCCTGCGAAGGGCCGGTTGCTCGGCGGCGGCTGGTCGCTGTGCGCGAAGCCCGGCGTCAACGCAGCCGGCAGCCGCGTGGTGCGATCCGTACTACTGGTCGGAACTGAGCAATCCGGAACGCAGGCGGACGCCTTGCTCGTTGTTGGGCCCGACGGTCGGCGCTACCTCATCTGGCGGGGCTACCGGCATCTGATCCAGCAGCAGGCGACAGTCGCGGCAGCGCTCGCGTTGAACAACGAGGCATGGCTGCAGGTGCCGGCTGTCTGGTTGGACCTCGTGCCGTCCGGCCCACCGCTCGGACCGATCTCCGTCCCCGGTGCGGGCGCGCCGTCAGCTCTTCTCCGGCCAGGACGTGTCGGGACGTTGTACGTCGTACAGACGTCGACCGGGCAGGGACAGTACTACCTGCTGCAGCGGGACCGGCTGGTCGCGATCAGCTCGCTGCAGTACGACGTACAGCGCACGGCACCGGTGACGCGGAAGGCGTACCCGGGCTCGGTGCCGCAGGCCGTGCCGCTGGATCCGGCTGTGGTGGCGCAGGTGTCCGGCGGGATGAGTACGACGTCTACGGACGCCGCGTTGCCGGCGACACGTCCCACGTTCGCTCGGCCCGAGTCTGCCGGGGACTCCGTGTGCGCGGTGTTCTCCGGCGGGGAGTTCCGGCCCCGGTTCACGCTGGCGAGCTCGCTGACTGCGGCCGGGGACGCCGGCGTGACCGCGGGACGTGGTCCTGGCGGCCTGCCGTTGGCCGACATGGTCGTCGTACCGCCTGGTCATGGCGCCGTGGTGGAGTCGATGGCGTCACCTGGCCAGCCTGCGGGGTCCGGTGCGCTGTCGTTCGTGAGCGATCTAGGCCGGCGGTACCAGCTGGCGAGCCGCGACGTACTGGCGGTCCTCGGCTACGACAACCCGCCGGTCGTGCGGCTGCCGGCGGAGCTGGTCAGCCGGCTGCCGGCAGGGCATGCGCTCGATCCCGCTGCCGCGGCGTACCCGATCGGCCCCTAGCTGACGTTCGGTGGCCTGATGTGGTCCGGCGGCCCGGCCGGTCCCGGATGGCTGATGTGGTGCAGACGACGAACCCGAGGAGGAAGTATGGACATCGGCAGGCTGACTATGGTGCCGGACGAGCTGCGCCAGTTCGCGGCGCTGGCACCATTGGCGACCGTCACCCCGGTCTCCGGCACGGTCCGTGCGACACCGCCGCTGGCCGGTCCGATGCCGGAGAGCGCGACCGTCGACGCACACGTGCGGTTTTGCGTGGAGAACACCGGCACGGTCACGCTGCAGGCCACGAACGGCATCTCGTCGCTGATCGACGCGGCGCTGTCGATCGCGACCAGCTTCGAGTCCACCGACCAGGCGAACGCGACCACGCACCGCGCGCTGCGTGACGTGTTGCCGACGGCCACGGACTGACGGGGGTACGGCGATGGGCGCGTACTTCGGGATGGAACTGAACGCGATGGCGTCGATGCTGTACGGGCAGCGCGCCGAGCCGTGGCATGCGGGTGCCGACATGTGGGGCTCGGCGTGTCAGCAGCTGCTCGCCACGCACGGCGACCTGGGCGCCGCGAACGCTGTGGTCAGCACCTGGCCGCAGAGCGTCGGCTCGCTGTCGCAGGTCGCGTTCGACGGACAGGTGATCGGCAGCCTCGCGTCACTCGGCGAGTGGGCGGCGTACACGGGTGCGATGTCCGCGGCGCTGCGGCTGGGCGGTACGGCGTTGAACGCGGCGCAGGCCGCGATGCCCGCGCTGCAGAGCGGCTACGACACCGCGGTCGCGTTGAGCGGCGTACCGATCATCGGGCCGTTCGCCGCGCAGGTGGCGGTCGGCCTGCAGCAGGTCGGTGCCGGGATGATGGAGGCGGTCGGGATGGTCATGCAGGCGCCTACCGCCGTACCGGCGCCGACGCACGGCTGGCAGGGGCCTGGTGGCAGTGGCGCGCCGATGCCTTCGTCGCCGGTGTCCGTCGCATCGGTGACCGAGGTGCTGGATGCGACGGACAAGCTGTTCAGTGCGATGGAGAAGGGCGCCAACCTGGTGCAGACCGTCACCGGGCTCGTGCAGTCGGGCAGCGGTCTCGGTGACGCGCAGGACGCGCTGGACAAGCTGCCGGAGTACAAGGACCTGCCGGGGACGGTCATCCATCCGGACCTGCCCACGCTGGCGGGCGGTGGAACCGCGCAGGTGCCAGTGTCGACACCTGCGTCGATCGGAACGACTGTGCCGTCTTCGGCGGGAATGCCGGGTGGGATGCCGGCGGCGGTGCTCGCCGGGACAGTCGGTGCGTTGACCAGTTCGACACTTACGCCGACGGTTGGCAGCGGGTCGGTGGGTGCGCGGATCGCTGCAGGTACGGAACCGGCACTGGCCGGCGGTACGGCGCGCAACGCCGCTGCCGCCACCGCCGCGAAGGCGATGCCGGCGATCGCACCGCCGCTCGCCGGGGCGTCCGGTGGTGGCGGGTCGAACGGGGGGCGCTCCGGAAACCGGAGGCGGTCGTCGAACGAGCAGCAGGACACGATGCGGCGTACCGGCGTGCAGTCGGAGCTACAGGGCCGGACAGCGCATGAGTTCACGCTGCCGGCCCCGCGTCGCCGTACCGGCGGACCTGTGCTCGACGACGAGCTCTTCGACCGACTGCCATGACCACGACACCCGCCTCGGCTCAGCCCGCGGCCCTGTCCACCCCTCACGTCGCTCCGGCTGCCGTCGTCGCGACCGTCGCGCCGCCGCGGGCAGCGCCTGTCCCGCGTGTGGCGACCCCCTCTCGTGCCGCACCGGTAGTGAGTCCAGCAGGTGCTCGCGTGGCCGCACCGGCCAGTGCTGGTCCGGTGCAGGGTCCTCCGCCGGGGCTGGAGCGTCGGCGGCTGCGGGTCGGCGTGGGACAGGTGGTCTGCTGGCAGCTGGTAGCCGGCGTGGCAGCTGGGCTGGTCGGGCGGGGTTGGGTGGCCGAGCTGACGGCGGGGCTGCTGGCAGTCGGGGTGCTGGCGCTGACGGCCACCTGGCGGCGCGGGCTGTGGAGCTACCAATGGCTCCGGCTGGCTGTTGCGTATCTGGTTCGCGGGACGCAGTTCGTCGCGGTGGAGGGCCTGCGGGGCGAGCTCGAAACGGGTGCGGGGACCATCATCCGCTCCGACGGCGTCACGGTACTGCTGGAGACCGACGTACCACCGGAGCTGCAGCCGGCCGACCTGCTGGACGAGTACGACGGCCTCCGGATCAAGCTGCTGCGCCGCCCCGGACGGGCCTGGATCGCGCTCACCGCACTCCGGTCCGCGGACCGGCCGCGGGACACCGAGCTGGAGCTGCTGCTGACGAACGCGGTCCGACGGCTGACCAAGCGGCTCCGCCGCCGCGGCCTGCACGCCGAGCCGCTCGGACCCGACGAGCTGCCCGGGCTGCTCGCCACCCTGACCCCCAAGCACCTCACCGAGGAGTGGGACGCCCTCCTCGTCGGCGGCGGCCGCTTCCGGATGTACGCCGTACCGTCGCAGCTCGCCCTGCAGCAGGCCGGAGCGATCGCTGTCACCACCGCGAGCGACCTCGAGCACGCGCTGGTCCTGGCGCCGGCGGGAGCTCCGGCGGCGCCGGGCGCCGTACCGCAGACCGGTCGGCACCGGTCCGCCTTCGTCGCCGCGCTGCCCTGATCCAGCGGCTGTACCAGCGGTGTTCCGGCCCGCTGGACAGCCGCTGTATCGGCTGTACCAGGCGTGGACAGGCGCAAGATTCCCGCTGGACGGCGGGTCGGGATGGTTCTGGTGTTCACACCGAGTCCCCCGTGGACTCGCCGAATCCTGCGAGGTGTCCCGTGTACCACTCAGAGCCTGCTGAAGGCGCTTCGTACCCCCGCGCCGCACGCTTTCCACGCGCCGTATCGAACGCGGTGAAGTCTGCACCGCACGTCCGCACCACCGGGTTGCGGCTCGCCCACCTGGGCGTCGACGCGACCGCCGAGCGCACCTACCTGACGGTGCTCGAGCGGCCGTCCTGGACCGCCGCCGAACTGGGCGAGCGGCTCGGCCTCGATGAGGAGGCCACCCACGAGGTCATCCGGCACCTGACCGCTCTCGGCCTGCTGGCCCGCGACAGCTCAGGTGATGTGGTCAGGCCACTCAATCCGCGCCTCAGTCTCACCGCCCTGCTCGCCGAACGCGAGGCGGACCTCGCTCGCGTCACCCGCGATCTGGAACGCAGCCGCGTGGCCGCCGCCGAGATCGCCGGTGAGTACGCCCGCCGGCACCCGGCTCCGCTCGGCGACAGCAACGGCGCCCTGGACTGGGCGAGCAGCCCGGCCGCCGCACAGCGCACCATCGAGGGTCTGCTTCGGTCGGCGTCCGGCGAGGTCCTCGTGAGCACACCGGCCACTGCGGCACTGTCCGACCCGATCGCCGGCCTCCGCGAGCTCGGGACCGGTGTCCTGGCCCCGCCGGTCCGCTACCGCATCCTCGTACCGGACGCGGCGCGCACCGACCCGATGCTGTCCCGGCGTCTGCAGCAGCTGACGCGCAACGGCGCACAGGTCCGTACCGCGACCACGGTCCCGCTCTGCGCGCTGATCGTCGACACGGCGACCGTTGCGCTGCCTGCCGATCGAAGCGGTCGTGGCGCAGTCAGCATCCTCAGGCTGGCGGCTGCGGTGGGGGCGGTGACCGAACTGTTCGAACGCGTCTGGCATGCCGCGACACCGCTGCGCCAGCCGACCGGCCTCGGCGACGCGTCGGGCCTGACCGTCCGCGAACGCGAAGTACTCACCCTGCTCAGCGACGGCGGTACCGACGCGTCAGCCGCGGCCCAGCTCGGCGTATCGGTCCGGACCGTACGGCGGATGGTGTCCGAGCTGATGGCGCGACTAGGTGCGCAGAGCCGGTTCCAGGCCGGGCTGAAGGCGGCCGAGCGCGGCTGGGTGGGGACTCGATGAGCCGGACATTGCTGGTGGCACCCGACCGTCCAGGTGCCTACCCGACCATCGGAGCGGCAGTACTCGACGCACCCGAGGATGCGGTCGTCTCGATCGCTCCCGGCGTCTACCGGGAGACCATCGACCTCTCCGACCGGTCAGTGACCCTGGTCGCCGACGACGGCGAGGTGGTCATCGACGCCACCAGCGCGCAGGCGCCGGTACTACGAGCCGCCGGAGGCCGCCTCACTCTCCGGGAGCTCACTGTCCGGGCCGGTGACGCACCGGCGGTCCAGCTCGACGGCGGCACGCTGCGGGCCGAGCGCTGTGCGTTCTCCGCCGGCTTCGGTCCGGCGGTACTCGTCACCGGTCCGGCGGAGGCGACGGTGTCGCACTGTCAGGTGACGGGCGCCGAGCACGGTCTGGTGCTGGAGGACTGCAGGGCCCACGTCGAGCACACCACGGTGGCAGGTATGTCCGCCGACGGCGTCATCGTCCGCCTCGGTGCGACCGTCGTACTGCGGGACAGTCAGGTCAGCGACTGCGGACGCCGCGGCGTCTACTGCTACCAGTACGGCCGGCCGACCATCGAGGGCTGCGAGGTCTCCGGTACGGCGGAAACGGGCATCCTGATCGCCTACGACTCCACGGCCGTACTGCGGCACACGTTCGTCCACGACACGGCTGGTCCAGCTGTGTCGTTCGGGCGCCGGTGCCGGGGTGAGGTCGTGTCGTGCCGCTGGGAGAACACCGCCGAGCCGGCACTCGACCTGGCAGAGCCGGAACTGGTGGCCGTGACAGCCGCGGTGCAGGCGCGAGCCACTACTGCCGACCCGGCCAGGGCGGATGTGGAGTCGTTGCTGGCGGAGCTGGACACCATGGTCGGCCTGGCGAGTGTGAAGGAGGAGGTGCGCAGCCTGATCGACGAGATCCAGGTCAACGAGTGGCGACGGAAGGCCGGCCTGCCGATCGGCAGCCTGAGTCACCACCTGGTGTTCGCGGGCGCGCCGGGGACCGGCAAGACCACTGTGGCGCGGATCTACGGCAAGCTGCTCGCAGCGCTCGGGGTGCTGCCGAAGGGCCAGTTCAACGAGGTGGCGCGCCGGGACCTGGTGGGGCAGTACCTCGGCCACACCGCCGAGAAGACGACGAAGGTGTTCGAGAGCGCGACAGGTGGTGTGCTGTTCATCGACGAGGCCTATGCCTTGTCGCGGGCGGGCGCGGAGAACGACAGCTTCGGCCAGGAGGCGATCGACGCGCTGGTGAAGCTGATGGAGGACCATCGGGACGAGGTCGCCGTGATCGTCGCGGGGTACAGCAACGAGATGCGGCAGTTCCTCGACGCCAACCCGGGCCTGGCGTCCAGGTTCTCCAAGACCATCGACTTCGAGGACTACTCCCCCGACGAGCTCACACTCATCGTGCAGCGCATGGTGGCAGCCAACGAGTACGACCTGGACGCCGCGGCCGCGCCCTTGCTGCACCAGCACTTCGCGGCCGTCTCCCAGGCGGCCAACTTCGGCAATGCGCGGGATGCCCGGCGGCTGTTCGACCGCGCGCGGAAGGCACAGTCGCAGCGGCTGCGCCGGCTGGGCGGCATGCCTGCGCTCAGCGACCTGCGCACGCTGCACATCGACGACGTGACGGCCGCCGTGTCATGACACCGGAGCGAGGACGGCGACGAAGTCGGCCAGCAACACGGACACCCCGTCGAGGACTGCGCCGAGCTGGGCACTCGCTGTGCCCGGCGCGTCCGCGGTCTCGCCGATGGTGGCCAGGACTTCGCAGTGCGCCCACAGCGACGGCGCCACCCAGCCCCACTGCCACAGCTCGTAGGCGATGGGGCCGAGTGTGGCCAGCGGTTCCAGCCCTGGTACGCCGATCGCGAAGCGCTCCGGGTCGTCGGGACGGTTGCCCAGGCCTACGAACAACGGCAGCAGCCGGTACCGCTGTGCGAACGCGGCTACGTCATCAGCAGCCGCCAGCAGACCTCTGCTCAGCAAGGTGTCCACATGTCGTTCTGGATCGTCGATGTCGGCGTCCGCGCACGCGGCCGCCAGCTCGGTCACATGTGTGAGGCGGTGCGCCAGCAGCCAGACACCGAACTCCGGGGCGCTCAGCTGTTCCGCCGTACGCCCGACACGGACGACGTACGGCATCGACTCGGTAGAAGCGTCCGGACCGGCGCCGTGGCCGATCGGAAACAGTGCTGTCATGGCTGGTACTCCGTCACGGCCAGGTCGAGGCAGGCGGCGCTGTGGGCGAGCAGTGCGTGCAGGACAGTCAGTACGGCGGAGGGGCTGGTGTCGTGTTCCTTGCAGGCGACGAGCAGGTTGGGAGACAGGTGCGACGACAACCAGATGTCGTAGAGGTTGCGGGTCATCCCGGTGAGCGGGAGCTTCGCCGTGCCCGACCTGAACATCGCTGGGGCCTCTGGGGTGTTCCCGAGTCCGAGCTGCAGCGGCAGCAGCCGGTGGCGCGCGGCGAAGTCGTTTGGACTGTCCGCGTCGACGTCGGCCAGCAGGCTCCTGGCCAGCAGCTCTTCGGCGTGGCGGGCAGGCTTCTCCTCGTTCAGACCGTGGGCCGACGACCAGACCGCGAACTCGTCGTCGGTCAGCTCGACGATCTCGCCGCCGAGCCGCACCTGCTGCACAGGCGGGTCCTCGGCAGCGGTGAAGTGCGGGCCCAGGTAGTGGCCGATCGGGAACCTCAGCATGGTCATGCCTTCGACGGTGCCCGCCGGGGCCGACCTGGCGGATCCGCTTGCAGCATGTGGCCAGGGTGTGGCCGCAGCAGCCGGCGAGGCCGTGAACGACCTGTTCGCACGGGAAGATAGGCACGTGACAGACAAGACAGGACCCGATTCGGTGCCGGTGCTGCCGGGCTGCACGGAGGTGGTTCTGGTCCGGTCCGGGATGCCGAGGACCTTCCGATGCCTACGGCAAGGGACCGCGCTCAGCGCGCTGGTGTATCCGGTGCGGGTGGACGCCGGTACGGCGTCGACGTTCAGCAAGCAGGCCAAGGCGCTGCAGGGCATCAACCACCCGCATGTCGCACCCGTGCTGGAGTCCGGGCTGGCCGATGGGTACCCGTACTTGCTGACCACCCCGGACGCGGGAACCCTGGCTGAGCAGGTCCGCGACCAGCTCCGCTCACCTGCGGAGCTGGCCGTGCTCGGTCGGCAGCTCGCGGAGGGTCTGGCTGCGCTGCACGCTGCTGGGCTGGTGCATGGCGGTCTTACTCCTGGTGCAGTGGTCCGACTGCCTGACGGGCGCCCGCAGCTGTCCGCGCTCACGCTCGGTCTGGGGCAGCACACCGGACATGCGGCGCTGAACTCACCCAGCCAGCTGTACGTCGCTCCGGAGACGCTGCGGGACGGGACCGTCACCGCGGCGTCCGACCTGTACGCACTGGGCGCTGTGCTGTACGCCGCAATCAGCGGGAAGCCACCGCTCGCGGCCCGGATGGGTGAGACTGCGGGCGAGCACATCCTGCGGGTGCTGAACGAGCCGCCGGCACGTCTCGACGTACTGCCGGATGCCTTTGCGGACGTGATCGCGCGGCTGCTGGAGAAGGACCCGGTCAGGCGTCAGGTGTCCGCGGAGGTGGTGGCCGCGTCGCTTGCAGCACTGGCGACTCCCGCTACGCCGCCTATGCCTGCGGTGCGGCCGGTGACTGCTGCCGCACCTAAGCCGACGGCTCCTGTTGGGCAGCAGCAGTCGCGGCCACTGCCGCGACCTGCGGTGATGTCGCGCGCCAGCCTGCGCGCCTGGCCCCCGGCCACCAACACAAAGCCGGCCCCAGCACAACCCGCTCCCCCACAGCCAGCCGCCACACCTACGCCCACGCCCACCGCACAGGCGCCCATCGCGCAGGCACCTTCCGCACAGCCGCGCGCCACGCAGCCGCCGACCACTCCGCCGCCGGCCGCACCTACGCCTGCGCCTTCCCCCGCGGCGGCTGTCCCCGTGAGTCCGCCGGCTGAGCCCAAGCGGCGCAACTGGTTGCTCGTCGCCGCCTGTGTACTCGTCGCAGGCGCCCTGATCACCACGCTCGCCCTGATCAACCGCCAGAGCCAGGCCGACGACAAACCCCTCGCAGCCCCGACACCGACGACCAGCTCCACCCCAGCCCTGGTCGTCAAGCTCAACCCACCAGCCGACCACAGCACGTACGTCGACCTCAGCTGGAGCGGCCCGTCCGACGTCAACTACGTCGTCGTGATCGCCCAGGCCGGCAAGCCCGCCACCACCAAGCTCGTCTACAAGCGCACCAAGTACCGCGTCCCCGTGGTGCCCGGTGTGCAGTACTGCTTCGCCGTCCAGGCCACCGACGGGCTCAACACGACCGAGACCGCGCCGCACCCGGTGCGCGACGCCCAGTGCGAGCGCTGATCACCCGATCAGACTGCGGGCGCTGAACGTCGTCCGGATCCGCTGCGACAACCGCCCTTCGGCCAGCCCGCGCCGCGCCTTCCGTACCGCGGACCACGCGAACTCCCGGTCCGGATCCGCGTCCTGTCCCGACCACAGCGCCCGGTCCAGACAGCCGGCCAGCAAGGTCATCGCCTGCGACACGGCTCCGTCCGACTCGCGCGCCAGGTCGCGGGCGGTCGCAGCCGGCGTCACCCGGATGCCGTGGTCCCGCAGCAGGTCCCGCGCCTCGGCCCAGGCTCCGAGCGTCCCGTGCCGCCTGCGCCGCTGCCGCCGTACGGCCTTGAGCAGTGGAACACCTACGAGCCACAGCACGACTACTGCGACCAGTGCGGCACCGACGATCAGCAACACCGACCAGCCCGGAAAGTCGTGTGTGGCGGCGGTCTTGGGCTCAGGCAGGGTCGGCTCGGCCTGGTGCTCGCGCTCGATCTCCTTGGTCGACGGCAACTTCTTGCGCACCGTCTCCGCCGCACCGGCCAGACCGCCGCCGCCCTTGGACGCGGCGGCTCCGGTCGGGTCGAGCGGTACCCAGCCGACACCTGTCACCGCCACCTCGGGCCACGCGAGCACGTCCCGGTTCCGGATCACGTACGTCCCGTCGGGGCTCGCTGTCTCAGGCTGCTTGAACCCGACCACCAGTCGCGCCGGTAGTCCGAGCAGCCGTGCCATCACGACGTACGCCGCCGCGAACTGTTCCGACGTACCGCGTTTGCTGCGGAGCAGGAAGTGGTTGAGCTGCGGGTACCCGTGGCCGGTCGGCAGGTTCTCGCCGGTGGCGAGCTTGTAGTTGGTCCGCAGGTACTTCTCGAGCACCAGCGCGAGCTGGAACGACGGCCGCACGTCACCGGCGATGCTGCGCGCCAACTCGTCGACACCGGCAGGCACCTCACCCAGGTCCGCACCGCTGCCCAGCTCGGAGTTGACCCCGGCTGACGCCAGCTCGTCGGCATCCACGGTCGGCTCCGCCCAGGTGATCCGGTACTGCGACGGCCGCGACTGCTCCGCCAGCAACGCACCGGACGCCGGGTCGACGAGCAACGGCACGTCATCCACCACCGACAGCGTGCGGGCCTGACCGGGCAACCAAGGCAGCGACCACTCCGCGAGCGCGAGATCCGCCGACTGCCGCCGTACCGGAACAGTCACGTGTGGGTCGAGGGGCAGTTCACGACCGAGCCGCTGGAACTTCGGTGCAGCCGTCCAGGTCACGCCGTCGAACCTGTCCAACGCAATGACCGGCCAGCGATCCACAGGTCCATTGGCACGAGCAGTGAACACCACGGTGTCGGGGGAATTCAGCCGCGCCGCCACCTCGGTCAGCGGGTTGCTCAGCACCGTTGGCGCATCAGGAGGGCTCGGCTTCGGCAGGTGCACCGCAGTGGCGGTCGGCAACGTCAGACCGAGGCTGCTGGCACCAGCCGCCATGGCAACGAGTGCAGCGACCAGCCGAAGCCATGCACCACGGTCACCTGGCCACTGCAGAAGGACCAACGCAAAGCACCCAGCCAGCGCAAGGCCGACAAGTACCGCGTCGACGCCGGTCACGGTGACGTAAGCCTGAGAGAGCCCAGCCACCACAAGAGCGGGCAGCAACGCCAGCAACCGCGAACGCTGCAACACCCGCGCGCCCAGGAGACAGGCCAGCAGCACGAGCACAGGTACGAAGGCCACCAGGTCAGGCGACGGACTCGCGGGCCAGGTCGACTCGAGCGTACGACGCCAACCGGACGTCACCGCATCCCACAGCGCCACCGGACGGCGGGCGGCGCCGGGTATGACGGCCAGCAACGCGACAACGCCACCAACTAGCGTCAACGGCACCCGCCAACGCGCCAGTGGTGGTCGCCGCAGGATCGCTTCCTCAACCAGGTAAGCGATCACGGCAACAGCAAGCATCGGCCAGAGCACAGCCGTCGTACCGAAGAGCGGTGCGTACAGGAGGCCCGCGACCACAGCGGCCGCGAGCACTCCGAGGACAGGTAGCCGTCGACTCATGCTGGTACGGCGTTCCAGGCATCTACTGCGCTCTGCGCACTGTGGGCGTGGATGACGTGCACCCCGGCCGCCGTGTGGAACGCCTGCTCGTCGTGGGTCAGGTCGATGTACACAACAGGGCGGTAGCTCGACCTGAGGTTCGGCAGGTCGGCCAGGCCGGCACCTGTCAGCACGACCAGCGCACCACCGTCCCGTGTCACCGGAAGAGCTTCTAGCGGATTGTTAGTGGTCGCCGACTGCTCTAGCTTGGCCAGCTCGTCGAGCAGATCGCTGACCGCCTGTACGTCGTGGTCGGTACCGCACGGGGTCGTGAGCCGGAGGCGCTGACCGGACTGCGCAGCCACGACCAGGATCGACGCCGCCACCGACACGGCCGTGTCGAACTGGCCAGCCGTCAACGCCGACGTCCGGGTGTCCAGCACGAGCTGCAGCCGCGGCTGGTCGGGATCGACGTACTCGCGGACCATCAACCGCCCTGCACGAGCAGACGCCTTCCAGTGCACATGTCTGACCTCGTCACCCGGCACGTACTCACGCAGCCGACGCAGGTCGATGGAGCCACGCAACGGGCCCGCGGACACCGGCCCTTCGAAGTGGTGTCGCTGGCGGATACCTGTCGCAGTACGGACCGCGTACCGCTTCGGATGCACCAGAAGCGTTGCCGCGCTGCCGATCGAGACCCGGCACGACACCAGACCGAACGGGTCGGAGCGACGCAGTACCAGCGGACCGACAGCCACCGGGCCGCGGCGCGAGGTGGGCAACTCGTAGTGGTACGTCGCGACACCGTTAGGTGCCAGCGCCGCGACCGCCACCTCGGACTGGTGCGGGCCTGCATTGTCAGCCGCGACGAATGCGGGCTGGCGCCGTGTGGACTCGTTGCGCACCAGCAACCGCGCCAACGCAGGCTGACCGCACTCGACGCGGTCCGGGTACAACACCCGCTCGACAACGACCTTCGGCCGACGTACGACGGTCAACACGCTGACAAGCACCACAGCGAGGCCTGCGCCGGCCAGCACCTGCAGCAGCGGGTAGCCGAGCAGTTGGCCTGCGACCAGCAGAGCTACCGAGCCGGCCAGCACACCCCAGGCGCGCAGCGTCAGCCGCGTCCTCATGACACGACGCCGAGGGCCCGCTTGAGGTCACGTCGTACCGGATTGCCCGGCGCCGGAGTGTCTGCGAGGACGTCGTCCACCACGCTCTCCGCCGTACGCCGGGACAGGGTGGCGTCCGCGGTCAGCACCAGACGGTGCGCGAGCACGGGATGCGCGATGTTCTTCACGTCGTCCGGTGTCACGAACGACCGGCCGTCCGTCGCGGCGATCGCGCGGGCCGCCCGGATCAGGGCGATGCTGCCGCGCGGGCTGGCGCCGTACCGGACCGCGCTGTGCAGCCGGGTCGCCGCGGCCAGCCGGACGGCATACGCCATCACCGCCTCGTCGACGTACACAGACCGGACAGCGGCGATGACGCCGCGCAGCGTGTCCGGGTCGATCACCGGCTCCAGGTCGTCCGGCGTCGGACCGGCGCCGTCCAGCGCCACTACCTCGACCTCGGCGTCGTGGTCCGGGTAGCCGATCTCGATCCGCAGCAGGAAGCGGTCCAGCTGTGCCTCGGGCAGCTGGTAGGTGCCTTCCATCTCGATCGGGTTCTGCGTCGCGAGCACCATGAACGGGTCCGGCACCCGGCGGGTGTCCGCGTCGACGGTGACCTGCCGCTCGGCCATCACCTCGAGCAGTGCGGACTGCGTCTTCGGCGTACCGCGGTTCACCTCGTCGGCCAGCACGATGTTCGCGAAGACACCGCCGGGGTGGAACACGAACCTGCCCTGGCCCTGGTCGTACACCACCACGCCGGTGATGTCGCCGGGCAGCAGGTCCGGTGTGAACTGGATGCGGCTCCAGCGGCCGCCGATGCTGCGGGCGAGGCTCCTGGCCAGGCTGGTCTTGCCGAGCCCCGGCAGGTCCTCGATCAGCAGGTGCCCGCCGGCGAACAGGGTCGCGACCGCCAGCCGTACCACTTCCGGCTTACCGCGGATGACCCGCTGGATGTTGGCCGCGATCAGCTCGTAGGCCTGCTGCGGCTCGATCCCCGCATCCCGCATCACCACTGCGCATCCTTCCGTCGGCGCGAGGTACGTCGTACTGAAGAGGCCGGCCTACTCACCGGAGGCATCGCCGGGGCACCGGCTGTAGGCGCTGCCGTTGTCGAACCGGCCGCACCGGTAGCCGTCGTGCTGCTGCTGTTGTTGCGCTCCCGCGTGACCGCCTTGACCGTGAACGTCAGCTGGAGCGCAGTCAGACCGGTGTAGCGGGTGCTGGTCGTTGTCACGGTCCGCTGCGGCTGGCCGGTCGCCGTGACGACGTAGTGCACCAGCTGGCCACCGTTCAGGTTCGGCGCGGTCCAGCTGAGCGACACCGACCCTCTGCCTGGCGTAGCGGTCACCTTCGGCGCCGCAGCCGGCTTGTATGGCGTCACTGAACGCGTGGCTGCGGACGGAGACGACGTACCGGAGCTGTTGGTAGCAGTGACCCGGTAGCTGACGGCCTTGCCCAGTGGCGGGTTGAGCGTCGCGCTGTTCGTGTACGCCGGGCTCTGGGTCTTCGTGCCGTCCGATCCCAGCACTGTGTAGCCGGACAGGGTGTAGTCCGACGTGCTCGGGGCGGACCAGGACACGGTGACCGAGCCGTTCGGCTTGGCGGCCGCACTGACCTTGGTGGGCGGACCAGGTGGTTCGGCCTGGCTGCCGCCGATCGGCACTGTCTTCGTGTCGACGGCCGGACCGGTGCCGACGCGGTTGGTCGCGGACACCGTGAAGATGTAGCCACCGCCGTTCAGCAGCTGGCTGAAGCTGTGGCTGCGGGTGCTGCCGGAGACGGTGACCGAGCCCGACGCCGGGAGGCCGACGACGAAGTAGCCGGGCGCGATGCGGAAGCTCACCTTGTAGCTGGAGATCGCGGCACCGTTGGCCCGGGCCGCCGACCACGACACCGTCGCCTTGCCGCTCGCGGGCCGGGCCGTCACCGAGCCGGGCGCACCAGGTGCGGACGCCGCCGGCACGGTCGGCTTCGTCGTCGGCTTGCTGGTCGGCTTGGCCGTCGGCCTGGTGGTTGTCGGCTTGGTCGTCGTCGGCCGGGCCGTCGGTTTGCTCGGCGGTGGGGTGGTCGTCTCGGTCCGGCGCGGCTTGCGCTCCGGTGTCTCGGTCTCGGTCGCGTTCGGCTTCGGCGGTGCGACGGTCACCTTGACCGGCGGCAGGAGCGGCCGGCGGGTCGGCGTACTGCTGGGGGTGCTGCTCGGCGTGGGAGTGCTCGGGGTCGGGGTGGCGCTCGGCTGCGTCGTCGCCGACGGGGACACCGGCTTGTTTCCGCCGTCGATGTCCACCTCGCTCACCGAGCCGTCACCGTCGACCACGGTCACCACCGCACCGGTCTCGTCGTCGATGTACAGCCGGCCGTCCTGCCCGGCCGTCACCCGTGGGCTGCCCTTGTGGCCGCCGTCCTTCTTCTTGCTCAGCTCATGTGTGTGCAGCGCCTTGCCGTCCGGCGCGAACGTCCGTACGACGCGCTTGTCGGTGTCCAGTACTGCGACAGCGGCACCGGTCGCGGCTACCGCGCCGTACCGTCCCGGCGGGAGGTTGATGCTCTCGGCGGCCTTGGCGCCCGCGGCGTCGACCAGCAGCAGCCGCTGGCCGGCCAGGATCGGGATCCGGCCGTTGACGTCCGACTGAGCTACGACAGAGGTGGTCGGCAGGGCACCGCTTACGCCCATCGGCACCGCACGGCCGGCCTTCTCACCGGTCAGCGGTGTCAGGGTGCGCTTCGACAGGTTGGCAAAGGCAGGCTTGCCGGCAAGGCTCAGCAGCGCACCAGCGTCACCTGCCTGCGCAGGAAGCTCGCAGGTCAGTGCGGTCGACGCAGGTGCCAGCCGGCAGAAGTGGTTCGCGTTGCGCAGCCACAGGGCACCGTCGGCGGTGGCGATCGCGCTGGACACCACACTGCCGACGGTGATCGTTTGCTGCTGGTCGCCCAGCCGGACGATCTGACCGTGCTGCCGGTACACCAGGTACGGGCCGCTCTGTGCCTCGATACCGACCGGTTCCTCCGGGATGCCGATCCGGACCGTGCTCTTCACCGTCAGGTTCGACTTGCCGAACACGATGACGCCGTCGGCGCGGACGACGTACCCGTTGGTGGCGCCCTGGACGACCTGGCTGCCGGGCTCGGCCTGCACACCGCGGACCTCGGCGTCGACGGTCTTGCCGCCGCCGTCGACCCGGAAGACCGCGCCGAGCGTCGCGTTGTAGACCCAGTGCCCGGCCTGCTGGAACGCGACCGCCGGCGCACCGCGACCGAGCGCCGAGTAGCCGATGAACGTCCCGAGAACCAGTGCCGCGACCGTCCACCAAGCAACAGGCCGACGCATCGCACGGGCAAGGCGAGTCATGGGGTAAAAGTGCCTCTCTGCTGTCCAGCTGCGGTACAGCGGTGATACATCCGGCCAGGAGTCGTCCGGAAGCGGTCGCTCAGGAGGCGACCGGGGAGCGGGCGGGGTCCTCTGGTTCGCCCAGATCGGCCAGGGCCTGCCTGGCCTCGACGGCGGTGGGCGATTCGGGCAGCAGCCGGAGCGCACGGCGGAGGTGCTCTGCCGCCTGCTGGTGTGCGCCGGCACTCGCCTCGGCCAAGGCCAGGTTGACCAGCACGGTCCCCTCCGCATCCCGGTCGTTGTGCACCGACGCGACGCTCAGGGCGGCAGCGAACTCGTCCCGCGCATCGTGGAGCCGGCCGGCGCGGGTCTGCGCGATGCCGAGGATGTTGCGCGTGATGAGTTCGCCGTACCAGTCCTTGCCGGCCCGTGTCGCGGCTACGACCTCCGCCACTAGAGGAGCCCAACCAGGGACGTCACCGCCGGTCTCGACGAACTGGTGCAGCGCAGTGGTCAGCAGCCACGCGTTGGCCACGTCCTTCTCCGCCAGCAGCTGGCTGATGGCAGTAGTGAACTCGGGGTGCCGCGTGGTGAACCAGTGGCGAGCCGCCTCCGCATGCGGACCGTCCAGCGCGCCAGCAGCCTCCACCACGGTCCGCACGTACGCATCCGGTCCAGGCGCCTCCTGCTTCGGCTTGTCCGGTACGTCGGCCAGTAGCTCCTGCTGCAGCTCCCGCAACTCCGGCCCCGGCTCAGTACCCAGCTCGTCCACCAGCGCGGTACGGGCCTTCTGGTACGTCGCCAGCGCGTCAGCTCGGCGCCCCGCGTCCCGATACGCGACCAGCAGCCGCGCCCAGTTCGTCTCGCGCAGCGGGTCCTCGGTCGTGAGGCTCTTGCACAGGGCAACCGCGTCGGCGAATCGCGCCGTACCGATCAGGGCATCCGCCAGCCGCTCCCGGACCGACCAGTGCAGCTCGGCCAGGCGCGTCACCTCAGGCTGATGCTGGTCGGTCACCAGCCCCTCGTACGGCGCACCTCTCCAGAGCGACTGTGCTGACTCCAGGTGCTTCAGTGCTGTCGCAGCATCGCCCGCGGTCAACGCCTCGTCGCCGGCGGCCAGCAGCGCCTGCAGGCGGTCCGAGTCGAGCTCACCGGCCTGCACGCGGATCCGGTACGCCTTGGAGCGGCTCTCGATCCGCTGGCCGTCCGCACCGAGCGGCGGCAGCGTCCTGCGGAGCTGCCAGATGTACGTGCCGATGTTGCGCTCCGCCGAAACCGGAGGGGTCTTGCCGGACCACACCGTGTCGACGATCTCGCCCACGGAGACCCAGGTGTTCGCCTTCACCAGCAGCAACGCGAGCAGCGCCCGCGGCTTGTCCGCCCGGATGTAGCTGACCGCATCGGTGCCGTCGATCTCCACCGGCCCCAGGACCCGGAACAACACCGCCGCACCACCTCCACCTGCGCTGGACTCACCGAACCACTCCGACGCAACGATCCGCCCGGCGGTTCCGCACCCACCGCCCGCACTCCGCTACAGAAGGTAGTTACTCTGCCCTACCCATCAAACCGGACCACCAGGGTCAGAAGTGGCCCACCACCCGGGGTGCCGTTTGGCCCACCGGCGCGGGGCGCTGTGCATCTACGGTTGAGAGCACTACACCGAAGGAGCCTTCCATGCGTGCCATCACAGCCCAGGACCGCGAGGCCGGCGTCGGCGGACTGTCACTGACCGAGCTGCCGTACCCGCACGCCGCCGAGAACGACGTCGTCGTCCAGGTGCACGCCGCCGGCTTCACCCGCGGCGAGCTGGACTGGCCGGGCACGTGGACCGACCGGGCCGGGCGCGACCGCACGCCGACCGTGCCCGGGCACGAGCTGTCCGGGGTGGTGGTCGAGCTCGGCTACGGCACCACTGGGCTCACGGTGGGCCAGCGGGTCTTCGGCCTCGCCGACTGGACCCGCAACGGGACCCTCGCGGAGTACGTCGCCGTGGAGGCGCGGAACCTGGCCCCGCTTCCGGCGGACGTCGACCACGTGACCGCGGCCGCCGTACCGGTCTCAGGCCTCACTGCGTGGCAGGCCTTCTTCGACCACGCCCACCTGCAGCCAGGCCAGACCGTCCTGATCCACGGCGTCGGGGGTGCCGTCGGCTACGTCGCAGCGCAGCTAGCGCGCGAGGCAGGAGCCCACGTCATCGGCACCGGCCGTACGGCGGACCGCACCACGGCCACCGAGCTGGGCGTGCAGCAGTTCGTCGACCTCGGCACCGACAGGCTGGAGGCAATCGGCGAGGTCGACGTCGTACTGGACGTCATCGGCGGCGAGATCCGCGACCGCTCCACCGCCCTGGTACGCCCCGGCGGCACCGTCGTCACCATCGCCGACCCACCCACCACCCACCCCCGCGACGGCCGAGCCATCTTCTTCGTCGTAGAACCCAACCGCGACCACCTCACCCACCTGGCCACCCGCCTCCGCGACGGCCGCCTGAAACCCCTGGTCACCACCACCCGCGCCCTGCCCGAAGCCCCCAAGGCCTTCACCGAACGAGGCCGAACGATCATCACCGTGCAGTGACCTTCGGGTACGACGTCAGCTCGTCGGTTGCTCGAGCTCGGTTGGGGGTACCGGCAGCGGGCTACCGACGAACGTAGGAGGCGTGGAATGACTCAGGAGCCTGAGCGGCGGACACGGGAACCGGATGACCGGGCCGAGCAGGTGTCCGACGACAGCATCACGGTCAACGAGCCGGAGGACGGCGTCCGCCGGACCGCGGACGACGAGCCGGTGCACCCGCGATCCGCCGGTGAGACGGATCCGGCGGCGGCCGCCGACCCGACTATTCCGCCGGACAGCCCGCACGGACAGCCGACCGACTGAACCGAGTTCAAGCGCCGCGCTTGAGCGCGGTGGCGATTTTCACCACGCGTTCGGCTTGTACGGCGGCCGCGGCCCGGATGGTCTGGTCGACGTCGCCGCGTCCGGACACGTGCGAGGTGCCGTACGGGTTGCCGTCCTCGAACTTCGCGGGGTCGGTGTAGCCAGGTGACACCACGATGCCGCCCCAGTGGTAGATCGTGTTGTACAGCGCCAGCAGCGTCGACTCCTGCCCGCCGTGCTCGGTCTGCGACGACGTGAACCCGCTGTAGACCTTGTCGGCCAGCAAGCCCTTCTCCCACTCCGGTCCGAGGGTGTCCATGTATTGCTTCAACTGCGCGGCGATGTTGCCGTAGCGGGTCGGGGACCCGAAGATGACCGCGTCCGCCCACACCACGTCATCGGCGGTCGCCTCCTCGATCTCCGCGGTGCGCTCGAGATTGGCCTTCCAGTCCTCGTTGGCCTCGATCGCCTCGGGCGGTGCCAGTTCGCGCACTTTGCGCAGCCGGACTTCCGCGCCCGCCTTCTCGGCGTACTGCGCGATCGTCCGGGCGATCTCCGCGATGGTCCCGGTGGACGAGTAGTAGATGACGCTCACCCCGGTGGTGGCCATGTGAACCTCCTCTGGCTGCGTCGGCGGCGAAATCGGCCTGGCGCGCTCGCCTGGACCTCCACTTCCGGGACCGCGCGTGTTCAGCAGTCCCGGGTGGAGGCCGGGGACCGGTACCCGCCACCAGCACGGCCAAACCCCTCAGGTGCCGGCTGCCCCGCCGGGCCTGATTTGCCTGCGGAGCTTCCCGGCGCGGGTGACGACTCCGGCGGCGAGGTTGTACTGACCGGTTGTGTAGGTGAGGCCGACCAAGGCGGCGCGGGTGGGAAAGTCGTGGCCGGCGAGCTGGGTGCCGATCAGGGTGTCCGAAACCAGGAACAGCGCGCCACCGAGTGCTGATCGCCGGTCGTACCAGCCGGCGGAGATCGCAGTTGCCGTCAGCAACGATGCGTAGCCCGCCACGGGCGGCCTCAGCGGCCCGAGACCTGGCCAGAGGAATCTCATGATGCAGGCGCCGGCAGCACCGTACGCCGCAGCTGCCGGCCACTTGAACCGGGTGCGGTCGCGGACGAACAGTGTCACGTAGCAGCCGTGCGCTCCGCCGTACATCGCCATACCCGGCAGCAGGCGCTTGTGCTCCATGAAGGAGTCGCCGGCGCCTGACATCAGCAGCGCCGCGACCAGCAGGCGCGGGCAACTGTGCGACCGGCACCAAGCAGCCAGGGCCGGCATGAGAGCTGCCTTCGTCACGACCCGAAGCCACCTGGGCCCGAAGCTTCGGCTGATTCCGTGGACCACCGCACAACCCCAGTACGCCGCCGTCCACCGTCTGCACCACCGAGAATCGGCAAGGCCGCAGGACACGTGGGGAAGGCCTGCCGACGCGGCCCGGCACAGGACGTCGCCGAACCTCGCGCGCCATCGCCCCTCGCCGGTCATCAGGCCCTCCCTGAAGTGATCCCGCCGGTGCCCGGCCTTCGGCGCGGTCAAACCGGTCGTTACACGCCGCTGACCTTCCGTCGTTTCCGCCGCGGCGGGACGGGTACTCGTCGGGCGGCGTGGTTCGTCGATCAGGAGGGCACAAGATGAGTCAGCCCGCACAGCAACAGCCGGTTCCCGGTGAGCAGCATCGGATGACGCCGGTTCCCGACTGCGGCGAGAAGAGCTACGTCGGATCGGGGAAACTGACCGGAAAGGCCGCGATCATCACCGGCGGTGACAGCGGGATCGGCCGGGCGGTCGCGATCGCGTTCGCGCGCGAGGGCGCCGACGTCGTGATCTCCTATCTCAACGAGCATCGCGACGCCGAGGAAACCGCGCAGTTCGTCGAGGAAGCCGGCCGTACGGCGCTGCTGGTCCCCGGCGACGTCGCCGAACCGCAGCACTGCCGCGACATCGTCTCGCAGGCCGTCGACGCGTTCGGGAAAGTCGACATCCTCGTCAGCAACGCGGCGTACCAGATGACGCACGAGAGTCTGGACGAGATCTCGGACGAGGAGTGGGACCGTACGTTCCGTATCAACGTCGGCGCGATGTTCTATCTCGCCAAGGCGGCGCTGCCGCATATGGCGCCCGGTTCGTCGATCATCGGCAGCTCCTCGGTGAACTCCGACATGCCGTCGCCCACACTGGCGCCGTACGCGGCGACGAAGGCCGCGATCGCGAACTTCTCGGCGAGCCTGGCGCAGTTGCTCGGGGACAAGGGCATTCGCGTCAACAGCGTCGCTCCGGGGCCGATCTGGACGCCGTTGATCCCCTCGACGATGCCGCCCGAGAAGGTGGAGTCGTTCGGCTCCGACACACCGCTCGGTCGCGCGGGCCAGCCGGCGGAACTTGCACCTGTCTACGTACTGCTTGCGTCCGACGACGGCAGTTACATCTCGGGCGCGCGGGTCGCCGTCACCGGCGGCCGTCCGATTCTGTGAACCCGTGCTGGAGGTTGAAACGATGAGTGAGCCCGATGACGAGCACCGTCCTACCGTCGATGATGTCGACCCGAGCGCACTGGCAGTGAACTCGGTCGAGGACAGCGTGCGGGTCGCCGGAGACGCGAGCGAGACCGACACCGTCGACGCCGCGGGAGAGACCCGCCGGGTCGACGACCTCGAAGAGCCGGACGACGAGCAGCCGAACCGGTAGGTGCGGCCGCTCGGCGGCCGCATGGGTCGTGAGCGTCCGGGTACAGAGCTGCCATGAGTGATCTCGGGAGCGAGGCTGAGCCTGAGTACGAGGACCAGGATTCCGAGCCGACGATGAAGGCTCCGGACGAGGGACGGCCGGACGGCACGATCGCGCCTCAGCGCGACGACGCCACCGCGAGTCAGGAACGTGATCTCCCGGACGACGACATCGGCCCGCCGGAATGAGGCTGCGGCCGGGTCGCGGGAGGAGTAACCGATGGCTGATCTGAGTCCTGGTGCGCAGGACGATCTCGTTACCGTGATCACCAGGGACCACCACGCGGTCGAGCTGATCTTCGCCGAACTGCAACTGGGTGAGGGCAGCTCCGATCACCGGCGGAGTCTGGCCGACCACATGACCACCGAGCTGGTCCGTCATGCCGTGGCCGAGGAGATGTACATGTACCCGGCGGCGCGGAGCGCGCTGCCCGACGGCGACACGGTGGCCGACCGCGAGATCGCCGAGCACGCCGGGGTCGAACGGCTCCTGAAGGAACTCGAGGGTGTCGACGCGACGGATCCCCGGTTCGACGATCTCGTCGAGAGGGTGATCGCCGACGTCCGGCACCACATCCGGGACGAGGAGGAACAGCTGCTGCCGCGGCTGCAGGCCGTCTGCGGCACCGAAGTACTCCAGGAGCTCGGCCGCATGGTGGAAAGAGCCAAGTCCTCCGCACCGACCCGACCGCACCCAGCCGCACCGCACAAGCCCCCGGCCAACCTGATCCTCTCTTCAGGCGTCGGAATGATCGACAAGCTGCGCGACGCGCTGTCCGGCCGCAACCGCGACTGAAGACGATGACATCGAAGACAGTGAGACTGCTGGTACGCGGCGCCGCAGCCGGCGCAGCCGGTACGACGGCCTTGAACGCAACGACGTACCTCGACATGACCCTACGCGGCCGCCCCGCCAGCAGCACGCCGAACCGCACGGTGGAGCATCTCGCCTCCCACCTCGGCATCCCAATCCCAGGCACCGCCGCCCAACGCGCGAACCGCATCTCAGCCCTGGGCTCCCTAGGCGGCCTCCTGACCGGAGTCACCTTCGGAACCCTGCTGGCACTAGTACGCCGAACCGGAATCACCCCCGGCCCCGTAGCCGGCGGCCTACTCGCCTCAGCAGGCGCGATGATCGGCGCCAACGCTCCGATGACGGCCCTGAAAATCACGAACCCCCGCGACTGGTCCACCGCGGACTGGCTCGCGGACGCCGTCCCCCACCTCGCCTACGGCCTGACCACAACTTGGGTCCTGGACCACCTCGACCATCAATGACGCCTGGTGCCTGAGGTCAGCGCAGGCCCGGCGAGCACGATGGCTGCCAGCGCCGCCAGGCTCAGCACGCCGATAGCCACCGTCAGGCCGACGCGGTCCGCGATCACACCGATCAAGGCGGGACCGCTGAACGACCCGAAGTACCCCATCGTGCTGACCGCCGCAATGCTCGACGAGCCTCCGCTGTGACTTTGCCGGGCACTACTCGAGACGGGTCGGGCTTCGGGTTGCCCTGCCGCTGCCAGGACGGTCGGAGCAAGGAGCGCAACTCCCGCGCCGACGGTACCCCAGCCCCCGATCGCGCTCGTGGTGTTCGGGGCAGCAATCACCACGACGGTGCCGAGACCGGCCAACAGGCCGCCGGCCCGGACTGCCTTGACCCGGCCGAACCGGCTGACCAGGCCATCGCCGACGTACCGCGTGACTGTCAGCGTCACCACGAAGAACGTGTAGGCCAAGGCGGCCACGGCCGCCGGTGCGCCGTGGTGATTCCGTACGTCGACCGCGGCCCAGTTGCCGGCGCCGCCTTCGACGAGGAACCCGCAGAACGCCACAGCGCCGAGCAGCATCAGCCGCCGGTCGCGGCCGATCTCCCGGCGCGGTGGGCGACGACCGTTCTCGAAGGCCGGCAATCTTGCCGTGGCGGCACACCCCGCGACGAGGGCGAGGAAGGCCGTGACGATGAAGTGTCCCCACAGTGGACCGCCGATCGTGGCGGCAGCGACCGCTCCGAGCCCGCCGACCAGCAGACCCGCGCTGTGGCCGGCGTGCAGACGCGCCATGCACGACCGTCCTCGGCGCACCTCCAACTCGACGCCGGCACTGTTCATCGCGACGTCGAGGATGCTGTTGATCACGGCCCAGACGATCGCCGTCGCACACAACCAGACCAGCGACGGCGCAATAGCAAGAAGGCCCAGCGACACCGGAAACCCGACCATGCCGACGGCGAGCGTACGACGGCTGCCGTACCTATCGGCAAGGTGTCCGCCCAACGGCAGGCCCACCAACGCACCACCTTCGATGGCCAGTACAACGAACGCGAGGCGGCCTGCCGACAGCTCGAGCCGTTCCTGCGTCGCGGGCAGCCGAGCGGCCCACGTCGCCGACACGAACCCCGTAACCAGGAAGACGACCAGCACTGCTCGGTGCGATCCCGCAGGTCGGTTCATCTGTCCAGTCGAACCGACGGCGTTCCATACCTCAAATAGGGATTGAGCATGGCAGTTCTAAGCTGGCGACATGCTTGACGTGGAGAAGCTCGCGACGCTCCGGGCTGTCGTGCGGCATGGTTCGTTCTCCTCTGCCGCCCAAGCACTGCATCTGACGCAACCTGCGGTCTCCCGCCAGGTGTCATCACTAGAGCGTTGCGTGGGTGCGCAGCTGGTGGTCAGAACGCACCGTGGTGTGCGCGCGACGGAGGCGGGCGAACTGCTCCTTCGGCACACCGACGCCATCCTGAACCGGCTGGCGCTCGCGGAGTGGGAGGTCGGTCAGCTGGCCGGATTGCGCGGCAGCACGATTCGGCTGGGCTCGTTCTTCTCGGCGCTTGTGCACCTGTCGTCGGAACTGGCCTTCCTGCTCGAGGAACGGCACCCCGGTCTGACGATCGCCGACGACCTGGTGAACCGCGAGGAAGCGCTCACGAAGCTGGTCCGAGGAGCGCTCGATGTGGCGCTGGTCTTCGAGCACGCCCAGGAACCGGCCGGACCCACGGAGAACGTCGACATCGTCACCTTGTTCGACGATCCGCTCACCGTGCTGCTACCGGCCCGGCACTGGCTGGCAGACAGGCCGGCCGTGCAACTGTCGGACCTCGGAAACGAAACCTGGATCCGAGCGCATACAGGTTCCGCCGCTCGGATGATCGATCGCCTGCTGACGCTGACGGACGCCGATCCGTCGATCCGACTGGCAGGCAACGGCGACGAACCGATCGAAGCCCAGGCACTGGTCGCCGCGGGCGCCGGAATCGCCTTCGCCCACCGCTTGAACGTCGTCCTCGAGCCCGACCAACTCGCGATCAAACCCCTCCGCGGACTCCAGAACGAACATCGCCACATCCAGGCCGCCTGCCGCACCGGCGAACGAACCCCCACAGTCGCCGCCACGATGACAGCCCTGACCGAGATCGGCCACCACCACGGCTCCCTGAACGATGACCCACCCAAGACCAGAAACCCACAGAGTCCTGCCAACCCAATAGGCGGAGCAAGTGCTGAGTTCAGCGGCAAGCCGCCGCGCTCACATGCGCCCTGACCTGCGCTTTCCGCAGATTCCGTAAGACTCGAACCCACAACCCGCGGAGCCTGACAAGAATGCACTCATCGTTTGCCATCAATTGCCAAACCTATCCGTGACCTGCAGATTCACACACCCGGGGCTTCGCATTCGTGATCGTACACAATCAGCGCTTCCTACTGATTGTGCCGAGTAAAAGGCCGACTCTGGCCGACGGAGTGCACTAGTCAGTCGGGCTGCGAACCGGCTGCGGAATGCCACGGATCACGCTTCACCGGTCCGAACACCTCAGGCTGGTTCGTGTACAGCCACGTAGGCCAGCTGTGCAACGCTCAGCGATTTGTCAGCCGGTTCGAGCAGGGCGACTTCTCCAGCCCTACAGTGCGCCCAACCCTCGGGCCAGATCACAGATCTGCATCAGCCGCTCCAATGATGTAACAGTTCGTCACGAGGCCTCGATACCTCCGATGTAACACTGGGGGCGCGTCAGCATCTCGCTTCACGAACCGTGACGAGACCTGGGCGCGGGTACGACGGCATACTTGGGGGCCGGCACTTGACGGGTGGACGTCTCAGCCTTCTCGATGACGGCATGCGCGTGGTTGACTACCTACGGATGACTGCAACGCGTGACCGTAGGGTGCTTCTGTGAGTGCTAACTACAAGAGCGAGAGCTTCTCAGCCGCCCCGGGGGCCGTCGTTGTCGTTCGCGATGAGGAATGGCTAGTCACGGCTGTGGAGCCGGCCAATGATGGCCACTTCGTCCATGTCCAGGGCCTTTCAGAGCTGGTGCGCGAGACAGAGGCTACGTTCTCGACCGCACTCGATGTGATCAAGCCGCTTGATCCGGCTGCAGCAAAGGTGATCGGGGACGACAGTCCGCAGTTTCGACGTACCCGACTGTGGCTTGAAGCCACTCTCCGCAAGACGCCGGTCCCGTTGAATGATCCCGCCCTCACGGTCTCGACGCGTGGGCTCGCCGATGTGCTCGCCTACCAGCAGACGGCGGTTCGCCAGGCTCTCCACCCTGACAACCTTCGTCCGCGCATCTTGCTTGCCGACGCCGTCGGCCTCGGCAAGACGCTAGAGATCGGCATGATCCTGGCCGAGCTCGTACGACGCGGTCGTGGCGAGCGCATCTTGGTCGTGACACCCCGACACGTGCTGGAACAGATGCAGTTCGAGCTCTGGACTCGGTTCGCGCTGCCGTTCGTCCGGCTCGACTCCCTCGGGATTCAGCGTATCCGACAGAAGCTGCCGGCGAGCCGCAACCCGTTCACTTACTACAAGCGCGTGATCATCTCAATCGACACGCTCAAGAGCGACCGCTACCTCGCGCACTTGCAGAAGCAGCGCTGGGACGCGGTGGTCATCGACGAGTCCCACAACGTCACGAACTCCGCCGCGCAGAACAACCGCCTCGCCAGGCTCCTCGCCGAGCGCACCGAAGCGCTCATCCTGGCCTCAGCGACTCCGCACAACGGCCGCAAGGAGTCATTCGCTGAGCTTGTCCGGATGCTTGAGCCGAGCGCCGTCCGGCCGAACGGTGACCTCGTCGAGGAAGACCTCAAACGGCTGATTATCCGGCGGCACCGACACAGTCCCGATGTGGCGAGTGTGGTCGGCGCCAACTGGGCAGAGCGCCGTGAGCCGCAAAACATCCTCGTCCCAGCGTCGGACGCGGAGAACGCCATCGTTGCTGAGCTCGAGCAGACCTGGTTGTTCCCACCGTCGGGTTCGAGCCCGTACAGCGGTGCAACCTCGGTCCTGTTCCCTTGGACTCTCGCGAAGGCATTCCTCTCATCCCCAGCAGCGCTGCGCGACTCCATCGCGAACCGACTCCGAGGATTGGGTACCACCCTGAGCTCGGACCAGCGGCACGAAGCTGAAGCGCTCCGCCGCCTGGACAGTCTCGCGGTGAAGGCCCAGGACTCGGGATCGGCCAAGTACGACGCACTGGTGGACTACCTGAACAGGATCGGCGTCCGCCCGCGCGGGACTGAGCGCGCGGTGATCTTCGCGGAGCGGATTCCTACCCTGCACTGGCTGTGCGACCGCCTGCGGGCCGACCTCGGGTTCTCCGAGGACCAGGTCGTCGTCATGCACGGCGGACTGAGCGACGTTGTGCAGCAGGAGATCGTCGAGTCGTTCAAGCAGGAATCGTCCCCGATCCGCGTGCTGGTTACTGGTGACGTCGCATCTGAGGGCGTAAACCTCCACACCCAGTGCCACGAGCTGATCCACTTCGACATTCCATGGAGCTTGATACGGATCGAGCAGCGCAATGGCCGAATCGACCGGTACGGTCAGAAGCACCCACCCCAGATCACCACCCTGCTGCTCAACCCGGACAGCGAACAGTTCGCCGGTGATATCCGCATTCTTCGATCCCTGGTGGAGAAGGAGCACGAGGCGCACCGGGCCCTCGGGGACTCGGCGTCTCTGATGGGCGAGTACGACGTTTTGGCTGAGGAGCGAGCCATCCGTGATGTACTCGCCGGCAAGCGTGATTTCGACGACGTGGTCCGTACGCCGGACCAGATCCGCGCAGAGGACGGAATCGAGGGCCTACTCGCACGATTGCTCGGGACCGACTCGACGGACGATGAGCCAACGACGGCGGACGCCGAGCCGGCTGGCGTCTACGACAGTGACCTGGCGTTCCTCAGGGAGGCACTGGTCGAGTTCCTCAAGACACCCGATGCAGAACCGCCGAGCGGTGTGTCCTGGCGTGAGCACACTCGACACTCGATCGTCGAGCTGATCCCAACACCCGACCTGCGGCAGCGCCTTGAGGTACTGCCCCAGTCGTACCTCGCCGAGCGCCGGGTCGCGGAACAGCTTCGGCTCGCAACAACCGTAAACAAGGGCAAAGCGGAACTCGCGCAGGCACTACAGGACGAGTCGTCATCCCTCTGGCCCGAGGCGCATTACCTGTCGCCATTACATCCGGTGCTGGAGTGGTCGACCGACCGGGCGCTCAGCGTGCTCGGTCGCAACGAGGTATTCGCTGTGCATGGTGACGTAGACGACGTGACCGTCGTCCTACAGGGAACGCTGACGAATACACGCGGTCAGGTGGTGGCATCCTCGTACCTCACCGCCGCGTTTCCTGCCTCCGAGAAACTCGCCTTCAGCCCCCTCACTCCGTACATCTCGGCGCAAACAGCGCTGGCGTCGGTCGGGTTCACAGGATCGCAGGTCAACACTGGCGCTCTCGGCAACACCGCCGATCTCCAGCGATACATCGCACCCGCGGTAAAGGCGGCGCAGAGCCAGATGGGCGTGCTGGTCCAGGCGGCGGCCGACCACACGCGAGAGCGGGTACGACGCTGGGCGGAGCGCAGCCGCGAGTGGGATCAGGAGGTAGACGCGTTGATCCAGCGCGCGGAGGTGAAGGCGCTCCGGCGCCGGGTGGACGACGAGCGGACAATGGCGGAACTGATGCTGCCGGATCGCACGTACGTGCGGCCGCTGCTCGTCGTCGTACCACGAGGGGAGGCGTGATGACCGTCAGCGACGCACTGATCGTCGGCGAGGGCTGGATCAGCGAGCACTACTTCACGACCGACTCCCGGAAGGAGTCGTTCCAGGCCAAGGTCCTGGAACGACGTAAGGTCTGGGACGCAGACGTTGCTGCGGGCAACGACACGGTCCGCAGCCGATTCAGCGAGTCTCGCGCGTGGGTGCAACGAACGCTCGCCACGCTAGACGAGCGCCAGGACGGGCTGGGCGAGCTCTATGGCCGGCTCTACGAAGTCCTCGGATTCGGCGGTGGCGGCTTGAAGGTCGAGCGGACGGGACCGGTGCTAAGGGTCAGCGCACCGGGCTTGGCCGAAGGTGCTCCGCTGGTGATCGTCGAGGCACGAGCGGTTGATACCGTCGACGATCTCCTCGCGAAGGATGCGGAGACGCTACTCGCACCGTATGCACTCGACGAGAAGGATGAGCTACGCTCTGTCGCTCGTATCTTGTCGACGCTGTTCGTCGCCGAGGACGCTCCGGCGTTGGCGCTCGTGATGGCCGGCGGATTGCTGCTGGTAGCAGAGCGGGAACGTTGGCCGGAAGGGCGTTATCTTGCGGTCAACTTCGAACTCGTCTGCGAGCGAAACGACGACAAACGCGGCGGTGAGGTCGATAGGGCCCTGACATGCGTGTCGGCGGAGTCGCTGGCACCGGACGCCGAGGGCGCGATCTGGTGGCACGGCGTGCTGGAGGAGTCCATCAAGCACACCGTCGGTGTTTCACAGGATCTACGCGAAGGTGTGCGGCTGTCAATTGAGATCATCGCCAACGAGGTGGTACGACGCCGTGCCGCTGGCGAACTGGATCCACTGCCTGCATCTCAGGCGCAACCGTTGGCGAAGCAGTCACTGCGGTTCCTCTACCGGATCCTGTTCCTCCTGTACGCCGAGGCGTCGCCCGAGCTCGGCGTTCTTCCGACCGGGGCGCCGGAGTACGAGCGCGGCTATGGCCTCGACCGCCTGCGAGACTTGACTCTGGTCGAACTCGCGACGCCACAGGCGAAGAGTGGCACGCACCTGCACGAGTCGCTGGGCGTGCTCTTCCGGCTTGTCGACCAAGGGCACGAACCGCCCGACGTGGAAAACGATGCCGTCAACCAGCAGGGCCTTCGGTTTCGCAGCCTCCGCGCGGACCTCTTCTTGCCAAAGGCAACGGCTCTGATCGATGAGGTGGGCCTCGGCAACGAAGCGCTGCAGCAGGTGCTGCAGCATCTGCTGCTGAGCAAGGAGTCCACCGGGAAGGACCGTGGGTTCATCTCGTACGCCGAGCTGGGCATTAACCAACTGGGGGCGGTGTACGAGGGCCTGATGTCGTACACGGGCTTCTTCGCCGAGACGGATCTCTACGAGGTCGCGAAGGGCGGCGACGCTTCGAAGGGGTCATGGGTCGTCCCCGTCGAGCGGTCAGAAGACATCAGCCCCGCGGATTTCGTCAGGGCTGAGGACCCGCAGACAGGCCAGTCGAATCCGGTGCTGCACGAGCGCGGGACTTTCGTGTTCCGGCTGGCCGGGCGGGAGCGTCAGCAGTCGGCGTCTTACTACACACCTGAGGTGCTAACCCGGTTCACGGTGCGGCAGGCTCTAGAGGAGTTGCTCGACCAGGACGGAAAGCGTACAACTGCAGCCGAGATCCTCCAGTTGACGATCTGTGAGCCTGCACTGGGTTCAGGCGCGTTCGCGATTGAGGCGGTGCGGCAACTGGCTGAAGAGTACCTGGCACGTCGGCAGGTGGAACTCGACGAGCGGATCGATCCCGAGGATTACCCGCGCCGGCTCCAGGAGGTCAAGGCGTCGATCGCCCTGCACCAGGTGTACGGCGTCGACCTGAACGCGACCGCAGTTGAACTCGCGGAGATCTCGCTGTGGCTGGACACGATGGTGGAGGGCCTGCAGGCGCCCTGGTTCGGCCTTCACTTGAAGCGCGGTAATTCACTCATCGGAGCGCGGCGAGCGGTGTTCCGTCGCGAACAGGTCAGCGAGAAGGGCAAGGCCTGGCTGACGGCGGTGCCGCAGGACGTGGCACTGGACTCGACGGAGGCGGAGGGCCGGATCCACCACTTCCTGCTACCTGCGTCCGGGTGGGGATCCGCGGTCGAGGCCAGAGAAGCCAAGGCTTTGTTGCCCGATGCGCTTACTGCGTTGAGATCCTGGCGCAGACAGATCCAGACCAAGCCGAGCAAGAAACAGGTCGACTCGCTGGTGGAGATCGCGGCCCGCGTCGAGGTGCTGTGGCAGCTCGTCCGCCGGCGGCTGGAGATCGCCGAGTCCGAGGCCAGCCGCCCGATCCCGGTGTGGAGGGCAGAGGATCTGCGATCGCGTGGCAATGTTCCACGCGAAGAGATCGAGGATTCGCTCGCAGACCACAATGGTGCGTACCGCAGACTGCGCCGGGTGATGGACGCCTGGTGCGCGCTCTGGTTCTGGCCATTGACCGAGACTGACATCGAACCGCCGACCTTGGATCAATGGATCGATGCGTGTCAGCAAATACTCGGACGAGATCCGGACGTGAAACGCAAGCGGCCAGGCTGGCGTACCTTCGCCTCAGGCGCCGACTGGGATAAGCTCGGCGAGGCCGAGGACCTCGATCTGTCGTACGCCGGCGTGACTGACATCAACAAGATTCTCGTCGAGCACACCTGGCTGACCGTATGTGCTCGTGTTGCCGACGAACACAGCTTTTTCCACTGGGATCTCGACTTCGCTCCCGTCTTCGCCCGCGGCGGCTTCGACCTCCAACTCGGAAATCCACCCTGGGTGCGGCCCGATTGGGACGAAAAGGCGGTGCTTGCTGAGCACGACGTCACGTGGGCGTTGGAAGGCAAACTTGCGCAGGACCGCGAGATCGCACTGCGGAATCAGACGCTGGCAGTCCCCGACGCGCTCGACGACTACCTGGCGAATCTCGTTAGTGTGATCGGCATCCGCGAGTTTGTGTCTGACGTGCAGCAATACCCGACATTGAAGGGACTTCGTCCCGACCTCTATCGATGCTTCATGGATCGAACCTGGTCACACGTCTCGCCGCGGGGCGTTATTGCCCTGATCCACCTCGAGACTCACTTTACCGACGAGGGGGCTGGCCTGCTTCGGGCAGCGACCTACTGTCGACTACGGAGGCACTGGCAATTTATTAATGAGCAGGGGCTGTTTGAGATCCAGAATCAGAAGCGATTTGGTGTCAATGTCTACGGGGCGCACCGCGATGATGTGCGGTTCATTCAAGCTGCTTCTCTGTATCACCCGGACACCGTCACGCGCTCGCTTCAGCATGACGGGACCGGTGAGGAGCCAGGCATCAAGGACGATGAGGGTCGTTGGGACCTTCGACCTCACAGGTCCAGGGTCGTGCCCGTGGACATGCGTGTGCTTGCGACGTGGCATGAAGTACTGGAAGACGATTCCGTGCCGTTGTTGCAGTCGCGCATGGTGTACTCGGTCAACCGGGCGGCGGCCGATGTCATGGGCAAGCTCGCTCAGACAAGACGAATCGGAAGCCTGGCGCTCGAGTTCTCGCAAGGCTGGAACGAAACGACGGACTTCCGTGGCGGCTTCTTCACAAAGCGCTGGGGAACCGCCGAGTCATGGCGCGACGTGATCCTGCAGGGACCACACCTGTACGTCGCGACACCGCTCTACAAGACGCCAAACAAGTCAATGAAGCATCACCGCGACTGGACTGAGACTGATTTCGAGTCGCTTGAGCCAGACGCGTTGCCGGTAACTGCGTATAAGCCGTCAGGGAAACGTGATCGGTACAACGCCGCGTACACTCACTGGGGCGAGACCGGCGAGATCGCCGCTCGTGACCACTATCGCGTCGCTTGGCGAAGCATGGCGGCCAACACTGGTGAACGAACGTTGATTCCGGCGTTGATACCGCCGGGGCCTGCACAGCTGAGCCAGAGCGTGTACTCAGTTGGCATGCCAGCCGAGTCGCCGCGATCCCTGGTGACTATCGCGGCATACCTATCGTCCCTTATCTGCGACTCGGCTATTCGATCCGTACCGAAGTCTGCTGTGTTGTTTGGAGCCGTGAAACGTCTTCCAATCGTCGTCGACCACGCGCTTGAGCCTGAACTCGTGCTGCGGACTCTGCGACTCAACAGCGTGACCGCCGCCTATGCCGACCTCTGGGCGGCCTGCTTCGACTTGTCCTTTGCGAGTGACACATGGACGACTGGACGTGCGCATGCGATGCGGCGGCCGCTCGGAGATGTCGGCCCCGACTGGACCGCGGACACGCCGTTGCGGATCGCCGCGGACCGTCGGCAAGCACTCGTCGAAGTCGACGCTCTCGTGGCGCTGATGCTCGGGCTCACCGCGGATGAACTCTGTACCGTTTATCGCACGCAGTTTCCGGTGCTCTACGGGTACGACACCCGGCGGGATCTGTACGACGCAACCGGGCGGCTCGTGCCGCAGGAGGTGCTCAAGGTCTGGCGGGTCAAGGGTGACGACATCACCGAGGAGGAACGGACCGCTCGGCATCCGGGCGGCAGCGTCTACACCTATGAGCTGCCTTTCGTGACGCTTGACCGGGAGAAGGACATGCGGGTCGCATACGAGCACTTCAAGCGCATCCTCGCGGAGCGGTCGTGAGCGAGCTCCTCCCGACCATCCAGGCTAACGCGATCCGCGATGCCCTCCTGGACTACCTCGGCACAACATTCACCCTCGCGGACGATGACGCCCGCCAGTCGCTGACCGACTTCGTCTCCGACCCGGACAACGGCATCTTCAAGGGTCCATATCTCCGCCTTCGCCTACCGTTCCGGCCCGCCGATGAGGGCTGGCGGAACCACCTCGACTGGTATGAGGGCCCCACGCCGTACGGTCATCAGGCAGCGGCGTTCGCGCGCCTCAGCAGCGCTGATCTCGGTCCTGACAAGACACGCCCGTTACCCACGCTCGTCACGACCGGTACAGGATCGGGCAAGACGGAGGCGTTTTTGTACCCGATCCTGGACCATGTGCTGCGTGCGCAGCGCGCCGGCGTGACCGGGATGAAGGCACTCATCCTCTACCCGATGAACGCGCTCGCCAATGACCAGGCCGCACGCCTTGCCAAGCTCATCACCGATCACGACGCACTCGCCGGCGTGAAGGCCGCGCTCTACACCGGACAGGACGACGTCAAGCGCACCAAGGTCAGCCCCGAAGGCCTCATCAACGACCGACACGTCATCCGCGATACCGCGCCCGACATCCTGCTCACGAACTACAAGATGCTGGACCAGCTCCTGCTACGCGCCGACGATGCACCGCTGTGGGAGCAGAGTTCGCACAGCCTGCAGTATCTCGTTCTCGACGAGTTCCACACGTACGACGGTGCACAAGGCACCGACGTCGCGATGCTGTTGCGCCGGCTCGGCCTGGCGCTCAAGCATTACTGGTCGGACGACGACCCGCGACTCACAGACGCGGACCGGGCGAGGCCGCTCGGCCGTGTTACGCCGGTCGCCACGTCGGCCACTCTTGGGGACAAGAATGACCCGGTTGCAATGCTCGATTTCGCGCGCACGGTTTTCGGCGAAGAGTTCGGTGGGGATGCCGTCATCACCGAGTCGCGACTGACGTACGACGAGTGGGCTGCAGGCGCCGCCGAACGCGTTGCCGCGCAACAACTTCAGGCGTACGAGGTCGACAACGACCTCACCACAAGGATCATCACCGCCGTCGATCGGCTCCCACCAGACGCCGACGGTCGAACCCGAGCCGAGGCGGTCCTCACTGAGCTCTACAGCGACGGTGCTGTTCGGCCGGACCCAGCCACGGCCGACGAGAGCCTGCTGCTCGACCTGGTCAAGGCCCACCCGTTGACGCGCCGACTCACGGCCGCCGCCACGCAGGCGGTCGCCGTAGGGGATCTCACCGACCACATCTGGGACCCCGACCGTATCCCGGCCGATCCGGACCAGGCGAGTGCCGAGGCAATCGTCCGTGACGTGGTCTCCGCATTGAGCCACGTGCGTGCCGTCGTCGGCCGCGATGCTCTGTCGGTTGACACACACCTGTGGATCCGCGAGCTGACGCGGGTCCACCGCACAGCGACACCCACGCCGCACTACCGATGGGTCGATGACGGGGAGGTCACCGAGCCCGATGAATCCACATCGTCCGAACACGGCCTTGGCCTCCCGGCCATGTACTGCCGGCACTGCGGCCGCTCGGGCTGGGGCGTTGTGCTCGCGCCGACCGGACATGATCTCGACAACGACATCGAGGGCATCTGGCGACGCCGGGTCAGCGGCGACGAGCGCTTCCGATCGCTCATCTACGCACCGACCGAGGGCGACCTGGTGGCGAACGGCGAGAACATCGACGGGCTGATGTGGTTCGAGGTCCGGCACCGTCGACTGGTCGCGCGCCGCCCTGACGACGAGGAGGAGCTGCGCTCCGGTGGAATTCTCCCCGTGCTCACCCACACGACGAGCGACGCCGGAACGCTGTCGACCAAGGACGTCTGCCCGTCCTGTGAGCAGAACGACGGGATGCGATTCCTCGGTTCTGCCATCGCCACTGTTCTCTCGGTGTCGCTGTCCACGATCTTCGGCGCAGCCGGCCTAGACACCAGCGAGAAGAAGGCGCTTGTCTTTACCGACAGCGTGCAGGACGCCGCGCACCGCGCCGGCTTCGTGCAAAGCCGCTCGCACAGCTTGACTTTGCGTGCTGTCTTCCGTGAGGCCGTCGGAGACCAGCCAATCAACCTGGAGGACCTCGTCGGAGAGGTCATCAACCAGGCGGGTGACGACCCACATCGTCGCTACCGGATCCTGCCGCCCGAGGTTGCCGACCGCGCGAACTTCGAGCAGTTCTGGAAGGCCGACAACCTGCGGACCGTGACTCCAGGGGTCAGCAAGCGCGTACGCCGTCGGCTTCTGCTCGACGCAGTCCTCGAGTTCGGTTTGCAGTCCCGGGTCGGACGAACTCTAGAGCTGACCGGAAGCTTGGCGGCCGAGGTGAGCGCCCCTGCGCTTGTGCTGGCACGGGCCGCGGATCGCGTCATCTCCGAGTACGGCGGAACGCTCGACGGCTCCAACGGGGTCGACGGCCGCAGCAAGATCGCGTGGGCACGTGGCGTGCTGGAGCGCATGCGCGAGCGCGGGGCCTTGGAGCATGACTGGTTTAAGCGCTACATCAACGACGACGGCGCCAGATACTCTATCTGGGGAGGTCGGCCTCGCGAGCAGGGTATGCCCGCCTTTCCGCGCGGCCGCGCAGCACCGGGTTACCCGCGCATCGGGGGCGCCGCACAGATCCGCGAGTCCGACCTGGACCCGGTCACAAGCGCAAAGTCCTGGTACGCGGCCTGGACCGCCAAGTGCTTGGGGGTTCCATCCGCGGAAGGCGCGAAGCTAGGGCGCCTGCTGCTGCAATGGATGGCCACAGAGGGCGTGATCACGGCCGTCGCCACCAAGAGCGGCGCGCAGATTTACCAGATCGCACCCTCCTCGGTTCTCGTCGAACCCATCGACCTCGCGGCACTGGAGGACGGACGGCATCTCCTGACCTGCACGGTATGCCGCACCCAGGTCCCAGGAACGACCCGCGTCATCGACCAGTTGGCCGGCGCGCCCTGCACGGTTGCCCGATGCAACGGTTCACTCGAACGGACCGGGCGTGGCGACAATTTCTACCGCCAGATGTATGCCTCGCCGAATATCCACCGGGTCGTGGCGCGCGAGCACACGAGTCTGCTCGAGGACAAGACGCGGCTGGCGTACGAGAAGGGCTTTCGGCAGCACGCAGCCCAACCGCAGTCACCGAATGTCCTCGTCGCGACGCCGACGCTCGAGATGGGAATCGACATCGGCGACCTATCGACGGTCATGCTCGCCTCGCTACCACGGTCGGTTGCGTCGTACCTGCAACGTGTGGGCCGTGCAGGGCGGCTGACCGGTAACGCGCTCAGCCTTGCCTTCGTCCGCGGGCGTGGCGAGCAACTGCCGCGTCTCGGCGATCCGCTGTCTGTAATCAATGGTCAGGTGCGACCGCCCGCGACGTACTTGCGCGCGGAAGAGATCCTGCGCCGCCAGTACCTCGCTTCCGTGGCCGACTACCTCGCACGCTCCGGCACGGTCACCACGCCGCAGCGAGCCAGTGCGGCGCTGGGCAGCATCGAGGAGGGGAGCTGGCTGCACGCGCTGATGACCGAGGCGGAGGCCAACGCGGACATCCATCTCGACGCCTTCCTCCGTGGCTTCTCCATGCTCGGCGACGCGGCGCGTGATGCCCTGCGGGACTGGGTCACGCCCACGTCCGGTGCGGGGACGAGTCCGCTCGCCATCCGGTTGAACACCGAGTCCCGGCGCTTCACCCACACGATAGAGACGTTGCAATACCGCGAGAAGACAATCGTGAAAAGCCTTCCCGAGTTGATGCAACGCGCGGAATCGCCGGCCGCCACGGACGACGACAAGCGTGCATTCCGGACAGCCGAGGCATCACGCCGCCTCGTCCTGGCACAGCTGGCGGAGCTACGGGGCGAGTATTGGATCGGTGTCCTCGAGGAGTTCGGTCTGCTGCCGAACTACACGCTTCTCGATGACACGGTGGTCCTCAACGTCGGACTTTCGTGGATCGACGCCGACACAGGGGAATACCGCACCGAGCCGCACAGCTACCAGCGCGGCGCCGCAATGGCCCTGCGCGAGTTCGCACCCGGTTCCGTCTTCTACGCCGGGGGACATGAGATTCGGATCGATTCTGTCGACCTCGGGCAACGCGCTGAGGGGATCCACACGGTCGTGCTGTGTCCGGAGTGCGGCTACTGCCAAGACCTCACTGCCTCCGCTGTCGACGGCGTCACACTGTGTCCGCGCTGCGGTTCAGCCGGGATCGCGGACGTACGGCAACGCCTCGAGGTCGTTGAGCTCGAGCGGGTCTCGTCGGAGATGCGCCGTGATGAGGCCGTCATCACCGACCGGGACGACGAGCGACACACCGAGCGCTTCACCGTGGCCGTCTCAGCGGACATCGACCCGGACCACGTCACGAAGCGCTGGTACGTCGAGGGTTACGGCTTCGGCGCCAAGCACCTCCGTGACTTGACGATCCGCTGGTTCAACCTTGGCAAGGCCACCGCACACGGCGGAGCTCGGACCATCTCGGGCAACGAGTACACTGCCTCGTCGTTCCGGGTGTGCTCCGCATGCGGCAAGCTCGACCAGGCATCCCGCGCGAACACGCGACAGGAGCACCGGCCTTGGTGTCCACTGCGAACCGCGACGAACGAGGACACCCGCGACATCACCTTGGGCCGGACGCTCGTCACGGAAGGCATCGTCCTGCGCCTGCCGGCAACGGTGACGCTCGGCGACCGCTTCGCCGTTCCGAGCCTGTCGGCCGCGATCCTGCTCGGCCTGCGCGAACGGATCGGCGGAACCCCAGATCACATCGACGTCGCCGCTGTCGTTGATCCGACATACAGCGACGGGTCCGAGAACGCGGCGGCCTTGCTTCTGCACGACGTCGTGCCGGGCGGAACGGGATACCTCGCGGAGTTGGCCGATCCGGCCGTCGTGTGGGAAATCCTGCACACCGCGTGGAAGATCGTGCGCGACTGCGAGTGTGCCAGCGAACAGCGGCTGGCGTGCCACCGATGCCTGCTGCCATTCACGCCGTACGGCGACGCGCGGGTTGTCTCTCGCGCTGCCGCCGAGCGTCACCTGCGCATTATCCTGGCCTCCGGTGACACGGAGGTCGAGCCGGCCGAGACGATGACGTGGGCGTGTACGGAGGAGCAACCGGCCATTTTCGATCCCGAGACAGTGCTGGAGCAGCGATTCCGAGCTGTGTTGCTGGAGCGCTTGGCGACCGTAGGCGCAGCGGTAACCGATACTCCGGGTCCGCAGGGCAACCGCGCGGTTATCCGCATCGGTGGAAGTCAGCGACTGTGGACGCTCGAGCCCCAGCAGATGGTGCTTGATTCGAGGCCCGACTTCGTACTGCGCTGCGACCAGATGGGCATCCCTGGCGTGGCGATCTTCACGGACGGCTGGCAGTACCACGCCTCGCCGTCGATCAACAGGATCGCCGAGGACGCGGTCAAGCGGCGCCATTTGCGCGACGCAGGATGGGTCGTGCTCGCGGTCACTTGGGATGACCTTGAGCAGGCCCAGCAGGGGAAGGCGTCACATCCCGACTGGCTGGACCCAGCCAAGGTCGGCGACATCGTTGCCTACTCGCGTGGTGAACTGGCACCGGCTGCAGTAGAACTACTCGGGAAGGGGCCGGTCGACTACCTCGTGCAATGGATCCAGCAGCCGGACCCGGAGTCGATGGCGAGTCTCGCAAAGTGGATGCCGTTCTTCCTTGCTGGAAAGTCGACCCCGATCAAGTCCTCTACCGAGCAGCCATTAGCCAGGGTAGCGGTCGACCTTCTCGTCGGTCGTCGGGACTCGTCAGGTCCGGCGATGGGATGGGCCTGGGAATTCGACACCATGGCTGTTGTGGCACGACAGATCAATCACACCGCGACAGAGGTCGCGCTGATGCTCGACGACCGCCACGAACAGGTAGGACGCGAGCACGAGCCGGCCTGGCGTGAGTGGCTGCGGATGAGCAATCTTCTCAACCTCCGCGGCCTACCTGTGACGGTAGGTACTGTCAGTCGGGTGGACGCTGAGATTGTCCATCCAACGACATTGCGGCCCGAGCAGCCGGCGGCGCAGTTGCTTCCCGCGAAGTGGCAAGCGCTGGTTGACCACGCGATCAGCGATCGCGAACGGGAACTACTCATTGCTCTCGCGGAGCGAACGGTAGATCCGCCGCCCGTGCAAGGTTTCGAGTCAGCGGACGGCATCCCAATCGTGCTCAGCTGGCCCGATCGCCGAATCGCCGTCGACATCGACCTCGCAGCTCAGGATCGGATCGACCTTGAGGCCGACCACTGGAAAGTCGTCCGAGACGATCCTGAGGCCATCATCGTCGCAGTGGGATCGACAGGAGGGGATCGGTAGTGCCGCAGATTGTAATCAGCCCCCACCGTGATGCGCCAAAGCTGGAGCCATCCGTGCGGAAGTCGGCGTACGCATTCCTCGAGAAACTGACTGACGACGACTCGATTCCCGGTTTGCATATCGAGCCGATCATGAACGCGGCCGATCCTCGAGTTCGCACCGGACGGGTCGACAGCTTCTACCGTGCGGTGTTGTTCAAGGTGCAGGGACAGGGTCAGGACGCGCACTACATCTATCTCGGTGTGTGGCCCCACGACGATGCGATCAAGGTCGCGAAGCAGACGTCTCTCTCCGTCAATCCGGTCAATGGGATTGCCGAGCTGATCACATCCGAGCCCGTGCCTGCTCCCTCCGCGCCAGCACCGGTTCCGGCCGAATCGCGGATCACGCCGGTTGTCGCTCCGATACTGGTCGAGAGGGGCTTCGACGCCCAGGCTCTCGTCGACGAGCTCGGCATCGACCAATCGATTGCCGAGCAGGCGCTCGCAGCAACGTCGCAGGATGAACTGATGGAGATAGCCGAGCGGGCAGTCGAATGGCAAGGGCTTGCCCTGCTCGGCCTTGCTGAGGGCGACGGTCTCAGTGACGTCAAGGAGGCGCTCGGCATCGGCGAGGCCGCGCCAGCGGAGCTGAGCGTCGGCGCGGACGACCGACTTCTGTGGGCACTGCAGCACCCGGCGGCACGCTTGCAGTTCGCCTTTATCGAAGATGACGACGAGCTGCGACGGGCGATCGAGGATAACGACTTTGATGCGTGGCGCGTGTTCCTGCACCCGGAGCAGCGCAAGTACGCGACGACGTCGTACCGCGGTGCCTTCCGCTTGTCGGGCGGTGCTGGCACCGGAAAGACTGTCGTCCTTTTGCACCGTGCGCGCCACCTCGCGCAGGGTTGTAGGCATGCCCGAGTAATGCTGACGACGTACACGCGAACGCTTGCCGACGCACTGCGGACTGATCTTCGCCGGCTCGACCCGTCACTGCCTGTTGCTTCCGAACTTGGCGACTCGGGGATCTACGTGACAGGTGTCGACGCGGCGGTCAGCGCAGTTCTAAAGGCTGCTGGCGACGACGTTGCCGAGGCCGTCGCAACTGTTCTCGGGCCCCGGAGCACCACCATCAGCCGACGCACCGCCTCCGAAGCGTGGCAGGAAGCGATCGATGCCAGCGGACCGGAACTGCCAGACGACCTGCGCAGTCCGACGTTCTTCATCGCGGAGTACGCAATGGTTGTGTTGCCGCAGCAGATTGTGTCTCCGGACGATTATCTCCGGGCCAGACGTCAGGGTCGCGGCGTTGCGCTCGATCGGGCCAGGCGACAGGCCGTGTGGAACGTGGTCTCGGCTTATCGGGCTCGCGCTAGCATCAACGGCAGCATCGACTTCACCGAAGCCGCCGCCGTGGCCGCGGCATGGCTGAAACTTCGCGGACCGCGGGTGGATCACGCGCTCATCGACGAAGGCCAGGACCTGAGCCCGAGCCACTGGCAGTTTCTGCGTGCACTGACCACGCCCGGTGAAGACGATCTATTCATCGCTGAAGACTCGCACCAGCGAATCTATGGTCAGCGCGTAGTGCTGGGTCGGTACGGGATCCCGATCGTCGGTCGGTCACGCCGGCTGACCCTGAATTACCGCACGACCTTCGAGAACCTGCGTCTGGCTGTGGGTGTGCTCTCTGGCGCCGACTACGTCGATCTGGAGGAGGAGCCGGAATCGTCGGCAACGTATCGGTCCGCGCGTTCGGGACCGGAGCCACGACTGATCTCAGCAGGGTCATTGGTCGACGAGCTCGAGTCAGCTGCGAACATCGTCAGGGAGTGGCTCGGCGAGGTCGACAAGCCCGAGACGCTCGGCATATTGGTCCGAGACGCACAACTTGCCAGCCAGGTTGTGCGGGGCATGGAGGAGCGCGGCGTACGCGTCCGACTGGTCGACGGCCCTCGCATACCTGCGGGCCAGCCGGTCGTGATGACAATGCACCGCGCGAAGGGTATGGAGTTCTCCCGGGTATTGCTCTTCGATGTCAACGACGCGCATGCCCCGGCGCGATATGTGCTGAAGAACGCGTCCGATGCCGAACGGTCTGAGATTCTGTTGCGGGAACGATCACTACTGTATGTCGCGGCTACTCGTGCCCGAGACGAGTTGGTGATCATGTGGAGCGGGTCGCGCAGCGAGTTGCTTCCAGGATGAGCGCCCGCTTGGACGACACCAGTTGCCCCCGCATCAGATGTCAGTCGACAACCGGCATCTGGACGATGTCCCATGTCAAGTCACACCCTGAAGACGCCGCGCCGTTCAGACCTGAATCCCACCGCTCCCCAGAAGGCTCAGGGCCAAGGCTCGAATGGATTGCACCGACCAGACCGACGCGCCGCGGATCGCGGACGCCTGGAACGTGCTACTCAAGCCCAACGAGGCATCCGGGCGCGCTCTCAGGACGGAATACCAGATGCCACAGCACGGATGGTCTCGGAGGCACCAAGGTATTGAAGTTCGAGGTTGCTCAGTTCGAGGATCGGGGTGAGCATACGGACTCGCGATGACATGCATGGAGCGCTGTGCTCGCTGAGATGACCCGGGGGGAACCGTGGTCTCGATGCCGAGCATCGCTTCGACGGCCGCGGATTCCGGAAACACTCTGCTCAGGGAGTGTCGGAGGGGTCTGCCAGTGTTGGAGACACAGATTTTGGGGGTGGGGGCAGTGGGGTCGATATCGGAGCATGAGCAGCAGCGCGTGTTAACGCCGACCGAGGCGCTTCAGGCACGCGAGAGGCAGTGGTCGAAGCGCCTCGCCGCCGTGTCCTTGGCGGCTGAGTATCAGGTGAACCCAGATCATGCGGCGCAGATGCTCGGCGTACTTGGCGCGAACTACCGCAAGTTCTCCTACGACGGGTATCGCCGCTCGCTCGCCCTGCGTGTGTATCCGGCTGTCCAGGTGCTGTCGACGACGAATGCCGCAATCGGGAAGTACGACGGGCACGGTTTCTGGCCCAAGCTGGCCGGGTTGCTCCAAATCAGCAACTCGCCGGCTTTCCAGCAGGAGTGGGGTCAGGCCTTCCTCGACAACCTCGCAACCTTGGGCTTGCCCACGTTTGCGAATGCCGACGCCGATGCCGGGACGAGATACCTCGGCCGGATCCTCCTCCACTGCGGCGTGCCGACGTGGTGTCTGGACGACTTCTACCGCGTTGTGACCGAGCAACGCACGAGGCACCCTGCGCTTGATGCTGAGTCGTTCGTCGCGTGGGCCGCTAACCGCGCCGCGGCCGGCCGTCTCTACGACGTGGACATGCCGGTCAACCGGTTCCTGCGGTTCGGTGGCGAGTTCGCGATCGATGTGACCGACCGGATCTTCGAGTTGCTCGACACCGTCGGTGCCGGCGGTGACGGCAGTGAGATCCCACTGCCTGACCGATTCCGCCTCAAGGCGTTGGAGCTGCATCAGGCAGGCAGACTTGAGCCGGTCCGAACCCGCGGCAACCGCGAGGGCAAGCTCTATCCGCACCTCATTCTCGACCCGTACGGCCGCGGCCCCCTGCTCCAGCTTCCGCCGGTCGGCGACGCACCCGACGGCCGCGCTACCTGGGTGGTCACGCTCGATGGCGACCCCCAACGCGTTGGCACGCAGGCCCTGTGGCCGGGGTCGTCTGAACCCGCGCCCGCGACATCTGTACCAATCCCGCGCCCGATCCGCGTTGCATCGGCTGCGCTCGAAGGCCACGAGCACTTGACCGCGAACGTGTCGGTGGTCGACGACAACGATCCCTTCCTGGCGTTTGGAGAGGACGGCGTGTGTCTGCCGTCGGGCCTTGCCCTGCCGGGCGGCCTTATCTGGTTCCTCGTGCCTGGCGATTCCAGCGGCCTGGTGTTCGAGGGCGAGTCGAGGGTGGTCGCCGAGACAGCGCTTCCCCCGGGCTGGTCGCAGTGGTCGCTCACGCTCGTCGATCTGGCGGACGTCCGCTCGGTGCGTTTCGGCGCGGATGGCAAGCCGCACACCGTCCGCACCTTCAGCGCTGCCCACATCGAGGTGTGCCAGCCCTTGGCAGGCGTCCGCACGTCGAGCGGAGCGCCCGTCTTTACGCAGGTCCCTGAGATTGTGTTGCCGCAGGGGCTGGGCGCCGACGCCGACTGGGAGGTGTCGATCCTCGACAGCAAGGGATTGCTCCTGTGTCGTACGAGCTTCAAGTCTTGCCAGTCAACGACCGGGCTGTGGACGGAGCAGCAGCGCCCAGTCCTCGGCTCCTTCACGATCCGCGTTCGTGGGCCGTGGGGGCGCGGCGCATCACGTACAGTGTTCATTGCCGAAGGACTACAGGTGCGGAGCTCGCCGTCATGGCGCAGGCTCACCCCTGACGGACTCGTCCCCGCCGCCGTCACCATCGACACTCCTGCCGGGATGGAAGTCGACCGTAAGTCGGTTGCGCTGAGCTCCCGCCAGCGGGACCGATATGTCACGGTGAGCACGCGCGGTCAAAGTACAACGCTCGCGGTGTCGCCGCCTCACATGAGCATCGCCTACCAGTCGACAGAAACGACCACACGGCCGTCAGTGCGTGCGCTGACTGTCTACACCGAGGACGTTGTCGCTGACCCTGGCACGCTGATCCTCGATGTCGGGGCCGATGCACAGCCAGTTTTGTCAGTGCTCAGGGGATCGCAGTGCGTTCAGAAACTTCACCCCGGCGCCGGGCGACAGGGTGTCTATCGCTTCAACCTGGCGCAGCTCGTCGACACCCTGAACGCACACAAGCAGCTCGGTCTGAGCCTCGGCGAGGAGGGCCAGCTACCGGTCGCCTCGATTCGTCCCAGGCGACTGTTTTCGACCGTCAACCTGGCTGGCCCACGCCTTGTGTTCGACGACTGCGCAGCTGTCCCTGGGCTGGTCGCCTTGATCTACGCGTCACGCGCGCCATGGCGAAAGGCCGCGGTAGTCCCCATCGAAGACGGCGCCGCTGTACTTCCGGACGAGCTGCAGGACGCGGGACCGCTGCTAGTCGCGGCACGGGTCGACGACCCGTGGGCGCCTGAGCCGGTGCCCGACTGGCCGGAAGTAGGGCGATCTCATTTCGTCGATGCTGAAGGTTGGCTCATCAGCGATGATGCCGAGGAATCGGCTGTGTCGGCGTTCCTTGCTGGAGTCCGGGACCTGGGTGAGCACATCATTGACTTCACTCGGCTCTGGACGATTCGGGCCACACTCTCGGAACTTGGCTTGGGCGACCGCAGAGCTTCCGTGCGCGATGCCGTCGAAGCCGCCATGTTCCACCAGCCTAAGCCAGCGCTTACAGCGATGGCAGAGTCATCGGTGCCAACTGAGTCGATTCCGGCGCTCATGATTCGATCACGGCTCGCATGGGCGAACCTGGCAGATGCACACGACGACACGCCTCCAATATGGACACCTCGTGGCGTACTCGCCGCAGTTGTACTGTCGGCGGCTGATGCCGAGTGGTCGCCCCAAGAGATCGATGCCGCGATCGAGGTCTGTGGCGACGTCGTCACCATGGTGCTGGAAGGCTCCGACCCGTACGCCACGTCGGGCAGGTTCGATTATGGCGCAGACATCTTCGCCCATAACCCCGCGCAACGCGATGCATTTGTCGCCATGATGGGACTCGTTCCCCAGGGCCTTCTCGGCGGCGATACTCGCGTGATCGCAGCCATGGAACTCATCCGACGGCGCAACGACAGGCGACTCGATTGGATGCTCCACCACGTACGCAGTGTGCTCGCAGTGACGGAGACGCTACTAGCCCAGATCGCTGCGCCCGAGGTCTTCGCTTCATTTCAGGCACGCAAACACCCGACACGAAACGACGGCTGGCACGCCATTCCCGCTATCTCCATCGGCCTAGCTATCGCCGCCCGACACGCAGCACGAGGGAACGACCCAGCCGTCAAGCTGCTGGAGTACCAGCGGCGCGGCTGGGCCCGCCTGGCAGCCGTCGTGCCTCAGCTGGTGACCATCGATCTCGTGTTGGCCGAGTTGCTGGTAGCCGCTGCCGCTTCAAGAGTAGAGGAGCAGTCTTCGTGATCGGCAACATCGACGCCGTACGAACCAGTAGCGATATCAAGGCGACGTACCGACGCTACCTCCAATCGCTGCTCGCCGTACGGGACGCCAAGCTCGACGCCGCCCTCCGCGAAGCCATTGAGACGACACCGCTGCTCGACAAGGGCCCGTATCTCGAAGCCACGCCTCCGTATGCGCCAGGGGCGACGGTTCAGGAGCTCATCGAAGATGGGCTCCTCTCGCCTTCGTTCGGCGCGCTGACCAGCGCCGCGCTGCCCCCCGACCGCCCGCTGTACGTGCACCAAGAACAGGCCATCCGCAAGGTCGCGGCCGGTCGAAACGTCGTGGTTGCAACCGGCACAGGCTCCGGCAAGACCGAGTCGTTCCTTCTCCCGATCCTCGACAGCTTGGTGCGCGAGAAGGAAGCAGGAACGCTTGGCCCAGGGGTGCGCGCGCTCCTCCTCTACCCCATGAACGCGCTGGCCAATGACCAGCTGAAACGCCTTCGGCAGCTGCTGGCCGGGTATCCGGATATCACCTTCGGCCGCTACACAGGCGACACCGAGAACGACCCCGCGACGGCGCGCGACATGTTCTCACAGCTCAACATCGGCGAGCCCATACTCCCGAACGAGCTGCTGAGTCGCGAGGAGATGCGAGCAACACCACCGCAGCTCCTTCTAACCAACTACGCCATGTTGGAGTACCTGTTGCTCCGCCCACAGGACATGGCGCTCTTCCCTAAGGGCCAGAAAACCTGGCGGTTCATCGTGGTCGATGAGGCGCACGCCTACGACGGCACGCAGGGCGCAGAGATCGCCATGCTGCTTCGTCGAGTTCGCGATCGCGTCGCTCCCGATCGCCCGATCCAGTGCATCGCCACCTCGGCAACGGTCGGTGCCGATGCTGACCCGGCAGCGGTCATGAGATTCGCATCTAACCTGTTCGGACAGCCATTCGAGTGGGTCGACGCAGACACGAGCCGACAGGACCTCGTCACCGCAAAGCGTGTCGACACCCCGCCCGGCCCACACTGGGGTCCGCTGACCGCAGCTGAGTATGTCGAGGTGGCGAGCGCAGTGGATCGCGAACAGGCTGTGCTTGCGAAGGCGGAAGAGGCCGGCTTCTCCGCAGGCACCGCCTACGAGGCCCTGCTGCACGAGGCAGCCCTCGTCGAGGTACGCAAGACGCTAAGCGCCAGGCCAGCGCCCTTCGACAGAGTGGCCGCGATCGTATTCACCGGCCAGGAAGAAGCTCGGGCCGGCCTCGCGGCACTCATCGATCTCGGCAGTTCCATTCACTGCGTGGATGGGTCTACCCCGATCTCGGCCCGCTACCACTTATTCCTTCGCGCGACCGAGGGCGCGTTCGCCTGCCTCTCAGACTCTGGCCCGCACGTGCAGCTCGCCCGCCATGACTCGTGCCCCGAGTGTGAGGCACCGATGTTCGAGATCGGCTCTTGCACACGCTGTGGTGCCGTGCATGTCGTCGGGAAAGTGGTGTCATCCAGCGGCGTCACGAAGCTCCTTCCACGCGCGGCAACCAAGTCCAACCAGTGGCTCGTGCTGACCGACCACAACGCGCAGGTCGACGAGGATGAGCAGGCAGCCGCCGACGACGGCGCCGACGTCAGCGCCGACGACGCGAAGCTGTGCACGTCGTGTGGAGCCATTGCGAATGCCCCAGCCAACTCTTGCCCTGCCTGCGACTCAACGCACCTCCGGGGAGTCCGAAAGCTGAAGCAGCGCGGCGAAGAGATCGCCGGCTGCCTCGTGTGTGGCGCCCGCGGCCCGGCGACCGTCCGCGTCTTCGAGACCGGTGCTGATGCGAGCGGTGCGGTCATCGCAACATCGCTGTACCAAAGCGTTCCACCGAGCCAGCAGATCGCGGAGCAGCAACTGCCAGGCGAGGGCCGCAAGCTCTTAGCGTTCAGCGACAGCCGCCAGGCGGCCGCGTACTTTGCGCCTTACCTCGAAGACTCCTATGAGCGGCTCAAGCGGCGCCGGCTCATCAGCCAGGGCCTCGTCGACGCCGGTGCCGTCAATGACGCGGTGATGATCGAAGACCTCGTCTTCTCGACCCGCAAGGCCGCCGAGCAGGTCAAGACCTTCCCCCGCCGCATGACGGCACAGCAGCAGGCGCGTGAAGTCGGCCCCTGGGTCATGGCAGAGGTCGTGGCCACGGACGACCGCCAGTCGTTAGAAGGCCTTGGGCTGCTGTCCATCGTGATGGACCGCGATCCCACCTGGGCAGCACCCGCGCCACTCGTGGCGCTCGGGCTGAGCGAGGATGAGGCGTGGGCGTTCCTACAGGAGCTCGTTCGCACTCTACGGCAGCAGGGTGCCGTCACGATGCCGGCCGATGTCGACGCAAAAGACGAGATCTTCACGCCGCGCCTCGGGCCGATCTACGCCCGCGAGTCAGGACCGCAGGCGATCCGTAAGGTCCTGTCCTGGCTTCCTGGCACGGGAACAAACCGCCGCATCGACTACGTCCGCCGAGTCCTATTGGCCCTGGGACGCGACGACGATCCATCCGCTCTCCTCAAAGGAATCTGGAGCTTCCTTACCGCACCAGCGACTCCCGTCGACTGGCTCAAGGCGAGCACACAACAGGGACGGGGAGTCGTCTACCAGGTCGACCACGAGCTCCTGCGCTTGCTGTGGCCGACCGACAATAGCCCGGTACACCACTGCACGGTCTGCCGCCGCGTTACGGCCTTCTCCGTGCGCGGTGTCTGCCCGGCTCTGGGCTGCGAAGGCCAACTCGAGGAGTTCGTGCCTCCATCCGTGAATGCTGAGCGAAACCACTATCGTGCCTTGTACCGATCCATGCTCGCCGTCCCGCTGAAGGCTCAGGAGCACACGGCTCAGTGGACCAACGTCGAGGCGGCGAACGTCCAGCATCAGTTCATCCGTGGCGAGGTGAACACCCTGTCGTGCTCGACGACGTTCGAGCTCGGTGTCGACGTTGGTGAGCTTCAGGCAGTATTTCTGCGGAACATGCCGCCGACCACGGCGAACTATGTCCAGCGCGCTGGACGCGCCGGCCGTCGCTCAGGGGCGGCTGCCCTCGTGGTCACATACGCGAGTCGCAGATCCCACGACCTGAGTAGATTCGCCGAACCCGAGGTGATGATGTCCGGCGCGGTCCGCGCCCCCTACGTCCCGCTCGAAAATGCCCGAGTCGACCGCCGCCATGCACACTCGGTTGTGATGGCCGCATTCTTCCGCTGGTATCTGGAAGAGCGCCAGCACATCGCGCGGACCGCTGGGCAGTTCTTCCTTCCCGGCGACAGCGGCGACGATCCGCCGGTTTCTCTGCTAAAGGCCTTCCTCGATCCCGTTCCATCCGAGATCGCGGACGCTCTCGCACGCGTTGTCCCGAAGCCGGTGGCTCGGGAGCTGGGACTCGCGACCAACGACTGGGTGCCGGTGTTACTCGCTCTCCTCGAGAGCGTGCGGACGGAACTCTCCGGCGACGTGGCGGCCCTTGAAACGCTCCAGCTTGAGGCGGCGGCCGCGAAGAACTACAAGCTCGCCGAGCGATACAGGATGGTCGGCCGCACCCTGCAGACCCGGGACCTGCTCGGCTTCCTCGCGACGCGTAACGTGCTGCCCAAGTACGGGTTTCCGGTCGACTCGGTCGAGCTGCGCACGGCATACTCCGGGAACCAAGCCGGCGCAAAGCTCGACTTGTCACGCGACCTGTCTCAGGCCATCCACGAGTACGCACCAGACGCGACCCTCGTTGCCGGCGGCATGCTGTGGACGGCGAGGGGTATCTACCGTATGCCCGGGCGTGACCTCGAGGAGTTCGAGTATCGGATCTGCAAGCGGTGCCTGGGCTTCTGGCGAGCACTTGCCGACCTCGATCCGCTTTGCCCACACTGCGGCGAAGCGTCAGCGGACGCGGCTCGCACGATCACGGTCCCGGAGTTCGGCTTTGTCGCCGCTCGAAACCCCACGCGTCCAGGGCCGCGGCCTCCGCGTCGTTCTTGGAGCGGGTCGACGTACGTCCTTAAGGAACCCGACGACGTGAAGGCACGCAAGGTCAGCATCAAGCACGGAACGTGCGACGTCCGGGTCGGTCCGCGGGGACGACTGGTCGCCGTCGCCGACGGGCCCGGCAACTCAGGCTTCTGGATCTGCACCTGGTGCGGCTACGGCTCGGCCCGAGTTCTTCACCCGCGCAAGCCACCCGCGCACGACCATCTACTGACGGGCAAGCCATGCACTGGTCAGTCGCGATGGCTCGACCTCGCGCACAACTACGAGACCGACCTGGTCTTTATCGACGTCAGGATCCCTGCCGCGTCCCAGACTCAGGCAAATTGGAAGTCACTCCTCTACGCCGTGCTGGAGGCAGCGTGCGACGAGCTGCAGATCGCCCGCGACGACATCGGTGGATCGCTGGCTCCAACCGGCGCATCCACCTGGTCGATCGTGCTGTTCGACACCGTTCCCGGTGGAGCAGGCCACGTCCTTCTCGTTGAAGAACACCTGGAGCGCGTGCTCAAAGCCGCCCTGAAGCGGGTCTCCTCCTGCGAGTGCGGCCCGGAGACCTCCTGCTACGGATGCTTGCGCAGCTACGGAAATCAGCGCGACCACGACGTACTGTCCCGAGGCGCTGCTCTCGCACTCCTTGAGACGATGCTGGGCACGATTGATCTCGGACCGAGCACAGCCCGTTCAGGAACGGCGAGCGTAACCCCGACTCCGCTACATAGCATCTCGGAGGACCGGACCTCCGGCACTTGGGACGGCACCTAGCGGATAGCGACGATCACCAGATCGCCGGTCCGGTATCTCGTTTGGAGGGCGCCCTGACTCCGCAGGATGACCTTCGCATGACGCTCACCTCGCGCTTGGTGCATCTCCTACGCATCCGCCGGCACCGGCGTGCCGGCCGTCGGTCAGGACGCGTGCGCCGGAAGCACCAGGAGTGTCCCGTCGCTGTGCTTCTCGATCTCGATGATGACCTCTGACGCTCGACCGGTTGCGCTGATCGAGTCGCCCAGAGCTCTGAGCCGATAGGACGTCTCAAGGAGTCCGTCGACCTGCCCGCGCGTCATGAACTTGTCGATGAGCCGCGTGGGCGATCGCAACTCAATGGCTGAAAGTCGAAGGACCGCCCTGCTGATTCGCGCATCCAACTCGTCGATTCTCTGCTGATCGGCCTTGAGGCTCCGCACGAAGTTCTCGAACGGGTTGTCCGGGTCGCCCTGGCCCGCCTCCACTCCCTGAAGGACGACCACGCGGCGCTTCAGCGCGATCGCAAGAGCGGCCAACTCGAGGTGCGTGCGGAACTCGCCGCCCTCCTCGCTGATCCCGGGAAACTCAGCCTCCAGCTCGGCGACCTCGGCGCGGTTGTCGACGATCGCGTCGAGCGCGGCTTCCCATTTCTTCACGCGGCGCTCGGCGTTCTGCGTAGCAGTACTGATGGCGTGAACAGCCGAATCCAGCCCGAGCGAAGCTCCGACCTTGCCACGGTCCAGCAACAGCGCGGTCGCCTTGTCGATAGCGTCCCGACAGCCGTCGAGCTCGTTGCGCTCGTGCTCCAATTTGTCGTCGTGGAGCTTCTCCAGGAGCTCCGCAATATGCTCGATCGCCTTCTGGCGCTGATTATCGGCGTACGCGCTCACACCGACGGCGACTGCCATCAGAACCAATGGAGCAGCGACAGTGACAGCTCCACCTGCGGCGATCGCACCAACGGCCGTTCCGGCGGCACCGGTACTGGCAGCGCCCGCGACCGCACGTCCGACGGGAACCATGGTTGCATTGGCGACCGCCACATTGGTCGCGCTGTCGACCAAGGTGCCGTAGACCCCGTTCGCGGCGGCCTTCGACACCATCGGCTTGACAAGGCCCTTGCCGACCTGTGCAGCAACCTTCGCCGGCACCACCATCCGGTACAGCACCTCTCCTGAGCCTGCGACCCGCCCTACCGCAGGCACGGTCTTGGCGCTCGCGGCTACCAGACGCGAGAGCTCCTGCGCGAGGGGACTCACGGCGTCCAGAGGCAAGCCAACCGAACGGTCGCGCTTCTTCGGCAGCGGATGGGCCTCCAAGGTCACCAACGGGACCGAGGAGAAGGCGGCGAGCGCCGTACGAAGCTCAGTCAAGCGTTCCGGCGTCAGATCATCGCCGTTAGCAATTCCCGGCACGTTCGACGCGTCGGACGTCGACAAGGTCCAAACAGGCACGTCTGCTTCGTCGCTCATTGATCTCCCCCTCAGATGATGCCCGACACGATAGCGCCACGCACCGGCATGCTGTGCCCGCTGCCACTGAGATCACAGCACGCCGGGCTCGAGGTGCTCGCTGGGGTGAGTCGGACGCCCGGTAGCAGCTTGTGGGGTGCGTGGTTTCCGCTCCTCCGGGCTGAGGCCATTGGCCACGACTCCACGCTCCCCCGGTTCCGGCGGTAGCGTCGCACAATCTTTAGACCTCACTTACGAGGGTCACGGCGACTTCGGTGGCGGGACCGTCCGATGGCCCTCAAGAAGTGAATCGGTCGCGTCGATCGGTGCGGCGCAGCGGTAGTCGGATGGCGGTTGTCATGGTGCTGAACGCGAACACCTGCGAGCCGACGACGTGCAGGCGGTAACCGATGCCAGGCACGTACAGCTGGAACCGGATCGAGATGTCGTCGAATCTCTCGCGATGAGCGTCGCTCAGTTCGGCGAAGGGGTCCGGTTTGACACGCGACACCACGAGAAGTCGGGCACGTCGATCCGCGGTGACGTACCGTAATGGGGTCTTCACTAGCGCACAAGGGAGGGTGCGAAGTGACCGACCTGCTCTGGAAGCTCGAGCCGGCGACCGCTGCCAAGCATCGCCTGTACAAGCGCTACCTCGACGCCTGGTGGCCCATCATGCTGCAACCCACCCCGACGGGCTACCTACGGCCACGCGTCACCTATCTCGACGCCTTTGCCGGACCTGGACGTTACCTCGGCGGCGAGGTGGGCTCACCCGTATTCGTACTCGGACGGCTGCTAACGCACGGATCGCTCAGCCGAATGCACCTCAGCCGCGAACGGGTCCGGCTGATCTTCATCGAGAAGAACCAGGCACGCTACGACCATCTCGTCGCCGAGCTCACGACGCGCTTTGGCGACCTCGACTCCCTGCCGGTAACCGTCGTTGTCCGCCACGGCGAGGCCGCACAGCTGACGCTGCCCCTCTTGACCGCCGCCCGCGCGTGGGACAACCCGATCCTGGCGGTGTTCGACAGCTGGGGCAATGTGAACGTGCCGCTGTCGCCCGTCATCACCAGCATCGCACGCAACCCCTCCAGCGAGGCGATCGTCACTTTCGGACCCAACTGGTTCAGCCGCAGGGAGAATGAAGATCCAGGGCAGCTCGACGATGTCTTCGGAGGCCGACAGTATTGGCGAGCGTCGGATCCGGACCAGAGTCCCGGTGAGCGCTGGCGCGGCTGGCTCAACACGTACCGCGCTGCGTTGCGACGAGCTGGGTTCACATACCAGCTTCAATTCATGGTTGTACCGGGCACCGGCCAACCGCTGTACCTCGTATTCGGCAGCAAACATGAGAGCGGCGTCGAGGCGATGAAGGCTGCGATGTGGACGGTCGACGACTCAGACGGCATGCGCTTCTCAGATCCACGTGTTCAGGGCGCGCCGGCGATCGGTCAACTGGACCTCTTTTCTTCGTCAGGGGTAGTTGATCAGGAATTGCTGGAGCTCGTGCATCAGCACCTGGCCGATAAGCCGTTGACTACGCTCGAGGAACTCGGCAGGTGGTTGCTGCTGGAGACAGCGAGGTGGCAGAGCAAAGACGCGAAAGCAGCCGTTGTGCATCTGCGTGATGAGGGGCAGGTGGCGATTCAGCCGTCCGGCAGGATCACCAAGTCCAGCACCATCCGGTTGTTGCAGGGCCCCTGATCAGATCGCAATCTGAGCCGCTAGCCCCGGCATCGCGTCCCAGGTCCGACCGTCAAGCTCCCGCCCGCCGGCTTTCGGCGTGCGGCCACCCCACTGCTTGAAGAAGAACGGCACACCTTGCTCCACGCACTGATCACGAATGTCCCGCACCCAATCCGCGTCGATCTGTCTGGCATGGGGGCCCGACTCGCCGCCGACGATGACCCAGCCGATCCCGGACAGATCCAGGTCCCCCAGCGGACCAAGCAAAGGCTCCAGTGACAAGAAGCGAATGGCCGATCGAACCCGCCGGAGATCATCAACCCGATGCAGCTGGTCGGCCGACTCCACCGAAGTACCAACCCATACGTTCGCGGGCCACTCGATCCGTTCTGACAGCAACCGGAGTCGACGGGCTCGCTTCGTTAACACCTGATACGTGTGCTGCGGCGTCTCTCTCATCGTCTGGACGACCTGCTGCACGAAATCAAGCGGGACTCTGGCGTGGAACAGATCCGACATCGAGTTCACGAAGACCACACGCGGCTGACGCCACCGGCGCGGCACGTCCAGCGAGTCCGGATGAATTGTCAGACCGAACCCGGGACCGCTGGTCCGCGGATCGCCGTCGTTCTGATACTTCTCGGAGCCCATCGCCTTCAGGCGTTTGGCCAGTGTAAGGGCGTAGCAGTGATCGCAACCCGCCGAAATCCGGTCACAACCGGTCGACGGGTTCCACGTCGCCTCAGTCCATTCGATGCTCGAACGATCGCTCAACGGTCCTCCTTGGCCATCACCATACTGAACGCAGCATTCAGCACTTCGTCACTCGACCCGCGACTGGAGGCGGCTTGCCGGGTTGGGATGCCTGGGCTGACCGTCGGAGGTCGTGGTGATCTGCATCTCCGGGTCGTACCGTGCCTCGTCCCGCACCGTCCGGTAGACGGCGGAACGCACGAGCTGGGATATGCCGAACAGACGGATTGCTCATGACCGAGGCTCGTCCTCGAAGGTCAGGCCGAGCTTGCTGTCCTCCAAGGGGAGGACATCGATGTCCTCAACCGGCCAGTGCGGGTACGTCTGTGTGGTGCCGACCTTCTTCCATCCCCAGCGTTGATACATCGCGTGAGCCTGTGCACCTGGGCGGGAGATGAGACTTGCGAAGGGCTCTGGTCTGCCGGCGAGGAGGGTGTCGACGAGCTGTCGGGAGAAGCCGCGGCCACGGAAGTCCGTGTGTACGCCGAGCTCGATCACCGCGAAAAGGGGGCCCGAGGCAACGTCGGCAGGTGGCGGGTCAGTCTTCACACCGGTCCACCATCGTCCAGGCGGGAAGGTAAATCCGTACGAGAATCCTACAAGTCGCTCGTCGAGCCTCCCGGCGACCAGGGCGAAACCATCCAGGCCGGCATGCTTGATGATCCGGATCTCGAACTGCTCAATGTCGGCGTCCGACATCTCGTACGGAGGTTCCGAATAGGCGTTCGCGTATAGCAACCTAAGCCTCGGGACGAGTTCGAGCGTCTCGGTCCCCGTAAAGTGGGTCAAGGTCAGGGTCATGGTCGCTCCCTCGGCGTAAGCCGCTGACATCTTTGGGTCAGGTATCAAATGGTTGGACCGGAAGACAGATGTCCCGAGCGAGCAGCCTATCGCTGGCAGCGAGTGGCGACCGTTCGAGAGGACGAAGCCCCGACCGGCCACAGCACAGAGCACACATGCTCGATCGTCGCGACGTGAGCGCTTAGTCGACTGCCAGCTCCCAGACCACCAGCTCAGGACGTCTGCCAGTGGCGAGGAACTCAGAGGCCGCTGCACGCGCCTCCTTCACGGTGATCGCACTGCCTTTGCCCATGCACGTTGGCACGCCGCCATAGTCGAAGGTGGCCTCGTGCGGCTCGTCGAAGGTGCCAGCCGACCGGTACTTGGCGGAGCCTTCGTCGTCGTAGAGCGTCAAGGAACTGAAGGCCGCCGCTAACCCAATGTTCATTGTGGCGAGCTCGTCCGCGCTGACCAGTTCGAGCCAGGTCGGCCGGGGCAGACCTACGACTCGGTCAAGCAGCTCGTCGAGCTCGGCCTGGCTGCCGATGCGCTGCTGTCCCGCGTCATCGTCGTAGTACGCGGTCAAGAAGTCGTTCATGCGGGTCCTCTCCCATCACCGATGTAGACCTAGAGCCGCCTGGCCAACGGACCGTCGCAGCCGTACCGTCCACCGCAGGGACGTTTGTTCACGTACAGGGTCATTTCTCGAGGCGTTCGCGCGGCGTAGAGGGGCCGCCTCGCCCTCCGCGTGTTATCGCGCAGAGTCGAGGCTGGCGGCTCAGCCTGAGACATGCAACGGGCGGCCTCTTCGGAACGCCTGGCCGATTTGCCAGACGCGACAGCGTCGAGAGGTGCCTGCTCTGACTGTGATCACGAGGCTGAACCCATTCCAAGCTGCCCGATCTGCTTAGATCGCGAACGACGGCGGCGCTTGCTCGAACCAGCACAGTCCTTGGCTCAGGTCAGTGGCTTCCAGTCGGGCCACGGTCGCGGTCCGCGAAGGCCGCGAATACTGGCGACTCGCAGATCGGCCTGCTCACGGAGTGCGGGCTCTTCGCTCGCACGCTGGGCCGCGTAGCAGGTGACGCGCAACTCACGGATGTCGCGCAGCACTTCGAATCCGTCCCACTCGAGCACGTCATGTCCGTATGCCTGTGCGAAGGCTTGGTACTCCTCAGCCGTCATAGTGCCGAACGTGCTCAACCGAACCGCGGTGCTGACCAGATCCCACTCAGGCGGTCCGAGCGAGAAACGTTCGAGGTCCAGGAGCACAGGACCATCGACTGTTACCACGACGTTGCCGGCCCAGGCGTCGCCGTGGATCGCGCTCCGTGGCAGGCCGGCGGGAAGGTCATCGAACGCCTCCCTGAGTCGGGCGAGCTGCCCACGCAGCCAGTCCCGATCGTCTTCGCTCAAGGTCGTCGCTCCTTCGATACGTTCGGCCAGGCGAACGAACGAGGCAAGCGGTGGAAGATCGAAGTTATTCGGTAGTGGACTGGCGTGTAGGCGTCTGAGTACGGCGGCGACCTCGGGCGGGGTGCCATGACGATGCTCGGGGAGCTCACGCCAGAAGGTCACCGGCGAGGCATCAATGACGACCGGCTGGTCGATGCCGGCGACGGTCTCAACTGCTCGCACCTTCACAGACGCGAGCCATCGTGCGACGGCGACCTCCTTCCTAGCGGCGTCAACCTGCCCGCTTCGTCCGATGCGCGCCACCACCTGGCCCGGGAGACGGTAGATGGCGTTCTCGCCCAGCCGAACTGGCTTGGCGCCCGACGAGGACAGGCCAACCTGACTGCACGCCTGCTCGAGCAGCACCTGTGAAGGTGACACTGTCACGAGGCGGCCAGCACATTACGGATGTCGTGGCGCAGCTCGTCGACTTCATTGATTCGCTCGAACACCGTCGCCCGGCGCGCCAGGTCACGCAGGTCGTCAGCTGCCCGACGTGAACGCAAGGAGCGAGCGTCCTTCAGTGCCTGCGTGCCAATGACAGCCGCCTCCTGGGGATCGCCGACCGTCATGGTCAGCGATGCCAGCTTGATGCCGCTCATGGCGCGCGAACGCACGTAGGTCTCGGTGTGGCCGGCGACGGCGCTAGCCAGCCTGGCAGCTGCTTCCTGTTCAGCTTCGCCCTGGCGAACGGCGAGATCCCACAGGGCATGCCCGGTGTCGCCAAGGTGCTGTGCCTGGTCGTAGTAGCGCATCCAGTCGGGATCGTTAGCGGGATCGGCTTGAGCAAACTGCTCATCCGCCAGGCCAACTGTCCGCAGTGTCTCCTGCACATGGCCAAGTTTCGCCAACGCCCGAGCTCGCGCAGCCAACAGCATGGCTCGCTCTGTTGCCGTCAGACGGTCGGCCCGCACCAGCGCCATCTCAGTAAGCGTCAAGCCCTGGTCCGGGTCGCCGCACCAGATCGCTTGGCGCGCCATTGAAGAGAGGGTCTTCGCGCGCAGATTCCAGTCGCCGGCTTCGTCGGCGCAGGCCTGCGTGAAGCGGAACATCCGCCGTGCGTCGTCGTGAGCGTAGGCGTCGAAGGCCATCATGGCGCAGACGTGACCGAGGAAGCCGACCGATGAGAACAGCTCGCTGCGTAGGTTCTCGTGGCAACGAGAGTCCAACATCTCGGCCGAATGACGGAGCTGGGCGATGACCGCTTCGCGTGCCAGCCCGCCGCCGTAGTGGTTGTCCCACGAGCCGAAGACCCGCGCCGCCGTACGGACGCCATCGATGTCGGCCTCCGTAACGATGTTCGGTACCGGTGTTGCCTGATCAGGCGTCAGCAGTTCCAACAGCGGCGCCGAGGACACTGCAGCGGCACCTACGCCGATAACTGCTCGGAGGAATTCTTTTCGATCCACGTTCTCCACCGGTGGGGATGAGTGGCGACGCACTCGGAACCCCAGGTCAGGATCAGTGCGTACGCCAGTGATAGCCCTCAGGGCCGCCCGATAGTCGGCCTGAGGGCTTCGAATTAGTCCCCGTTCGAGCTTGCCGATGTAGTTGGCGTCGATGTCGGTCCGGCGGCCACGGTGCTGCCAGATCCACTCATTGACCATTTCAGCGAGATCCTGGCGGGACGCCGGCTGGCCCGGAGCGTGAGGCGACTCCACGCGCTCGCGCGCGTGGCGAAGCTGATCATTCGCCTCCGTCACTCATCGATGGTGCCACAGGCTGTGACCGCCGGGCACCTAACGGCGACGATTCCTCCCCAATTCCTCCCTTTGGCATCCCGCCCAACCTCCCTTCCCGGGATCCCTCCCGAACGGGAAGGTGGTCGCCATGACAGCGAGTACATGGCTCCTCACGCTCATCGCAGCAGTGCTCTACAGCTTCATCATCCGCGACATGATCGAGGAGGTGCGCGGCGAATGACGAGGCTTGCTGATGTCCCGCAACCAACCCAGCGCCGCGTCCGCGTCTGGTTCGGTGACCATGTCATCGCGGACTACACCGCCGAGCCAGCAACGGCCATGAAGTACCAGGCGGGCATGACGCGGCGCTTCGCGAGCCTTCGCGTGACCATCGAGCCGACGACCGCGGCGGTGAGACCGAGTGCTGCTGACTCGTGAACGGCCAGCACCGACGTGGCTGGTGGTCCCGGCTCTGGGAGCGCTTGGTCGCGACCTTCCGTCGCTTGATGGACGAGGACCGGTGACCGACTACAGCCGACCATTGCTGCTTGGATACGCCCGGCGCGACCTGTACTTGTCGGGCCGACACGTCGACGACATGGAGCGTGAACTCGGCGAGTTCGGCCAACTCGAAGGCTTTCTCATGGGCTCGGTGTACGTCGAAGACCCTGAAACTGCCCCACAAGCCTTCGAGGCGCTGGTTGCTTCGGTCAACCGCTACGAGATCACGGCGGTTGTACTGCCGAGTCTGCGGCACCTGGCACTGGTGGGAGGTCCGGCAGAAGTGCGTGCGCAGTTCGAGCGGGTCACGGGGGCTCGCATCGTGCTGCATGAGGTCACCCCATGAACTGGCGGAGTCGGTGGGGAGTCGTCGTCCTCAGCCCCTCACGTGCAGAAGATCGCTGCACACCCATCGACTCCGTCGTACCGCGGTCCTTGTCCGAGTCCTCCTCTCCCCTGTGGAGGGCTCGGCCAGGGCCCGCACAGATGCCGGCTGGCACGGGATGTGAATGCGAGTCCGCTCCGTGTCAGCCGCTCAGGCGCCGAGGCCCGGACGGGTGCCTCGGTCACAGCTGGCTGGGTGGTTGGGCCTCCGCGCCCGGGGCGAGCGACCACCCGGCCAGCGCCGTTCAAGACCAGCGGGTGGGCGCACAGCCTGCAGAGCGGACGCCCGCCCGCTGTTCCACATCGATGATAGGAGCGCAGTGGATACGCCCGTAATCCCGCTAGATCGGCCGAGCGTCGATCCAGCGATCGAGAGACACTATTCGAGCCGCTGGGACGAGGCCGCCCGGTTGAACTCGACCGTCAAAGGCCGACTGGAGCAAGCCCGGCTCTACGACTTCCTCGGCCAGTGGTTCCCGTCGGCTCCGGCCCGCATCGCCGATATCGGCGGCGGCCCCGGGGTGCACGCTGGCTGGCTCCGCGACCAGGGGCACGACGTAGTACTGCTCGATCCGGTCCAGCGTCACGTCGACCAGGCCAACGCAGCAGGCATCACCGCCGAGCTCGGCGACGGGCGCCGGCTGCCGTGGCCTAACGAGTCATTCGATGCCGTGCTGATGGCGGGGCCGCTATATCACCTGCCTGACGCCAGCGATCGGCGCTTGGCGCTTCGTGAGGCGCTGCGAGTGTTGCGACCGCGCGGCGTACTCGCAGCCGTAGCTATCAACCGGGCCGCGAACCTGATCGGCTCGACGCTCGCCAACACACTCCTGACGCGGCACGGCATCGTGCGCGACATCCTGGGGACCGGCCACAGCGCCGCCAACGAGCGCATGGCGCACTGCTACTACCACCGCGAGAGCGAGCTACGCAGCGAACTCGTCAGCGCCGGGCTGCGGCCGGTCAACATCTTCGGCCTCACTGGTCCCGGTGGCTGGCTGGCCGTCATGATCGACGCCCACTTCAAGAACCAGCCCTACACCGACAAGCTTGCCCAACACGACCCGCTCGACACGGCACTGGAGTGCTCCCGCCTGGCCGACCGCTTGCCCGAGCTGGTGGCGGCGAGCTCGCTGTTCCTGGCCATGGGGCAAAAGGGCTGAATCGTGGCGCCCTGCTGTACGGCTGGTCAGACCTCAGCCGGGCCGGCCGTGCAGCTCGACGTACTCCTCTTCGGCACGGAGCACCTTAGACAACACAGCCTCTGCGCACGGGAGTGGATGCAGCGGGAACTTCGACCCGTCCCACCGCAGCCGGCCATCCAGGGTCGTCGAAGGCGGGATGACCACGGGCGTACCGGGCTCGATGTACACGACACCGGTCGCCAGTGGGCCGAGGTCGGTGTCGGGCTGCAACGTGCAGGTGATCCAGTCGCCGTTCGGCAGCTGCATCGTCGGCGGCCAGATGCCAGGTCGCTCCTGCTCGTAGAGGCGCTTGCCATAAGCGCCGGCGATCCGCGGCAGGTGCCAGATCGCGACGGTCGGACACGACGTGATCGCCAAGTTCGGCGGCTCGTCGACGCCCCAGGCCGCGCGGGCTAAATCGGCATCGGCGATCCAGTCGCCGTCCGGCGTACCGGAAATGGTTGCTGCCTGCACCGGAATGCCACGCTCCACGCAGGAGAGAGCCGTGTCCAACAAGGCGTTCTTGCGTCTAATCATCTGCCTGATCGTCCTCCCGTATCGGGAACATCATTGCCGCGCTACCGCGCGGCTTGTCAATCCGTCCCCCAGCAGACCGCTGAGTCCAATCAAGTGAGGAGCTCTCGATGTCCCAAGTCGAACAGATGAAGATGCAGCTGCACGGCCTGGCCGATCAGTCACGCCAAGGCGCCGCCAGCTTGGCCGGGTTCAAGCAGCGCTTCGAACAGTCCAGCCAACAAGTACAGATGCTGATCCGTGGTACGGCGACGCGGGCCGACCAGGACATCGCGACCATGCTCGACGCTGCCGCCAAGTCGGTCGACCAAGCGGTCCAATCGCTACAGATCGCCGAGGCTGGCTGCCGTAGCTACGCCGACCAGATTTAGCCGGCCGAGGCCGTCGTATGCCTTCCGAGTTGCAGCGGGTCGCTGAACAGCTGCTCGCCTGCCTGAACGAGGCACCGCGGGCGGTCGGCCATCTGCATGACCGAGCCAGGAAGTGCCGCGAAGCCGCGGCATGGATCGGCAACCAGAGCAACAACCCGAATGCCCGCATGGCCGCCATGCAGCTCGACGACGCAGCGCGACGCTGCGAGGAAGCTGCTCACTACTTGTCTCAGGCTGAGGCCCGGGCAAAGCAGTGGGTCGAGCAGATGGTCAGCGGAATCCGAACCACCGAGCCAAACGGCGGCTCGACGGCTGGCCGGCCGCTCGGTCCAAGTGGCAGCACGCGACCCGCGGAACGCCGGCAGGAAGAGGACCATGAGAAGCCTGGAGCGGACAAGCCCGACCGGACCACGGGTGCCAGCGATGAGACGAGCCCGGAGGAAGGATCGCCCGGGCGACGAATTAGCGACGAGGAGGGCCACCGGTTGCAGCAGACGCTACCCCGCCGGGAAGAGTCCGAGCTGACTCAGCCGAAGACCCGCGGCCTGTGGGTCGATAAAGATGGCAACGAAGAGGAGTTGGTCAGCGGTCAGCATGATGAGTGGTTTCAGAAAGCGACGGACTTCCTACGAGGACAGGGAATTCCGCCGAGGCACGGTGATAGCATCACCACGCCGTCACACGTGGAGACAAAGTTCGCCATGCGAATGCGAGTTCAGGGTCTGAAGCACGAAACAATCATGATCAACAAATTGCCGTGCCCAGGTAAGTGGGGATGTCGGGCATTGATTGGTTTGATTCTTCCGCCGGGATCAACGTTGACAGTATTCGGTCCTGACGGATTCAAGAGGACCTACCCCCAGCCACCATCAGAACAGGAGCAGTCATGAGCAGGGTGGAAGCGTTCTTCCGGCACGAGCACGACGACGATCCCGTCGTGCTCACCAACGCGGGCGATGCCGATGCCTTAGTGGATGCACTACTGAGCGAGTCGTTCGACTACTCCGTCGCCACGCTGTACGCGGACGGTCGTCCGCTCATGGCCGGGTTGCCCGACCATGAGATGCGCATAGCGGTGAACGCCAAGGCTGACGTGGGCGGGATTCGCTACGCCGGCGGTGACGATCAGGACGTGACGTATGTACCCGGTGCCATCAGCCAGCGTGACGAGATGTTCTATGTCTACGCAACGCATGGCGAAGCCTGGCCGCAGGATTCCGAGGTCAGCATCGGGCAGGTTCGTCAAGCAGTACGGGAGTTCATTGAAGGCGACGGCGCCCGTCCTGAGTCGTTCGAGTGGCGCGCGTGGCCCGATGGCGTCAACTGAGGGTGCCATCGCTCAGCACTGACCGGCTCGATGCCGGCTATCGCGCTTAAGCAAAGACATCTCCGCCTGTGCAGTCTCGCCTTCGCCGCTGTAGCCCCCTCCCTCAGGAGCAATGCTGTTGTTGAACGAACAAGGCCGCATCTTCCGTGAGGCATGGATTGCGGGTGTTACGAAGCACCACCCCGGCGCGCCAAAGCCTGGGTACGTCGCGCCGTGGGAAGACACGCCTGACTGGGAGCGGGAGAGTGCCGCAGCCGTGTATGAACAGGTGCGGACGTTCGTCGAGGTCTCGGAAGGGAGCACCAGCAAGCTCAGCCGCGAGCAGAAGGGCCGGTTCGTAGCGCTGTGCTGGATCGCTCAGATCTACCGCCACATCCCCAACCCCAAGCCCAGTTATGTAGCTGACTGGGACGACCTGCCAGCCTGGCAGCGAGAAACTGACTCCGACATCTTTGAACGAATTGAAGCCGTGAGCTAACTCCGTCGACGCGGCTAGCGAACCACCTTCCCGAACATCTGACACATCAGGTGACGCTCCGCAAACATCTCCGGCCTCTGGCAATTGGTGCTCGCCCGTCCGGAGCTCCTGGAAAAACGACCGAGAGCTACGACAACGAATCGGCGAGGGGTCGAAGCAGCGCTCGACGACAGCCCCGCTGGCAGTAGCACCGTACAGTTCAACAACCTGCGGTGCGCTGTGCAGTTGGCCAACCGATGATCGAACGGAGTAATCGTGAGGGTTGACGCTACTGACCGGGACGCAGCAGGCGTCGCCGTCTTCGCCTACGAGATGGGTGTGCTCAAGCGGCTTCGTCGGGCCGGATGGTGGCATGCCGGAGTCCGCGACCCCGAGTCCGTCGCAGAGCACAGCCTGCGCGTTGCCCAGTTCGCGGCGCTGATCGCCAGCGAGGAGGGTGGCGATCCGGCGAGGGCGGCGTACCTCGGGATGTGGCACGACTCGCAGGAGACACGGATCGGCGATATCCCACACACCGCCAGGCCGTATGTGGATGTCGCGAGCAACGAACGCATCACCGAGGACCAGGTCGCTGTCCTTCCGGAGGCAGCCGCCAAGAGCATCCGCGAAGCCGTCAGCGAGTACGAGGCCGCCGAGACGATCGAGGCTCGCTGCGCGAAAGACGCCGATCGCCTCGAATGCCTCATGCAGGCCGTCGAGTACGGCGAAGCCGGCTACAAGCGCATCACCGGCTGGATCGCATCCTCCCGTGCCCGCATCCAGACCGACTTCGGTCGCCGCCTTGCCGAAGCAACTCTTCAAACCTCACCACTCGCCTGGCGCGACCGCTGACAGTCCCCGTTCCTGGGCGCGTGACCGCGATCTGACAACGAGTTCAGTCTCCCGTACCGGGCGCGCTGGCCAGATGGGCGCACGTGTCGTCACGATGCACTGAAGCGAGATCTAACGCTCGATCGGCAGGCCCGCCATTGCCCACTCGGGGAAGCCGTCCTCGAGGCGGTACGCCGCACGCCCCTCGCTGGTGAGCAGCCGTACAGCGTCGTCGGCGTACACGCAGTACGGGCCGCGGCAATAGGCGACGACCTCGGCGCCGCCGCCCACTTCCGCCAACCGCTCTCGCAGTTGATCGACGGGCAGTGAGATCGCGCCCGGCAGGTGACCGGCGGCGAATTCGGCAGCCGGACGGACATCCAGTACGACGACATCGCCCGCCCGGAGGCGCTTCACCAACTCGTCGCGAGTCATGCGCTCGAGCGAGTCGCGGTCGCCGAGGTAGTCGCGCGCTAGCCGATCCAATCCGGAGACATGTTCCTCGGCGACCGCGCGCATCGCTCGCCACAGATCCGCGACCGTCTCGCTGGCGAGTGCGTAGTAGATGCGCGTCCCCGACCGACGGGCCTTGACCAGGCCGGAGCGGAGCAAGCGCTGAAGATGGTGAGACGTGTTGGCTACCGATTGGTCGATCTCGGCGGCCAGTTCCTCGACCGACCGCTCTCCCTGGGCCAGCACGTCGATCAGCTCGGCCCGGCGGCCGTTCGCCAGCGCTTTCGCCCCCTCCGTCAGCGCGTCGAACAACACCGCCTTCGCCGCGTGATCACCCATCTCCAGCCTCCTTGACCTGCATATTCAAGTCTTCTCTTGACAATACCCGGGTCGAGAGGTCTTATTCAAGTAATCTCTTGAACAAGGTGGGTGGGAACGATGGACACGACACTCGACACGCAGGCGCTGACCGAGAAGGTCCAACGCATGTACCGGCAGGTCGCCGAGAATCCGCGCGGCGACTTCCACTTCGAGCTCGGCGAGCAGCTCGCACTGCGGGTTGGGTACGACGAGGCTCGACTGGCCGCCGTACCCACTCCGGCCGTGGACTCGTTCGCCGGTGTCGGCTTCTTCTTCGACCTGGCCGCTCCGAAGCTCGGCGAGACCGTGCTCGACCTCGGCAGCGGCTCCGGGATGGACGCGTTCTACGCCGCCGACCTCGTCGGCCCGACCGGTCGGGTGATCGGCGTCGACTTCACGCGCGAGCAGATCGACAAGGCGCGCCGCCTCGCCGGGGAGTCCGGCCTCGACCAGGTCGAGTTCCACACCGCGGGGATCGAGCGGCTGCCGTTCGCTGACCAGACAGTCGATTGTGTGATCTCCAACGGTGTCATCAACCTCAGCGCGGACAAGGCAGCCGTGTTCGGCGAAGCGGCGCGAGTGCTGAGGCCCGGTGGACGGCTCGCGATCGCAGACATCGTCAGCGAGACGCAACTCAAGGACTCCATCGTATGCAACACAGACCTCTGGGCCTCCTGCATCGGCGGCGCTGCCCAGGAGGACGCCTACCTCGCAACGATCGAAGCCGCCGGCTTCACGATCCGCGAGATCCGGTCCAACCCGTACGAGTTCCTGTCGGAGCAGGCACGCAACGCCGGCAAGGTGTACGGCGTGAAGAGCATCTCGGTGCTCGCGGTCAAGGAAGAGGCACGATGACCGTAGTTCCGCTGGTCGATGAGGGCCTCGGCAACTCGGCCTACGTGGTCGACCTGGACGACGGTCGGGCGCTGGTTGTGGACGTCAGCCTCGACCTACGAGCGGCCGGCGCGACACTCGAGCGCCGTGGGCTGACGGTCGCGTACGCCGCCGACACCCACCTGCACGCTGACTTCGTCTCCGGTGCACGCCAACTCGCCGCGGCCCAGGGCGCCGAGATTCTCGCCTCCGCAGCAGGGCATCGCGAGTTCGGGCACCGCGGCCTGCGCGACGGCGACGAGGTCGACCTCGGTGGGCTGCGCCTGCAAGCACTCGGTACGCCGGGCCACACCCACGAGCACCTGTCCTTCCTCCTCCTCGACGGCGCCCGTCCCCTCGGCGTCTTCACCGGCGGATCGCTCATCGTCGGCGCCGCCGCCCGCACCGACCTCGTCTCTCCCGACCAGACCGAGTCGCTCGCCCGCGCGCAGTACGCGTCCCTGCAGCGCCTTGCCGAACTGCCCGACGACGTGGAGGTCTGGCCGACCCACGGCGCCGGATCGTTCTGCTCCGCTCCCCCAGGCGCCGACCGGGTCAGCACGATCGGCCGGGAACGCGCGACGAATCCGCTACTGCAGGCCGACAGCGAGGACGCCTTCGTCAAGGAGCTCCTCGGCTCGCTCGGCAGTTACCCGCCGTACTTCGGCCGCTTGCCCGAGATCAACCGGCGCGGCCTGACCATCCTCGGCCGCACTCCCTCGCTGAAGCCGCTGCACGCCGCCGCGGTCCGTCGCCTGGACGCCGACTTGGTCGACGTCCGGCCGACCAAGGACTTCGCCGCCGGACACATCCCCGGCGCGCTGTCGATCCCGCTGCGGCCGGCGTTCGCGTCGTGGCTGGGTTGGTTGGCTCCGGACGATCGGCCGTTGGTCGTCGTACGGCGGCCCGACCAGGACGCGGACGAGATCGCCTGGCAGGCCGCCAAGATCGGCTACACCTTCGCCGGAGAACTGGACGGTGGGATGGACAGCTGGGACGGCGAGATCGCCAGCACCCGCCTGGTCGAGCCGCGCAGCGTCCGAGGCGCGGTCCTCGACGTCCGGCAGGACTCCGAGTTCCACGCCGGCCACCTTCCCCAGGCCCAGCACATCGAACTCGGCGCCCTCGCCGACCGAGCAGACGACGTACGACGGGAACCGCTGACCGTGATGTGCGGCCACGGCGAACGGGCGATGACCGCCGCGAGCCTGCTCGAACGCACCGGGCACCGCGACCTCGTCGTACTCGTCGGCGGCGCAGAGGACTGGGCAGCAGCCACAGGGCAGGAACTGGAGACCGGCTGATGCGGCTCGGGATCCGCGCCAACCTCGCCCAGTTCAGCCTGCTGGTCGCGGTCAACGCGCTCGTCGGCGGCATGCTCGGACAGGAACGAACCGTCCTGCCACTGCTCGCCGACCGCACATTCCACCTGACCGGCTACACCTTCCTGCTCACCTACATCCTGGCCTTCGGGCTCACCAAGGCCGCAACGAACTACTTCGCCGGCACCTGGTCGGACCGCTACGGCCGCAAACCCGTCCTCGTCACCGGCTGGCTCATCGCCGTACCCGTCCCGCTCATCCTCATCTGGGCGCCGTCCTGGGGCTGGGTTGTCGCCGCGAACGTCCTCCTCGGCATCAGCCAAGGCCTCACCTGGTCCACAACGGTCATCATGAAGATCGACCTCGCCGGCCCCCACCGCCGCGGCCTGGCCATGGGCCTCAACGAGGCCGCCGGGTACGTCGCCGTCGCCGCGACCGCACTGGCCACGGGATACCTCGCCGCCCACTACGGCCTCCGCCCGGCACCATTCCTGCTTGGACTGTCGTACGCCGCCCTCGGCCTCGGCCTGTCGGCGATCGCTGTCCGCGAGACCCGCGACCATGCGCACCTCGAAGCCGCAACACATCACACCTCGGGCGAAATGACAGATCGACAGGTATTCACCCAAACCAGCTTGCGGGAGCCCGCCTTGTCGTCGGCCAGTCAGGCCGGGATGGTCAACAATCTCAACGACGGGCTCGCCTGGGGACTGTTCCCCATCCTGTTCGCCACCGCGGGACTGTCCGTCGCACGGATCGGGATCCTGGCCGCTCTCTACCCGGCCGTTTGGGGCCTAGGGCAACTTGTCACCGGACCGCTGTCGGACCGCTGGGGACGCAAGCACCTGATCACCACAGGCATGCTCATCCAGGCACTCGCCCTCGCGACGATCGCGGCAGTGGACCGATTCTCGCTGTGGGCAGCAGCCGCAGTACTGCTGGGCGTCGGCACCGCGATGGTCTACCCGACCCTGCTCGCCAGCATCGGCGACGTCGCCCATCCCGCGTGGCGCGCCCGAGCCGTCGGGGTCTACCGGCTGTGGCGCGACGGCGGATTCGCCGTCGGCGCCATCCTGGCCGGCGTGGTCGCCGACATCTGGGGACTGCGAACAGCGGTGTGGGTCGTGGCAGTCATCACGGCTCTGTCGGGTCTCGTCGTCGCGATCCGCATGTACGAAACGCATCCCAGGCTTCGCAGGAGCGCGCCATGATCTACCTCGACCACAACGCGACCACTCCCATCGATCCCGCGGTCACGGCCGCGATGCTCCCGTACCTCGAGGACGCCTTCGGCAATCCGTCCAGCGAGCATGCGTACGGCGCGGCGCCCCGCGCTGCCCTCGACGAGGCACATCGCTCAGTCGCCGCACTCCTTGGCGCGAACGATGGGCAGATCGTCTTCACCGGCTCAGGCTCGGAGGCGGACAATCTCGCGATCCGCGGAGCCGTGCTGGCATCGAACACACCCCACCCGCACGTGATCACCCAGGTCACCGAGCACCCCGCAGTACTGCAAGCGTGCCGGGCCCTTGAGCGATGGCACGGCGCCGACATCACCTACCTGCCCGTCGACAGCCTCGGACTAGTCGACCCAGGTGATCTCGCCGCGGCCATGACCCCGCGGACCGTGCTGGTCTCGATCATGGCGGCCAACAACGAGACCGGAACCGTCCAGCCGATCGGTGATCTCGCCCGCGCCGCTCATGACGGCGGCGCTCTGTTCCACTGCGACGCCGCCCAGATCCTCGGCAAGCTCCCGTTCGGTGTCGATGCCCTGGGCATCGACCTGGTAACTGTCGTCGGTCACAAGATGTACGCGCCGAAGGGCATCGGCGCGCTTTACGTGCGTACCGGCGTACCGCTGGAGCCGCTGGTGTACGGCGGCGGACAGGAACATGGCCTACGCGCCGGCACCGAGAACGTCGCCCTCGGCGTCGCGCTCGGTACGGCCGCCCAGCTCGCGTCCGAACACCTCGCCGACCGCCACCGAATCCAGAAGCTCCGCGATACCCTTCACGATCGCCTGTCCGAAGCCCTAGCCGGCCGGGTGCTGCTCAACGGACCCTCCGCGTCACGACTGCCGAACACCCTCAACATCAGCATCGAGGGCACCATCGGCTCCGACTTGCTGCGCAAGGCTCCGGCGATCGCCGCGTCGACCGGCTCGGCCTGCCACAGCGGCGCCTCGGAACCCTCACCCGTTCTCACAGCCATGGGTCTCGACCGGCCCCGAGCACTCGCCGCCATCCGCCTCTCACTCGGCCGATCGACCACACCCGCCGACATCGACGGCGCCGCCGACCACCTGATCTCAGCCGCACTGGGCGGTGGCGACTGATGTCTATCGACGACCGCGTGGCCAGAGTCCAGGCCGAGCTACCGCGTCTCAGGGCCCAGGAGGCGTACGACGCCGTGCAGCGAGGCGAAGCGTTCATCGTCGACACCCGGCCCGAGTACCAGCGGCGAGCGAGCGGTGAAGTGCCGGCAGCGATCGTTATCGAACGAAACCACCTGGAGTGGCGACTCGACCCCACCACCAGTACCGCAGCCATCCCCGAGGCCGTTTCGTACGACATCCAATGGATCGTCATCTGCGAGGCCGGCTACTCGTCGAGCCTGGCCGCTGAGTCCTTGCGGGAGCTCGGCCTGCACCGCAGTACCGACGTGGTCGGCGGCTTCCAAGCTTGGCAAGCAGCCAACCTCCCCATCGACCATCCACCGGAGCCAGCGCAACCGCGCACGCCTCGACGGCTGGGTTAGGTCAGGTCGAGGCGCGTCGTACGCCACAAACCCGCGGAGATGACTCCCAGGCAGTACAGGGCCAGGACCAAACCGCCTTGCCACGGGCGCAGGAAGCTCTGGTCCGTCAGGGTGATCCGCGCCAGCGCACTCGCAGACGGTCCCGGCAGATAGACAGTCCAGTCCTGCAACGCCGGGATTCGAGTGACGATCGGCTCGGCGACGAACAGATAGACGAGCACCGCTACGACGGTTCCGACCTGCTCACGCAGCAACGCACCCAGCCCGACGCCGAGCAATGCGAAGAAGGTCACCGCGGCGATCACACCCATCGCGGTGGCGGGGATGCCGTTGCCGGTGACCGTCACGTCGATACCGCGTGCGTTCAGCCACGGCCAGGCGATGACCGCGACAACAGCGAGACAGACGATCGCATACGCGGCGCCGACCAAGCAGTACGTGACCAGCTTCGCCACAATGACGCGGGTCCGGTGCGGAGTGGTCAGGTACGTCGTCGTCGCGGTGCGATGCCGGTACTCGGTCGTGATGCCGATCGCGGCGAGCACGGCAACGAGCGTCTGCGCGCCACCTGCCGCGGTACCGAACAGCAGGCGCTGCCCTGCCGCCGTCGCCAGCGGCGGCGCGAGCGTCGCAGGATCGTCGTTGAACGCGATGTTCAGGCTCGCGAACAGCGCCGTCAGCCCGATTGTGGCCAGCAGCAACCACATCCAGAGCCGAGTCGACCACAACTTGGCGAACTCGCCGGAAATCAACCGCGCCATCACGCACCTACCCGCGCATCGGCCGTGAGCTTGAAGAACAGCTCCTCCAGATCACTGTCGCGCTGCGCCAGCCACTCCAGCTCGACCCCGGCGGAGAACGCGACTCGGCCCACCGCCGCCGCGTCGACGCCATCGACGAGCAGTACGCCATTGTCCGCAGCGGTAACGCTGACGTCGTACTGGTCGGTCAGTGCCGCGCGCAGTTGGTCGCCGTGCCGGGTGCGTACCTCGACCACCGCTGCATGACGGTTCGCAAGCTCGGCCACTGGTCCCTGGTACAGCAGGCGCCCGCCGCCGATGATCACCACGTGATCGACGAGCTGCTGCATCTCGGTCAGCACGTGACTGGAGACCAGAACGGTCCGCCCCTCGCCGGCAAGGCGACGAAGCAGTTGACGGAGCCAGACGATTCCCTCGGGATCCAACCCGTTCGCCGGTTCGTCGAGCACCAGCACCTGTGGATCACCCAGCATCGCGACCGCGAGCGCAAGACGCTGACGCATGCCCAACGAGTACCCGCCGATGCGTCGTCGACCGGCAGCCGTCAAGCCAACCACCTCGAGTACGGCATCGACTCGTTGGTGTGCGAAACCGTTCACTCGGGCGTAGATCTGCAGGTGGGCGCGACCAGTCCGACCGGGATGAAACCCGGACGCATCCAGCGCCGCACCGACGACCGACGCCGGCGCAGCGATGTCCCGGTAGGCGACCCCGCCGATGGTGGTCTCGCCGTCGTCCGGCCGGATCAGGCCCAGCGCCATCCGCAACGTCGTCGTCTTGCCTGCACCATTCGGCCCAAGGAAGCCCGTCACTGTTCCCTGGGCCACGGTGAAGGTCAGATCATCCACAGCCCGGACCGACCCGAACGACTTCGACAACCCGCGTACCTCGATCCCGGCGCTCATGACGACTACCATGAGGTGTTAACAGCAAAGTGTCAACAGCTCTGTAAACACTTCGGGAGGTCGAGACCCACGATGGCGAACCCATCCGAGGGCAAGCTGCTCAAGCGGCCCGAGCGCCGCCGGCTGCTCATCCAAGCCGCGGCGCGCGCCTTCGCCCGCAGCGGATTCGCCGCGACGAACCTGGACGACGTCGCCACAGAAGCCAGCGTCAGCCGGGTCCTGATCTATCGGCACTTCGACTCCAAGACACAGCTCTACGAGGCGGTCCTCGCCGAGATCAGCGATGAGCTCCGCGTCGCGACCGGACACCCGGACCACCTCACGGCGAACAGCCTGCGGGCGCTCGTCTCGGTTGCCCAGAACAACCCCGACGGTTTCCGGCTGTTCTTCCGCCAGTCCGGACAAGAACCCGAGTTCCGACGCCACGCGGACGAGCTCCGCGACGCCATGAAGTCCACGGCCGCGCCGTACCTGAAGGAAGCTATCAAGGACCCGGCGCGACTACGCTGGGCAGCCGACCTCATCCCCACCATCGCGATCGAGGCCGTCATCGCCTGGCTCGACGCCGGCACACCCGCACCGGACACCGCCGCCGACACCATCACCGAGGTTGTTGGCGCAGCCGTGACCGCCATCGCCGCCGACCCATTGCGAGGATGACCGCCGTGTCGACGCTTGCCTGATGCGCGTCTTCCTGGTGGGTTGGATTCGATGCGACCAGTTGTCGATCTCGGCAGCGCGCCGTTCGTCTTCATGACGACAGGCGTTCCCTGCCACAGTGAACGGGAGGACGAGATGGGATCGATCGTGACCCAGGTAGACATCGCGCGCGGGCCGGAGGAGGTCTTCAACTACGTCACCGACCCGGCGCACTTCACCGAGTGGCAGGAGAACGTGACCGGCGGCCACATGGACGGACCCACGACCGTCGGCTCGAAGTGCGTCACCAATCGCCGCATCGGCGGCAGCGAGCGAGAAGTGACCTCAGAGGTCACCGTCCTCGACCCTCCCAGAGCCTGGGCGGTCCACGGCACCAACGGCCCGATCAGGTCTCGCGTGAACGTCACAGTCGAACCGCTCCGCGATTCCACCTCGAGCAAAGTGACCATCGACCTGGACTTCGAAGGCCACGGCATCGGCAAGCTGCTCGTCCCGCTCCTGGTCCGCCATCAGTCACGCAGAGAGATGCGACGGAACATGACCCGTTTGAAGGCCCGCCTGGAGTCGCCCGCTGGGAGCTGAACCTCCAGCGCACTTCGTCCCACAAACCCGGGGTCTCCGACGCGCCCGTCACGCTCTCAACCACACACCGCCACCGCCCGCGGCCACCTTCACGCGGGGCAGCACGAACGCGCCACCCGACATTTGAGCCCGCCGACAGCTCAATCGCGGGCAAACCTCTTGCATGCGAGGCGCGACTCCGCTCGAGCCGTAGCGATCAGCGCGTCGACCGCTCAGCCGTTGAGCTTGCATGACCGAGCTGATGAGTCCGCACAACTGCCATGTTTCGGGCGGGCAGTTGTGCTGAGTATTCACCGCATGAACGCCGGAGAGGGCTACCTGTACCTGCTTCGCCACGTCGCTGCTGGCGATGTCGATCGGCGGATGGCTACGCCGTTGACGGCGTACTACACCGCGTCGGGGTACCCGCCGGGCCGCTGGATGGGGCAGGGCCTCAGCGGCCTGGGCGATGGCGAACTGGTGCCCGGAAGCGAAGTCACCGAAGCACAGATGGCCGGGCTGTTCGGACGCGCCGAGGATCCGTTGACCGGCCGCACACTGGGCGAGCCGTATCGCGTGTTCAAGCGTCCGGAGGAGCGGATCCGGGATCGGATCCGCGAACTCGACCCGGCCCTGTCTACCGCTGAACGCGAGCGCGCTGTGACACGGATTCGCCGGGAGGAGATGCGGAAGAAGTCGCGACAGGCAGTCGCTGGGTTCGACCTGACGTTCTCGCCGGTGAAGTCGGTGTCGGCGCTGTGGGCTACTGCCGATGTGGGTATCCAAGAGCAGATAGTGGCGGCGCATCACGAGGCTGTCGCCGATGTGTTGTCGCTGATCGAGCAGCACGCGGCGTTCACCCGGAGCGGCGATGGCGGCATCGCACAACTGGATACCCGTGGCGTGATCGCGGCGGCGTTCGATCACTGGGACAGTCGCAGTGGCGACCCGCAACTGCACACTCACGTGGTGGTCGCGAACCGCGTACAGGGCCCGGACGGCGCGTGGCGGACGCTTGATGGGCGGGTGCTGTACCGGGCCGCGGTGGCGATGTCGGAGATCCACAACGTGCTTCTCGCCGACCATCTCACGCGTCGTTTGGGCGTGAAATGGGAGCTTCGCGAACGCGGTTCTCGGCGCAATCCGGCGTTCGAGATCGACGCGATTCCGGACGAACTGCTCCGCGAGTTCTCGGCCAGAACCGAACAGATCGAAGCCAACCTGGCCGTACTTCTGGACGAGCGTCTTGACCAGATCCACCCACCCGACCGCCGCGAAATGTACGCCCTACGGCAGCACGCGACCCTCATGAACCGGCCAGCCAAGCACCTCGCCCAACGCCTCATCGTGCTGATGGCGCAGTGGCGCAAACGCGCCGTCCAAGCGATCGGACCGGACGCTGTCGCCGCCATCCAACGGGAGCTCAACAACGCTGGCGAACGTCCCTTGGCGGCGGCAGACCTGAGCCCGGATACGCTCGATGCGTACGGCGCCGCGACCGTCCTGACCCTGCAAACCAAACGCGCGACCTGGACGCGCTGGAACCTCCTCGCCGAGGCCGCACGCCAAACCCGGCTCCTCCGCTTCGTCTCCACCACCGACCGGTTCGCCGCGCTACAGGCGATCGTCGAACGCGCCGAACAGCACTCGATCAGCCTCACCGCACCCGACCTCGTGACCATCCCCGTCACCCGCGCCAGCGGCGAGAACGTGTTCACCATCCACAACGGCCAGATCTACACCTCACCCGTCATCCTCGGCGCCGAAGCCGTCCTGCTCGACAAGGCCCACGACACCAACGGACCCACCATCGTCCCAGCCACGATCCACACCGCCGGACTCAGCGCTGACAAGGCCGCCGCGCTCCGCAGGATCGCGACCAGCGGCCAGAAACTCGAGGCCCTCATCGGCCCAGCCGGCACCGGCAAAACCAGCCTGTTGTCCGCCCTCGCGGCCACATGGGAAGCCAGCCACGGCAACGGGTCGACCATCGCGCTCGCACCATCGTCAGCCGCCTCAACCGTCCTGGCCGACACCATCGGCGCCCCCACCGAGAACATCGCCAAATGGATCTACGAGTCCGCCGGCCTCGGCGCCGAACAACGCCGCGACCAGATCCTGCACACCGAACACGCCGCCACCCTCGCCCGCCGCGCAGGGCGCCGTCTCCGCCACCAACGACTCATGGCGCAACTCGCAGCCCTGAGAGCCGAGCACGATCGATGGAACTTCCACAAGAACCAGCTCGTCATCGTCGACGAGGCATCCATGGCCAGCACCATGGAGCTCGCCACCCTCGCCCGCGCTGCCCACACCGCCGGCGCCAAACTCCTCCTCGTCGGCGACGACCACCAACTCTCCGCCGCCGACACCGGCGGCGCCTTCCGCCTCATCGCCAACGACACCCAAGCCGCCGAACTCACCGACGTCTGGCGCTTCACCAACCCCTGGGAACGCTACGCCAGCCTCGCCCTCCGTGCCGGAGACCTCACCGCCATCGACCCTTACGACAACCACGACCGGCTCACCGCCGGCTCGTCAGAGGCAATGGAAGACGCCGCTTACAAGGCCTGGCTCAGCGACACCACCACCGGCAAGACCAGCTTGCTCATCGCCGCCGACAACGCCACCGTCGCGCGGCTCAACGCCCGCGCTCGACTCGACCGCATCACCACAGGCGAAGTCGAACCCGACGGCATCGAACTCCACACCGGCAACCACGTCGGCCTCGGCGACCACATCGTCACCCGCCTCAACAACCGCCGCCTCCCCTACGGCAGCAACACCGGCCACCGCCAGTTCGTGAAGAACGGCGACCACTGGACCGTCATCCACCGCTGGCCCGACGGCTCCCTCACGGTCCAAAACCCCACCGGCGACACCGTCACCCTCCCCGCCGCCTACGTGCAGGAATGCGTCGAACTCGCGTACGCCACCACCGCCCACCGGGCCCAAGGTGCCACCGTCGACACCGCCCACCTGCTGGTCACCGACCACCTCACCCGAGCCCTCATGTACGTCGGCATGACGCGCGGCCGCACCTCGAACCACGCCTACGTCGCCACCCACCAAACGAGCACCGACCTCCACGAACCTCACACCGAACAGACCATGCAAGACGTCCTCGAAGCCGTCCTCAACGACCCAGGCGTCGAACAATCCGCCCACGAAGTCATGCGCCAAGAACTCGACAACGCCACCCGCCTCGACCGCCTCATCCCCATCCACGAACACCTCTGCCAACTCGACGCCAAGAAGCGCTATCAGCCCGCCATCGCCGCCTCCGGCCTCGACCCAGCCGACCAAGCAGCCCTCCAAGCCTCACCCGCCTACGGCCCACTCATCGCCGAACTCCGCCGCGCCGAAAACGCTGGCCTCAACCTCACCGACCTACTCCACCGCGCCGTCAACCAATCAGCGCTCACCAACGCCAACGACGTCGCCGCGGTCATCCATCACAGAGTGCGCCGCCTGACCACCCGGTCCCTCCAGAAGGCCAGCTGCCACCCGACACAGATCGTCGGCCTCATCACCCCAGCCACCCACGTCAGCGACCCCACACTGATCGCACCAATCCGCGAACTTGAATCTCAGGTCGTCGAACGCGCCAACTGGCTCGCAGACGAACTATCCGCCAACCCGCCCGACTGGTATCGCGACCTGCGTCGCGCAGCCAGCACGACACTCGACCCGGACTTCACCGAACTCATCCGAGAGATCGCCGCCTACAGAGAGCGCCACCAGATTCAGGGCCGCTCAATCCTCGGAGACGCCCCACCAACCAACGCAGTCGAGCAATATCGTCAGCACCTCCGGCTCATGAACATGCTCGCTGGCTTCTCAGCAGAGACCGCTCAACAATCGGCGGCCGGTGCGGGATTCGCCGAGGTGCCAACACAGTCCGTCCCGCCAGTACAGCCAGACTGAAATCATCAATCAGGTGATCGGTCAGACCGTGCCGATCGTGGTCGGTAGGGTCTGAGGAATGACGATCACCCACCTGCACGCCTCCATCAAGGCGCCGGCCACCCGACGGCTGGTGATCTGAATGGCGCTTCCCGAATCGGATGTCGCGCGAGTGCAACGCTGGTGCGCCGCACGGGTGCCAGACAACGCCCGAGACCAAGTGCGCATCGAGTGCGAACTCGCTCAGCGTCACCTGACGATTGTCGAACGACGTCCGCCATGGCACGAGAACCTCGGGCCAGACTGGACCACCTCCGCGATCGCTCGCCTGCGCTACAACGCCACCGACAAGTCCTGGACGCTGTACTGGACCGACCAGCATCAACGGTTCCACCTCTACGACCAACTCGCCCCGTCACGGAGTATCGACGACCTACTGACCGAGATCGACCGCGACCCCACCAGCATTTTCTGGGGCTGACCCGAAGTCGTCCTTAGCACCACGAAATTGGACGGTATGGCTCGACGCACACAGATCGCATCCACAGCAGCCTGCTGCTAAGCCTCTCCCGTCGCGGCTGTCTGCGCCGGCAGATCTGCCCTGGAACGGCCGCGGTTTACTGACACACAACCCTTGGCATGGCGGCACCTGCGTGAACTGGGCCAGGATGCTCGCCAGGCTGGAATGGCATACTCCGCCGGGTGAGCTATGACTTCGCGATCTGGGAGAGCGACGCATCCACCGGAGAGTCCGATGCGGCGGCGACCTTCGAAGAGCTGTTTACCCGGTACCTCGAGGTCGACCTGGTTGCACCGACCGCAAAGATGCAGGCGTACTCCGAAGCCCTGGCCGCCCGGTTCCCGGACGACGAGAGCGATGACACTCCCTGGGCAGCGGGCGGTCCGAGCAGCAATTGTTCCGGCCCGATCCTGTACGTCGCGGTCAGCTACAGTCGGGCCGACGAGGTCGGGGTAGTCGCAGAGCGACTCGCACAAGAACACGACCTGGTCTTCTTCGATCCTCAGAAGGCGCCGAGGACGCCTGTCAACGGCGGTGAGGTGACCATCACCACCTCGCAGGGGACGGCAGCTCTGCCCGACCGCTGGGTGTCCTTCCTGTCGCAGGAACTCCGCAACTTCGACGGCTACGTAGTCGTGGACAGCGGCCGGGACCATGCCTTCGCCCAAGCTCGCAACGACAACGGGACCCTGACTCTCGAGTACCGCGACGGCTCACCGCGGCAGCACTATCAGGTTCAAGGTGTCGATCTCGGCGATGTCGCGGAAGCGCTGTCCCAGTGGGCCGAGAATCACCGCCACTTCATCAACAAACACACCTGGGAGCGCCTGACCCTCTGGGACTGATCGCCCCGGAGGTCGCTGTTTATCGGCGCACGACCAACCGCCGTCCCTCTCCGAGATCGCTGGCCGTTGAGCCAGACGGTCGTAGGAGCCAGATGCCGGCTGCCGACACTCGAGCAAGCAGGTATGCGGTACGGATCTCACCAGAGGTCGAGATCCGCGAACTCCTCGTCCAGGGCGGTTGCTGCGGAGGGGTTGTGGATTCGGCGGCCCATGTAGACGTCTTGGGTTATGGAGACTTGGGCTTGGCCTAGGTGGTCGGCTATTTGGCGGGCGGATTGACCTCGGCGGTCCAGGGCGGTGGCGGTGGTTTTGCGGAAGGTGTGGGAGCGGATCCAGGTGAGGGCGTCTGAGGGTGAGGGTTGGGCTGCTTGGTCGACTTGGCTGCTGAGCGCGGGTGATTTGTCGAGGTCGATGCGGTAGGTCTTGAGGAGGGTGGCTACGAGTTCGCGGTCGAGCTTGATGCGGCCGGTCTCGATCAGCTCGAGTCTGGTCTTTGGCCAGCCGAGTTTCGTGGCGACCTGTTTGCGGGTCAGGCCAGCCTGAAGTCGCGCGGATCGCAGTACTTGGCCGAGGTCTCGGCGGGCGGTGCTGGCTACCGGGGACAGTGCGCGGCGGAGGGCTCGGCGGACGTTGGAGGGGTCTCGGAAGCCTCCGAGGGAGTCGGCGAAGATGGGTTCGTCAGGGCAGACGCCGGCTGCGTGGCGGCGGCGGAGCATGGTGACGGCCCAGTCTGGGAGGGGTAGGACGCGTTCGCCGGCCTTGGACTTCGGGGCCTTGCGGATCAAGCCCTGGCCTGGGACGCGAACCATGGTGTGAGTGATCTCGACTGCACCGGACTCGAGGTTGACCTGTGACCAGAGGACGGCGAGCGACTCGCCGATTCGGACTCCGGTGCCGAGCATGAAGATCACCAGGTCAGGAAGGTCGGCTCGTACGGCGGCTTCGTCGGTGGTCAAGAGTCGCCGTAGGCCGGCGATCTCGTCGTTGGTGAGTGCTCGGGGCGGGTCCTTCGGGCGGGCCTCGATCGCCTCTACCTCGCGGACCGGGTTGACGGTGAGAGCGCCGTACCGGACGGCGAGTTGCATCATGCCGGAGATGACCGCGCGGCAGGTCTTCGCTGTGGAGCGGCCGGCGTTGCGCTTGATGGTTCCGATGACTCTGTCGATGCGTGGTGTGGTTGCCTCGCCGATCAGGAGTTCGCCGAGGGCGGGCCGTACGTGGTTCTTGATGGCTGTGCGGTATGTCGTCAGCGTCGTCGGTGATCGACGGCCGTCTTCGATGCGTTCCTCGAACTTTTCGATCCACAGGTCGATGAGGTGGTTGATCTTGTCCGTCGGGCTCAGCTCGCCGGACTGTGTGAGCTTTGCGCGGTCTCGCAGCTTCGTGAGTAGGCGGTGCTCGGCTGCGCCCTTGGTCTTGGCGGACGCAGTGACCTCACGGGTGCGTCCGTCGTGGTCACGGAAGTACGCGGACGCGCGCCAGGAGACCACCTTGCCCTGGGCGTCCTTCCTCTCCGCTCGGGATCGGACGTTGCCCCACGTTCCGATCGGAAGGTGCGGTCTGCTCATCTCTGCCCTCCACCGTCCAGCTGCGTGTGGCAGCTCAACGGCTTGCCAGGCCGGAGATCGGGCAAAACGGGAACAGCGCGACAGGATGCGATACGTCGCTCAGCAACGCGCCGCCAGCTGGCTGCGCGGAGCCGCTGCCCCCTCTCAGACGGGCATGCATCGGCCACTCTGAGTATTGGCAGAGTTTGTGCAGACCCGACGGTCGCGGCCGAGGCGCCGATCTGCGTCTGACCTGCGGAGACTGGTAGGCCCCGTGGGACTCGAACCCACAACCCGCGGATTAAAAGTCCGCTGCTCTGCCAGTTGAGCTAGAGGCCCTCAGGTGTGTGGGGAACAGTGTGTCAGGTTTGGTGGGGGTTTGCTTGGTGGGGGTCAGGGGTTGTGGTGGGGGCGGGGTGGTGGTACAGATCGGAATTCACCCGGGTGGTCCGGGTGCTGGCAATCCTGCCGCGGGGGGACCGTTGGCGGATTGGGGGGATTCAGGTGGTGTTGTTTCGTGCTGTGCTGGTTTCGGCAGCTGTTGTGGTCGTCGCGGGGTGTGGGGGCGAGGCGGCGACGCCAACCGTGGGTGCGCCGTCGAGCGTCCGCGTTGCGACCGCTCCTACCACGTCGAGTACGCCGGCCGCTGTCACGCCGGTCGTCACACCCGAGCGGGTCGCGACGCCGACAGTCGCGCCGCGGAAGGTGGTGCGGACCACGACGGCGGAGGTTGTGGAGTTTGCGGTGATTCCGTTCAAGAAGCGGACGGTGACCGACGACTCGCTCGCGAAGGGTGAGCGAAAGATCCGCACGGCCGGCGTGGACGGGACGCGGCGGCTGACCTATCGGGTCACCTCGGTGGACGGCGTACGGACGGCGAAGAAGCTGATCCGGCAGGAGGTCGCCAAGGAGCCGCGGACGCAGGTCACGGTGGTCGGCACCAAGGTCGAGGAACCGGAGCAGTCCGGCGGTTGCGATCCGAACTATTCCGGCTGCGTCCCGATCGCCAGCGATGTCGACTGCTCCGGAGGTAGCGGCAACGGACCGGAGTACGTCGCCGGTCCGGTCAGGGTCATCGGCAGCGATGTCTACCGCCTCGACTCCGACGACGACGGCATCGCCTGCGAGGACTGAGCGGCCCGTGGGACGGCGGTGATCTGTAGCTCCAGAAGCACCGTGGGGCTGATCAGGAGGGTGGTGGCGGCGTTCCAGTTCACCCGCCAGCGGGACCTGTCGATCGGCAGCGTGGCGGTGAAGGCCACGTCGTGCTCCGCCTCGATCAGGTTGAACGGCACTGTGACCTCACGCGTTACCCCGCGGATTGTCAGGTCGCCGGTGACTGCGAAGGTGGTTGGTGCCGTCCGCTCCACGGACGTCGTGACGAAGGTGATGACCGGGTGCGCGGTCGTGAGCAGGAAGGTCTTGCGGAGTTGGTCGTCGCGGCGGCGGTCGCCGGTCTTGATGCTGTCCGCGCGGATCGTCAGCCACGCGGTGGAGCCGGCCGGGTCGGCGCCGTCCAGCCGTACGGCGCCCTCGAACACGTCGAAGTGTCCGCGGACCCGGGTCGCCAGCCGGTGCCGCGCCACGAACCCGATCCGGGTCCGCCCCGGATCGAGCACGTAGTCGCCGCTCAACGCGGTGAGTGTCGTCATGCGGGTACGACGACACAGCACCGCGAAGTGTCAGCCGATGACCCCCGAGGTGATCCGGCGGGGGGTGATGTCGAACATCGCGTCCTCCGGCGGCTCCGCCAGGTACGCCTCGTGGATCTCCGGCGGCAGGTACTTCGCCACCATCGCGTGCAGCAGCTCGCTACTGAGCGGACGCAGTACGGCGGTGCCCTGCATGTTCAGGTACTTCGCGGTGGCCCCGTCGGTGGCCTGGATCGACAGCGACAGGTCGCCGGTGCCGGTCCGGTGCAGCCTGGACTTCTTCGAGCGGCTCGGCGTCATCACCTGGAACCGGTTGCCGTCCGGCAGGTGGTGGAACCAGACCGGGGTCACGTGCGGCGGCCAGCCAGGCTCGTCGATCGCCAGCACCGCCACCAGCGGCCGGGCGAGAAACTCCGCCGCTTCGTCGTCGTCCATCGTGCGAAACTCCATGTGTCCTCCAATCGCCACCCACCCTGCCAGCAGCCACCGACAGAACCTGAAAGGATCGCAGTGCTCACCTACCGGCTGACCGCGCGGGACCTGGCGGACGTGCGGTTCGCGGTGTCCCCGGTGGCCGAGATGGTGCTGTCGTTCCGCGCGCTGCGGGACCCCGGCCGCTTCCCGCTGCAGCTCGGCTGGGTGCGCGCCGTACAGCCCGCGGTCGCAGGCCTCGACTGGGACGTACTGCGGTGGCTCGTCAACGACACCATGGGCAGTCCGGACTTCCTCACGCCCCGCCCGACGTCGCCGCTCACCCAGCTCACCGACGAGCTCGACCTGATCGCGCGCGTCCCGCAGCAGACGTTCGAGCGGCAGCTGATCGCGGTGAACAGCGAGCTGCCGGACGTCACCGTAGACAAGGTCGTCACAGCGCTGGCGGAGTACTGGGACGCCGCTATGGCGCCGTACTGGAGCCGCATGCGCACCCTGCTGTCGGCGGACATCAGCTATCGCGGCCACGTCCTCACCCAGCACGGCACCGGTGCGATGCTGAACGGTCTCGGCCCGGCGATCAGCTACGCGGACGGGGTGCTCGAGGTCGACCGCGTGGCCGAGCAGAGCCGCGTCGAGGACGTCGACGGGCGCGGACTCGTGCTGCAGCCGACCTTGTTCGGGCCGCACGCGGTCATCCCGTTCGACCCGGGCGCGGACCCGCTGCTCGGCTACCCGCCGCGCGGCCAGGCCCACCTGTGGTCCGTCGTCGAGCCTCCGTCCCAGCGAGACCTGGCCCAGTTGATCGGTACGCCTCGCGCACGCATCCTCGAGCTGCTGACGCATCCCCGCACCACCACCGACCTGGCCGGCGAACTGCGGGTCACGCCCTCGGCCGTCAGCCAGCACCTCCAGTTGCTCCGCCGTACGGGCCTTGTCGAGCCGCAGCGCACCGGCAAGCAGGTCCTCTACAAGCCGACGGAGCTCGCCGCCCTGCTCACCGGCAGCACCGTCGATTGAGCTGTCAGCTATAGTCGAGAACGTCCGCGGGAGCTCACAGGCAGTGGGCTGAGAGGGTGACTGGGCCGTCACCGACCGCTGAACCTGAATCGGGTAATTCCGGCGTAGGGAGGAAGCGCGATGGAATCCGTCTGGGTGAACGGTACGGCGGTCGACGTACCGTCCGGGAAGTCCGTGGCCGAGCTGATCTCGGAGTACTCCGACCGCAGCACCGGCATCGCGGTCGCGGTCAACCAGAACGTGCTGACCAAGGCCGAGTGGGCGCGGACCACGCTGCGGCCCGGCGACCGGGTCGAGATCGTCAGCGCGACCCAGGGAGGCTGAGATGGACGATCCACTGGAGCTCGGCGGGCGGACATACAGCTCGCGGCTGATCATGGGGACCGGCGGTTCGGCCAACCTGGAGGTGATGGAGGAGGCGTTGATTGCCTCCGGCACCCAACTCACCACGGTGGCGATGCGCCGGCTCGGCACCGGCCACGAGGGCTCGGTGCTGGACGTGCTGAAGAAGCACGACATCGACGTGCTGCCGAACACGGCCGGCTGTCACACCGCGGCCGAGGCCGTGCTGACCGCCAAGCTCGCCCGCGAGGCGCTGGAGACCGACCTGATCAAGGTCGAGGTCGTTGCCGACGATCACCTGCTGCTGCCGGACCCGGTCGAGCTGCTGGACGCCGTGGACGCCTTGGTGGCCGACGGGTTCACCGTGCTGCCGTACACGAACGACGACCCGATCCTGGCCCGCCGCCTCGAGCAGGCCGGCTGCGCCGCGGTGATGCCGTTGGCCGCACCCATCGGTTCGGCGCTCGGCATCCGCAACCCGCACAACATCGCGCTGATCGCCGAGGCCGCGAACGTCCCGGTGATCGTGGACGCCGGCATCGGTACGGCGAGCGACGCCGCGCTGGCCATGGAGCTCGGGTGCGACGCGGTCATGCTCGCGACCCCGGTCACGCGCGCGGAGAAGCCGGCGCTGATGGCCGCCGCGATGCGCGACGCCGTGTCCGCCGGCCGCAACGCCCGCCTCGCCGGCCGCGTCCCCCGGCGCTGGCAGTCGGCCCTCGCGTCGTCGCCTACAACCGGCCTACCAGCCTTTTAGCCTCCTCCGCGTCGACTGGCCGATCCAGCAGTACTGCGGCCAACGCCAGCCTCAGCTCTTCGTTCGGTTGCAGCGTCAGCGGCTTGTCCCACGCCAGCGCGGGACAAGCGCCGACGTACGCCTCGGACCGCAGGAACCACGGCCACACGTCGTCCGGCTGCACCAGCAGCAGGGTCACGTCGCCTTGGACGAAGGCGAGCCATGGACTGGTCGAACCGGCGGCGGCGTCCAGCCCGCAGCCGTCGGCGCTCAGCACCGTCGTCTCGCCGGACGGCAGTCGCCAGAAGATCCCGCCGTACCCCGCTCCGTCGCGACCGCTCGTCGCCGGGCTTTCGATGCGGATCGGGCCGTACCGGGCGGTGAGTTCGCTGCGCCAGTCGAGGCGCCAGCCGCCGAAGGCCAGGTCGCCGGTGAGGCGCCGGCGTTCGACCAGCTGCGGCCGGCCTTGTTCGTCGTACCAGGTGATGTTGTCGATCAGCTCGCGGTCGTCGACCGTGACGCCGCGGCTGCGTTGCTGACCGTGGTTCGTCAGCAGGGTCGGGCCGTGGCCGCGCACGTACGTGCGGCCGCCCCAGTGCGAGGTGCCGTTGACCTGCGGGACCGCGAGCGAGACGCCGTAGTGGTGCCGGTGGTCGACAGGACTGACCTCGGTCAACGGGTGGCCGCCGAGCGTCCGGACGGGATGCAGGTAAGGCCTCGGCGCGTGCACCTGCGGCATCCGGCGACCGAACTCGTACCGCGCCAGCAGTCCGGCAGAGCTGCCGAGCTCGAAGATGTCGCCCTGCTGCTGCCAGCTGATCCGGTCGGCCGACGCATCGCCCTGCGATCGCGGCTCCCGCGGCACCGGCCCAGTGCTCGCCCGCACCGCCAGCCGCAACTCCGGTACGGCGTCCGCCTCGCCCTCCGGCCCCGCGATCGCGGCGTGCAGCCGCTGCCACGCGAGCTCGCCGAGGTCCTTCTGCGGCACCCGTACCGTCGTCAGCGATGGTACGGCGAAGCGCGCCAAGCCGATGTCGTCCATGCCGGTCACGGACAGGTCGGCCGGTACCGCGACACCGACCTCGTTGAGCCTGGCCAGCAAGCCGAACGCCACCAGGTCGTTGAACGCGACGACCGCCGTGACCTGCGACTCGAGCACCGGCTCGACCGCGGCGTACCCGTCCTCTATCGACCAGCCGCACTCCAGCCGGACGAGTTCCAGCCCAGGGATCTCCCGCTCGGCGACCTCGAGCGCCTTCAGCCGCAGGACGTTGGACGCACTCGCCGCCGGGCCGGACAGGAACGCCAGCCGCCGGTGCCCCAGGCCGACCAGGTGGTCGACGACGATCCGCACCGCGCGGCCGTAGTCGACGACGACCGACGACACCTCCGGCGGGCCCTTCCGGTTGACCAGGATCACCGGCTGCACCTGCGGAAGCAACTCGAGTAGACGATCCTCGTCCATCCGCGGCGACACCATGATCAACGCGTCGCAGCGCCGCCGCGCCTCGATCGCGATCGACGCCTCGGCGTTCGGGTCCTCGTCGGTCTCGGCGACCAGCACCTTGTAACCGGCCGCGGCGGACGCGTTCGTGATCCCGCGCAGGATCTGCTGGAACAGCGGGTTCCCGAGGTCCGGGACGACCAGCGCGACCATGTTCGTCCGGCCCAGCGACAGGCTGCGGGCCAGATCGCTCGGCCGGTAGTTCAGCCGCTCCGCGGCGGCGCGCACCCGGGCGACGATCTCCGGGGCGACACTCAGCCGGCCGTTCATCACCCGGGACACGGTCGCCCGCGACACCTCCGCCGCCCGCGCGACGTCGGCGATCGTGATCGTGTCCTTCGGTGTCCGTCCCACCCCTGCATCCTCTCCCGTTGGAAAGCGGTTTCTCAACCCCTGTGACCGCGTGCATGTGATCGGATGGGCGCAGCGTCCGGAGGGAGGAACAGGTGCGCGAACTGGAGTATCCGCAGGTCGCGGGCGTCGCGCCGGGGAACGGTTACAGCCATGTGGTGACCGGAACCGGCCAGTGGGTCGCGATCTCGGGGCAGGTGGCGCTGGACCCGGCCGGGGCATTCGTCGGCATCGGCGATCCGGCCGCGCAGGCGGAGCAGGTGTTCGCGAACCTGCAGCGCTGCCTGGCCACTGTCGGGGCGTCGTTCGAGCATGTCGTCAAACTGACGTACTACGTGACCGACATCGGTTTCCTGCCGGCCGTCCGGGCGGTCCGCGACCAGTACATCCCGGGCCCGAAGCCCGCGAGTACGGCGTTGCAGGTGGCCGCGCTGTTCAGCCCGGACGCGCTGCTGGAGATCGAGGCGTACGCCGTGATCCAACGCACTGCTTGACGATCTAACGCAGGAGGTCGACCGCCACCCGTGCGGCCTCGCCGATGGCGGCGTCGACGCGGGGCTGGCGGAAGTCGCCGCGGGCGGCGAGCGTGAAGACCGCGATCGCGTACGCCGCCCCGCCGGGCAGGGTGACCACGCCGACCTCGTGCCGCAACGCGCCGAACGTTCCGGTCTTTCCGGCAACGCGTACTTCGTCGTGCGGGAAACCGGATGCCAACCGGTGCAGGAAAAGCTGCCGGTGCATCGTCGCCTTCACGAACTCGGTCTGCCCGGGCGACAGCAACTCCCCCGCCCACAGCCGGCGCAGCAGCAGCGTCATGTCCCGCGCGGTGCTCGCCGACGCGTTCGCGGCCTCGTACACCCCGGCGGGATCGGTCCGGTCGTTGTCGGCGAGGACGGCGAGCGCCGCGTCCGGGTCGTTCGTTCCGGTACGCCGTTGCAGGTCGCGCAGGTTGCCCGCAGTACCACGCCGTACCCACGTGCGCCGGAGACCGAAGGATTCGAGCATTCCTGCCAGCCGCCGGAGGCCAACGATATCGAGGAGTGCGTCCGCGGAAGCGTTGTCGGAAACCGTCATCATCGAGAGTGCGAGATCGCGGAGTGACACCGTGACCGGGTCCGCGAAAATCGACAAACCGGTCGGGCCCGCGGTTCGGTCCGATGGCTCCAGCGTGATCCGGTGCATCGGGTCCAGTTCGCCGAGGTCGACCAGGCGACAGAAGCCGGCGAGCAACGGCAGCTTGTAGACGGAGGCCAGCGGGACCATGCCGTCCGCGTCGACCTCGACGGTGGAGTCGGGCTCGTCGAGCGCGACCGCGTGCAGCCAGCCGCGGACGCCGGCGTCCTCGAACACCGCGCGGATGCGGGCGTTCACGAGGTCAACGCTTCCGTGAGTTGTGCCATGACGTCGTTCGGGCGCAGGAACGGCGTACGCGTCCGTGACCAGACGAGGCGCAGGCGCAGCGGGAGCGGGTCGTCGGCAAGGCGGTGCCGGGTGACGCCTGGGGCGGTGAGCGACGGGTCGGCGGTCACCACGATCGCTTGGCCGGCGGCTGCCATCGCCAGGCCGGCGCGCTCGTCGGTCACCACGACAGTCCCGCCGTCAGGTCGGTGCAGGGCGAGGGTGTCGAGGAAGAGGTCGCGCGCGGCCGGAGCCTCGGCGCGTGGGCGTACTGCGATCGGCAGGCCCTTCAGCTGTCGCAGCGCGACTACCTCGCCGTCTGCCAGCGACGCGGGCGCCAGGGCCCAGGTCGGCAGGAGGGAGACCGGGCCGGCTTCCAGGCCGTCGAGGACGGTGGGATGCAGTACGGCGGCCAGCGTCAGGCGGCCTGTGCCTACCTGGTTGACCAGGGCGCTCGTTGGTGCGGTCAGTACGGTGACGCGGCTGCCTTGGAGCGCGGCGCCGCAGGCTGCGGCTACTGCGGCGCCGGCGGCTGGTGGGACTTCCGGGGCTAGGCCGAGGCGGATTTCGGGGCCTTCTGGGTCGCGGGAGACGGCCGCTTGGTGGAGCTCGCCGATGGAGGTGAGGGCTCGGCGGGCGTAGGGCAGGAGGGCGGCGCCGGCTGGGGTGAGTTCTACGCGGCCGGCGCCGCGTTCGAAGAGCTTGGCGCCGACCAGGGCTTCGAGGCGGCGGAGGCCTTGGGAGAGCGGGGGCTGGGTGATGCCGACGACACGGGCGGCGTCGCCGAAGTGCTGTTCCTCGGCTAGTGCGATGAAGATCTGGAGATGACGTTCGGTCAGCATGGACCCTGCTGACCTGCGGTGATATCTGCAGACAATCGGCACATGCGTAAGAGCATATTCGACAGGCCCGCGCCGGCTCGCCTTGACTGCTGATTCAGGGACGAGGAGAGGAGACAGCGTGAAGGTGAGTCGGAGGGGAATGCTGGCCGGCGCGGCCGCAGCCGGAGCCGCGGGCGTCGCCGGGGCGATCGGCCTGGGGAACCAGAGCGAGGCCGCAACCTCGGCCGGGAGCCGGGTGGAGGCGGTGGGGCGGGGAAGTGGGGAGGTTGTGGAGCTGACCTGGTTTGGGACGCATGCTTGGGAGGTTCGGTGTGGGAAGAGCGTCGTACTGACTGATCCTTGGTTGACGCGGTTTCATACCGGGACGTTCACGCCGGAGGGGGCGGATCCGAAGACCAAGCTGGTGATCGACCCCGCGGTCATCGACAAGCACCTGAGCACCGCCGACGCGATCCTGGTGCATCACGGGCACTACGACCACATGGCCGACGTCCCGTACGTCGCGAAGAAGACCCAGGCGACCGTCCTCTGCACGGAGACGCACGCCAACCTGCTGCGCGCGATGAAGACGCCGAACGACCTGCTCTCACCGGTCCGCGGCGGCGAGTACCTGCCGTTCGACGGCTTCACGATCGAGGTGTTCCCGTCGCTGCACTCCTGCGGCGGCAAGCGCCACACCTACGCGTACCCGGGCTATCGGTACGACGTCCCGCCGCGCCCGCGCGTCATCGAGGACCTGGTCGAGGGCGGCACGCTCGCGTTCGTGATCACGATCGGCGGCGTGCGCATCCTCAGCCTGAGTACGGCGAACTTCGACCCGCGCGCTCTCCAGGACCTGCAGGTCGACGTGGTTCTCGCGGCCCCGGGCGGCGAGCCCGGGATCACCGACCGGCTGCTCCGCACGATCAAGCCGGTCCGCAGGGTGATCGCGACGCACTGGGACGACTTCGACAAGCCGCTCGAGCAGCCCGGTGTCCCGTGGGCCGACCTGACCCCGCTGCGTACCTCGGTCGAGAAGACCGGCGCGGAGTTCGTCGTCCTGGATCACCTGGAGAAGGTCACGCTTTGACCCGGTAGTGGTACCGCGACACGGTCCGGAAACCGAGCCGGTCGTAGAGCGTCCGCGCCGGCGCATTGTCTTCCAGGACGCTCAGCCAGACCCACCTGCTGGTTGCCGCGCGCAACAAGCCGTGAATGATCGCGGAGGCGAGCCCTTGACGGCGGAAGCGTTCGTCGACGGCGAGGCAGTACAGCCCTGCCGTGTCGTCGACGAGCGCCAGCCGGCCGATCGCCTTCACACCCGAGCCGTCCGGAACGCTCGCATACAACGCTTTCCCGCGCGCCAGGATCTGTTCGGCGGTCGCCCGGTTGTCGGCGCCGCGCCCGTCGACGCTCCACCAGCAGTCCGTCCAGGCCTCTGACGGCGTGGTAGAAATATTCACCTCGACCATCGGCGGCGTCAGGTCCGCGAGGATGTCGGCAACCGCGGCGCACTGCACCAGTGTCGGATTGCGGACCACGTACCCGCGTGCCTCCAGTTGGGCGTCCAAATCGGCCGGCTGCACCGCCGAGCTGATCTGGAACGACGGCGTGATCCCGTGTGCGACGTAGAGGTTTTCCACGTAGTCCAACGCTTTCCCGCAGTCGAACGGCGCACTCTTGGGCAGCACGGAATTCGCCCGGAGGGTGACGCCGGCGTTCCGTCGGACCAGCCAGCCGTCCAGCTCGGTGCTGTCCGCGGCCGGCCAGCCTTGGTTCATCAACGCGTCCATCCGGGCTGCTGCGATCACTCCAGCAAGGGTAGAACCAGCCGGATCGAATTGCAATGAAATGGATAGTTATTCATCCAGCGCGGACGGTCGCGATCGCCTCGGCGAGCAGCTCGATGCCCTCGACAACTTCCTTGCGCCGCAGCGATCCGTACCCGAACACCAAACCCGCCGGCCCGTCGCCGGAAACCCAGTACGGCGCCAGTCCGTACACGCCGAGCCCGCGCTCGAGCGCCGCCCGCCGCACCGCGTCCTCCTCGAGATCCGGCGGCAGCCACGTCATCACATGCAGCCCGGCCGACACCCCGACCGGCTCCAGTTCGGGCATCCGGGCCGCCAGTCGCTCGACCAGCGTGTCCCGCAGCTCCCGGTACCGCGGCCGCATCTTCCGCAGGTGCCGGTCGAACTCGCCCCGCGCCACGAAGTCCGCGAACGCCAACTGGTCGAACACCGGCGACCCGCGATCGTCCATCAGCTTCGCCTGCGCCATCGGCTCGACCAGCCACGCCGGCAGAATCAGCCACCCGAGCCGGAGCCCGGGCGCCAGCGTCTTGCTCGCCGTTCCGGCGTACGCGACCCGTTCCGGCGCCAGCCCCTGCATCGCCCCGATCGGCTCCCGGTCGTACCGGTACTCCGCGTCGTAGTCGTCCTCGATCACCAGCCCGTCCCGCGCCGTCGCCCACGCGATCAGTGCCGCCCGCGTCTCCGCCGACGCCACCGCTCCGGTCGGAAACTGATGTGCCGCGGTCACGAGTACGACGTCCGCACCCGACCGCTCCAGCGCGGCCACGTCGATCCCGGTGTCCAGCGTCGGCACGCCGACCACCTCGAGGCCGGCCGCCCGCGCGACGTCGCGCAGGTCGTTGTCCGACGGGTCCTCAACCGCGAGCCGCCGGCGCCCCTGCGCGGCCAGCACCCGCAGCATCAGTCGCGAGCCCTGCGCGAATCCGTTGCAGATCAGCATGTTCTCCGGGCGTGCCGCCGTACCGCGAACCCGGTTGAGGTAGTCGGCCAGGGCGATGCGGAGCTCGATCGTCCCGCGCCCGTCGAGGTAGGCCAGGCTGCGGTACGGCGTCTCGTTCAGCACCCGGCGCACCGACCGGAGCCACGCGGCGCGCGGGAACTCCGAGACGTCCGGGCGGCTGTACCGGAAGTCGATCCGCGGCGGCCCGCTCACAGCCGGCGCCGCCGCCGTCGGCTCGACCACGGCGATGTCGGCGACCTGCGTGTAGCCGCCCGCGCGGCTGATCAGGTAGCCCTCGGCGACGAGCTGCTGGTAAGCCTCCACGACCACGCCGCGGGACAGCCCGAGGCTCTGCGCGAGCGCCCGCGTGGACGGCATCACGGTCTCGGCCCGCAGCAGCCCGGCGCGGATCCTGGTCCGGATCCCGCTCTCGAGCTGCTGGTGCAGCGGCACGCCGCTGTCCCGCTGCAGCTCGACCAGGAGCTCACCGGCACCGGAACTGGTCCTCATTCGGCTCACGGAACTGGACCTTATCGACGGACCGCTGTGCTGTCAGGGTTATGGGACAGACCACTTCCGAGGAGCTGACACCGATGACCGAGTACCTGCGCACCGGCGACGCCGGCTACGACGAGGCGCGCACCGTGTGGAACGCGATGATCGACCGCCGCCCGGCCGTGATCGCCCGGTGCGCGAGCACCGCGGACGTGGCCGAGGCCGTGCGGTTCGGCCGCGAGCACGACCTGGAGATCGCGGTCCGCTGCGGCGGGCACAACATCGCCGGGCTCGCCGTCCCCGAGGGCGGCCTGATGATCGACCTGACGCCGATGAACGAGGTCCGGGTGGATCCGGAGGCACGGCGGGCCTGGGTGCAGGGCGGCGCGTTGCTGGGTGAGCTGGACAAGGCGTCGCAGGAGTACGGCCTGGCGACGACCGCCGGGAACGTCTCGCACACCGGCGTCGGCGGCCTGACGCTCGGCGGCGGGATGGGCTGGCTGGCGCGGAAGTACGGGCTGTCCTGCGACAACGTGCTCTCGTACGAGGTCGTGACGGCGGACGGGACCGTCGTCCGGGCGAGCGCTGACGAGAACGCCGAGCTGTTCTGGGGCCTGCGAGGCGGCGGCGGGAACTTCGGGATCGTCACGTCCTTCGAGTTCCAGCTGCACGAGACCGGGACGCGGGCGCTGATCGTCGAGTTCGGCTACCCGAAGGAAAACGGTTTCGAGGTACTGCGGGGCTGGCGGGAGCTGAACGCCACCGCGCCGCGGGAGGCGACGTTCACCGCGAACATCACCGGCGACTCGCTGACGGTCGGGTACATCTGGGTCGGCGACGGCGGCGAGGAGCTGCTGCCCGCGTTCCGCGCGCTCGGTCCCGTCACGAACGAGCTGGTCGACGAGACGACGTACCTGTTCCTGCAGACGCGCGAGGACAACGTGCAGGGGCACCGGTTCCGGCGGTACTGGAAGGGGCACTACTTCAAGTCGCTGCCCGACGAGGCGATCCGCGCGCTGCTGGACAACCCCGGCGTCGGCGCGAGCCTGCAGGCGTACGGCGGGGCGATCGCCGAGGTACCGGACGAGGCGGCCGCGTTCAGCCACCGGGACACACAGTTCGAGTTCGTCACCGCGACGCGCTGGGAGGACCCGGCCGAGGACGAGGCCCGGATCTCCGCGTTGCGCGGGTACGCCGCGGCGCTGGCGCCGTACGCGCACGGGGCCTACGTGAACACGCTGAACGACGACCCGATCCAGCGCGCGTTCCCGCCCGCGAAGCTCGAGCGGCTGGTGGCGCTGAAGACGGCGTACGACCCGGCCAACGTTTTCCACCTGAACCAGAACATCAGGCCGGCCGCCACCGGCGGCGCGGCATGATGGAGGTGTGACCGACCAACTCACGCCGGAGCTCGCGGCAACGATCGAGGAAGCGTTCGCGCGCCGGGACCGGGCGAACATGGGACCGACGATCGCGTTCTTCGAGCGGCTGCTGACCGAGTATCCGGACAACCCGTACGTGCTGTACGAGGTCGGCGGGTCGTACGACACCGCCGGGCAGGAGGAGAAGGCGATCGGGTACTACGAGCGCGCCCTGCCCGGGCTGACCGGGGAGACGCGGCGGAAGTGCCTGCTGCAGTACGGGAGCACGCTGCGCAACCTGCACCGCTTCGACGACTCGCTCGCGGTGTTCAAGCAGGCGTGTGCCGAGTACCCGGAGTCGGACTCGCTGCGGGTCTTCAAGGCGCTCACGCTGCAAGCCGCCGGGCACAAGGACAAGGCGCTGGCCACGCTGCTGCTGGTGATCGCGGACAAGGTCGACTCCGCGGAGATCAAGCGCTACGAGGCGGCGATCCGCGGCAACGCCGACTACCTAGCCGGGCTCTAGCGTTTCCGGGCGAGGCCGCCGTACACGACCTCACGGACGTCGGCCGGCGGCTCCTCGTCGACCCGGCCGCCCGGGACGTGCCACTCGGACAGCCGGACGACGCCCGGCGCGAAGATCTCGGTCCCGTCGAACAGCGCCGTGATCTGCTCGACCGAGCGGAACGTCAGGTCCGGGAACGCCGGCCGCACCTTCTCGGACAGCTCGGTCACCAACGCGTCGACCGGCCCGCCGTCACCCGGCTTGCAGGCGTGCGTGATCGCGAGGTAGGACCCGGACGGCAGCGCGTCGACGTACGTGCGCACGATTTTCCGGGTCTTCTCGAAGTCGGCGACGTGGTCGAGCACGAGCCCCAGGACCAGCGCGACCGGTTGGCCGGCACCGAGCAGATCGGCGATCGCCGGATCCGCCAGCACGTGCTTCGGCCGGGTCAGGTCGGCCGCGACGAACTGCGTGCGGTCGTTGTCGAGCAGCAACGCCCGCCCGTGGATGACCACGGACGGGTCGTTGTCGACGTAGATCACCGAGGAGTGCAGATTCGTCCGGCGGGCGATCTGGTGCGTGTTCTCGGCCGTCGGCAGCCCGCAGCCGGCGTCGACGAACCGCCGGACCCCGGCCTCCGCGGTCAGCCAGGTGACGACCTCCGCGAGCCAGCGCCGGTTCGCCCGCGCCCACTCCGGGGCCTCCGGCGCGACCTTCGTGATCTGCCGGCACAACTCGCGGTCCGGCTCGTAGTTGTCCTTGCCGCCGAGCAGGCAGTCATAGACCCGCGGGCCGCTCGGCCGCGAGGTGTCGATCCCGTGCGCGACCACGCCGTCGTACACCGGCTGATCGGTCACACTGTCACCTCACGTCGTGGGGGCGCACATCCGGTCTGAGGTTAACCTACGGAGAGTCAGCGTTACACAACGGCCCGTTCGAAGTTCGTAAAACTCAGTATCCACAAGGGTTTCAGCACGCGCACGCCACGCCGCGTGGCGCGGTCAGCGGATCGGACGCGCGCCGCTCGGTCCCGTCCGCGGTCACGATCGGCCCGCCCTCGCGCACCCAGTACTCGAATCCGCCGATCATCTCCTTCACCGGATACCCGAGCCGCGCGAACGCCAGCGCCGCCCGGGTCGCGCCGTTGCAGCCAGGCCCCCAGCAGTACGTCACCACCGTCACCCCGTCCGGTACGACGTCCGCGGCCCGGTCCGGGATCTCGCGATGCGGCAGGTGGATCGCCCCGGGCAGATGCCCCTGGTCCCAGCTCTCCTGACTGCGGCTGTCGACCAGCACCCACCCGTCGAGCGCCCCGGCGCCGATGTCCGCGGCCACGTCAGCCGGGTCCACCTCGAGCGAAAGCCGCCCCGCAAAATGCGCCACAGCGGCCTCGCGCCCGGCAGCCGGCGTCCGCAGCACCACAGAGTCCTTCATCCACAGTCTCCTCACTCGTCCAGGAGCCACCAGCGTCAGCCATCCCGCACTACGGCGAAAGTGGCAGAAATGCCCTAGTGCAGCAAGATTCAGCCACGCCGTGGAGCGATCTTCGCGCGGGCGCGGGCGACCTTGATCGCCTGTTTGAGGGTTTCCAGGTCGTAGGCGCCGTAGTGGCGCTGGCCGTTGACAAAGAAGGTCGGGGTGCCGGAGACGCCGCTGGTGTCGGCGGACTCGACGTCCAGGGCCACGCGGGCGGCGGCGACGTGCCGCTTCACGTCGTCGTGCAACCGATCGGTGTCCAAACCGAGCTGTTCCGCGTAGCCCAGCAGGTCCTGCGGCTGGAGCTTGTCCTGATTCGCGAGCAGCAGGTCGTGCATCTCCCAGAAGGCTCCCTGCGCGGCCGCCGCCTCCGATACTTCAGCCGCGATCTGGGCTCGCGGATGGACGTCGGACAGCGGCAGGTGCCGCCACACGTAGCGCAGGTCGTCGTCCTGCAGCAGATCCCGTACGACGGGCTCGGCGATCCCGCAGTACGGACACTCGAAGTCGCCGTACTCGACCAGCGTCACCGACGCCGTCTCCGGCCCGCGGATGTGGTCCCGCTCGGGATCCACCGGGTCGGTCAGGTCGACGAGTTGCTCCGCGTCGCCGAGCAGCGCGAGCGCCTTCCGCGGCGGCGACAGCAGCTTGGCCGCGCGGAACACCGCCCAGGTCAGCGCCGACGCGACGACCACCGCGGACAGCAACCCGACCTTGGCCTCGGCCAGCTCCGGCCCCTCGAACGCGATCGTTGCGATCAGCAACGAGACGGTGAACCCGATGCCGGCGATCGTCCCGCTGCCGGCCACCGCCGCCCAGCCGACGATCGGCCGGATCCGGCCGCGGGTGACGCGGTCGAGCAGCCACGACACGGTCATCACCGCGACCGGCTTGCCGACGACGTACCCGAGCAGGATGCCGAGCGTGATGGGCGACGTGAATGCCCGCCCGAGGAACGCGGCGTCGATCGTCACCCCCGCATTCGCGAGCCCGAAGAGCGGGACGATCAGGTAGCTGGTCCACGGGTGGTACAGGTACTGCAGGCGTTCGTTCGGCGAGATCGTCGTGGTCAGGCCGATGGTCGCGGACCGCGCCAGCTCCGGCGTCGGCTGCTCGCGGAACAGCCGGAACCGGCCGGTCGCCTCCTCCAGCTCCTCCCGGCCGGGCGAGTACGCCGGAGCGGTCAGCCCGATCGCGAGACCGGCGACGACCGGGTCGACGCCGCTCCGCAGGAGCGCGGCCCACATCAGTACGCCGAGGACGACGTAGATCCAGGGTTTCCGGACGCGGAACACCGACAGCGCGAGGACGACGGCGAACGCGCCGATCGCGAGCGCCAGCGGCATCAGCTGGATGTTCTCGCTGTAGACGACCGCGATCACGATCAGCGCGAGCAGGTCGTCGACCACGAACACCGTCAGCAGGAACACCCGCACCCGGTCCGGCACGCCGCGGCCGACCAGCGCGAGCAGACCGAGTGCGAGCGCCGTGTCGGTCGACATCGCGACACCCCAGCCGTGCCCGCCTGGTCCGCCGGCGTTGAACGCCAGGTAGATCAGCACCGGCGCGACCATCCCGGCGACGCCCGCGAGCATCGGCAGCACGAGCCGGCTCCGGTCCCGCAGGTCGCCGAGGTCGAACTCGCGCCGCGCCTCCAGACCGACGACCAGGAAGAACAGCGTCATCAGGCCGCTGTTGATCCACTCCCGCAGATCCAGCCCGAGTTCGTCGGGCCCGAGCCCGATGGACAGCTCGGTCCGCCACACCTCGTCGTACAGCCCCGGAGCGACGTTGGCCCACAGCAACGCGACCACGATGGCCGCCGCCAGGACGCCGGAACTCCCCGCCTCGGTTCGCAGGAACGCGCGCAGAGGCGCCGCGAACTCCCGCCGCCAGTTGGTCCGCCCACCCAACAGACCGGAGACGTCCGCCATACCCCGAACTGTAACCGCGGCCGCTGACACGCCCGCGGCGTGATCAACGGGTGGGCTGCAGGTAGCTGACGAGGAACAGCCCTCCGGTTCCGAGACAGTCCCGTCCGGTCCAGGAGTCCTGGAAGCTGACGCCGCCGCCGGCGATGGCGAGCGGCACACCTGAGCGTGCGACCACGCTGCCCGCGGCGTCCAGGATCTCGAACGACTCGGCGTCGCCCCGGACCGTGTACCCCCGGGGCCAGACGAGCGTGGTCGCCTCGGGCCCCGAACCCGCCCGCACGCACCCACGCGCGTCGGCGGTCAACGTGGCGTGGAGGCCGGCCTCCATCCCGCCGGGTACGTCCGAGTCGGACCGGACGATCCGTGGCGGTGCACCCGCAGCCGGTGGTTGTTCGTCGGCCGGTCGCACGACCCACGTCGTACCCGCGATCACCGCCGCGGCGGCCAGCGCCACGCCGCCCACCGCGAACCGCCGGTTGCGGATCCGCCGCCGGCTGATCCGGGCGACGACCGCGTCTTCCGCGAGCTCGACGGCCTCGCCGCCCTCCGCGGCCGTCGTACGGAGCAGTTCTCGCAGGTCGCTCATGGGGCACTCTCCTCGGTGACGCCGAGCTGCGGCGCGAGTTTCGCGCGGGCGTCGGCCAGATGACGTTTCACGGTGCCTTCGGCGCAGCCGAGCTGGTCGGCGATCTCGGCCACGGTCAGGTCCTCGTAGTACCGCAGGACGACACACGCTCGCTGCCGCGGCGACAACGTCCCGAGCGCCCGCCGTACGTCGTCCGCCACCGCGAGCCGGTCGTCGTCATGATGCGGCGGATCGACCAGCAGGTGCCGCGTCGCGTTCCAGCGCTTGAGCCGCCGGCGGCTGTCGACGTACTGGTTCAGCATCGCGCGCCGGACGTACGCCTCGAGCTTGTCGATGTCCTCCCCGACCCGCCGCCGCCCGAAGACCCGCGTCAGCGCCTCCTGCACCAGGTCGCTCGCGCTCGCCGGATCCCCGGTCAACAGGTACGCGTACCCGCGCAACGCGTCGCCGCGCGTCGCCAGCAACGCCCGGAAAGCCCGCTCCCAGTCAGCCACCCCACCACCGCCCGTCCTCTCACCTCCCCAGACGAACAACCACCCTTCGACGTTGGGGCCTACCGGAAATGATCTTCCGCTAACGCTCCACGTCCCCGGGAATGCATGATTACTCTGCCCGACCGGAACCCCTGCCCTGGAGATGTGCGTGACCGAGCCTGATCTCGCCAACTCGGCGGACACGTTCGCCCGGCTGGCGATCGAGTTGCACGACGCGCCCGGTGTCGAGGAGACCGTCGACGCCGTCGTGCAGTTCGCGCTGCAGGCCTTGAACTGCAAGTACGCCGGCGTCGCGCTCTACACCCGCGGTTCGCGCGCGGAGATCGCGGCGGTGACCGACTCGCTCGTCACGAACCTGTACGAATCCCAGATCAGCACCGGCGCCGGTCCACTGATCACGGCACTGCGCGAGCGCACGATCGTCGCGATCCGGGACACCACGACCGAGGACCGCTGGCCGGAGCTGGGGACGACGATCTCGGGGCTCGGGATCCGCAGCGTTCTCGACGTACCGTTGGCGACCGGTGACACACCGCGAACCACGGTCGGTGTGCTCGGGCTGTACAGCGAGCAGCCGGAAGCGTTCAGCACGGACGACGAGGCGATCGCGCACATCCTCGCGCAGCACGCGTCGGTCGCGGTGGCGTCCGCGCGGCAGGAGGAGACGATGGCGCAGGCGGTCGACGCGCGGAAGCTGGTCGGTCAGGCGATGGGGATCCTGATGGAGCGCTTCGACGTGGACGGCGACCGGGCGTTCGCGATCCTCAAGCGCTATTCGCAGGACACCAACACCAAACTGCGCGACGTCGCGCAACACCTGATCGATACGCGCAGGCTTCCGCACTGACCGGAATCTGACACCGTTGTCCCGCCGCCGGGTCTCCAGAACCGTTGCATACTGCGAGGTGGAGCCTGACGCCGGGACTTGTGCGGCCAGTACCGCGGACCGGGTCACGTCCCGGCGTCTCACCCCTCCCCACCCCGGATCGCACGCCTGTCCGCACCCGGATCACTCCGGTTCGGCCCGTCGCGCCCGGGTTAGTCTGGCGCCATGGGTGAGTGGCGGCCGTTGGCGGGGCCCTCGCGGCAGGTGGCGCTGGAGATCCTGCTGGACGGGCCGTTGTCGCGTGCCGAGCTGTCCCGCCGCGTCGGCCTGTCGCCCGGGAGCCTGACCCGGCTGACGAAGCCGATGGTCGAGTCCGGCCTGCTGGTCGAGGTCGAGGGCGGCCCGACCGACGCGCGCGTCGGCAGGCCGTCGCAGCCGCTCGACCTGGACGCGGACGCGCACCACTTCGTCGGCATCAAGCTCACCGGCGACTCCGCGATCGGCGTCCTCACGACGCTGCGCGCCGACGTGCTGGCGAGCGCCGAGCACCCGATCACCGATCCGACCCCGTCCGCGGTCGCGGACCTGGTCCTCGAGCTCACCGACGAGCTGCGGCTCCAGGTCCCCGGCGGCCGGCCGCTCACCGGGCTCGGCGTCTCGATCGGCGGCCGGGTGGCGAACCGCTCCGAGGTCCGCTGGGGCCCGTACCTGAACTGGGTCGACGTACCGTTCGGCGAGATCCTCGCCGCGCACACCAGCGTCCCGATCGTGCTCGCCAACGACCTGACGTCGCTGACCGAGGCGACGCACTGGTTCGGCGCCGGCCGGAACTCGGACCGCTTCGTCCTGGTCACGATCGGCGCCGGCGTCGGCTACGGGCTCGTCGTCCACAACCAGGTCGTCGACAGCCCGGACGTCACGCTCGGCCTGATCGGGCACTACCCGCTGATCCCAAACGGCCCGCTCTGCGACCGCGGGCACCGCGGTTGCGCGCTCAGCCTGCTGACAGTCGGCGCGATCACCGGCCAGCTCGGTACGGCGCTCGGCCGGGAGGTCGGGTACGACGAAGCTCTCGACCTCGCGGCCAAAGGCGATCCGGTCGCGCGCGAGATCGTCGGGCGTGCCGGCCGCGCCCTCGGCAAGCTGATCGCCGCCGCCGCGAACTTCACGATGCCGGAGCTGGTCGTGCTCGGCGGCGAGGGCGTCCGGCTGGCCGAGGTGGCGCACGAGGAGCTGCTGGCCGGCCTGCACGCCGACCGGCACCCGTCGGCGGCCGAGCTGCCGATGGTCCTGCAGCCCGCCGACTTCAGCGAGTGGGCCCGCGGCGCCGCCGTCGTCGCGATCCAGACCTTCGTCCTCGGCACCTCATAGGTAACTGGCTAATCTCAAATAAACAGTTACACTCGAGGCCATGGACCACCTCGTGAGGCGATGGCTGGCGGGCTGGCGGCTGTGCCGCGGCCTGGAACCGGTGACGGAGTACGACGACGCCTATCTCGCCGTACTGCGACTTCCCGGACGTGAACGTGAATGGTTCGCGCGGACCGATGACCCGGCGACCGTGGACCGGCTGGCGGCGGACCTGCCCGTGGGTACCTGGCTGACCGTCACCACCCACGACGGCGACCGCGTCGCCGGGCAGCTCGCGGCCGCCGGCGGGCAGTTGCTCGACGAGCGCCGGACCCTGATGGCGGTCGACGTCCACGAGCACCCGCAGCCGGTCAATGACTCGTACCGCCTGGAGCGGACGACCGACGGAGCGCTCGAGTACGTGCGGCTGCTGAGCGCGGACGGCGGCGTCGCGGCCCACGGGATGATGGGGATCGTCGGGGCGGACGCGGTGATGCACGACATCCAGACCGATCCGGCGCATCGGCGGCGCGGGCTCGGCAGCGTGGTGATGGGCGCACTGGCGCAGCGGGCGATCGAGCGCGGCAGCCGGACGGGTCTACTGATGGCGACGACCGACGGCTTCCACCTCTACCGCAAGCTCGACTGGTCGTCCGAGGCGACGATGGTGACGGCCTCAGGGACTGCTGGGGCGGGCGCGGTGGGCGGCGACCTTGGTGCGGTTCTGGCAGGCGGTTGAGCAGAACCGCTGCGTGCGGTTGCGGGTCGCGTCCAGGAACAGGCCGTCGCACCGGACGGCCGCGCATTGCCTGAGGCGCTCCACGTGCTCGCTCCCGAGCAGCATCGCCACCGCGGTGGCGAACTCGGCCAGCCAACCCGTCGCCTCCCCCGGGCTGCCGAAGTGCAGGTGCCACGGTGCTCCCGGGTCGCGGACCAGCTGCGGCGCGGCCTGGGTCTCGCGGAGCATCGTGTTCACCAGTTCGGCCGCGCGATCGACGTCCGGGAAGCTGGACAGGGCGTCGTACAGGATCTTTCCGCCGGACTCGTAGTCCGCGGGATCGACAGCGATTTCCCGGTTCGTGGTGAGGCGGAGCGCGGCCTGTACGGCGGCCGCGTCCGGGGCCGGCGCCGGGCGTCCCTGGCGGTAGTGCGCCCCGAAAACGTTGGCCAGCTCGACGGCCGCGAGCAGCGAATCCTTCAGATGATCGGTCGCCTCCACGGGCCCCAGTATCGCGGAGGGCCGGAAAGTTCGCCGCCACCGGGGATTTCCTTCCTCCGGATGAGGCCCGTCATACCACGGTCGTAGGCACCGCCCGCGCACATCCGCCCGCGCTCCGATGATCCGGATCGTTGCCGGAAACAACAATGACTGGCATGTACCTGGTTCAGTCCCGCCACCGCCCGGCAGCACGTGGGATCACCGGACTGTCGGAAGCCGTCGTCGACCTGTCCGCCGTCCGCGACAACGTCCGCACCTTCCGGCGACGAGTCGGCCAGAACGTGATGGCCGTCGTGAAGGCCGACGCCTTCGGGCACGGCGCCGTACCGGTCGCCCGCGCGGCCGTGGAAGCCGGCGCAGGCTGGCTCGGGGTCGCGCACGCGGACGAGGCGCTGCAACTGCGCGCGGCCGGTCTGCGGGTACCGATCCTGTGCTGGCTGTACGACGTTTCGGAACTCGTTTTCCTCGGCGACGTGGAGGTCGACGTCAGCGTTTCCTCCGTCGCCGAACTCCAGCGGGTCGTGTCCACTCCATCCGTCCACTACGTGCATTTGAAGCTGGACACCGGCTTGCACCGGGCCGGCAGTGCACCTGACCACTGGATCGAGCTCACCCGAACGGCGGCGCACTACGAGGCGCTCGGCGCCGTCACGGTCCGCGGGATCTGGTCGCACCTCTCGCACGGCGACTCCGCCGACGCCGTGCAGAGCACGCGACAACTCCAGCTCCTGCGGACCGGGGTGGGTCTCGCACGGCGCGCCGGGCTCCGGCCGGACGTCGTACACCTGGCGAACTCGTCCGGTGCGGTCACCCTCGACGCACCGGACACCGACCTGATGCGGATCGGGGCCGGCCTGTACGGGATCGACGAGCTCGGCATCGGGCTGCGGCCGGCGATGCGGCTGGTGAGCAAGGTGGCCCAGGTACGCCGGATCCGCGCCGGCGAAGGGGTTTCGTACGGGCACGACTTCGTCGCCGACCGGGACACCACGGTCGCGTTGGTCCCGATGGGGTACGCCGACGGCATTCCGCGGGTCGCCGCGGGACGGGCGAGCGTGCAGTGCCGCGGCGTCCGGATGCCGGTGGCCGGACGGATCGCGATGGACCAGTTCGTGGTCGACGCAGGGGATGTCGCGGTCGAGCCCGGTGAGCCGGTGACGTTGTTCGGCGACGGCTCCGCGGGCGAACCGACCGCCGCCGACTGGGCGGACTGGGCCGGGACCATTCCGCACGAGATCTACTGCGGCATCGGCAACCGGGTGCCCCGACGGTACGAGGAGCAGCGATGAAGGTCGCGGTGGTGATGGGTGGCGCGAGCCCGGAGCACCAGGTGTCGCTGGCGAGCGGCCGGGGCATCGCGAAGGCGGTCGAGGTCCTCGGCCACACGGCGATCCCGCTGGTCATCGATGCCGACGGCAACTGGGTCGACGGGCAGCACGAGGCGATCGAGATCCTGCAGGCGTGTGACGTCACGATCCCGGCGCTGCACGGCGAGGGCGGCGAGGACGGCCGGTTGCAGGGGTTCCTCGACCAGCTGCACGTTCCGTACGTCGGCAGCGGGGTCGCGGCGAGCGCGGTCGGGCTGGACAAGCACCTGACCAAGTCTGTTCTGACAGCTCACGGGATCCCTGTCACGCCGGGCATCACGCTGCGCGGCGCCGACCTCACCGACACCGAGGCCGCATTGCAGAAGCTCAAGCTCGCCGGTCTGGACTTTCCGTTGTTCGTCAAGCCGGCCAACGGCGGGTCGAGCTTCGGGGTGACGCGCGCCGGGAACCTTCCGGCCCTGCTGACCGCGATCGCGGACGCCGCGGCGCTCGATCCGAACGTCCTGGTGGAACGCGAGGTCGTGGGCCGCGAGATCGACCTCGCGGTGCTGGAGTTTCCCGACGGGCGGGTGGAGACTGCGCCGGCGCTGGAGATCCACGCCGATCCGGAGCAGCCGTTCTTCAACGCGACGGCGAAGTACGACAGCAGCGCGACGCGATTCGTCGTACCGGCTCCGCTCGATCCCGAGTTGGCCTTGCGGTTGCGGCGGACGGCGATCGAGGTTTTCGAGGTGCTCGGATGTGCAGGGCTGGCGCGGGTGGACTTCTTCGTGACGAGCACCGGGTCGGTCGTGGTGAACGAGATCAACACGTTTCCCGGCTTCACGCCGGCGTCGCAGTTTCCGCGGATGTGGGCGGCGGCCGGGCTGTCGTACGCCGAGGTGGTCGACACGCTGATCCGTACGGCGGTGGCGCGCGGATGACCGTTCTACTGAGCGACGCGCGAATCACACGTATTCCTGCGGTCGAGAACGGCGAACCGTTGGTGGACCTGTACACGCGGGACGTGCTGACTTCCGGCCGGCAGTTCGCGCGGGAAAGCGTGGCCGATCGGCTTGCTGTGGCCGACGCTTTCCTGCCCGTGGGCATCCGGCTGTACGTCGTCGAAGGACTGCGACCGGTCGCGAGTCAGCAGGCGATCTGGGACGGGTACTGCGCGGAACTGCAGCAGCTGCATCCGGATCTCTCGGCCGCGGAAGTCCACGTGCTGGCCAGCCGGTTCGTCTCGCCGATCGAGGTGGCGCCGCATGTGGCCGGCGCGGCCGTCGACCTGACGCTGATGGGCGCCCACGGACCGCTCGACCTGGGGACGCCGATCGACGCGACACCCGAGCAGAGCAACGGCGCCTGCTTCTTCGCGGCGACCAACATCAGCCGTGAGGCGCGTACCAACCGCGCGCTGCTGGCCGACGTACTGACCGCCGCCGGACTGGTGAACTACCCCACCGAGTGGTGGCACTGGTCCTACGGCGACCGCTACTGGGCCTACAAGGAGGAGCAACCGGCCGCGCTCTACGGGCCCGCCTACAGCCGAACCTGAGACGCCGCGGACCGACCGACGGGTAGTGCAGAGGCGAGACGCCGTACGCACTCACGCCTCCACGCTCAGGTGCACTACCCGACCGCCCGACACCACCCGTCCGTCGGTTCAGTAACCAGCTCGAAGTGATAGCTGCCGTCTATGAGCTGATAGGCAGTGTTGCTTTGACTGGGCGGGATTGGCGACGGAATGTTGTATACATGACGAGTGAGGTCGTGGCCGCCGCCCCCGTCCCGGTCCCCGGGCGCGCCCAGCGAGTGCGGGAGATCGCGGAGGAGCTCCGCGGTCTGCGCGGCGCGCTGATCCCGATCCTGCACGCGGTCCAGGAGGAGTTCGGGTACGTCGACCCGCCGGACGTCGCGGTGATCGCCGACGTGCTGAACCTCGCGGTCGCCGAGGTACACGGGGTCGTCACGTTCTACAAGGACTTCCGCCGGACAGCGGCCGGCCGCACCACGGTCGCGATCTGCCAGGCGGAGGCATGCCGCGCGGTCGGAGCCGTCGAACTCGCGGAACACGCCAAACGCACCGTCGGCTGCGACTTCGGCGAAACGACGTACGACGGCCGAATCACCCTCGAAGAAATCTACTGCTTCGGCAACTGCGCGCTGGGCCCCACAGTCCAGGTCGGCTCCAAACTCCACGGCCGAGTAACCCCCACCCGCCTCAACACCCTCCTCGGGGAGTCCCGATGACCCACCCAACTCCCCCACCCATCCCCACCCCCACACCCACCGGCGCGCCCGGCACAGCCGGTCCCACGACCGCCACCCCCGCCCCGATGCCCGGCGACACGGACGCTCCCACGGCCGGGGCGCAGCACACCGGCGCTCCTGCGACCAGCTTCGGCAACTCGCACGCTCCCGCCCAGCCCACCACCCGCGTATTCGTGCCCCGCGACTCCGCTGCACGCTCCGTCGGGGCCGACGAGGTTGCCGAACGCCTGGCCGCGCTCCACGACACCTCCGCGGTCGTGCGGACTGGGTCGCGGGGGATGTTGTGGTTGGAGCCGTTGGTGGAGGTGGAGACTGGTGAGGGGCGTGTCGGGTATGGGCCGGTGGCGGCCGAGGACGTCGACGGGCTGATCGCCGGTGGGATGATCGAGGGTGCGGTGGTCGGGCCGTATCTCGGGCTGGTGGACGAACTGCCGTGGATGAAACGGCAGCAGCGGCTGACCTTCCAAAGGGTCGGCGTGGTCGATCCACTGTCGACGACCGACTACCTGGCGCATGGCGGCCTAACCGGGCTGCGGGCAGCGCTCGCGATGGACCCAGCTGAGGTTGTCGAGACGGTTGTCGACTCCGGCCTGCGCGGGCGCGGCGGCGCCGGCTTCCCGACCGGGATCAAGTGGCGGACCGTGCTGAACGCCGACGCCGACCTGAAGTTCGTTTGCTGCAACGCGGACGAGGGCGACTCCGGCACGTACGCCGACCGCATGCTGATCGAAGGCGACCCGTTCACGCTCATCGAGGGGATGACCATCGCGGCGTACGCCGTCGGCGCCGCGGAAGGGTACGTCTATCTGCGCTCGGAGTACCCGGACGCCGTCGCCACCCTGAAGGCGGCGATCGAGCTGGCGCGGGCGGCGGGCTGGTTGGGGCCGGACATCCTCGGCTCAGGGTTCGGTTTCGACCTGCACGTCCGCGTCGGCGCCGGCGCCTACATCTGCGGCGAGGAAACCTCGATGCTGGAGAGCCTGGAGGGCAAACGCGGCATGGTCCGCGCCAAACCCCCGATCCCAGCGCTGGAAGGGCTCTTCGGCCGCCCGACGGTCGTCAACAATGTGTTGTCGCTGGCAACGATCCCCACCATCCTGGCGAACGGCGCCGCCGCGTACGCCGCCTATGGCACCGGCCGCTCGCTCGGGACCAGCGTCTTCCAGCTCGGCGGGAACGTCGCGCGCGGCGGCATCGTCGAGACCGCGTTCGGCATCACGCTCGGCGAACTGGTGAACGACTTCGGCGGCGGTACGTCGTCGGGGCGTCCGGTGCGGGCCGTTCAGGTGGGCGGCCCGCTCGGCGCCTACCTGCCGGTCGAGCAGTTCGACCTGCCGATGGACTACGAGGCGTTCGCGGCAGCCGGCGCGATGGTCGGGCACGGCGGGATCGTGGTGTTCGACGAGACCGTGGACATGGCGGCGATGGCGCGGTTCGCGTTCGAGTTCTGCGCGGCCGAGTCCTGCGGCAAGTGCACGCCGTGCCGGGTCGGCGCGGTCCGCGGCGTCGAGACCATCGACCGGATCCTGACCAGCACTGCCGGCACGGACCGCGCGCAGAACCTGGTCCTGCTCGAGGACCTGTGCGAACTGATGACCGACGGCTCGCTCTGCGCCATGGGCGGCCTCACTCCGATGCCAGTACGCAGTGCCGTCCGCCATTTCGGAGAGGACTTCCAGGCATGACCTTGTTGAAAGAGCCCGACTTCGGTACTCCGGCCCGCCCCGGCGCGGCCACCATCGAGCTGACCGTCGACGGCGTCCCGGTGAAGGTCCCACCGGGTACGTCGGTGATGCGCGCGGCGAAGCAGGCCGGCGTCGACGTACCGAAACTGTGCGCGACCGACAACCTGGAGGCCTTCGGATCCTGCCGGTTGTGCGTGGTCGAGATTGACGGCGTCCGCGGTACGCCTGCCTCCTGTACGACGCCGGTCGCGGACGGCATGGTGGTGCGGACGCAGAACGAGCGGCTCGGGAAACTCCGCCGCGGCGTGATGGAGCTGTACATCTCCGACCACCCGCTCGACTGCCTGACCTGCTCGGCCAACGGCGACTGCGAACTGCAGGACATGGCCGGCGTCACCGGCCTCCGCGAGGTCCGGTACGGCTCCGGCGTCGAGGCCGGCGCGAACCACATGGACCTGCCGACCGATTCCTCCAACCCGTACTTCGACTTCGAGGCGTCCAAGTGCATCGCGTGCTCGCGGTGCGTGCGCGCGTGTGACGAGGTCCAGGGAACGCTCGCGCTGACGATCGAGGGACGCGGGTTCGACTCGAAGGTGGCGGCCGGTGCCGGGGTGTCGTTCTTCGAGTCGGACTGTGTCTCCTGCGGTGCGTGCGTGCAGGCGTGCCCGACCGCGACGCTGCAGGAGAAATCGGTGGTCGAGCTCGGGATGCCGACGCGGACCGTGCTGACGACGTGTGCGTACTGCGGCGTCGGGTGCTCGTTCAAGGCGGAACTGCGAGGTGACGAGCTGGTCCGGATGGTCCCGTACAAGAACGGCGGGGCGAACGAGGGCCACTCGTGCGTGAAGGGCCGGTTCGCGTTCGGGTACGCGAGCCACCCGGACCGGGTACTCGAGCCGATGGTCAGGAACACGCTTTCGGAACCGTGGCGGAAAGTTTCCTGGGAGGAGGCGATCTCGTTCACTGCACGCCGGCTGCGCGAGATCCAGGCGGAGCACGGCCAGGGCTCGATCGGCGCGATCACCTCCTCGCGGACCACGAACGAAGAGGTGTACGCCGTCCAGAAGATGGTCCGCGCGGTGTTCGGGAACAACAACGTCGACACCTGCGCGCGGGTCTGCCACTCGCCGACCGGGTACGGCCTCAAGCAGACCTTCGGGGAATCCGCCGGCACCCAGGATTTCCGGTCGGTCGACGAGTCCGACGTGATCCTGCTGATCGGGTCGAACCCGACCGACGCGCACCCGGTGTTCGGCTCCCGGATGAAGCAGCGGATCCGGCAGGGCGCGAAGCTGATCGTGGTCGACCCGCGGCGCATCGACCTGGTCCGGACGCCGCACATCGAGGCGGCGTACCACCTCGAACTGCAGCCGGGCACGAACGTCGCGATCGTCAACGCGCTCGCGCACGTGGTGGTCACCGAGGGCCTGGTGGACCGGGAGTTCGTGGCGAGCCGGTGCGAGGACTTCGAGGCCTGGGAAGCGTTCATCGCGCAGCCGGAACACAGTCCGGAAGCCGTTGCGGAAATTTCCGGAGTGCCGGCGGAAACGATCCGCGCGGCCGCCCGGCTGTACGCGACCGGCGGGAACGCCGCGATCTACTACGGCCTCGGCGTCACCGAGCACAGCCAGGGCTCCACGATGGTGATGGGCATGGCCAACCTCGCCATGGCGACCGGCAACATCGGCCGTCCGGGCGTCGGCGTCAACCCGATGCGCGGCCAGAACAACGTGCAGGGCTCCTGCGACATGGGCTCTTTCCCGCACGAACTGCCCGGCTACCGGCACGTGTCCGACGACGACGTCCGCTCGATCTACGAACACCTCTGGGGTACGCCGATCCTCGACGAGCCCGGCCTGCGGATCCCGAACATGTTCGACGCCGCGATCGACGGCACGTTCCGGGCGCTGTTCGTGCAGGGCGAGGACATCGCGCAGTCCGACCCGAACACCCAGCACGTGTTCGCGGCGCTCGGAGCGCTGGACCTGCTCGTCGTCCAGGACCTGTTCGTCAACGAGACCGCGAAGTTCGCGCACGTGCTGTTGCCGGGAACGTCGTTCCTGGAGAAGGACGGCACGTTCACGAACGCGGAACGCCGGATCAACCGGGTCCGGCCGATCATGGCGCCGCGGACCGGCAAGCAGGAGTGGGAAATCGTGTGCGAGATCGCCCAGGCGATGGGCTACCCGATGCACTACGACTCGGCGGCGCAGATCATGGACGAGATCGCGCTGACCACGCCGACGTTCAGGGGCGTCTCGTTCCGGAAGCTCGACGAGCTCGGGTCGATCCAGTGGCCGTGCAACGTCGAGCACCCGGAGGGGACGCCGATCATGCACGAGGACGAGTTCACGCGCGGCAAGGGCCGGTTCATGGAAACCGTGTACGTGCCGACGTCGGAACGGTCGACGCGGCGTTTCCCGTTGATCCTCACCACCGGGCGGATCCTGTCGCAGTACAACGTCGGCGCCCAGACCCGGCGGACGGCGAACGTGGCGTGGCATCCCGAGGACGTGCTGGAGATCCATCCGCACGACGCGGAGGTGCGCGGGGTTTCCGACGGCGACCTGGTCGCGCTGTCGAGCCGGGTCGGGCGGACGGAACTGCGCGCGAAGATCTCCGACCGGATGCCGGTCGGCGTCTGCTACACCACGTTCCACCATCCGGTGAGCGGCGCGAACGTCGTCACCACGGACAACTCCGACTGGGCCACCAACTGCCCCGAGTACAAGGTCACCGCGGTCCAGGTCGACCTCGTCCCGGAAACCGCGTCCGCGGAAAGCGCCCGCGAGCCGGCGGGCGCGGAGGGTGCTCGTCAGCCGGTTGTTGCTGGGGGCAATCGATGAGTGCCGGCGTACCGCCGTACGTGCGGTTGGCGAACGAGATCGCGGCCCAGTTCGCCCACCGCGCGCCCGCGGACGCCGCCACCGCGATCGCCAACCACATGAAGGCCGTCTGGGACCCCCGCATGAAACGCGCCCTGATCGCCCACGTCGAGTCCGGCGCCACAGACCTCGACCCCGCCGCAGCCCTGGCCGCCCAGCAACTCCAGGCACCGTCGTGACCCAGCCCACGCCATCGGCACCGGCAGCCTGGCCCGACGGGCCGTCCGGAGAGCGGGACCGGTTCGACAACCCCGGACCGGTCGGAGAAGGTGGGCCTGTGGAGAACGGGCCTGAGCGCGGACCAGCCGGCGGTCGCGAGGTCCGGGCGCGGCGGGATGCGCTGCCGTGGGATGTTGCGCGCGCGCTGGCGCACGCGGCTGCCCGCGTGGGGCCGGTGGTTCGGCGCCGGATGGACGAGGCTGACGGGTGTGTGCTGGCGACACCACTGGTGTCACCGGTCGCCGTACCGCCGGTGGATCGCGCGGCGATGGACGGGTACGCCGTACGCGGCGACGGACCGTGGCGGGTGATCGGGCATGTCGCCGCCGGTACTGCGGAGGCGCGCGAACTCGAGGACGGTCAGGCGACCGGGATCGTCACCGGCGCGACCGTACCGGCCGGGACGACGTCGGTACTGCGCTCGGAAGATGCCGTACTGACAGGTGACCTGCTGGAAGGCCCCGCCGAACACGGCCGGCACATCCGGCGCGCCGGCGAGGAGTGCCGCCCTGGCGACCACCTGCTGCCCTCCGGCGTCATCGTCGACCCGGCAGTCCTCGGCCTGGCCGCAACCGTAGGCCTCAACAGCCTCCTAGTCATCCCGCCCCCTACCGTCGCCGCCCTGGTCACCGGCGACGAACTGATCCACCGCGGCCCATCCACCCCAGGCCGCACCCGCGACGCCATCGGCCCCATGCTCCCCGCCCTGATCCACCGAGCCGGCGCCACACCCGCCGGTGGGACGGCGGGTGTGGTTCGGCATGTTCCGGACTCGCGCGAGGAGCTGGTCTCGGCTCTGCGTGAGACGCGGGCTGAGCTGATTCTGGTTTCTGGGTCGTCAGCCGCGGGGCCGGCGGATCATCTTCGGCCGGCGCTTGCCGAACTCGGGGCCGAAGTGGTTGTCGACGGTGTTGCCTGCCGGCCCGGGCATCCGCAGGCGCTCGCGATTCTGCCGGACGGTCGGCTCGTGCTCGGCCTTCCCGGCAACCCGTTCGCGGCGCTCGTCGCCTTCCTGACCCTCGGCGTCGCGGCGATCACCCGGATGCGCGGCCTCCCGCTCCCCGCACTCCCCCAGCTCGCGGTTCCCGGCGGCATCGCCTGCCACCCGACCAGCACCCGGCTCGTCCCGGTCCGCCTCACTCCGCAAGGCGCCGTACCCGTCGGCCACGGCGGTTCCGCGATGCTCCGCGGCCCGGCCGCCGCCGACGCGCTCGCCGTCGTCGCCCCGGGACCCGCGGAAGCCATCGCCGCCCGGCTCCTCCCACTCGATCCCGGGGCCCGCCCATGGGCCGGCTGATCGCGCGTCGTCCCGTCGTCCGCCTGACGCCGACCGGCGAACGCCAGCGCCCGGACTCCATCGCCGTCGAAGAGCCCCTGGAACTCCGCGTCGACGGCAAACCCCTCGCCGTCACGATGCGCACCCCCGGCCACGACGTCGAACTGGCACACGGTTTCCTGCACACCGAGGGCGTGATCGGCAGCGCCGACGACATCCGCGACGCGCGGTACTGCGACTCGCGCGACGAGGAGGGCCGCAACACCTACAACGTCCTCGACCTCGGCCTCGCCCCCGGCGTACCCGCCCCGGTCACCGGCGTCGAGCGCAACTTCTACACGACCTCGTCCTGCGGCGTCTGCGGCAAGGCGTCCCTCGACGCGGTCCGTACCAAGACCCGCCACTCGCCCGCGCAGGACCCGGTCACCATCAGGTACGACGTACTCGCGACGCTCCCCGACGCGCTCCGCGCCCGGCAGCAGGTCTTCGACCGCACCGGAGGACTGCACGCGGCCGGCCTGTTCACCCCGTCCGGCGACCTGCTCGTCGTCCGCGAGGACGTCGGCCGGCACAACGCCGTCGACAAGGTCGTCGGCTGGGCGCTGCTCAACGACCACATCCCCGCGCGCGGCCTGATCCTGATCGTTTCCGGGCGTACGTCGTTCGAACTCGCGCAGAAGGCGGTGATGGCCGGCATTCCCGTCCTCGGCGCGGTGTCGGCCCCGAGTTCGCTCGCGATCGACCTGGCGACGGAGTCCGGCCTCACCCTCGCCGGCTTCATCCGCAACGGCAGCATGAACCTCTACAGCCGACCGGAACGCGTAAATGTCGAGGCCTCCGAGGTGCGTACGACGTACCGGGCATGAACGACTACGGAGTGACCGGTGCGACCACCGGTGTCGAGGTTCTGATCAAGCTGCCGGTCCGCACACTCTGGACGGGCATCACCGCGATCGACAGGTACGGAGAGTGGAGCCCGGAGTGCATCTACGGCGCCTGGCTCGAGGAAAACGCTACCTTCGAGGCGCGAAACCGTTTTCCTGACGGCCTGGAAACCTACGTGACCTGCACGGTCACCGTTCTCGAGGAGCCGACGCGCTTCGGCTGGGACGTGTACGGCGGGGAGGAGGTCCCGTTCGCGCACTGGGAGTACGAGCTGGAGGATCGCGGCGCCGAGACGCTCGTCCGGCAGAGTTTCACGCACGGCCCGGGCGACAGCGGCATGCGGATGGCGGTCGTCAAGGAGCCGGACCGCGCCGCGGAGGCCATCCGCCGGCGCCTCGACCAGCTGGCCGCGAACATGCGCACCACACTGGCCGCGATGGAGTCCGCGCTCCGCTGATCAGGAGGCCTCACTGGCCGACTGGGAGGCTGGGTTCACCCAGAGGCTGTCGGCAGTGCCTGCGTCCACGTGTTCCTGGTAGATGTCGACCTTCCAGGTGATCACCCGCAGGCACTCGTTGAGCTCCTCGATCTGCGCCTTCACCGCCTCCTGGTGACTGCGCAGCAGGGCCAGCCGGTCGGCCTCGTTGCCGGCGCCCTGCCGGACCAGGTCCGTGTAGCGGCGGATCGTGTCGAGCGGCATCCCGGACGAGCGGAACTTGATGCACATGTTCAGCCAGTCGACGTCGTCCTCGGTGTAGACGCGCCGCCCGTTCGACTCGCGCCGTACCGGATCCGCGAGCAGCCCCTCACGCTCGTAGAACCGCAGCGCGTGGACGCTCAACCCGGTCCGCTCCGCCACCTGCCCGATACTCAGTCCACCCATGGGCGCACCCTAACCCGCGGTCAGATCAACGGCTTCAGGGCGGAAAGCGCTTGATGTACGTCGGCCCGGGTCGTGTAGATGTGGAACGACGCGCGGAGTTTGCCGTCGCGCACCGCGGCCCGGATCCCGGCGGCGGCGAACGCCTCCTGGGCGCCGGGAAGGTTCGTGCTGACGATCGCGCTGTTCGACGGCGGGAGGCCGAGGCCGTCGCGGAACTCGTTCGCGAGCGCGAGGTTGTGCCGGTTGATGGTCTCGACGCCGAGCTGCTCGACCAGTTCGAGCGCCGGCGCCGCGCCGACGAAGCTGAACCAGGCCGGCGACTGGTCGAACCTCCGCGCGTCGTGGGCGAGTTCCATCACCGGTCCGTAGTACGACCCGTGCACGTCGTTCGCGGCGTACCACCCGGCCGCGGACGGACGGCAACGCTCCTGCAGCCGGGGCGACAGGTAGCCGAGCGTCGCGCCGCGCGGCGACATCAACCACTTGTAACTGTGGGCGATCAGTGCGTCGACGCCGTCGACGGTGATCGGGTGCCACCCGACGGCCTGCGTCGCGTCGATCACCAGCAGCGCGTCGATCTGCTTGCTCGCGGCAACTACGGCCGGCAGGTCGAGCACGTCGCCGGTCGAGGACTGGACCGCACTCACCGCGACAACGTCGATGCCAGGCGTGATCGATTCGACCAGCTTGTCCGACGGTACGGCGAGCACCTGGACGCCGCGGTCCGCGTGCACCTGCCACGGGAAAACGTTGGACGTGAACTCCACGTTGTCGGTCAGCACCTTGGCGCCGTCCGGCACCGCGGCCGCGACCGGCGCCAGCGCCGCGGACACGGTGCTGCCGACGAAAACGTGTTCCGAATCCGCCCCGACGATCCGCGCGAACGATTCCCGCGCCCGCCCCGTCGACTCGTCCCACGGCTCCCAGCTCGTCGCGCCGACCCGCCAGTCGGACAACGCAGCCTGCAACGCCTCCCACGCCGGCTTCGGCGGCAAGCCGTACGACGCGGTGTTCAGCCAACCCGGCTCCGGATCCCACAGCCCAGCGATGTCCATGGCGCCAACCTTAGGCGGGACTTGACCTAGAGGAAGCTCTAGCTCCTAGCCTTCCGCGCAGGGAACGCAAAGGAGCTGGGAATCATGCGCTATCGCACGTTGGGTGGGACCGGGATCGAGGTCAGTACGCACTGTCTCGGGGCGATGATGTTCGGGGCGGTCGGGAATCCGGATCACGACGAGTGCGTCCGGATCATCCACGCCGCGCTGGACCAGGGGATCAACTTCGTCGACACCGCGGACATGTACTCCGCCGGTGAGTCCGAGGTGATCGTCGGCAAGGCGTTGAAGGACCGCCGGGACGACGTCGTCCTGGCGACCAAGGTGCACTTCCCGTTCACCGAGGGCCGGAACCGCAGCGGGAACTCGCGGCGCTGGATCACGCGCGCCGTCGATGACAGCCTGCGCCGGCTCGGCACCGACTGGATCGACCTGTACCAGATCCATCGGCCGGACCACACCACGGACATCGAGGAGACGCTCTGGGTGCTGAGCGACCTGGTCAGCGCGGGGAAGATCCGTGCGTTCGGCTGCTCGGCGTTCCCGGCGGAGGACATCGTGGAGGCGTACCACGTGGCGGATCGGCGCGGGTACGGGCGGTTCCGGACGAATCAGCCGCCGTACTCGATGCTTGCCCGCGGCATCGAACGCTCGGTGCTGCCGACCTGCCGGCGGCTCGGGATGGGCGTGCTGACCTACAGCCCGTTGGCGTTCGGGTTCCTGTCCGGCAAGATCCGCAAGGACCAGCCGCTAGACCAGTCGGCGCGCGCCACGCTGGCGCCTGACCGCTTCGACCCCACGCTGCCCGCGAACGCGGCGAAGTACGAAGCTGTGGAGCAACTCGTGGAGGTGGCCGACGGTATCGGGGTCACGCTGCCCGAACTGGCGATGGCCTTCGTCACCACGCATCCCGCCGTCACCTCGGTCATCGCCGGCCCGCGCACGATGGACCAGCTCGAAGGACTCCTCAAGGCGGCCGACCTGACCCTCGACGACAAGACCCTCGACCGCATCGACGAAATCACCCCACCCGGCACCGACCACTTCCGCGCCGACGCCGCCTGGCAACCCCAGTCCCTCACCGACCTAACCCACCGCCGCCGCCCACTCACCGACCGCTGACAAGCAGACAGCCTTTGAGGGGTTGCGCGCGCTGGTCGACCTCAGGCGGGTAGGTGAGCGGAACGTGCATCAGGCCAGGCGCTTCCAGCTCCTGCGGATCTCGGCGATGGAGGGTCGCGGGGCGGCCCGAACCGGTCGCCCCGCGAACGGAAGGGCACGGGTGTGAGCCGCACCCCGCGAACGCGAGAGTGCGGCGTGAGGCGCACCCCGCGAACGCGAGAGTGCGGCGTGAGGCGCACCCCGCGAACGTGAGAGTGCGGTGTGAGGAGCACCCCCGCGAAGCTGCGAGTGCAGGTGTGCCGCACCCGGTGGCTGCGGGAGCGGATGAGCCGCATTTCCCGAACGGGAGGGTGCAGGTGTGCCGCACTTCCCGAACGGGAGGGTGCAGGTGGGCACCCCCACGAGCGTGAAGGTGCGGGGATGGGCCGCACCCGCGGACGTGAGGGTGTGGGTGCGGCGTGGAGGTCAGGGTTGGCCGAGGTCTGGGTAGTACTTGTGGATCAGGGTCGGGTTGGCTAGGGCGCGGTGGTAGGACTCGTGGGCGATCGGGTCTTTGGTGGGTGTGGGCTCGTTGGCCGGGTTGTTGGTCGCGGCGCGGACCAGGCCGCCGAAGACCCGGTCCCGTGCGAGGGCGGCGTCCTCGGCGTCCAGACCGAGTTCGCTGGTGAGGGCCGCTTCGACCGCTTCGGCGGACGCTCCGCCGTCCACCAACGCAAGCACCAGATCCACCACGTCGGCCGCGGTCCGGCCCGGCGGCAGCTGGACGGACAGATCGTCCGTCCAGCCCGGCGGGACAGCTGCCTCGCCCGCCGGCACTCCCGCCGAAGCTCCCTCCGGCTCTTGCGGGGGCTTTATTGCTGTGCGCCAGTGGGTTGCCTCTGGCTCGGCGACCGGTTCGACGTTCATCGTGGCTGTGAGGTGGGGGTAGGCGCGGGCGGTGTTCCAGGTTCGGTGGTAGGGCGGGGGGTCCAGGACTACTACGCGGTGGTTGTGGACGAGGGGGATTTCGTCTGGGCGGCCTTCGTTCCAGATCCACGTGCCGTTGGCGTCTACGAGGTTGAACTGGCCGCTGATGCCGCCGGGTGGTGCCAAGTCGCCGGAGCCGTCGGCGGCGGCGATCATGGCTTGCGTTGGGGGCTCGCCGGGTAGGAGGCCGCGGCGCGAGAACAGCCCACGTCGGGGCCCGAGGAGGTTGGCCGCGAGGAGTGTGTGCAGCTGGAAGTTGTCGGCGACGCCCGTCATCGTCGCGCGGAACACCTGGCCGGACTCCCGGTGTACGATGATCAGCGTCTCGTCGTCGAGCACCCGCAACAGGCCGAGCAGCCACGGCGCCACGTCCGGGAACAGTTCCTCGACCTGCTCCACCAGCGCACGCAACCGCTCGCGCTCCGGTAGACCACGACGTACGTCGGTGCGCTGACACAGCAACAGCACCGGCTGCACCCAGTTCTCGCCCACCTCCCACGCGGCCGCGTACCGGTCGGGCCGCTCGACACCGCGCGCCTCGGCCGCCGCGAGGTAGCGCTCGACGACGGTTTCGTCATCCCGCGACGGCTCAACCGCAAACAGCTCCCGGTACGACGCCGCGAACGCGAGCGCGTGCTCCATCACCTCACAGGCACGATCGACCAGGACCGGCACCACCGCTGGCGCCGACGAACCCGTCGTACCGACCATCGAACCGACGAGCTGAGCGAGGCCCGCGCCGCGGCTCGTGTGGATCTCGGCGAGGACCGGCAGGAGCTTCACGACGGCGGCGTCGAGCACCTCAGGACTCGCCTGCCGGGCCACCGAGATCAATCGCCGGCCGGCGTCGGCGTACGCGTCGTGGTCCCGCTCGCGGACCGCCGTGTCCAGGAGTTCGATCGCGCTGTCGAGCTGCTCTTCGTGAGACACGCGCCGAAGCCTACGGGCTACTTGCCGGACTGCAGCGCCGTCCAGGTGACCGGTCCGACAACGCCGTCGACAACCAGCTGTCTGGTCCGCTGATAGTCCTTCACAGCGGTCTCGGTCAGCGGACCGAACTGGCCGTCGATGGCGACAGTCCGGCCCAACGCGGCGGTCAGCGACCGTTGCAGGCGGCGTACGGCGACACCGGTCGAGTTCAGGCGCACTGTCGTCTTGTCGCCGGCCGCGAGGAGCGCGGTCCAGGTCGCGGCGCCGACGACGCCGTCCGCGGTCAGACCGACCCTTGTCTGGAAGGACTTGACGGCATCCGTGGTCGCGGCGTCGTAAGTTCCGGACGGTTCATTGGTGCCACCAAGGAGACACTGGGCCGCCTTGACGGCAGAACCTGTCGCACCGGACCGGATCGTCGGGTACGCCGTGAAGTCGACGTTCGTGCTCGCGCACGTCTGCGTGCTGTTCACGAACGCGTTCGCCGCCGCCTCGCCTTCGCTCACCGCATCGGCGGCGTTCTCGATCGGCGACGCCTTGACCCCCGGGAACAGGACGAACGTGACGACCGCGCCGTCGATCCCACCGGTGGCCGGGTTCGGGTTGATGCCGAGCTGTTGCGCCAGCTTGTAGGAGCCCTCGCCGATGATGCCGGTCGGGCCCTGGTCGCCGACGACGGCGTACGCGACCTTGTCCTGGTACACGACCGCGGCCACCGTCGCGCCGCCGATACCCGCGGTCCGGTAGTCCCAGATCGAGCTCGGCAGCGGTACGACGATGAACGGCAGCCCGGCCGAGTTCAGCGGGCGGCCGTCGGACTGCTGCCAGGACGTCTCCGGCTGGAACGACGGGTCGGTGTTCTCGTTGCACTGCGTCGTCCGCTGACCGTCGCAGTCGATGTCGAAGTCCGCGGTCCAGTGCACCGCGGCGCCGGACTTGCAGACGGCGGCCGTCCGGGATCCGCCCGCGTCGTGGGCGTACTTCCCGGTCGACAGCTGCGACTCGCAGGAGGCCCGGGCCCGCAGCTGCTGAGCGGTGGGACCGGCCAGTACGGCGGCCTGGGAATCACGGAGCGGAACTACCAGTGCCAGCCCGGCCAGCGCCAGTGCGAGACAGACCACAAGCCAACGGCGAACCATCGCAACCTCCGAGGGGCGGAACGGAAGATGAAGGTTTTCGCCCATCAATGTAGCTAAAGGAGTAACTTTCCAACAGAGGCGTACCGTGGAACTCACCAGAGGAGGGCGCCATGAGTTTCGACAGGCCCGGTCTGCCGCACCCCGGTCACGAGGTCGATCCGGTGGTCGAGGACACGCTGCGCGAGGAGGGCGTGGAGTTCGCCGCCGACGAGCCCGACGTCCCGGACCACCCGGGCGGCCCGTCCGCCGGCCCACAGCCGAACCCACCACGCCGCCCGCACGCCGCATCACCCCCGGACGCCGCGTCGCACCAGCCCGACGCAGCCCACCAGCCCGACGCGTCACACCCGCACGACGCGCACCCACCGGACACGTCACACGAGGACTGACCCCGCGGTCCGTGCATTACCGTGGCTCCCCATGAGCGGGGATTTCGCATGGCCGTGACGATGCGGGACGTCGCGCGGCAAGCCGGGGTGTCTCCGAAGACGGTCTCGAACGTGATGAACGGGTACCCGTACATCCGCGAGGAGACCCGGACCAGGGTGCTCGCCGCGATCGACGCCCTCGGCTACCGGATGAACATCTCCGCCCGGAACCTCAAGTCCGGGCGGACCGGCATCATCGCGCTCGCGGTCCCCGAGCTCAGCAACCCGTATTTCGCGGAACTGGCCGACGCCGCGATCGCGGCCGCGGGCGAGCACGGCCTCACGGTGATGATCGAGACCACCGGCGCGGACCGCGAGCGCGAGCTGACCGCGCTGGCCCGGCCGCGCGGGCACCTGGTCGACGGCCTGCTCTACAGCCCGCTCAGCCTCGGCCCCGAGGACGTCGACCAACTCAGCACCACCACGCCGATCGTGCTGCTCGGCGAGCGGATCTTCCACAGCCCGGTCGACCACGTGATGATCGACAACGTCGCCGGCACGAAGGCCGTCGTACGGCATCTGCTCGACCAGGGCCGGCGGCGGATCGCGGTGATCGGCATCCGGCCCACCGAGGGCGTCGGCACCGCGGGGATCCGGTACGGCGCGTTCGCCGACACGCTGACGGAGTACGGCGTACCGGTGCTCGACGAGCTGGCGGTGTCGGGCGGGAAGTGGCACCGGTCGAGCGGGGCCGACGCGATGGAGGAGCTGCTCGCCACCGGGCGGCCGTTCGACGCCGTGTTCGCGCTCAACGACACCCTCGCACTCGGCGCGATCCGGGCGCTCACGGCGCACGGTGTGCGGATCCCGGACGACGTGGCGGTGGCCGGCTTCGACAACATCGACGAGGCCAGTTTCAGCAGCCCGACCCTGACCACCGTCGACCCGAACCGGGGGCACATCGCCCGGATCGCGGTCGATCTCCTGGTCCGGAGAATGTCCGGCGACGACTCCGATCACCAGGAGATCGTCGCGCCGTACACGCTGCACACCCGCGGCTCCACACTCGGCACCAACTGACCTCTTGACGGTCCCGAAGCGCGCGTGCGATCTTTCTACACCGATGTAGTACACCGATGTAGATCCGTGCTCCACCCCGCCTGGAGGACAGATGCCCCCACCCCTTCCACGCCGCCGCGCCGTCCTCGGCGGCGCGCTTCTCGGCGCCCTCGCCCTCACCGGCTGCGGCACCTTCTCGTCCCGTCCCAAGGTCCGCGAATGGAACCTGTTCGGCGGCGGCGACGGCGCCCGGCTGCTGCAGATCCACCAGCAGTACGTCGCCGAACACCCGGACGTCGCGTTCGAGGCGCACACGCTCGCCTGGGGCCCGCCGTTCTACACGAAGCTGGCGATGTCCGCGGCCGGCGGCCGGGCACCCGAGGTGGCGACCCTGCACCTGTCGCGGCTCAAGGGTTTCAGCCCGACGACGATGCTCGACCCGATCCCGACCGACCTGCTCGAGGCGGCCGGCATCCGCGAGTCGGACTTCCTGCCGGAGACGTGGAACCGCTGCGTCGTCGACGGCAAGCTGTACGCCGTACCGCTCGACCAGCACCCGTTCGTCCTCTACTACAACACCGAGATCTGCCAGAAGGCCGGGCTGCTCGGCGCCGACGGGAAGATCAAGCCGGTCAAGGGCGTCGACGCGTTCCTGGAGATGCTGACCGCGGTCAAGGAGACCACCGGCAAGTTCGCCGCCTCGGTCGAGACGACCAACCCGTGGCGGATGTGGTGGACGCTCTACGGCCAACTCGAGGGCAAGTTCTTCAGCGACGACGGCAGCCGTCTCGAACTCGACGACGCCAAGGCGCTGGAAGCCCTGCAGCTGATGGCGAAACTCGCCGCCGACGGCCTCGTCCCGCGGTCGGCGAACTACCCGGCGCTGGTCGCCCAGTTCACCAACGGCGACGCCGGCCTGAGTTTCAACGGCGAGTGGGAGGTGACGACGTACCAGACCGCGAAGATGCCGTTCAGCATGGCGCCGTTCCCGGTCGTGTACGACGTACCGAAGTTCGCCGGGGACGCGCACACGTTCGTGCTGCCGCGCCAGTCGAACCGGAACCAGGACGACACGAAGGCGACGGTCGAGTACATCGCCTGGATGCTGAAGCACAGCGCGGCCTGGGCCGCCGGCGGCCACATTCCGTCGTACCAGCCGGTGGTCTCCAGCCAGGAGTACCTGAGCCTCAAGCCGCAGGCGGAGTACCGCAGCGTCGCGCCCGACGTGCTGTTCGACCCGGACGCGTGGTTCAGCGGATCCGGCGCGCAGTTGCAGGAGGAAGCCGGCGCCGCGTTCAGCGGGGTGTTCTCCGGCCAGGCGACGCCGCAGGCTGCGCTCGCGCAGTTCAAGGCCGCCACCCAGACACTGCTCGACACCCCGTCCCCGGTCTGACAGGAGGTCCTCATGGCCGTGCAGACACCAACCCGGGCCACAGCCGGGGCGCCGACGCGGTCGGCGCGACCCGAGACCGGGCAGCCGTGGAAGGAACGCTGGGCGGGGCTGTTCTTCGTCGCGCCGTTCCTCGTGCTGTTCGCCGTCTTCCTCCTCTGGCCGACGTTCTCAGGCCTGTGGAACAGCTTCTTCAACACCAGCCTCTCCGGGATCAAGGGCGAGTTCCTCGGGCTGCAGAACTGGCGGGAGATGTTCAACGACCCGGCCGTCTGGTCGTCGCTGAGGAACACGCTCGTCTTCACCGCGATGAGCACACCGCCGCTGGTGGTCATCGCACTCGTGATGGCCCTGCTCGCCAACCGCAAGGGCCTGCTGGGCTGGCTGTTGCGGTTCTCGTACTTCGCTCCGTTCGTGCTGCCGGCAACCGTCGTGTCGCTGATCTGGGTGTGGATCTACCAGCCCGGCTTCGGCCTGGTGAACGGCCTGCTGACGGCCGGCGGGTTCGCCGAGATCGACTGGCTGAACACCGAGAACCGGGCGATGCTCGCGGTGGTGATCACGACCGTCTGGTGGACGGTCGGGTTCAACTTCCTGCTCTACCTGGCCGCGCTGCAGGGGATTCCGGCGCAGGTCTACGAGGCGGCCGCGATCGACGGCGCGAACGGGCGGCAGCAGCTGTTCCGGATCACGCTGCCGCTGCTCAGCCGCACCACCGGCCTGATCGTCGTCCTGCAGCTGGTGGCGTCGCTGATGATCTTCGACCAGATCTACCTGATGACCGACGGCGGGCCGAACTACGCGACCCGGCCGATCGTCCAGTACATCTACCAGAACGGCTTCACGAACTACCGGATCGGCTACGCGTCGGCGATCTCGTACCTGTTCTTCGTGATCATCGTGATCATCTCGGTGCTGCAGTTCAAGCTGTTCTCCGGCCGCAAGGAGGCTCGCGGATGAGGACCTCGTGGAGCTACCCGAAGGTGGCGAGCACCGTCGGTGCGGTGATTCTCGGCATCGTCTGGCTGGTGCCGTTGCTGTGGGCCGTGAGTACGTCGCTCAAGCCCGAGCCGGAGACCACCCGGACGCCGATCACCTGGTTGCCCGAGGCACCTACCGTGGACGCGTACCGGAGCGTCGTCGACCAAGGCGACCTGATCCGCTGGTTCCTGAACAGCAGTGTCGTCGCGGTGCTGGTGACGGCGCTGACCCTGCTGGTCTCGGTGCTGGCGGCGTACGGGTTCTCGCGCACCGAGTTCCCGGGCCGGCGGCTGCTGTTCGGGCTGATGATCGCCGGCATCCTGGTGCCGCCGCAGGTGCTGATCGTGCCGCTGTTCCAGGAGATGACCAGCCTCGGTCTGGTCGACACGTACTGGGGCATCGTGCTGCCGCAGGTGGTCGCGCCGGTGATGGTGTTCGTGCTGAAGAAGTTCTTCGACGGCGTCTCCCGCGACTACGAGGACGCCGCCCGCGTCGACGGCGCCTCCCGCTGGCGGATCGTCTGGAGCGTGATGGCGCCGATGTCCCGGCCGATCCTGGTCGCGGTCGGCATCTTCACCTTCATCGGGGCCTGGAACAACTTCCTCTGGCCCTTCATCGTGACCACCGACCCGTCGATGATGACGATCCCGGTCGGTCTCGCCAACGTGCAGGGCTCGTACGGCCTGCGCTACGCCCAGATCATGGCCTCGGCCGTGCTGGGCGGCCTGCCCTTGCTGATCGTCTACGCGCTGTTCCAGCGCCAGGTGATCCGCGGCGTCGGCGACGCCGGGATCAAGGGCTGACGTCCACCACGGCGACCAATACTGACAGGAGCAACCTGGTGCCCGCTGCCAACCTGACCATCGATCCGGCCTTCACGATCGCGCCCGTGAACCACCGGACCTTCGGAACCTTCGTCGAGCACATGGGGCGGTGTGTCTACACCGGGATCTACGAGCCCGGCCACGCCACCGCCGACGAGGACGGTTTCCGCAAGGACGTCCTCGAACTGACCCGTGAACTGGGCGTCTCCGTCGTCCGTTACCCCGGCGGCAACTTCGTCTCCGGCTACCGCTGGGAGGACGGCGTCGGGCCGCGCGCCGAGCGGCCGCGGCGGCTCGACCTGGCCTGGCACAGCGTCGAGACCAACGAGTTCGGGCTGGACGAGTTCAGCCGCTGGTGCGCCAAGGCCGGCGTCGAGCCGATGATGGCGATCAACCTCGGCACCCGCGGCGTGCAGGAGGCGCTCGACCTGCTCGAGTACACCAACCACCCCGGCGGTACGACGCTGTCCGACCTGCGCGAGCAGCACGGCGCGTCGCCGTACGGGATCAAGCTGTGGTGCCTCGGCAACGAGATGGACGGGCCCTGGCAGATCGGGCACAAGACGCCGGCGGAGTACGGGCGGCTCGCGGCCGAGACCGCCCGGGCGATGCGGATGATCGAGCCGGACCTGGAACTGGTCGCGTGCGGCTCGTCGTCGTCGAAGATGCCGCTGTTCGGGACCTGGGAGCGGGACGTCCTGCGGGAGACGTACGAGTTCGTCGACCACATCTCCTGCCACGCGTACTACGGCAACGACGACGGCGACACCGCGTCGTTCCTGGCGTCCGCGGTGGACATGGACCACTTCATCGACTCCGTCGTCGCGACCGCCGACCACGTCGGCGCGGAGCTCAAGAGCAGCAAGAAGATCGGCATCTCGTTCGACGAGTGGAACGTCTGGTACGGCGAGCGCTCGCGGCGGACCGACGGACCGGGCGACCAGTGGGAGGTGGCGCCGCGGCGGATCGAGGACGAGTACAACGTCACCGACGCGGTGGTCGTCGGCAACCTGCTGATCTCACTGCTGCGGCACAGCGACCGGGTCGCGGTGGCCTGCCTCGCGCAGCTCGCGAACGTGATCGCGCCGATCATGACCGAGCCCGGCGGCGCGGCCTGGCGGCAGCCGACCTTCCACCCGTTCGCGATCACGTCCCGGCTCGCGGCCGGTCAGGTCCTGCGGATCGAGACGGACTCGCCGACCGTCAGCACCGCGCGGTACGGCGACGTCGCGGCGGTCGACGCGGTGGCGACGTACGAGGACGGCCGGGTCGCGCTGTTCGCGGTCAACCGGTCGAGCGAGGGCCCGGTCGAGGTCACCGTCGACGTCAGTCGCGCCGGTGTGACCACGCTCGACGAGGCCGTCATCGTGCACGACGAGGACCCGCTCGCGACCAACACAGCGGCCCAGCCTGAGCGCGTCACGGCACAGGCCTTCGAGGGCGCTCGGCTCGCCGACGGCAAGCTGACGCTGACCCTGCCGGCGATCAGCTGGACCGCTGTGTCGCTGTCGCGCGGCTGAACTGGGTCAAGAAGATGCCGGGGGCAACCTCTACGCGTCCCGTCTCGGTGTAACCGCGGGACTTGTAGAGGTTGACCGCCGGCGTGTTGGCCGTGCCGGTCGACACGATGCTGACCGGGCGCGGCTCGGCCTGGTCGAGGTGATCGAGGAGCGCGCGGCCGTGGCCGCGGCGGGCGTGCGCGGGGTCGACGATCAGGCGGGAGATCTCGACGGTGCGGTCGTCGGGGAGCTCGTACGCCAGAGCACCGACGAGTTCCGTTCGGTCGTACCGGCCGAGCCAGAGCTCGGTGGAGGACATCAGCCCGGCAAGGTCCTCCTGGAGCGGCGGGATGCCGTCGAAGCCGATCAGCTCGGCCTCGACGGCGTACGCCGCGTGCTGGATCGCGAGCAGCCGCTCGGCGAGGGCGCGGTCGGTGACGTCGAGCGGCGTGATCACGGACGCCAGGTTACGCGGCCTTCCAGTACCCGAGGGACTTCACGCGGTGCTTCGGGATCGCGAGGTCCTTCAGCACGTACGACGTCAGCGTGCGGGTGGTCGCGGTGTCGCACGCGATCCAGACGTAGGTGTCCGGCGTGACGTGGTCGCGCAGTTCGGCCTTGACCTTCTCGACCAGGTCCGGCCGCGGCACGGTGCGCAGCTCGTGGTGGTCCTGGATCCGGAACGGCAGCTCGCGATCGGCCTCGTGGGTGGTCTCGAACCAGATCGTGGCCGGCAGGTTCGGCGCGACCGCGAGCAGCGAGTTGATCGCCGGCAGCGAGGCCGGGTCGCCGACGACCAGCATCCGCGGCGGCAGCGGGTCCGGCACCTCGAAGCCGGTCCCCTGCACCGTCGCCTCGATCGTGTCACCGGGCTCGGCCTTGCGGGACCAGTCGCTCGCGCAGCCGTCGTGCAGCGCGAACTCCAGGCTGAACGTGCCGGCCTCGACGTCCGGGTCGACCAGCGTGTACGCGCGCTGGTGCGGCTTGCCCGCGTTGTCGAACCAGAGCCGCACCCACATCGTCGGGTGCACGCCGAGCGCCCGCAGCAGGCCGCCGTCGGTGAAGTGCACCCGGCGGTAGCGCTCCGTGACCTGTTCGGCACCCGTCACGGTGAAGACGAAGTCCTTGCCCCGGAACAGCTTGAGTACGACGCCTTCCCAGCCATGCCCCACGATCGACCTCCAGCGAGAATTGCACTTGTCGGGACGGATTGCTGCCGCGTAAGTTAGCGCAGCCTAACCTAATTAAAGCGAGGGGATGCTGTGAACGCGAGGGTGTTCCGGGACACGTACGGCGTACCGCACCTGCAGGCCGGGGATCCGCTCGCGTTGGTGTACCTCCAAGGCGTGAACGCGGCCCGGGACCGCGCGTGGCAGATCGAACTGGAGCGCCGCCGGTACCTCGGGACGAGTGCCGCGTTCCTCGGCGCGGAGGCGGTCGGGTGGGACGTCTTCGCCCGGCGGGCCCGCCTGGCGGACACGGCCCGGCGCTGCTTCGAGTCCCTTGACGAGGACACGCGCGAGTGGATCACGGCGTACGTCGAGGGTGTGAACCACGCGCTGCCGGGCGGGGCCGCGCGGGCGCCGGAGTTCGCCGAGACCGGGCTGACGCCGCAGCGGTGGGAGCCGTGGGCGCCGCTCGGGATCTGGCTGGCGGTGCACATCCTGTTCGCGGGGTTCCCGACCAAGTTGTGGCGGACGCACGTCGCGGAGCACTTCGGCGACGAGGCGCTCGAGCTGTTCAGCTCCGAGGGGCCGCACGGGTCCGGGAGCAACGGCTGGCTGATCCCCGGCACGCACACCGCCAGCGGGCAGCCGATCATCGCGGGCGATCCGCACCGCTACATCGAGAGCCCCGGCGTGTACCAGCAGATCCGGCTCACCTGCCCGGAGTACGACGTACTCGGCCTGGCGGTGCCCGGGGTACCAGGGCTGGCGCACTTCGGGCACACCGGCGGTGTCGCGTGGGCGATCACGAACGCCATGGCCGACTACCAGGACCTGTACGCCGAGCAACTCCGTCGTACGGCGGACGGGGTCGAGGCCCTCGGCCCGGACGGCTGGAAGCCGGCCGCCACGCACACCGAGGTGGTCGAGGTCGCCGGCGCGGAGCCGGTCGAGGTCGAGGTGATCGAGACCGAGCGCGGCCCGATCATCCAGGACGGAATCAGCCTGCGGTACCCGCCGCGGGTGACCGGGAAACTGGGCTTCCAGGTGCTGGCGAAGTTGCTGCGGGCAACCACCGTGGCGGACGTCGACGCGGCGGTCGACGAGTGGGTCGAGCCGGTGAACGTCGTCCTGGCCGCCGACACCGCCGGCGGTCTGCTGCACCGGACGGCCGGGGTGGTGCCGCGGCGCCGCCGGGAGAACATGCTGCGCGTCGTACCGGCCTGGGAACCCGGGCACGAATGGGACGGCTGGCATGAACTGCCGCGGGCGGACGTCGACGGGCCGGTGGTGATGGCCAACGCGCGCGAACTGGCTGCTCCGCTGGGTGTCGAGTTCGCGGCGCCGCATCGGGCCGACCGGATCCGTGCGCTGCTGAACACGCGCGACGACTGGTCGATCGACGACATGCCGACCATCCACCGCGACACCTTGCTGGGATCAGCGGGTTCGGTCCTCGACCTGTTGACAGATCTCGACGACCTGTCCCCGGAAGCGGTTGCCCTGCGCACCGAACTGCTCGCGTGGGACCGCCGCATGGACGCGACCAGTACGACGGCCTCGTCGTACGCCGCCGTCCGCAAGGCGCTGGTCTCGCGGCTCACGGACCACTTCACGAAGCTCGAGAACGCCGATGTCGCCGAGCTGTTCGTGCCGTGGATGGACCCGCTCACACACGTCTCGTACGCGCTGGAGAACCTGCTCGCCACCGACCTGCTGCCGCAGGTCAACGTCCGCTGGCTGGCGCGCGAGGCCCTCGAGCAGGTCGCCGCCGGCAAGCCGCGGCCGCCGTGGGGCGAGACGCATCAGCTCGCGCCGCTGCACGCGTTGCGCGGCCCGGTGTTCGCGCCGGGCGAGGAGCCGATCGACCTCGGCCTGTCCGGCGACCATCACTGCGTGATGTCGACGTCGAGCCTGCCCGGCCTGACCGACGTGTGCATCCGGGCGTCGGCTGCTCGCTACGCGTGGGATCTCGCGGATCGGTCCGCGAGCCGGTGGGTGGTGCCGCTCGGCGCGTCCGGGGTCCTCGGGGATCCGCACCATCACGACCAACTGCCGCTGTGGCTGGGCGGATCGCTGAAACCGACGAACGATCCGGTGGTGCGCGAGGATCGCGGCTACGAGGTGTCGGTCGACGGGTTCGGGAGGGTGCGGATCGAGGAGGCCGATCCGGCGCGCGACCTCGACCTGATCCACGAGTGGGTGACGGCGGAGCGGGCCGTGTTCTGGGGCATGGGGTCGTGGTCGCGGGAGGAGATCGCGCGGACGTACGAGTTCCTGGACTCGGTGCCAACGCATCACGTGTACGTCGTACGGCTGGACGACGTACCGGTCGCACTGCTGCAGACGTACGACCCGCAGGCGGACCCGGCGGGGGCGGCGTACGACGTCGAGGCCGGGGATCTCGGGGTGCACCTGCTGATCGGGCCCGGCGAGGCGCGGCCGGGGTTCACCGGTCACCTGGTGGGCGTGCTCGGCCGGTTCGTGTTCGACCACCTGGGCAACCCGCGCATCGTGGTCGAGCCGGACGTCCGCAACACGCGCGCGATCGAGCGCTTCCACCGGTCGGGTTTCGTCCTCGGCCCGGAAGCGACGATCACCCAACCCGACGGAACGACCAAGACGGCACAGTTCGCCTTCCTGTCCCGCTAGGTCGGCTGGTAGGTGTTGCGGACGATCTCCAAGCGGTCGAGCTGGAAGCGGCCGGGCTCGGCGTCCCGGACGGCGCGGCCCTCAGGGGTCCAGAAAGCCTTGGCCGGTACGGTGGTCGCGCCGGCGGGGACGAACTTGATGACCTCGTCGACCGCGGCCCGGGCGAGGTGGAGTGCCTGGGCCGCGGTGGCGGGGTCTTCGGGCAGTGCGGAGGCGAGCTGATCGGCCAGAGCCATCCAACGGCCGGCGTCGATCAGCTGGGACGGCTCGTCGCCGCCGAAGTGCGGGTAGTCGCCGGCGGTCTCGCGCTCGGGTAGTCCGAACGCGTACTCACGGTCTGCGCCGCACCCCGGACAGGTCGCGTCGTACACGCTCACGAGTTCGCCGTCCTGGAGCCCGGTCGCGTGCTGCCAGTCGGCGTCGAGCGCGCCGCAGGCGCAGGCCGTCAGGTCGAGGTAGAGGCGTGCCTCGTCGCGGGTTCTTGCCACGGGCAACGTCATGAGGATCTCCATTTCCCGGACTGGCGCTGAGCGCGCTGGATGGCGAGCAGCACAGCCGCTCCGCTGTGGATCGGCCTCCATGATGACGGGCCGGGCGGCGTCGGCGGGAGGTACGAGGCCGGAGCGAGGCTCTCGTAGTCGTGGTGGTGCAGCGTCAGATACGCGCGACCGGTGGCCGCCGCGGGCAGGTGGGTGGTCGACCGCCGACGAATGGCACCACCGGCCGTATGACGGTTGCGGGTGATGGTCAGGTCGTAGTCGACGCGGACCCGGACCGTCACCAGTTGGCCCTTCTCGAAATGGCTGCGCTCGATCCGCGCGCCGCGAAGGTCGGTCGCCGCGTCGGACACTTGGTCGCCGACGGTGCCCGATCCGCTGACGGCGTCGGCGGAGTACGTCCCGGACGTGTTGACCGGAAGCAGACGCCCGGTGCTCGTGGTCGTCGACGCCGTCTCCATGTGCCGATTGACCTCACCCAGCTCGCCCTCGAACGGCTGGGTGACGACCTCGACCGCGGACACCCGCGCGCGGATCGTCACCTCGACCGTGTCCTGCTTCGTGCCGGGGACTTCGAGCGGCGCGAGCGTGAGCCCTTCCGCGGATGCCATCCGGCTGAACCCGGCGTTCCGCGCCGACGCCGACAGCTTGTGCTCCAGCTCGGTCCGATGCAGCCGTACGCCGTCCGCGCCCAGCGCGTCCTGATCCGCCAGCGCGTCGGCGACCACGTCGAGCAGATCGGCGCGACCGTCCGTCGGCCCGACGCCCTCGACGTGGTAAAGCGATGGCAACTCGACCTGTTCCGGCACGGTCAGCACCGGCGGCATCTTGTTGCTGAGCGCAACGGTCGGGATCAGCTGCACGAGCTTCCCGGTCAGCTCCCGCGACCTCGTCACCACGGACAGCCGCGGTGACGCCCGCCGGCCGAGCGGGGTCCGCGTCGGCGCCGCGGCGTCGTGCTCGACCTCGATCCGCAACCGCAGCCGCCGCCCGACCCGGGTCATGCCGTCGAAACCGGCGATCCGCTCCAGGCGCGTGACCTGGTCGCCGGCACTCGTCGACGTACCCTCCGTGCGATCCGTGGCCGCAGAACCCGAACGCGTCGCGTCGACCGCACCGTCCACGCCGAGACCGGTCGACCGGCCGCTGCTCCACGACCGGGTCCGGTCGCCGTACAGGTACCGCTGCAGGATCCCGACCACGTCCTTCGCCTCGCCGAGCTCGTGGGCGTCGTCCACGAACTCCGCACGGATCCGCAGCGTCACCTGCTCCGCCGACAACTCTCCCGGCCGCCCGACCGGATAGCTCCGCACGAAACCACCCGGCCCCAGCATGTCCTCCAGCCGTCCCCACCATCGCTTCCCGGCCAGCTCCACGAACAGCGCCTGTGCCAACGCCGGGTCCTGCGCCGGGTCGACCCCGAACTCGGTCCGCAGTACGTCGTACACCTCGGTCAGCAGGTCCTGGTCGAGCTCCGTGCTCTCGATGAGGCTGAACCCGAGGTGCTCGCGGTGGTGCGCTGGCAACTCGAGCTTCGTCGGCGGCTGGTCGCGCAGGATCAGGTCCAGCCGGTGCTCGTACGATCTCGGCTGCGGACGCGGGCTCGGCCGCAGCTTCGCGGCGAGTGCTTGTGCGGTGTGCTCCGCGGACAGTGCCGGTACGGGCGTCCCCGCGCGGCTGGCAGCGGCGAGATCGGCGCGGTAGCGGGTGATCAGGGCGGTGGCCGCGCGCCGGTCGAGTTCCAGGGTGCCGTGCAGGAAGCGTTCGACGGCGTCCGCGACCTGGTGGAGCGGCAGCGCGAGTTCCTGCTGGGCGTAGAACCGGAGCGCCTCGCGTTCGGCGAGCTGGAAGACGGTCCCGGCCTTCGCGTCGGTCGGCTGCTGGCTGCCGACGGCCAGCGAGACCTCGGCGTCGGCGGTGAACACGTAGTGCCGGCCGGTCTCGATCGTCAGCCGCTCGACGCCCCAGATGTCCAGGTTCGCGCTCCCGGTCGAGCCGTTGCTGCCGAGTGCCGCGGTGAATCCGCCGCCTGTCGAGTTCTCCGAGACGCCGGCCGACGCTTGGGCGCTGCCGCCGTACGACTGGCCGACTCCGGAGCCGTGGCTGCCGAGGGCGAGGTTGATGTCGCCGCTGACGCCTTCGGTCACGGCGACCAGTTGCGCGTTCTGCAGTCGGCCGGTCAGCGTGACCGGGATCCGGCGGGAGACGCCGGCGATGTCCGGGACGAGCAGCGTGGTGTGGTAGCCGGTGCTCGTCCACTCCGGATGTGCGAGCAGGTTGCGCGGGTTGAGGAAGGCGCCGAGCTGCTGGAGCGCGGTCGCCTCGTTCCTGATCGCCTTGGGCAACTTCGCGGTGAACTCGGCGGCGGTGAGCGCGAGCAGGTTCATCCGCTGCAGCACGGACGGGCGTACCAGGCCCGACGGTGGAGTCGCCGGCAGCGCGGCGTCGTACGGCAGCAGGTCGCTGTCGATCAGGAGACGTGCGGTCTCGTCCGGTGCGCTGGTGTGGAAGGTCGTGTCGCCTTCGGAGACCGTGAGCGTGTGCTGGACCTCGAAGACCGCGACGGGTGAGGTGCTCTCGACCAGCGTCACCTGGTTGACGGTGCCGCCGGTCATCCACGCCAGGACTCGCCCGAGCACCTGCCGGCCGTACGAGAGCGATGCCCTGCCGTCGAGACCGCTCGTCGAGCTCATGGCCAGTGGATCGGCACGCCACGGCCACACCTTCGACCGCGAGGAGGTGCGGCCGGCGGTATCGGAGCCGATGTTGAGCAGTACGACGGCCTCGTCGGTCGTGACACCGATCGGTTTCGAGGCGTGCGGCTCGATGCTGATCCGCAGTACGACGGTCTCGGTCGCCTGCGTCGTCCGCGGATGGATGAGCGTGACGAGGATGCCGTCGCGGGTGGCGATGTCGTACCCGGCTTCCAGGCGCTCGGTCGAGAGTTGCTCGCGGAGTTCTTCGAGGTTGCGCAGCTGCGCGTGCCGCTCGATCGGATCGGTCGAGAGCTGCTTCAGATCGGGGTTGCCGTTGGTGTCCAGCGGCGGGACGAATCCGCGACCGGCCAGCCGTTTGACGATCGCCTCGAACGCGGCCCTTCCACCGGTGACGTCCTGGATGTTCCACGGGCCCGCGGTGTTGAGCCGGCCGTTCGCGTCCTTGGCCCAGGCGGGGAGTTCCAGCTTGCGGCCTGGCACGGTGGCGTTCGGGTCGACGTCGCCGTCGACTCGGCGACCGCCGTCATGGACTGCGGCGCGATCGACCGGCAGCCCGTGCCGGTACGCGTCCCGGACGCGCACCCGCGCCACGACCGTGCTGTCGCCGGGCGTCGTCGCTGCCTTGTCGTCCAGTACGACGGTCACCACGTGGTCGAGCACCATCCGGTACGCCTGCGTCGGGCCGACGAAGCGGTGCACGCCGACGTGGATCGACGTACCGCCTCCGGAGAGCGCGTCCGACCGGCTCGCCGAGCGGCCGCCGCTCACCGTCGGCCCGACATCGGTGCCGTCCGGGTCGACGTCCTGGAGCGCGGCGCCGTCGTACCCGGCCTTGGCCGACACCGCGGTCGCGGCGCCGAACGCCTGCTGCGTACTCGTGCTGCTGAACCCGATCCGCACCGACTCCTGCCAGTGCGTCGTGCTCTGCGTACCAACCAGCTCGACGCTTTCGTACCTGATCCTGGTGCTGACGGCGACATGTCCCACAGGTTTGCCGTCGACGGTCAGCGGCCGCAGTACGGCGTGATCGGTCGAATCGGCCAGGCGGCTCGGGAGGTCGTTGGTCAGTACCGCGTGGAGTTGTTCCTCGACCTGGGTGCGGCCGTTGCCGAGTTTGGTGAGCCGGTCCGCGTTCGCCTCGATCACGTCGTCGGTGAGTTTCTCGAGGCCGTCGATCGAGGTGAGGTGGTGGGCGGGCAGCCGGCCGTTCGCCAGGTCGAGGCGTCGCTCGGTGTCTTGCGCGGGGTCGACCGTGTACGCGTGCGAGACCCAGGCGCGCAGCTCGGTGGTGTCCTTCGGATTGCCTTCGTCGACCGTTTCGGCCTGGGTCCAGCCGTGGGAACGGTCCTTGCGAACGTCGAGAGTCCAGGACGCCTTGCCGGTGTAGAGGACGGACTCGCCGCGGTTGTCCTCGACCGCGCCGGTCTGCGCGTACTCGGCCGCGTTCCCGGTGACGCCACGGGTGCGGCCGCCGCTGAGTTCGCCCTTCAGCGTCAGGTCGCCGAGCCAGGGGTGGTTCGTGGCCGTGCCGACCAGCTGCAGCAGTGCCTTCATCGGAACCGCGAACGCCCAGCCGAGCTTCGACGTCGCGGCCGTCGCGAGTCTGCGTCCGCCCTGCGGGAACAGGCCGTTGATGATCTCCGACGCCTTGACCTTCGGGTCGCCTACCTCGACGAGCTCGTCGACGCTCAGTTTGACGCGGAGGTCGGCGCGGCGCTCGGTGCCGACGCGCAGTACGACGCCCTCCCCGGTGAGGACGCGGCCGAACTCGGCGCTGAGCAGCTGCTGGAGTTGGGTTGTGGTGAAGCGCTGGTCGATGCCGTGGGCAACGAGGATCGCGTTGATGCGTTCGGTCAGTGCGGTCAGGTGCGGCAGCGGGCCGGACGGCTGCATACTCGGCAGCGCGGCCCTCGGTGGTGCGAGACCTTCGAGTGCGGTCTGGTACGACGCCATGTCTTGCGCGAGCCGGTGTGCTTCGGCGGCGAGGTGGTCCGGGGCTTGTTGGAGGAGTTGGGCGTAGGCGTCGCGGGCGGCGACGAGTTGCGCGCGGGCCTGGTCGTATCTGTTGGCGACGTACTCGTGCCATGCGGCGACCGCTGCTTCTGCTTCGTCGGCGGACTCGTGCTTGCTGCTGATCAGTTCTGTGAGGGCGGCGATCGTGTCGTCGAGTGCGGAGAGCTGTCTGGTGATCGCGGCCTTGAGCTCTGCGCGTGGGTCCACAGGGATCGGTGAGTCCCACGGGAGGGTCGGCGGGACCGCGCCACGTTTGCGGATCGCGTTGACGAGCCCCTCGATGTCTCGCCGGAGCTCTGGGGTGTCAGCGGCCGCCCATCGGCGCTGGAGGTAGCGGAACTCGTTGTACTGCGCGTCAAGACAGGCGTTGCGGCCGTTGCCTGTCAGCCGGTTCCAGAGGCGCCGGATCGGGCCACCGTCCGGAGCCTTGATCTCCTGCAGGGTGTGGCTGAGCTCGTGTACCCAGGCCCGCGTCAACTGACTGTCCGCGATCCCGGGCGCGAACGTCACCACATGCGGATCCTGCGCTGTGCCACCTCTCAGCTCCGTGGCAGCAACGCGTCCGCGCCGCACCCGGCCGACCTGCACCCGGAAGTACTGCGGGCCATCAGTGCCGGGAACGACCACCAGCTGCCCGTCGACCGTTGGATCGCCGGTGGCGAGTCCGCCGAGATCGGAACGGAGTACGCCGCTGATCGCCGCCAGGACCCGGCCGACGGTCAACGGCCCCTCGGCCGACGGCCGCCCGTCCGCGACGAACCTGGTCCCCTTCACCCGAGGCGCATGCGTCCGCCGCCCGCTCCCCCTGTCTGCCTGCTCCGCCGCCTCGTCCACCGAGCCCGCGAGATCCTGCCCGCCGGCAAGCTCCTGAGCCCGCCGCGCCACCTCCGCAGCCCCAACCCGCAGCGCCGCCCCCCGAAGCACCTCCGCAGCCGCCTGCCCAACAGACACCTGCCCGGAGGCCGGCTGCGTGGCGGGGCGGGCCGGGGGCATTTGCTGGGGGTTTGCACCGAGGTTCTGGACGTCTACGCCGAGGTGCTCGGCGAGGCGGCGTACCGCTTCGGCGGCGAGGGCTTCCTGCGGGAGTCCTGCGGCGGCGAGTTCGGCGGTGATGCGCGTCAGCACCTCGGCGGGGACGACGACCTGAGCACCATCGACCGTCAGGCGGACGCTTCCGTCCTGCAGGTGGATCCCGTCGAGACCGGCGATCACGGCGCCGAGAGCAACCGCGGGCACACCACGCGGCGACCGCAGTACCTGGTTGTCGAGGGCAACAAGAAGCTCCGAGAGTGACAAGTTCTCGTGCAGGGCCTGACGCTCGGAGGTCGTCTCCTGGACCTGTGCGTCGACCACCAGCCGGCCGTCGACGACCCGCAGGCGAAGGTTCACGGCGTGCCCGTTCGCGATCAACTGCTGGACGCGTTGTTCCAGCTCGGCGAACTCCGCCTGCGGAATCAGCACCCCCGGCGGGATCAACGCCCGGGCCCGGTCGCGCGCGAACGCCCAGTCGAGCGGGATCCGCGGCAGCGCTTCGGGCTTCCCACCACCCGGGTTCGGAAGCAGCTCCGGCGCAAGCACCTCCCGCAGCTGGAGCACCACCTCGTCGGCACGTCCCGCCGTACCGAAGCTCCACCTGGCCCGGTTCGCCGACTCGTTGGACGCCACCACACCCGACACCGGCCCGGCGGCCGGATCGTAGGCGGCCGGCGTCAAGTGCTGCTCGTCGGGTTGGCGGTGGCGGCCCGGCGCGGACTGCTGGTCGGTGATCATCTGCCGCACGAGCCGTCGTACGTCGGCCGGACCGTAGACATCGCGCGCGTCCACAGTGGCCTGCGGGTCGACGACCTCCACCGTGAACTCCAGCGGATCCACCGTGGCATGCCGCCCGGCAACCTTCGTGACCGCGACCTTGACCTGATACCCGGCCCGCACCAGCTGCACCCACCGCGCTTCCAGAGCACTCAACGCCTGCGGATCTGCCACAAGCTCGGCAGGTAATGCGGTCGCCAGCCCGGTCTTCGTGACCCTGAACTCCACGCTGTCGCCGACGCGTCCGAGCACGCCCCCAGCGGTTGCGGTGACGGTCGGCGCCGCGCCGGTCACGGGTGGGGTGGTCAACGGCTCCGGGGATGTGGGGTTCGGGGAGGTCGGGCCGGTGCCTGGTGGGTTGGTGTCGGGCCGGTTGGCCGGACTGACCCCGGGCCGCGGGAAGCCGCCAGGGAGGTCGGCGTCGTGGAGGAGCTGCTCATACGCCGCGATGTGCTCGTCGAGTTGTTGCTGGACGTGGGCGCGCGATTCCGCCGTACCAGCCGCCGCGTGCGCATCGACCGCGTCGGCGGCGCGGACGATCGCCTCCAGCGCGACCAGTCGATCCTCCAGCAGCGGCTTGCCGGCAGGCTCGCCGAGCATCCGCGCGAGAGCGCGTCCCGCGCCCGCACGAACCTGGTCGGTCGGACCGCCCGTGAACCGCCGCCCGCGATCCGGCGACACCTGCCGCAGGTCCGGGAACGCCCTGGTCGTCCCGTCCTCGTCCGCGATCGCTTCGTACAAAGCGATCGCGTGCGCCAGCCGCCCCCGGGCCGCCTCGACGTCCTGCTCCGACGACTCCGCCCAGTCGAGCGCAGCCGCCAACCGATCGATCCGCGCCAGCGCCTCGACCCGCTGCGTGCGCACGTCGCGATCCTGCGTCGGCGCGACGTTGTCCAGGTACGCCAGCTCCGCCGCCGCTCGTACCCGATCGGTGTACTCCGGATCGCCCGGCCGCACGTCCACGGCCCGCGCCGGCGCGACCAGCAGCTCGCGTACTTGCTGGATCTGGTCGAGCAGCTGCGCGACGAGGTACTTCCCGATCGCCGCCTGCCGCCCGAGATCGCGCCGATCGACCGACTGCTTCGCGAGATCTGCCGTGTTCAGCTCCTTCCGCCGCAGCTCGGCGCGGCGGAACAGCATGCGCGCGACCGGCGTACCGGTCACCCCTCCGACGGCACCGGCCAGCGTGACGACCACGCTCACGTGGTCCAGGTCGAAGATCTGGTCGAGGAGCAGTACGCCGCCCGCCGCGCCGACTGCCGCGAACGCGACCTGCTGGAGATACACCCAGTACTTCGACTGTCCCCGCGGCCGGGCACCGTCCGGCTGGGCAGGTGCGACGGGGAACTTCGCCCGATCGGCCACTCGGTCGGTGAAGTCGACCCCGGGCCGATGGTCGGCGACCAGCGCCTGCAGCTGCCGGAGAGCAACGTCGACCTGCTGCAGGTGATCTGTCAGTACGTCGAGCAGCGCCTGGCCGCGGACCGCCTCGCGCTGGGCGTGATCCCAGTTCTTCTGCGCGTCGCCGGCTGCTTCCTCGAGGTTGACGAAGATCTTGTCGCCGACGGCGCCGAGCAGCAGACCGGTGACGGCCGGCCCGATCACGTTCACGAGGCCCTCGGCGAACAGGTCGAGCTTCCGGGCGAACTCCGTCGGATCGTTGTCCGCGACGGGATGCGCCGGATCCTGGTTCTGCGTCGAGGCGACGTGACTGAGCAGCCGGCGTGCCGCGGCCGTCACGTTGTCGATCGCCTGGGCGCCGGCGTGGACCCCGAATCCCGGCGTACCCGGTGACGGGCGGGTCGCCGGATCGCCGGTCGTCTGGACGGGGGCTGCGGTCGGCCCGGCGAGCTGGGCCCGTAGGTTCCCCAGCTGCGAGCGGTAGTCCTGCAGCAGCGCAACCAGCTGGTTCTGCAGGTTGCCGGAGTCGGCGAGTTGCTTGCGGACAGTGCTGTCCACACGACCGAGGCGGAAGTCGAACTTCTTCATATCGACGAGCCGCTCGGCCAGCGACTTCGCGGCGGCCGACATACCGATGACGATGACCGCCGACATCGCCGGGATGCCCGCCACCGTGAGTGCGGCCGCGGTACCAGTTGCGGCGAGCAACGGTACGGCGTGCCGGACGACGTAGTGCACCTGCTTCGTTGCGCGCGGCAACTTGCCCTGCTGGTCGGGCGCGGACGCGGGGGCGCCGTCGAGCAGACCTCGCATGCCGGGGTAGTCACGGTCGCGGACGGCGCGGTCGGCGTCGTACGCGGGTTGCCTGCCGGTCTCCTTGCGCGCGTCGAGCCAGCGTTCGGTCACCGCGCCGACGAGCGAGTTGACGATCGTCGGGACCGACAGCGCGATCCCGGTCACGATGCTGCCGGTCGCGAGGTAGCCCGCGGAGCCGATCAGCACCGCGGACAGGACCGAACTCCGCAGCGACTTCACCACGTACGCCCGCGCCGCCGGCCGATCGTCCTTGACGGACCGGCGATCCGCGAACCGCTCGGCCATCGCCTGGTCGTCGCGACTCAGCAGGGTGTGCAGCAGCTCGGAGTTCGGCTGCTGCTGACCGAGACTCATCGAGGCGACGAGGGAGGCCATCAACTGGCGGATCTTGCGCCGGCGTCCGGCGGACGTGGTCGTTTCGTGCTCGGCGGCGAGCGCCCGCGCCTCGGCGAGCGCACCGTGGTCCTCGGCCTTCAACAACGGATCGAGCGCAGGGTCACTCTCGGGCCTCAGAACGGGGGTCTCCTCAATACCCGCCAGCTGCGCGGGCGACGGGGCGAGCGCCGCGGCCGCGGTCTCGGCGAGCACCCGCGCCAGGACCTGCGGAACCTCGCCGAGCACCATCCGATCCGACAACATCACCTCGGCGACGGGCGTCGAATTGTCGGTCTGCGGTACGGCGACATACTCAGCGACGGTCCGCGGCCCGAGCGGCCCGACCCGCACATGCAGAACGTAGACCCGCCCGACCGCGGCCGTAACCTGGTAACGGTTAGCACCGAGCTCGACAACTTCGCGGATGTTCGCGGCCTGGTGGACAGCCGGCAGCAGGATCGCGCGAGCCGCCTCGACCCCCACCAACAACCAACCAGGCAGGAACCGGTCCCCGCGCGCCTGTTCCTGGCTCGGATCCTCGGATCGGACCGGCGCGAACTGCTGAGGGTCGTCCAGCACCCGCCGCCCCGACGCCGCCTCCACCGGCCCACCGTCAACCACCCCATCACGCCCCACCGGCCGCTCCCCCCGCCCTGCCCGAGCCGGAGCCGGGTCCGCAGGACTGCCCGGCGGAGCCGGAGCCGCGGACCTGTCCGGTCGAGCCGGGGCCGCGGACCTGTCCGGTCGAGCCGGGGCCGCGGACCTGTCCGGTGGAGTCGGGGCCGCGGGCTTCGGGGGCGGGGCGGGGTCGGCCGTGCGGGCGACGGTGGGACGGATGCGGTCGGCGAGTTCACCGAGACCTGTGCGCCGGTACGTGACGCTCTCCCCGGTCGACGGATCGGTGACCTGGGCCGTTGCCTCCAGCCACTTCGAATCCGGATTCATCGCGAAGGTCAGCTCGACCTCGAGCCCTCGCCGTACGGCGGCCTCGACCGCCTCCGCAAGGCGCCCGAGATCCTGCCGCGGCACGCGCGCCTCCGCGGAGAAGACACCCGCGCCGGCGCCCCGGAGCGCACCCCGCCCCGCAAGCATTGCTTCCGCGACCAGCCGCCGCGCACCACCCGCGGACCGCCCGGCACCGCGCGCAGACGGCCCGGCTTCGGGTGCGGATGGTTTGGTGGCGGGTGGTGGAGGGAGGTTGCGGATTCGGAGTACGAGCTCGCCGTTGTCGCCGGTCAGCACCTCGTTCCGGCGCGGCGGCTGTGCTCCCTCCGAGGTCAGCGCAGGCTGACGAGAACCGTCCCCGGTCGCAGCATCGGGGCGTGTTCGCGGTCCGTCGTCAGCGCCGTCCGGGTCGTCCCGGCGGAACAGTTCAGTTCCACGGCGCGGATCCGCACGTCCTGGTTCGTGCCCTCGATCCGGAGGACCATGCCGGCCCGGACCGCCCCGCCCTGGATCCTGCCGGGGATCACGATGCCGGGCCGGCTCGGCAGGTCGAACGTCGCTTCGATCGTGAACCTGATCATGTGCTCGCAACCTCTCCACCGCGGGCGCCTCGCTCGCCCGCGCCTCGCGCTCCAGCTCCGGTACGTTGTCCGTGGCGACGCGGCCCGCCCGGAACTGATCGGCATGCGTCTTCTCGTGCGCGAGCGTCGCCGCCAGCGTCTCCCGGTCGGCGAAGCTCGCGGGCCCCAGCCGGACCTGGATCGTGCCGTCGTCCAACTGCTGCGCGCTCGCCATCGCACCCAGGTCGTCGAGATACGCGTACTCGGCCGGGTCGTCGAGCAGGACGACCTCGATCCCACTCAGATCGACCCCGGCCGCCGCCGCGACCTCCTCGACCGTCGCCGCCGTACGTTCCAGCCCAGCACCGTTCTCGGCGGCTTCCTGGTTGATCCGATCCCCGTTCGGATGCGTGTGGTCGTGGTCGGCGTGCTGCGCCGTACCGGCGGGATCGGCGGCGCCGACGGCGGGGCTGAGGTCGTACTCGGTGACCGCGATCCCCTTCGCCTGAGCACGGTTCGGCAGCATCTCGACCTGGGCCTTGACCACGAAGTACTGGAAGTTCCCGGCGTCGAGGGCGGCCTCCATCCGGGCGGCGATGCCGGGCTCGTTGAGCTGCCCGGGGCGCTGCATCATCGCGTCCAGGATGCTGCGGACGTACTCGCGATGGCCCTGCTCGTACGCCCTTCCGTCGCGGCCGCGCCGACTGCCGAGCGCGCCGTGGACGCTCTTCGCCTCGACGGCGGCGAATCCCAGGATCCGGCCGCCACCCATCCGGACGTAGATCTGGTCGAACCGCCCCGATCCGCCCATCGACCTCACCGGCACCCGGAGGATCTCCTCACCCGGGTACTGGTTCTCGAGCCAGCGGATCATCACGCGGGCGTAGGTTTCGCCCAGCGCCTCCCCGGTCTCCTGCGGCCGGAGACCGGTGGCGTCGGTTGCCTCGTCCAGCAGTTCGCGGAACTCCTCGTCCGACAGCTCGCCCTGAGCCGCGCGCTCCGCTTCGGTCGGCAGGACGTCGGCATGGGTCCACTTGCCCATGCTCTTCATCCAGCGGTCCGTCGCCCACTGGAGCGTGATCCGCTCGTCGCCGGTCAACCTCAGCGCGGGATCGTCGAAGCGCGCGTCCGTCCGCTTGATCGGGCGACTCGGCACCACCTCGACCGGCGCGAAGTCGCCGCCCTGCAGGTAGGCGAGCCCTGGAACCTGCATGTCGACGACCGTTCCGTCCGGCGTCGCGACGCTGAACGTGTCCATCGCCGACCATCGCTTGACCCTGCCGGAGGGCTCACCGGTCGCCTTCGAGACGTCGGGCGTCTGGTAGTACCGCTTGCGCATCGCGACCGCCGCCGGGGTGAGGCGACCGTCCGCCGTACGCTCGTTCAGCGCCCGGACGAACGCCTCCAGCGCAGCGGACTCCACCGACTGCCCGTCCGCCGGCGACACGGGGACCACATCGTCCGGCGATCCTTCAGCGGAAGGACCGACGGACCGCGTGAGGACGACGCCCGGTTTTCGGGGTCCGCTCGTGTCCAGGGAGATGGATTCGACGTCTGGGACGAAGTCGACGGTCGGCAGCATCGCAAACGCCTGACCGGACCCAGGCACCACAGCCGCAGGACCTGACTTCGGCACCCCAGCAGCGTCCACGGCCCGTCCGGCACCAGCGTCGACAGCGGAGTCGGCGGGCCCGCGTTCGGCGAGCGCTCGTTCGGCGGGCGCGTGTTCGGCGGTCTGGTCGTCGCTGCCGTCTTGCTGGTGCCGGAGCGGCCCGTCGTCCGTCGGATCCTGCGAACCGGCCTGCTGCGCCGCAGGTACGACGTCTCGCTCCGAACTCTCGCCGTCGACGGCCTGCGCCGCCTGTCCCTGCCCCGCTCCGGAGGCGTCCGCAGAGTTCACATCCACGCCGTCGACGTCCTCGGCCTTCGCACCCGTGCCATTCGCGCTCGACGAATTGGTGTCGGCGGCGTTCGCGCCCGCGGCGTTCGCGTCCGCGCGGTTGGTGTTTGCGGCGTTCGTGTTTGTGGCGTTGGTGGGTGACCCGTTCGCACCGGTCGGGCCTGTGCCGGGGGACTTCGGCCCCGGCACGTTCGCGGGCAGTGGGGTCGCGCCGTTCGGGTTCGCGGGGTTGGGGGCTGTGGCGTTCGCGTTGAGCGGGGCCGTGGTGTTCGCGCCCGTCGGGTTGGTGTTCGCGGGGGGCGAGCTTGTGGTCGTGAGGGTTGGTTGTTGGGGGGTGGCCGTTGTCGAGTTGGTGGAGTGCGTGGGGGGTGGTTGGGCAGTGGTCGGCTGAGTGGGTGTGGGACCGGTCGTGGGCGAGTTCGCCGCGGTGGGCTGTGGGGTGTTCGGTTCGGCAGAGGTGGGTTGAGCTGCCGACGAAGTCGGGGCGTCGGTCGTGGTGCGGTCGGTTGATTGTTGGGTGGTGGCCGGCTGGTGTTCTTGCGCTTCTTCGTGGGCGGCTTGTGGCCCGGGCTGGCGGGACTCGCGATTTTCGTCGGTGGTGTTGCCGGCGTGGGACGTCCGTTGAGCAGGTGTGTGGTGGTCGCTGTCGGCAGCGGCTGGAGCGCCCGCCGATCGTCCGGCGCCGGCCGGCGACGAGTCCGAGGCACTCCCGGACGAACCAGCGCCCGAACCAGTAGCCCCGTGGCCGGACGCACCGGACGCACCGGACGCACCCGAGGATCCGCCGGATCCCGGCATGCCCGAGCCCGCCGTACCCGAGCCCGCCGTACCCGAGCCGGCCGTACCGGAGTCGCCCACGCCGGAACCAGGGACGCCGGAGCTGACAGGGTTGGAGCCGAGTGGGCCGGAGCCGGATGTTTCGGTGCCGGACGAGCCGGTGGTGTTGATGGCGGGAGTGGGGCCATGCGGGCCAGCAGGTGGGACGTAGGGGTCCATGCCCAGCCTCATGCGCGCCCAGTCGCTGGTTGCCTGGCCGGTCATGTCGCCGGTCTGTACCGCCGCGATCCGGCCCGCGCCCAGCACGCCGGCGTTGAAGCCGCCGGTCAGGATCGCGTGGGCGTACTTCCCGGGATTCATCAACGTCTCCAGGAAGTTGCCGTCAGCAATGGACTGCGCGGCGGTACTGGAAACGGGCGACGAGATGCTGTTGACCACGAAGGCGTGCGCGCTCTGCTGCATCAGCTGCTTGCCGCGATCCCCGACCCGGAGTACGTCGGCCAGCCGGCCCGCGGGCGTGGAGCCGATCCGGCCCACCCGGCTGAGGCCCCGCCCCAGCGGTTCACCGATGACCCCGGCGCCGCCGGAGATCATCACCTGCCGCCAGTCCATCCCCTCCGGGCGGAAGCCGCGGTGGATGTCCAGCTGCTGCCCGACGACGTCGGTGATGCTCTCGTCGACGAGTTCGGTCGCGAGCTGACCGCCCAACCGCCGCAACGCCTGCGCCCCGGCCAGCTCCCCACCGTGCCCGAGCAGCCCGGCCGCGCCCCGGATGATGCTGGAGAAGCGCTCCGCCAGCGACGCCACCAGCCGCCACCGGAAGAAGTCGCCGATCCCGGGCGGCAGCGCGAACGTCGCCGCGAAGAACGCGACGTTCATGATCAGCTCGGCGTAGATCTGGTTCTTGATCTGCCCGACCGTCCGCGCCAGGTCCCAGCACATCTGGGCGACTTCCCGGAAGGAGTCGACCGCCGACCCGTACCCCTGCGGACCCAGATTGGTGGCCAGGTTCGAGTGGTACAGGATCCCGCTGGCGTCCTTCCAGAGCCCCGGCAGCAGGTTGTTCTGGCCGGCCGCGGCCGTGATCGTCTCCTGCATGGCGAGCTCGACCTTGTGCCAGTTGTCACCCATCCGCTGCGCGGCGTCCTCGTCCGTGCGCGGCCAGATGTAGGCGTCGGAGAACTTCTGCAGCCACGTCCACAGCTCGCAGCTCGGCTCGGGAATCACTCGAGCCTGCGCAACCGGTCGGCCTGTTGACGGGTCAGCTCCATGTACAGCAGCACGATCTTGTTGCCGTTGGCCCCCATGGCCTGGAAGTTGTGCTCGGCTTCCTGCGCTACCTTCTCCAGCTGCGGCTTGATCCTGTTGTACCGCTCCCGGAACCCGGCGCTCAGCTCGTCCAGCCCGGTCCCGACCACCGCCTCGTCGGCCGCGATCGCCGGCGCCGCCGCGGCCCATGCCGCGCCGATCACCTTGCCGGCGTCGGCGATCCCGGCGACGGCGGCGTTCGTCTCCGCCGGGTACATGTCCACGTCGCCCGCCCCGCCGAAGCTGATCGGCCGCGGCGCCTCACTCACCGCACACCGCCCGACCCCGAGCGCAGCTGGCTCAGGAACGGCCCGAACGCGAGCCCGGACGGCCCCGGCTCCGCGGTCGTCAGGTAGCGCGCCAGGTCCCGCCGGACCTGTTCCTGCGCGGATTCGTACGCCGCGTTCACCGCCGCGCGGATCTGTTCGGCGAGCGCGTCCGCGTCCTGGGTGCGGTAGATCCGGGCGTCGAGGTCGAGCTCGACGAGTTCGCCGTACACGCCGACCGTGGCCTCGACCAGTCCGTCCGGCGACTCCGCGGTACCGGTCGTGCCGGAGACCGACTCGCGGATCCGCCGGGCCTCGCGGTCGAGTTCCTCGAGCTGTCCGAGGCGCGCCTCGTCGCCGGTGCGGTCGTGCCCACGCATGCTCATCGCGCCTCCCTCGGCCGGAACGTGCTTGCAGTTTCCGGCGCGCGGCCCGGCGCCGGACCGGGGTGACCTCTTCCGGCCATCGGGCGTCGTACGGCGGGCCGGGATCGCAGGCTCGTCCCGTGAAGACGAGACGGATCGGGGCCGCGTTCGCGGCCGGCGCCATCGTGCTGGGCCTGGGAGGCCAGCCCGCACTCGCCGCACCACCGAAAGGCGCGTGCCGGAACGTGGAACCGGCGCACCCGGTCGTGCGGTTGCTGCCGTGGGCACAGCAGCTGCTGATGCCACAGCGCGCCTGGCCGTTCAGCAACGGCAGCGGCGTCACGGTCGCGGTGATCGACTCCGGCGTCGACGCCGACCACCCGCAGCTCCGGCGGCCCGGTAAGGTGCTGCCGGGCCGCGACTTCTACCTGGTCGGCAAACTCCCCGGAAACTACGACTGTGTGTCGCACGGCACCGGGGTGGCCGGCATCATCGCCGCCGACGGCAAGCGCGGTATCGGCTTCCAGGGCATCGCGCCGGGGGCCAGGATCCTCCCGGTCCGGATCAGCGAACGCGAGACCGACAACGACGGCAGGACCGAACTGATCGACCCGGTCCTGCTCGCGAAAGGCATCCGGTACGCCGTCGACGCCGGCGCCCGGGTGATCAACCTGTCGGTGGCCGGCGACCGCGACGACAAGCCGGTTCGCCAGGCGATCGCGTACGCCGTGCAGAAGGACGTCGTCGTGGTGGCGGCGGTCGGGAACCGGCAGAGCCTTGACGACGGCCCGCTCCCGTCGTACCCGGCGTCGTACCCAGGGGTGATCGGTGTCGGCGCGATCGACAACGCCGGTGCCCGCTCGAGCGCCTCCCAGATCGGCCCGTACGTCGACCTGGTCGCGCCCGGCACCGGCGTCCTGACCAGCACCCGCGTCGCCGGTCACGCGTACGAGGACGGCACCAGCTTCGCCGCCCCGTTCGTCTCCGGTACTGCGGCCCTCGTCCGCGCCGCCTGGCCGAAGCTCACCGCCGCACAGGTCACGCAGCGGCTGATCGCCACCGCGACGCCGTCCCGAGGCGGCCGCGGCAACCAGGAGTACGGCGCGGGCATCGTCGACCCGTACCGCGCCGTCACCGAAGGCATGGCCGGCGCGGGACGCGCGCTTCCGGCGACGCACGTCCCGCCTCCCGACGAGCAGCAGCTCGCCGTCGCGGCCTGGTGGCATGCCCGCGGTCTGGAGGCCCGTACGGCGGCACTGCTGGCAGCGGGTGCGATGACGACCGTCCTCGTCGTCAGCTGGCTGGTCGTCACCGGGCACCGCCGCCGCTGGGCCGCCGCGCGTTCCACGGTCGACCGTCCGGCGCCCTCGGCTCCCGAGCTCCCGCCCGACTTCCTCTTCACCCGCTGAGCCAACGCGGAAACGCCCGACCGGCAGTGCCGGTCGGGCGTTCGTGGTGCGTGCCGGTCAGACCCGCAGGCTGGAGGCGATCGCACAGGTGGTGGCCAGCGTCGACTGGCCGTCGGCCGCGCACTGGTCCACGACGGTGCCGCGGTTCATCAGGTCGGTCCCGTGGGCGTGCGCCTCGTTGACCATCTTGCTGACGTTGGCGAAGTACTCGTCGAAGTCGCTGCTGACCCAGGCGTTCTCGGGCTGCAGCGCCGCGGCGATGCTCTGGTGGTCGGTCGCGTCGGTCAGGTAGTTCTGACCGATGTTCTTGTAGCCGGTGGCGGCGTCCATCATGCCGCCGAACTGCTGGAAGACCTCAGCCATCGTTGCGTTCCTCTCTGGTGGTTCGGACGTCGGCGCCGATCAGGCCGTCGGCATGTTGACGGTCGTCAGCGAGTGGACGTTGTTCATGCTCAGCTGCCCGTAGTGGTTGGAGATCTGGCCGACGCCGTCGGACTGCAGCTGCGCCTGCAGCTGGCCTTTCAGGTTCGCCGCCTGCCGCCAGTTCTCGTGGCCCTGCACGTTCACCTGCGAGGCCTCACCACGGAACGACGCCGTGGAGAGGTCCATGGTGTTCGCCTCGGACCGGCCGAGCTTCTCGCCGACGGAGTCGGCGAACATCGCGGTCTGGTTGGCGTGGTGCGTCATCGGGTCGGTCAGACCCTGGATGAACATCCCGGACATCGCTGTCCCCTTTCCTGTGCCGATGTTGCTGTGGATGGTTCAGCCACAAGCTAGGGAGCGGCCGTCGGCGATCGGCCCCGGCGACACCTTCCTGCCATCGGCCTCCGGCCCCCGTCCGGGCGCGTGAAGATCGCAGCGAACAGCCTCGGCGGAAGGTGTGCGATGGCGACGATGATGGTCCGGCGGCCGATGCGGCGGCCCGCCCCGGAGCTGCCCGGCGGCGAACTGTTGCTGGAGGCACCGCCCGAGGTGCCGGAGCCCGGCGGCCGGCAGTGGACGCAGATGTTGATGGTGCTCCCCATGGTCGCGATGATGGGCGCGATGCTGCTGCTGTACTCGAGCAGCATCGTCAGCGGCCTGCGGTACGTGATCTTCGGCCTGTTCGGCCTGGCGATGATCGGCATGATCGTGATGGCGCTGCTCAATCGCAACGGCGCCGGGAAGGCCGAGATGGGCCAGGCCCGCCGTACCTACCTGCGGCACCTCGCCCAGCAACGGCTCCGGCTCGGCCGGTCGATCGACCAGCAGCGCGACGCGCTCGCGTACCTGCACCCCCAGCCGGACTCGTTGTGGTCGCTGGCCGGCAGCTACCGGCTCTGGGAGCGCCGCCAGGACGATCCCGACTTCGGCGCCACCCGGATCGGCGTCGGGCCGCAGCACCCGGCGACGGCCGTCGTACCGCCGGACACGCAGCCGCTGGAACGCCTGGAGCCTCTGTCCGCGTTGGCCCTGCGCCGCTTCGTCTCGACGTACGCCGCGGTGCCCGGACTCCCGCTGGCGATCGCGATCACCGGCTTCGGCCGGATCTACCTGCCCGGCGACCGGGACCGGTCCGTCGCGCTGGTGCGCGCGATGATCGCGCAGCTGGTCACCCTGCAGGCACCCGACAACCTCCGGATCGCGATCTGTACGGCGGACCGGAACCGGCCGGAGTGGGACTGGGCGAAGTGGCTGCCGCACGCGCTGCACCCGGAACGCAGCGACGCCCTCGGCCCGCTGCGGTTGATCGCCCCGTCGGTCACCGCGATCGAGGCGATGCTGGACGACGTACTGACGAACCGTCCGCGGTTCGACCCGGACGTGGCAGGCCGGGTCGCCGGTCCGCATCTCGTGGTCGTGCTGGACGGCGGGGAGATCGACGGGTCGGACCATCTGCTGGCCGGGGCCGGACTCGAGGGCGTCACGGTCCTCGACCTCACGACGGCGCCGCCGCGGGCGATCGACTCGACCGCGATCAGCCTGGACGTGGATGCCGAGGGCAACCTCTCGGCGGAGACGATGGAGGGCGACGAACGGCTCGGGCAGGCCGACGCACTGGACATCGTCACGTTGGAAGGCCTGGCGCGTCAGCTCGCCCCGCTGCGGTTGACCGCCGGCGCCCAGGGCGACGCCCCGCTGAGCGCGGACCTCGGGCTTGCGGAGCTGCTCGACCTCGGCGATCCGTACGACTTCGATCCCGAGGACACCTGGTTGCCGCGGCCGAGCCGGGACCGGCTGCGGGTGAAGTTCGGCCTCCGGGCCGACGGTCAGCCGATCGAGATCGACCTCAAGGAGTCCGCCCAGGAAGGCATGGGTCCGCACGGCCTGCTGATCGGCGCGACCGGCTCCGGGAAGAGCGAACTGCTCCGCACCCTGGTCCTCGCGCTCGCGATCACGCACCCGCCGCGCTCGCTCAACTTCGCGCTCGTCGACTTCAAGGGCGGCGCGACCTTCACCCGGCTGGACAAGCTGCCGCACACCAGCGCGGTGATCACCAACCTCGCCGAGGAGCTGCACCTGGTCGACCGGATGACCGACGCGATCAACGGCGAACTTCTGCGCCGCCAGGAGCTGCTCCGGGCCGCGGGCAACTTCTCCTCGCTCCGCGACTACGAGAAGGCCCGCGCGGCCGGGGCGCCGCTCGAGGAAGTGCCGACGCTGCTGGTGATCTGCGACGAGTTCAGCGAGCTGCTCACGGCCCGCCCGGACTTCATCGACATGTTCGTCCAGATCGGCCGCGTCGGCCGCTCGCTCGGCGTCCACCTCCTGCTGGCCAGCCAGCGGCTGGAGGAGGGCCGGTTGCGCGGTCTCGAGACCCACTTGTCGTACCGGATCGGCCTACGGACGTTCTCCGACATCGACAGCCGCACCGTGCTCGGCGTCAACGACGCGTTCCAGTTGCCGAGGGCACCGGGTCACGGCTTTCTCCGGGTCGGCACCGACCCGATGGACCGGTTCCGCTCGGCGTACGTCTCCGGCGTCCACCGGCGGCCGTCCGCCAACGGTCTTCCGGTCGCCCCCGACAACTCGATCGAGCTGCTCGACTACTCCAGCGGGTACGTCGCGCCGGCGATCACCGACGAGCCGGAGGCGGAGAACCCGGATCCGGACGGCGCGTTCGACGAGAGCGTCGGCGAGACCCTGCTGGACATCCTCGTCGACCGCTTCGAGGGCAAGGGCAGCCCGGCGCACCAGATCTGGCTCCCGCCGCTCGACGAGTCGCCGGCGCTCGGTGACGTCCTGCGGAACTCGCACGACCTGCTCCGCCCGGGCAGCCTGGTCACGGTCGCCGGCATCGTCGACCGGCCCCTCGACCAGCGCCGGGACCCGCTGCTGCTCGACCTGTCGGCGGGCGGCGGTCATGTCGCGATCGCGGGCGCGCCGCAGAGCGGCAAGAGCACCACGCTGGTCAGCATCGTGGCCGGCCTGGCGCTCACGCACACGCCCGAGGAGGTGCAGTTCTACTGCTTCGACTTCGGCGGCGGCGTGCTCTCGGCGCTGCGGGACCTGCCGCACGTCGGCGGGGTCGCGGGACGCCAGGACACCAACGCGGTCCGCCGTACCGTCATCGAGCTGCTCGGGATCGTCGCCGAGCGCGAAAAGGCCTTCGCGGCGGCCGGCATCGACAGCATGCAGACGTTCCGCGAGCGGCGCCGGCGGGGCGAGGCCGGCGATTCGCCGTACGGCGACGTGTTCCTGGTGGTCGACGGCTGGCAGACGATCCGCAACGACTACGAGGACCTGGAGCAGGCCCTCGGCGACATCGCGACCCGCGGCCTCGCGTACGGCGTCCACCTGGTGATCAGCGTGGCCCGCTGGTTCGATCTCCGGAACCAGATCCGGGACCTGTGCGGCACCAAACTCGAACTGCGGCTCGGCGACCCGATCGACTCGGTGATCGACCGGCGGTGCGCGATCCTGGTTCCGGAGCATGCGCCGGGCCGCGGCATGACGACGAGCAAGCACCACTTCCTGGTCGCGGCGCCGCGGCTGCAGGACGGCGACGAGCGGATCTCGGCCGGTCTGGCCGAGCTGGTGGCGACGGTCAAGGAGGCCTGGCCGGGTGACCGGGCGCCGCAGGTCCGGCTGCTGCCGAGCGACGTCGCGTACGAGACCGTCGACGGAGCGAGTTCGCGCGAGCAGGGTCTCGCCGTCGGCGTCGCGGAGAGCACGCTGGCACCGGTCCTGCTCGACCCGGTCGCGAATCCGACCTTCATCCTGCTGGGCGACACCGGCGCCGGGAAGTCCGGGTTCCTGCGCACCCTGGCGGCCCGGATCCGCGAGACCCACACCCCGGAACAGGCGCGGATCGTGGTCGTCGACCATCGCCGCAGCCTGATCGGCGGGGTCGAGAGCGAGCACCTGCTCGGCTACGGCATGAACCATCAGGCGACCGCCGAGCTGATCGCGGGTCTGGCCAACGTTCTGCAGGAGCGCGTCCCCGGCCCGGACGTCACTCCGCAGCAACTCCGGGACCGGTCCTGGTGGAGCGGTCCGGACATCTTCGTGCTGATCGACGACTACGACATGGTCGCCTCCTCCGAGAACCACCCGTTGATGCCGCTGCTGCCCTTCATCCCGCAGGCGTCCGACCTGGGGCTGCGGATCTTCGTGGCCCGCCGGACCGGCGGCGCGATGCGCGGACTGTTCGAGCCGGTGCTGGCCCGGATGCGGGACGTCGGCTCGCCCGGTCTGCTGATGTCCGGCAGCCGCGAGGAGGGACCGCTGCTCGGCGGTGTCCGCGCGCAGCCGATGCCGCCCGGCCGCGGCTGGCTGATCAGCCGCCAGGGCACGAACCAGCTGATCCAGCTGACCCACCCCCCGACGGACGACCAGCAGGTCGTCTGAACCAACCGAATTCGGCATTCGAGAAGGAGGATCCATGCCAGACGACAGCGGCGGAAGCGACATCGTCCACGTCCAGGAGGTCGACGCCCTCAGATACTCGGAGAGCGAGATGGCCAACGTGGCCGGGACGTTCCGCGACGGCATGACCAGAGCAGGCGAGGATTCCGCGTCGCCGGCCGCGGCCGGCGGGACCATCGAGAGCAAGCTGTTCATGACGCAGGAACGGCAGGCCCGGGAGTCGCTCGTGCAGTTCATGACCAAGACCGGTAACGGTCTCGACGGGTACCACAGTGCGGTCACGCAACTGCGAATCGAGCACGAGGGCCTCGTCCACCTGACCCGCAGCCGTCTCCAGGCGCTGCTCAGGCCGCAGGAAGGGCCGGTGCGCACCGACCCCGCGTTCGACTGGCGCCGGGCCGTCCAGCACCAGCTGCACCCCGAGCTCGGAGGGAACTGACATGCCGACCGACTACGCGGCCGGGGCGATGGTGGCGCAGACCGTCAACGCGCTCCAGGCCGTGATGAACGACATCGACCAGAAGGCGCAGGCCGACAAGGCACTGCAGGGCCCGCTGAACACGGCGGCGCAGATGTGGCAGGCGTCGTACGAGACCATCACCACCGCCGCGCAGGCCTTCCCGCGCGCCAGCGAGAAGCTCGTCGGCAACTGGCAGAGCCCCGCCCCCGTCGCCATCTACAAGGACGCCGCCGCTGCCTCGACGAACTCGCTGGTCAGCGCGAGCGCGGCGATCCTCGGATCGAACGGACCGGGCTCGAACCAGGGCGGCGCCTCGATCCCGGCGATGCTGACCGGGCTGGCGAACTACATCGGGGTCGTCGCGGGCGCCACGGCACAGGCCAAGGCGGCGCTCGACAAGGCGATCGAGCAGTTCAACTCGGATCTCGGCGCGCAGGCGCTGGAGAAGCTCTTCGTCGACCTCAACCGTCCGATCGTGGTCGCGGCCGGTGGGCAGCTGAGCGCGCTCGCCGCGGAGTACGAACGGCTCGGCCCCCAGCTCCTCGGGACGGCGCAGCAGTTGCAGTGGAAGGGTCCCGGGGCCGGGAACACGGTCCCGCCCGGCGGGCCGAGTACCCGGCCCGGCTCGTCGCCTGACGGTCCCAGCGCGCAGACCGATGGCGGGGACCAGCCGGGCGGAGGCCCTGGCGGCGCACCTGGCGAAGAGCAACCGGGTGGAGCTCCCGGGGGTGGCCCTGGGGGCGCGCCCGGAGGTACCCCCGGCGGGGGCGCGCCCGGCGACGTCCCGGGTGGCATGCCCGGCGGTGTGCCCGTAGGCAGCGTGCCTGGCGGGTTGCCGAACGGGCAGGGCACCGGGTTGGCGGGGTTGCCGACGGCGGTTCGGCCGCCGTCGATCGAGCAGTTCACGCCGCCGAACATCCCGGCCGCATCGGTCACGACTCCGAGCGGGGGCCTGCCGGTCGGCGGCGTTCCGGTCCCGGGCGGGCTCGGTCGCGGCATCGGCGGTGGCGGCCTCGGTGGCGGACTCGGCGGCGCTGGCGGGGGCGGAGTCGGCAAGGCCGATCTCCCGAAGGCCGGCGGCGTCGGCGGCGTGACCGGCGACAAGCCGATCGCCCGGGCCGGTGAGCAGTTGTCGCCGCAGCCGGCGCCCAGCGGTGGCCGGGCCCCGGGTTCGCCGGCCGGTACCGGGCTCGCCGGGACTCCCGCGGCGGGTGCCGGCGCGGGTGGCGGCGTACCGCCGATGATGCCGCCGGGTGCCGGGATGGGCGCCGGTGGCAGCGGCGGCCGGGCCGGGAAGTCGGGCGCGGCGGGGACGATTCGTCCGGTCGGTCGCAAACGGGACCGGCAGAACGACGAAACTCCCGGAGTACCGGTCGGACTGCGGGGCAAGGCGGGCAAGGACCTGCCGGGGGCGTTCCCGGTCGCGCCGGTGACCGCCCGGCGCCGGCCGGAGAAGGCACCGGCCGAGACCCTGCAGCTGCTCGACGAGGATCTCTGGAAGGTCGAGGACGAACCCGCGGCAGCACGCCGCTACGCCAACTGAGCGTCACACCACGAAGGGTCCGGCTCGGAACTCGAGCCGGACCCTTCGCCATGTCAGCACCACCTGACGCTGCTGGGTCAGGTGGTGGGTTGCAAAGCCGTCGCCGGGTTCAGTGCCGGGCCCTGCGGGACCCGGGCCAGCAGCGCTGCCGGGATCTCGACCGGCTGGACGTTCTCGTAGCCCAGGGCGGCGAGGACCTTCGGGTCGGACAGCGCGTACGCGCGTCCCAGGTCGGTGACGAGCCCGAGTGTCCCGCTCTGGGCCTGCTTGGATTGCCGGGCCTCGACGACGGCCGCCGTACCGGGCGGGACGACGATCCGGTCCGCGAGCGCCGTACCGGCCCGGCCGCGCTTGACCGTCGCGGTCATCGCGTCGCGCGCGGGCATCGCCGGGTCGATCGCGATCGCCGGCAGCTCGGCGCCGGGCGCGAAGGTCGCGCAGACCGTCCCGAGGCCGTCCCGCGGCGCCACGAACGCCGGCCGGCTGCGCGGCGCGCGCCCCTCCTCCGCGGTGGTCGTCGGCTGCGCGGCCTGGCCGACCGACAGCAGGCTCAGTTCGATCGCGGCCGGCGCCTTCCCGCCGTACGCCGCCTTCATCGGGCGGTACGCGCGCTGGATGTCGAACTGCAGCTCCGAGATCGGCAGCAGCGTGCGCTGCGTCGCGAGGTAGTGCTGGGTGCCGCCGCCCGACGTCCGGACGACGAACAGCTGGCCGGCCAGCGTCTTCGGGCGATCGGGTACGGCGGTCGACGGCAGGCCGATGCCCGCGAGCTTGATCGGCGCGATCGGTTCGCCGTCCGGCAGCGCCGCGACGAACGCCGCACCGACCCGTGCCCACGGTTCGGACGACAGCGCCAGTCCGACCGTGACCGTGTCGGACTTCGTGATCCGGTGCCGGTAGCCCTTGCTGATCAGGTACTGGTCGCCGGTCTCGATCACCTCGACGAGCATCGCGGCGTCCGCCATCGCGGTGCCGCCGGACGGCTGCTGACCGATCATCAGCACCGACTCGCTGGACCGCGCACCGCTCTGGTCCAGGGCCGGCTGCGAGCACAGCGTCCAGCCGCCGCTGAGCAGCTTGTTCGCCGGAGGCAACGCGTCCGGCGCGTCCGGGATCCCGATCCGCGGGCCCCGGGGCACCCCGGTGAGGGACCGTTGCGAGACCCGGCGCGTCGTGCCCTTCTTCCCGAGGGCGAGCAGGGCCGACACGTAGTTCGTGACCGGGTGCAGGTGGCCGTCGATGTAGACGAACCGGGTGCCGGTCTCCTTCTCGACGATGACGGTGTCGCCCTTGCTCCAGGCCGTGTTGCCGCCCGGGACCACCATTCCGTAGACGCCGACCACGGCCAGCGCGACGATCATGATCGCCACGCCGCCGAACGCTGCCGCGGTGACCCGCTTGAACGGCGGCTGCTCCGGATCGGTCTCCCGGGTGACCAGCGCGGAGACCATCCGCTGCACCGAGAACTGGTGCGACTGCAGCTGATCCTTCCTGGTTGCCATCTCAGCCTCCCCAGCCCCGGACGACGGCGTACAGACCGAGTACCGAGCACGCGAGCGGGATCAGCGCCAGCGTCACGAGCACCTCGAGAATCTCGGCGTACCGGCTCAGGTACGGACTCGGCAGCTTGGTGCTGTACCGCAGGCCGCAGAAGATCGTGATCGCGGCCAGCAGGAGCATCGAGGGGACGACCAGCGAGACCGGGTCGGGCGTCGACGCGCTCAGCGGACCGAGCACCAGGCAGGCGATACCGGTGAGCGCCGCGACGAGCAGCATCAGCCGGTGTTTCACCACCGGATAGATCCTTGCCCGCAGCAAGCATCCGGCGGTGAGCAGGCCGGTGAGCACGGTCGCCGGCGTACTGCGGTCCGCGGTCAGCAGCACCATACACACCGAGAGGGCGACGGCCACGCCCGCCAGCATGCCGGTGAGCAGACCGTCCGCTCGGACGACAGCGCCGTACACGTGCTTTCGGGGAGGTTGTGGATCGTCGCGGACCAGGTCGGCGGTCGTTCGCGGCAGGATCGGCATCGGCAACCGGCCGATGCGGAGCGCGAGCGGGCCGAGCAGCGGCGAGAACGCGAACGCGGCGGCGCCGAGCATCGCGGCCACGTCGGCGCCGTCCAGCGTGTCCGCGGTGCCGGTCCAGCCGGCGACCAGTCCGAGCAGTCCGGTGCTCGTGGCGGCCGCGAACAGCGTGCCGCTGTCCACGATCCCCAGATAGCACGCGACTCCGGCGAGCAGCAACGCCGTACCGGCGGCAAGGACCTGTGGCGCGCCGATCGCGGGCCACGTCGCCGTACCGGCGAACAGCAGACCGCCACCCACCGCGGCGAACGGCAGACCGAGACCGCCGAGCAGCGCACCCGCGCCGGAATCTCCTACCACGCGGGCCAGCGCGACGCCTGCGACGGTCAGCAGGGCCGACGTCAGCAGGAGCCAGGTCGCGGCCTCGGCCCAGGGCGCGCCGCGGCGCAGCACGACCGCCATCACGACCAGTACGGCGAGCGCCGCACCGGTCAGACCGGCGATCCGGGTGTGCCGGGCGGTCCACGGTACGCCGAGCTTGCCGGCACCGGAGGCGACCGCGTCGACCAGGTCGTCGTACTCCAGTTCGGGCCATTCGAGGCCGCGGGACACCAGGTGCAGGATCTCGCCGTCCCGGACCCGGTGCGAGCCGAGGGTGCGGCCGAGGTTCAGCTCGGCGCCGTCGGCGCGGCGCAGGACCCAGCCGCCACCCGGGGCGCCCTGGTCGGCGAGGTGTTCGCCGGCCTTGGTGAGCAGGCCGGGGAGGATCTCGGCGAGCGCTGCCTGTTCCGGCAGCGCCAGGTCGAGGCGCCGTTGAGGCGCGGCGACAGTCACGCGGACCAGACCTGTGATGTTCATCGGTCACTTCCTCTTCCTGCGGCCGGGTCCAGATGGCGGCCGCAGGTCAACTGTCTCGGCGGTGCGGCGGCCCGGCGTCGCCGCGACAGGTTCCTGCCGTCGGCGGCCGCGGCCCGGCGGACCGCCCTAGCGTGCTGCGCAGACCGGCGATGTGGAGGGACCGTGACTGATCGGGAGCTGTTGATCCCCGTGGGGCATGACCTGGGCGTGGTCTGGTCCGGGGCCGGCCAACGACGTCAGCAGGTGCGTGTGGGCGTCGAGGTGGCCGAGTTGGCGGACCACGAGTTCGCCGTCTGGCTGCTCGCGCACGGGGTCGAGGATGGGGATCGGCCTACCCGGGCTTCGCTGATGGAGCGGGCGGAGCGGTTGGGGTTGGGGGCGGGGCAGGTGGACGAGGTGGCGGAGCGGTTTCTTCGGGACGGGTTGCTGGCGGCTGTTGATCCGGAGGCGGACGGTGCGGTCGAGTTCGCTCGGGAGCATCAGTTGTTTCCGTTGTTGCTGGGGCTGGGGCCGGATCCGGAGGAGCCGTGGATGCAGACTGTCGGGCTCTTGCATCAGCCGGTGGCGCAGGTTTCCGTGGCCGTGTACGACGTGCTGATGTGGGCTCAGCTCGCGCCGGAGTTGTGGAGCGGGTGCCAGGATGCCGCCACGGTGGCGCTGCAGGCCGGTGTGAGGGCTGTCGAGGAAACCGAACCGCGGAACGTTCTGTCCGGCGTTCTCGGACAGGTGCACGGGTTGCTGGCGGTGCGGGCGGCGTACTTCGACCGGCGGCGGGCACGATGACGTCACACGTTTTCCCGATCGGGCAGTACAACGGTTTCCGGGAGCCGGACCAGGTGGTTCGGGTCGGGTGGAGTCAGCACCGGCTCGAGCCGGACGCGTTCGCCGTCTGGGTACTGGCGCACGGGTTGCCCGAGGTGGGCAAAGGGGTGTGGAGCGTGACCGATGTCGTTGCGCAGGGCAAGCAGGCAGGCGTCGAGGACCCGGCGGCGTACGTCGAACGGCTCGCGGACGCGGGGCTGATCGCGGTTGTCGAGGACGGCCGGCAGTTCGCGCAGCGGCACCGGATGGACGTGATGTTCGTCGGGCTCGGGAACACGCCGGACCGGTTGGAAGGGCATGCGGTCGGGATCCCGGGGCTGGGCGCGGCCGCGGTCCTCGACCCGGACTGCTACGAGCTGTGGCAGTGGGGTTCGGTGGCCCCGACGTTGTGGCACAGCTGCGAAGTACGCGCGACGGTCGCCGCCGAGCCGTCCGCGCGGCCCGATCCGGAGGCCGCGCTGCGCGAGATCCTCGGCGACCTGCGCTTCCTGGTGGCACGCGGTTGCGCGTCCTTGGACGTCGCGGGGTGACAAGATGACGCTGATGGCCGAGATCTCGCCCGACGCGCTGGTGCCGCGCGCCACCGGACCGGTGGCCACGGTGTACCTGGTGGCGCCGCCCGGTGGGCGGACGGCCGTGCTGAAGGTGTACCCGCAGCCGTTGGATCGGCGGACGTACAGCGGGGTCGAGGTCGAGCAGGCGAAGCTGGCCGGGCTGCGGTGTGCGCCGTCGATCGTGCGGGTGGAGTCGCTGGACGACCTGCCGGACGGGCGGACCGGGTTGCGGATGGAGTTCTGTCCGCAGTCGTTGCCGGACCTGGTCGCGAGCGGGCCGCTGCCGATCGGGGACGTCGTCGTGCTCGGGCAGATCCTCAGCTCGGTGCTCGCCGAGGCGCACGATGCCGGGCTGGTTCACGGCGGGGTGACGCCGTCGAACGTGCTCGAGCGGCCGAGTGGGCAGCCGGCGTTGGCGGACTTCGGGCTGGCGCTCCGGCTGCGGTTCCCGCGCGATCTGATGGCCGATGCGGCGTACACGGCGCCCGAAGTACTGCGCGAGGGCGAGCTGTCCGAGGCGGCCGACGTGTACGGGCTGGGCGCCGTACTGTATCTGGCCCTGACCGGGCGGCCGCCGTTCCCGGCGCGGACCGGTGAGCCGCCGGACGGCGTCGTACTGCGGGTTCTGCGGGAGTCGCCCGCGGAGGTGACGGGGCGGGACGTGCCGCCGGCGTTGTCGGCGCTGCTGCTGCGGATGATGGCGAAGGAGCCGGACGCGCGACCGGAGGCGGCGAGTGTGGTGCGCGAGTTCGAGGCGCTGCTGGCCGGGGTCGGCGCGGTGCCGGGGGACGAGCTGGACTTCGACGACTTCCGGGACGAACTGGCGGCCGGACGGAGTGTGCCGGTGGCTGTGGTCGAGGCTCCCAAGAAGAAGCCGCCGAAGCCGCCGCGGGAGAAGGCTGCAGGCGGGAAGTCGCGCAAACCGTTGCTGCTCGGCGCGGGCGCGGCGGTCGCGCTGGTCGCCGTACTCCCGGTGGTGTTCCGTCCGGGCGGTGGCGACACGGCCGAACGTCCTGCACCAGCGCCGGTCGTCAGCACGCCGAGCCCCGCGCCGACAAGCCCAGAACAGCCCACGATCAAGCTGAATCCACCGGTGGACAAGGGCACCTCGGTCGACCTGAGCTGGTCGGCGTCGCGAGTTCTGCGGTACGCCGTCGTCGTCGCCGAGCAGGGCAGCAAGAAGCCGAAGGTCACGTACCTGGGACGCGCGACGCGGCTGACTGTGCAGGTCAGCAGCGGTTTGAAGTACTGCTTCCAGATCCAGGGCGAAGAAGCCGGGGCCCTCTTCGAGAGCGCTCCGGTGCCGATCCGTGGGGCTAGCTGCCGGAAGTGAGGCTGGACTGTGTGTAGACCGGTTCTGGACCTCGATCACCTAGGCTGAACGGGTGAAGCCGAGCTCCTTCCGCCCCGGGCGGCTCACCGAGGCACTCCGCGGGCGTGGCCGTTCGGAGGCCACGCTGGCCGCGGTGGTCGCCGGGTGTGTCGCGCTGATGAGCGTGGTCGTGCTGACCGGGGCGGGCGCGCCGGACAACGGCGTGAAGTTCGCGCAGTCCGGTCACTGGGTCTACAACAGCGTCGTCGGCCGGATCTTCCACCTGGACGGTTCTACCGGTGAGGTGGACGCCGACGTCGAGGTGAAGGGCACGCCGCCGGGAGCGCAGGTCGTGCAGACCGACAAGCAGGGGTACGTGCTGTCGCGGTCGCGGATCGACCAGTTCGGCAAGTCGGACCTGACCGTCCTGGACCCGATCGAGCCGCCGGCGACGAACGAACAGCCGGTCGGCCTCGAGGGTGCGGGTGCGGCGTTCGCCGTGTACCGGCAGGCCGGGCGCGTGGTGCGGTTCGGGGACCAGCAGACGATCGCCGCCCCGGGCGGACCGCTCGGCGACCCGGTGGTGACGTCGGACGGCACGCTCTGGGTGCACCGCGTGAACGACGGCAACCTGTGCCGGCTGCCGCTGTCCGCGGACCGGATGACGTGCCCGGCGACAGCTCCGAAGGGCCACAAGGGCGGGCTGTCGGCGGTCGGTACGGGTGCGGTGTTCGTGGATCTCACCGCGAACGAGGTGTACACGCTCGACAGCGGCGGGATCGGCGCCAAGGCCGGCCTCGGCGATGTCGACGTACCGGACACGGCGCTTGTCGCAGGCAACGATGTCGGCGGCCGGGTGGCGATCGTCGACCGGGACCACGGCCGGCTGCACCTGATCGACGTCTCGGACAAGCCGAAGGCGCCGGCGACGACCCCGCTTCCGAAGGGCAGCTACGACCGGGTGGCGTCGTCCGGCGACGGGCTCGCGCTGCTGGACCGGAAGAACGCCAGCCTGCTCACGCTCGACCGCGACGGCCGCGAGGTGGGCCGGACCAAGATCCCGCAGCGACCGGCCGGCGGCCGGGACAAGCCCGAGTCGAACCTGTACCGCGGCGACGACTCCCGGGTGTACGTCGAGAACGGGACCGGCGACCGGGTCGTCGTGGTGGACCGCGACGGCCGGACCGAGTCCGTCGAGGTCGGACCGGGGGACGACCGCAAGGCCACCGCGAAGCCGACGATCACGCCGCCGGTGAAGCCGCGGACCACGATCCCGCCGCGCACCACACCACCGAAGACCACACCACCCAAGACCACACCACCGAAGCCGCCGAGGTCCACGCCGCCGAGCACGCGCCGGCCCGAGACACCGCCGCCGACCAGGAAGACGACCCCGCCCGGACGCGAGAACACACCGGACAGACCGAGGGCGACACCACCGAAAACCACGCCACCAAAGACGAAACCGCCCACACCGCCGAAACCTACAGCGAAGCCCGGCCGCCCCGGCGCGCCGCTGAACGTGTCCGCCCGCTTCGTCGACACCGACGCCGTCGTCACCTGGGGCGCTGCGGCGGCGCACGGCGCGACCATCACGTCGTACCGGCTGAGCTGGACCGGCGGATCCACGACGGTCAGCGGGGCGACACGATCCGCGCTGATCCCAGGCCTGAAGTCGAGTACGGCGTACGCGTTCACGATCAGCGCGGTGAACAGCGTCGGCGCCGGACCGGCCGTCAGGTCGAACCGGATCGAGCGGAAATGGAACCCGGCCGAGTCGCCGCGCGAACTGCTGGTGAAGGACGACGGCACCAGCGGACGGCTGACGCTCGGCTGGATGCAGCCGACGATGGGCGACGGCACGTTCCTGCGGTACGAGGTCGCGATCGGCTCGCGCACCGCGCCGCCGCGCGTGACGTCGACCAGCACGCAGGCGACGATCACCGGACTCACCGACGGGACGGCGTACACGTTCTACGTCCGCGCGATCACGAGGGCGTCGGACGGCCAGCAGGTCGTCGGCAAGTACACGAGCCTGTCCGCGACGTCGATCGCCGCGGAGGCGCCGACCAAGCGGGTCGTGGCGTCCCGCGGCGAGGGTACGACGTACGGCGACAACTGCCGGCAGCCGGAGTGCGCGTACATCCAGATCCGGCTGGAGAACCTGCGCCCGAACACGACGTACAGCATGAAGCCGTACACGTCCGAATGGGGCAACTTCAACCCCGGCTACAGCACCAAGACCGACGGCAAGGGCCAGCTCCTGGTCCCCGACCAGTTCCCCTGCAGCGCCGTAGGCCAACTCACCTGGGTCACCGTCACCGGCCCCGAAGGCACCTACACGTCCAACAAGTTCTTCTGGAAAGCCGACGACTAGTTCTTGACGGCGAGGACTGCGGCGATGAGGTGTTGCCAGTCGGTGAGGTCGTCGGGGGTGTCGTCGTTGCGCCATTCGGCGGCGGGGACGAGGCCGGGGGGCTGGACGGTGAAGCCATCGCCGTAGAGGTCGAGGATCTCCTGTTCGGAGCGCCAGGTGCCGCGGCCCAGGGTGCCTTGCATGATGTCCTGGATGGCCTTGGTCTTCGGGTCGTTCTGGCTGCGGAAGTGCGAGATGAAGACCGGGCTGCCGGCCGCGATCCGGTCGTGCCAGTAGCGGACCGCGCCCTTCGGGTCCTCGTCGTCGTTCATGTGGTGCAGGACCGCGCAGAAGATCAGCCCGACCGGCCGGTCGAAATCGATCAGGCGCTGGATCTCGTCGTCCTCGTAGATCGACGCGGGGTCGCGCAGGTCGGCCTGGATGACGCTGGTGTTCTTGTTCTCCGCCAGCAGCGCGCGGCCGTGGGCGAGCACGATCGGGTCGTTGTCGACGTACACGACCTTGGTCTCCGGCGCGTACCGCTGGGCGACCTGGTGCACGTTGTTCGCGGTCGGCAGGCCGCTGCCGAAGTCGATGAACTGCCGGACCGGCGTGTGCCGGACGATCTCGTCGACCGCCCGCACCAGCACACCGCGGTTGTCGAGCACGATCTGCTGCGAGCCGGGCAGCTCGTTGACGAAGCGGTCCCCGAACGCGCGGTCGACCGCGAAGTTGTCCTTGCCGCCCAGCAGGTAGTCGTAGGTGCGCGCGATACTCGGCTTGGTCAGGTCGAAGCCCGGGGACGGCGCGGTTTCCGTCACCTGCTCGTTCGCATCCGGCATCGCGTGGTCCCTTCCTGTCGTGGCACGTGTCACTCTATGCGACGCCGATGTCACCGCGCCCCCGGCCCCGGCCTGTCCCGCGCGAGCTAGCGGGTGAACAGCGTCCGCAACTCCAGCGACGCCTGGAACCGGTCGCCCCACGGCCGTCCGCGCAGCGCCTTCCGGAGCTCGCGAACCCCGGCCCACGCGTGCTCCTTGACCTCCGGCGTGGTCGCCGCTCCGGACCACAACGCCTGGTCGACGGCCTGCGCGACCCGAGCCAGCCCGGGCGCGGTGTCCGGGAGCTCCTTCGCGGCCTCGACGAGGTCACGCACAGTCATCCCAGGCGTCACCGGTACGCCGTACGCACGCAATCGGTCCCGCGCCTCGGCCCACGCCCCGACCACGCCCGCGCTTCCGGGACGCCGCCGGCGCCGCGACGCCCGCGCGATCTTCAGCAGCGGTACGCCGGCCAGCCACAGCAGCAGGAGCCCCGCCGACACCGCGAACACCACCGGCAGCGGGATCCGCGGCAGCCCGATCCCGTCGCCGTCGTCCGCGTCGTCGGTCTGCGGCGGGACCTCCGGATCCTCGATCTTCTCGACCGACGGTACGGCGGCCCGCGCCTGGCTGGTGATCTCGTCGATGGACCCGGCGACCGTGGTCTTCCCGGTCGCCGCGTCCGCGGCCGGGTCCAGCGGCCACCAGCCGACCCCGTCGACAGCCACCTCGGGCCAGGCGAAGGCGTCCGAGTTCCGCACCACGTAGTACCCGTTCTCGGGCTCGGCCGGCCCGCGGAACCCGACCGCCAGCCGCGCCGGGATCCCGTTCAGCCGCGCGAGGACGACGTACGCGGCCGCGAACTGCGCACTGGTCCCCGGCTCCTTCGCGGCGGCCTGCGCGCCCCCGGAGTCGACGAGGAACCTCTTCAGCTGCGGCCACCCGTACCCGGTCGGCAGCTTGTCCCCCACCGCGACCCGGTAGTGCTGCCGGAGGTACTTCTCCAGCGCGATCGCCGTCGCGAACGTCGCCCGCTTGCCCTGCAGCGGGTCGATCGACGCGATCTCCGGCGGCACCGGGCCGAGGTCGTTCAGCCCGCCCGGTGCGTCACCCGCGATGCCCGCGCTCAGCAGGTACGCCGCGTCGATGTCCGGCTTCCGCCAGGTCAGGTCGTAAGAACCGGGCCGGCCGGCCGACATCAGCGTCCCGCCGATCGGCTCCACCTGCGGATCCGGCACCCCGCTGACAGTTGCCGGAAGCAACTGACTGGGCAGCCACGGTCCGTCCAGGTTCTCCAGCTGCACGGTCGCCTGCTCGAGGGTGGTCGGCACCCGGACGTCGGACCCGGGCGTCAGCTCCGAACCCATCCGCAGGAACGGGTGATCGGTCGTCCAGTTCACCCCGTCGAAGTCGTCGAGCGCGACCTGCCGCCAGCGATCCACCGGCTGCGACGCCCGGTACCGGAACACCACGTCGTCGCGCTGCTTCGAGCTCAGTCGGCTGGCCAGCTCGTCCAGCGGACTCGTCTGCCGTACGCCGGGAGCACCCGCGGACTGCACCTTCTGCAGCGAGTACGGCGTCCGCCCGGCCGGGTCGATCGCGCTGACGACCAGCCCGCACACGATCGCGGCGACGGTCACGACCGCGGTCGCCATCCAGGGCGCGATCCGCCGGTACTCGAGGTTGTCCGGGATCAGCAGCGCGACCACGATCAGCCCGAGCGCGACCGCGATCAGTACGGCGCTCCACCCGTCCGCTGCGATGTACAACTGGCTCGCGCCGATGACACCGAGTCCGGGCAGCAGCGCGACGAGCGGCGGCGTACGGTCGAGCAGCTCGACGGCGAGCAGGCAGCCGATCAACGCGAGCAGCGGCACGAAGACCACGAGCTCGGGCTCCGGACGCGCCGGCCAGGTCGACTCCAGCGTCAGCCGCCAACCCGTCAATCCCTGTCCCAGCGCGCGAATCGACGCGGCCGTAGGCAGTCCGGCGAGAGTAGTTGCCCGGAGCACCGTTTCGACGACGGCGAGCAGGCCGCCGAGAACGATCAGCACCGGCCGCCAGGCGGCGAGCCAGTGCCGGCAGATCTCCGTGACGACGTACGTGATCAGGCACACCGCACCGACCGGCAGCCACAGGTTGCGGACCCCGAACACCGGCCCGAAGCACAGCCCACCGATCAGTACGGCGGCGAGCACAGCGATCGTCTGCCGCCGGCTCATTGCAGTACTCCGGTCCACTGCTGCAGAGCCTCCCGCGCCGAGCCGCCGAGGACGACCTGGGCGCTGAGGATCGGCGCCACGCCCTGCGCCTCACCGAGACCGATGACGGTCACCGACGAGTACCGGCTGAGCAGCGGCGCGAAGTCCGCGGCCGATCCACGTGCACCGGTGACGACGACGATCGCTCCCCCCGCGGACGTCCCGGTCGTGAGCACCTGCGGCACCAGCCCCGACTTGTCGTCGCGCTGCTCCACCACACACAGCTCGTCGAGGAACATCCGCGACGCGACGGCACCGCCCGGGGCGGCGAGATCCGCGCCGGCCGTGGTCACCAGCCTGCAACGGTGACCGGCCGTGGACGCGGCGAACAGAATCGACGCGGCGACCTCGGTCGCCTCCTCGAAGGTTGCCGCCGACAACGGTTCACGGCGGGTGTCCAGCAGGACGGTCAGTCGCGGCTGGTCAGGATCGGCGTAGTCGCGCACCATCAGCTGACCCGTCCGCGCCGTCGCCTTCCAGTGCAGGTGCCGGACCTCGTCACCGACGACGTACGGCCGCACGTCGCGCAGGTCGGCGGATCCGCGCAGCGAGTCGTCCGCCGTACGACCGACGTGGTGGTGCCGCGGGCGGCCCGCGACCACCGTCTTCGTCGGGTGCCGTTTCGGGTGCACCCACAGCGTCGCGACCTCACCGGTCGCCTTGCTGTTGCGGGCCAGGCCGAGCGGGTCGCGGCGCTCCAGGGTCAACGGGCCGACCGCGATCCTGCCGCGGCGCGAGGTCGGCAGCTCATACCGGTACGTCGCCTCGCTGCCCGGGCCGAGGCGCCGGATCTTCACCTCCTGGCGCTCGTCACCGGCCGAGTCGTGCGCGGCGAATGCGGCCTGCCAGCGGGTGCCCTCGTTCCGGACGCGCAACGTGGCAAGCGCGGGCCGGCCTCGTTCGACCCGGTCCGGTGAGAGAACCCGGTGCACGGTCACATGCGGCTGCCGGACGGTCAGCACGGTCGCCGCGATCAGCGACCCGATCCCTATCCCGGCCAGCGCGCGGAACACGGCGTACCCGGCCAGTTCGCCCAGTGCGTAGGCGGCGACGGATCCGAGCAGCACGGCCGTCCCGCGTCCGGTCAGCCTCATCCGGCCGGCCAGACGAACGAGTTCGACCGGTACGGCCCGCCGGGACCGCTCGCGACGACGTAGACGGTTTCGCCGACGCGGGAGTTGTGGAACTTCTTCTGGTCCAGGTCGCCGTTGTCGTCGGTGGTCAGCGTGTAGCCGCTGTGGATCTGCTTGCCGTTCGAGTAGGCGCGGAAGGTGTAGTCGGTGTTCGGCTCGAAGTTCCGGACGCGCAGCATGATGTAGTGACAGTCGGCCTCGGTGCCCTCGGGGCAGTTCGAGTCCGGGCCGTCGTCGGCCTGCGGCCCGTGGCTGATCGAGAACGTCCCCGCCCCGGGTGTCGCGGTGATCGTCGCGGCCACACCGATCAGCAGCTCGCCGTCCGAGCCGCGCGTCACCGCCCGGACCTGGAAGGTGTACGACCTGCCGTTCTCCAGCCCGTCCCAGGTGTACGTCGTCGAGCCCGTCGTCTCCGGATCGCTGTCCTGGCTGACGCTGTAGCTGACGAACGTGCCGCCGTTCAGGTTCGGGCGCCGCCACGTCAGGGTGACCTTGTTGTCGCCCGGCGTCGCGCGCAGACCGGGCGGAGCCGCGGCCGGACTCGCCTTCACCGGCGGCTTCGGTTTCGTCGTCGGTCTAGTCGTGGGCCTGGTCGTCGTGGGCCGGGTCGTCGTCGGTCTGGTGGTCGTCGGTCTGGTGGTCGTCGGCCGCGTGGTGGTGGGCCTCGAGGGCGGTGGGGTCGTCCGGCGCGGCCGCTCGGTGCGCGGCGGCGCCGTCCGCTCGTTCTCGTCCGGCCGGTCGGTGTTCTCCGGCCGCTCCACGGTCCGCGGCGGCCTGCTGGTCGGCGTGGAAGGCGGGACCGACGGTGGAGTCGACCGTGGAGTCGACCGTGGAGTCGACGGCGGGATCGATGGTGGCGGCGTCGTCGGTCGCGGCTTCGAAGGCTGGGTCCGCTCGGTCTTCTCCGGTTCCGACGGGCCGACCGCCTCGACCTCGGTGACCTCGCCGTCGTCGTCCACGACCATCGAGTGCTCGCCGGCCACGCTGTCGACGTAGAGCCGCTTGTCCGCGCCGCGGAACAGCGTCGGCCGGTCCCGGGGGTCGGGCTCGGCCTTGCCGGACGGCCGCGGGATCCGCGTCACCGACCGTTCCTTGCCCTCGGCATCCAACGTCACGAGCGTGCCGCTGTCCGGATCGATCAACGCCAGCCCGCGCCCGCTGGAAGCGATCTGCGAGTACTTCCCCGGCGGCAGCTTCCGCGTCACCGGCGCCGCCGTCTCCTGGTCGCCGCGCATCGGCGCGTCGACCAGCCGCAGCTCGTTGCGCTCCGGGTCCACGATCGCGATCCGCCCGTTCACGTCGTACGGCGCGACGATCGACGCCGGCGTCATCGCGACACCGGGAACCGGCACCGTCCGGCCGAAGCCGTCGGCGCCGACGACCCGCAGCTCGCGCGCGGTCGTGTCGACGAACACCACCTGGTCGGAAACCACCGCGAGCGCACCGGTGTGACCGCCGGCCACCTCGGCCGGGCAGGACAACCGGTCCGCCGTCAGCGGCAGCCGGCACAGCTCACGACTGGCCAGCCGATGCACCCACAACGTCCCGTCCGCGGTCACCACCGGCGGCCCGAGCGCACCGCTGCCGGGCAGCGTCACCGGGTCCTCGCCGAGCCGGGCGATCGCGCCGGCCTCGCGGTACACGGCGTACGCGGCCCCCGGCGCCTCGAGCGCGGCCGGCTGCTCGTCGGACGGCGCCTTGACCGGGCCCTCGACCTTCAGGTCGGACTTGCCGAACTCGGTGATGCTGCCGCGCGCCAGCATGAACCCTTGCTTGTCGGTCTGCACGGTCCGCACCCCGGACCCGAGACCCGGCACCGGCAGTTGGCCGTCGACGGCCTTCGTGCCGCCGTCGATGTGGAACACCGTGCCGAGCGTGCTGTTGTAGATCAGGTGACCGGTTTGCAGGAACTTCATCCCGGTGGTGTCCGCGCCCGCACCGGTCACGGCGAGCGTCATGGCCACCATGCAGACCGTCACCACGGCGGCCAGCGCGGCCCGGGAACGCCACGCCTCCTGGCGGAGGAACTCGCGCACCGGTCGCATCGTCAGCTCGCGGTCGCGCCGGCCGTCGGCGCCGGTACGGCGGCCAGCACCTCGTCGACCACCGACGACGGCGGCCGCTGACTCAGCTCCGCGTCCGGTGTCAGCACCAGCCGGTGGGCGAGCACCGGCTGCGCGACCTGCTTGACGTCGTCCGGCGTCGTGAACGCGCGGCCGTCGGTGGCCGCGAACGCGCGCGCCGCCCGCACCAGCGCGATGCTGCCGCGCGGGCTGGCGCCGTACCGGACCGCGGTGTGCTCGCGGGTCGCCGCCGCGAGCTTCACGGCGTACGAACTGATCGCCGGGTCGACGTGCGCCGACCGGACGGCGGCGATCGCGTTCCGCAGCGCGGGGACGTCGATCACCGGGCTGAGCGAGTCGGGCCCGACCCGGCCGGTGTCACCGAGCACGATCCGGACCTCGGCGTCGTGGTCCGGATAGCCGACCTCGATCCGCATCAGGAACCGGTCGAGCTGGGCCTCGGGCAACCGGTAGGTGCCCTCCAACTCGATCGGGTTCTGGGTGCCGATGACCAGGAACGGGTCCGGTACGGCGCGGGTGTTCGAGTCGACGGTGACGCGGCGCTCGGCCATCACCTCGAGCAGCGCGGACTGGGTCTTCGGCGTACCGCGGTTGATCTCGTCGGCGACCACCACGTTCGCGAAGATGCCGCCCGGGTGGAACTCGAAGGTCTCGGTGCCCTGGTGGTACACCATCACGCCGGTGATGTCGCCGGGGAGCAGGTCCGGGGTGAACTGGATCCGGTTCCAGCTCGCGTCGATGCTGCGCGCGATGCACCGGGCCAGGGTGGTCTTGCCGAGCCCGGGCACGTCCTCGATCAGCAGGTGGCCCTCGGCGAACAGCGCGGTCAGCGCCAGCCGGATCACCTCCGGCTTGCCGTGGATCACCTTGCCCAGGTTGTCGGCCACCAACCGGTAGGCCTCACCCGGTGGAATCGTAGCGCTCATGTACATCTCCCCTGGTGTACGCCGGATTGCACTGAGTGACCCTAGTCGCTGCCGGTCCAACCCCTGTACAGAACTGGTCCACTACTGGACGGTAGGGAGCTGGATCTCGAAGATGGCGCCGCCCTCGTCGGCGTTGTAGACCTTCAGGTCACCGCCGTGGGCGAGCACCACCCAGCGCACGATCGACAGGCCCAGGCCGGTCGAGCCAGCGCCGGTCGAGCCGCCGCCGGTCGTGTACGCCTCGAAGAGGTCCGCGCCGACCGCCGGATCGATGCCCGGGCCCTGGTCCGCCACCGTGACCCGCCCGTCGGCGACCGTGACGGTGACGATCGCCTGGTCCGCGCCCGGTGCCCGCCCGTGCCGCATCGCGTTGCCCAGCACGTTGCCGATCGCCCGCTGCAGCAATGTCGGGTCGGCCCGCACCATCGTCGGCGCGGTCACCAGCGAGAAGCGGGCGCCTTCGGTCGGCATGTCCTCGACCACGCCCGCGACGAGCTGGTCGAGCCAGACCGGCTGCATCGCAAGGTGTTCCACACCGGCGGCCAGCCGGGCGCGGACGAGCAGCCCGTCGATGATGTCGCCCATCCGCCCCGCCAGCCGGACCGTCCGGGGCAGGAGCTCCGCCCGCTGCTCGGGATCCCGGGCCGCGGTTTCCGCGAGTGCGCGGAGCGCGGCGACCGGCGTCCGCAGGTCGTGCGCGGTCTCGGCCAGCAGCGTCTCCTGCTGCTCGAGCGCGGCCATCGCGGGTCGGATCGCCCGGCCCGACAACCAGTAGCTGACCAGCGCCGCCGCGCCGATCAGGATCGCGCACACGACCACTACGGCGATCGTCAGCCGCCGGTTCTGCTCCTGCTGCTTCTGGGTGTCCTGCCAGGCGAGTACGGCGCCGAAGTACCGGCCGTTGGAGTCCTGGAACGGCTCGACCGCGACCCGCAGCTGGTGCCCGTTCACGGCCCTCCGGTCCACGGACGACGGGCTGCCGTTCCGCACCGCCTCCGCGGCGAGGTCCGCGAGGAGCTGGTCGTCCACCCTGGTGCAGCCACCGGAGCTGCGGGTCGGAGGGAAGTCGCTCGGTTTCCCCGGCAGGACGGCGAAGTCGGGGCACCCGGACGTCAGCGGGTCGGCCGGGACCCGGGCCGTGACCAACGCGTCGTTCCGGTAGTCGAGCAACCGCTTCACCGACTGGGTCACCACGCTGAGGTCGTGGTCGATCCGGTCGGCGCGGCGTTGCGCGTCGAGGATGACGATCACCGGCGCGAGCACGATCAGGGCGACCGTGTTCGTGACGGTGAACAGCACGGTCAGCCGCCAGCGCAACCGGCGCAGCCGATCGGCCGCCGGTCCCCGCATCCCGCGCCGGCTCATCCCCTGCCGCCCGGGCCGCCGGGCGCGATCAGCCGGTACCCCTGCCCGCGGACCGCCTGGATCAGGTCCGGACCGCCGCGCAGCCGGTTCCGCAGCCGGGTGATCGTGACGTCGACGACGTTCGACATCGGGCCGTCGCCGTCCCAGCAGTGCTCGATCAGCTCGGCCCGGGTGACCAGTTGCTCGGGCCGCGACATCAGGTACTCGAGCACGCTGAACTCCTTCCCTCGCAGGGTCAGCAGGACGCCGGCCCGGTGCACCGTGCGCCGGGCGGTGTCGAGTTCGACATCGGCGTACCTGATGATCGGTGGGCGGATGGTCGGGCCCCTGCGGACCAGGCTGAGCACCCGGACGATCAGTTCCTCGACCGCGAACGGCTTGACCAGGTAGTCGTCGCCGCCGCTCTCGAACCCGTCCAGCCGGTCCGACAGCGCGCCCATCGCGGTCAGGAACAGTACCGGAACCGCGAATCCCTGCTGCCGCAGCTGCCGGACGTGCTCGATCGAGTCGCCGTCCGGGAGCATCCGGTCGAACACCACGCAGTCGTAGGAGTTCACGAACAGCGCCTCGTCCGCGGCCGCGATGTCCACCGCCAGGTCGACCGCGAGATTGGCGGAGCGGAGCGCCGCCGGGACGGCCACCTGAAGCTCCTCGTCGTCCTCTACCACCAGTACGCGCACGGCCGTCCTCGTGTGTCATCGAAATGTCATCGTCTCCCCGGATCGTATGTGTCATGAACGGTCACGCAGCGCACACACCGGACCGGCTGGCCTTCCGGGTCCTGGGCCCGCTCGAGGTCGACGGCCCGGACGGGCACCCGCTGGACCTCTGCGGCGGCAAGCCCGCGACCGTGCTGACCCTGCTCCTGCTGCACCGCAACGCCTGGGTCAGCACCGAGCAGCTCGTCGACGCGGTCTGGGCGGGCCGGGACGTGCCGGCCTCCGCGCAGAACAACCTGAAGACGTACGTCTGGCAGCTGCGCCGCTCCCTTCCCGAGGAGCGGATCGAGAGCCGGCCGGGCGCGTACCGGGTGCGCGTCCTGCCCGGGGAGCTGGACGCCGACGTCGCCGCGGCGCTGTGCGACGAGGCCCGGGAGCTCCTCAGCCGCAAGGACGCGGCCGAGGCGGTCGTGGTCGTCCAGCGCGCGCTCAGCCTCTGGCGCGGGGCGCCGTACGACGGTCTGACGGCGGACGCGACGTCAGCGGTCGACCGGCTGACGGAACTGCACCGGGCGCTGCGTGAAGACCTCGCGGATGCGCAGCTGCTGCTCGAGCGGCCCGCCGAGGCGATCGCCGTACTGCGGGCGCTCACCGAAGAGGAGCCGCTGCGCGAGCTGGCCTGGGCGCGGCTGATGGCGGCGTACCGCCAGGTGGGACGCCGGCACGACGCGCTGGCGGCGTACCAGCGGGCGCGCACCGCGCTGGTCCGCGATCTCGGGATCGAACCGGGCGCGGAGCTCACCGCACTGCACCAGCAGATCCTCAGCGAGGAGGCGCCGGCCGTGACGACGCGGCCGGTGACCTCGAATCTTCCGCCACGGCCCCACGGGTTCGTCGGCCGCGAGCCGGAGCTGCGCGCTCTCCGCGGCGTCACCGGCGTGGTCACGATCGACGGCATGCCGGGCATCGGGAAGACCGCGTTCGCGCTCGAGGTCGCCGCCTCCTCCGGTTTCGAGACCCAGCAGTACGTCGACCTGCACCGCCCAATGTCCTTGCCGTCAGCAACTGGTCTGCTGATCCTGGACAACGTCACCAGCGCCGAGCAGATCGGGCACCTGCTGCCGAACGACCCGGACGCACTGGTCCTGGTGATCAGCCGGCGCCGGCTCGCGGGTCTCGACCGTACTGCGGCGATCACCCTCGACGTCCTCGCCCCGGACGAGGCCGCGCGGCTCACCGACATCGAGCAGATCCTGAACTGCTGCGACGGCCACCCGGGCGCGATCCGGCACCTGGTCGAGCGACTGCGCAACCGGCAGCCGTGGACCGTCGCCCGGATGGCCGCCCGCCTGGAGGACCCTGCCGCGCGGTACCAGGCGCTGGCCGAGGTGCTGGCCCGCTTCGACGCGGCGTACGACGCGATGCCCGGACCGGTGCAGCGGTTGTACCGGCTGATCGGGATGACCCCGCGCTTCGATCTCCGCCAGGCGGCGCGGCTCACCGGAACCAGCCAGGCCGACGCCGAGCTGATGGTCGATCAGCTCATGGACCTCAACCTGGTCGCCGAGCCCGCACCCGGCCGGTTCGAGCTGCTCCCGGTCGTCCGTGACCATGCCGGTCAGTTGCTGGTTGCCGCCGGGCCGAAAGCGGAGCTGGTCGCATGAGGTCCGCGGCTTACGGTTCGGCGCCCGCACCCGAAGGCGAAACGGAGTACGCCGCGGCCACCACGACCATCCCGCAGGCGACCGCGATCGGTACGCCGCTCGCGCAGCTGCGGGTGCAGCAGCCGCCGTCGCGCACGCTGATCGCGTCGGTGGGTTCGGTCAAGCCTTCCGAGCAGCAGTTGCACCTCGCCACGGAGCCGCCGGCTCCGGCGCCGGTCGCGGATGCCGTCGAGCGGCCGGACCGCGCGATTCGGGTCGGGCAGATCGTCTGCTGGCAGTTGGCCGTGGTCGCGGTCGGCGCGGCGACCACCGGCTCGCGGACGGTCCTCATCCTGACCTCGGTCGCCGCGCTGTCGCTGATCCTGCTGACCGCGGTCCGGATCCGCGGCCTCTGGTTGTATCGCTGGGTCGGCGTACTGCTGCTGTTCGTGGCCCGCCGACGTCGGCACGACCTCGGTGACGACATCGCGATCCGGCTGGTCAGCACGTTCTTCGGACGCACCACGACGGATCAGGTGGTGGTGCGCGAGCAGCGGTACGGCGTCCTCAGCCGGCCCGCCGGGGCGAGTGTCGCGCTGCGGCTCAGCCCGGAATCGCAGCACCGGCTGCTGCCGCAGCTGGGTTCGCTCGCGGAGGCGACGGACGAGCAGCCGGTCGGGATCGGCGTACAGCTGATCCTGCACACCGGGGTCAAGCAGAACCACCCGCCGCGCGCGTGGATCGCCGTCGCGGCCGAGCGGACGCCGGACATCGCGACCGACGACCAGGTGCGGCAGGTGCTGGCAAACACGGTCCGGCGACTGGTACGGCGCTTCGACCGTGAGCAGGTGGAGAGCATGCCGCTCGACGAGTCCGACGCACTCGCCTCACTCGGCGCGCTGGCGCACGCCAACGCCGGACGCGGTCAGGTCCACGAACGCTGGACGTCCTGGTCCTGCGGGCCCGTCCGGCAGCTGTCCGTCCGGCTGGCCGGATCCGCATCCTTGCCCGTAGCAACTACTCAGGCCCTGATCGGAACGCTGCTCGGCACCGGCACGGGCGCCGCGCAGACCATCGCCGTGACCGTCACCTCCGGCACTACCGGTACTGCCGGTCGATCGAATTCCGCCCGCCACGACGTCGTACTCCGGCTGGCCGCCGCGCACCCGGCCACGCTCGACACGGCGTACTCCGTCCTGACCACACTGGCCCGCTCCTTCGGGGTCGAGCCGGAACGCCTCGACGGCCGCCACGCCACCGGCGTCGCCGCCACGCTTCCCTTGGGGGTCCCTCTCTCATGACCGTCACCATGATCAACCGCCCGACCGGTTTCCAGCAGGTTCCCGCCCACACCGGCCTCGCCGAGTTGCTCGCCGCCGCGGGGGACGAGGTGATCGCGATGAGCACGCTCACCCCGGCCGGTCCGACGTTCGGGCCGCGCGAGGTCAAGCACGGCGTGCGGTACCGGACGATCTTCCCGGACCACGCGCGGACCACGCCGACCGTCGGCCGGCACCTCGGCGCGCTGTCGATGGCCGGCGTCGCCGTCCGGACCATCCCGCACGTGCCGATGAACGCGCTCGTCATCGACGGCTCGGTCGCCGTACTCCCCGCCGACACCGCGCACGGGAGCGTCGCCGTCCTGCGGCTGACGAGCGTCGTGGTGACCGCGCTGGAGTTGTTCGAGCGGATCTGGCCGGACGCCGTACCGCTGGCCGACCGGGACCTGCCGGACGAGACCGACCTGTCGCTCCGGGAGCAGGAGATGCTGCGGCTGCTCGCCCTCGGCGCGACCGACGAGGTCGCCGCCGCACATCTCGACATCTCGGTCCGGACCGTCCGGCGCATGGTCGCGCAGATCATGAACCGGCTCGGCGCCCGCAGCCGCTTCCAGGCCGGCGTCAAGGCCGCCGACCGCGGCTGGCTCCTGGACCGCGCGTCATGAGGGTGCTGTCCGTGGCGGCCGATCGTCCCGGCGCGTACCGCACCATCGGCTCCGCTCTTCTCGAGGCGCCGGACGGGGCCGCGGTCGCGATCGCCGCCGGGACGTACGCCGAGACGCTCGAACTCACCGGGCGTTCGGTGACGTTGCGGGCCGAGGACGGCGCGGACGTCGTACTGGACGGCTCGGGAGCCGACTGGCCGACGATCCGCGCCGTCGACGGGTCGCTGACCCTGCGCGGCCTGCAGCTGCGCGCGACCGACGGGATCGCGTTGTCGGTCGACCGCACGGCGCTGACCGTCGAGGACTGCACGATCACCGGCGGGACGCGGCCGGCGATCAGCGTGCACGCGAGCGCGGCGTTCGGCATCGAGCGCTGCACGGTGAGCGGCGCGGAGACCGGGATCGTGGTCGAGGGCGCCGGCGGGCAGATCCTGAACACGACCGTCCGCGACATCGCCGGCGACGGGATCGTCGTCGCGCTGGGCGCCGATCCGCTGATCCGCGGCTGCACGGTCACCGGCTGCGGCGGGCGCGGCGTCTACGTCTACCAGTACAGCCGCCCGGAGCTCGTGGACGTCGAGGTCGGGCAAGCCGGCGCGGAAGGCATCGGGGTCGCCCACGGCAGTACGCCGGTGGTCCGGCGGCCGAGTGTGCACGACACGCGCGGCCCGGCGATCACCTTCGCGCCCGGCTGCTCGGGGACAGTCGAGGGACTGCGCGCGTCGAACACCGCCGAGCCCGCGTTGTCGATCGCGGCCGGCAGCACGGTGGAGGTGATCGAGGAGAGTGCGGCGGCCGCGGAGAACGGCCCGGTGGACGAACTGCTCGGCGAACTGGACGCGATGGTGGGGCTGCCCGGGGTGAAGGCCGAAGTACGGGCGCTGGTCGACGAGATCCAGGTGAACGAGTGGCGCCGGTCCGCGGGCCTGTCGGTCGGCGCGGTCAGCCACCACCTGATCTTCGCCGGGGCGCCGGGGACCGGGAAGACCACGGTCGCGCGGCTGTACGGGAAGCTGCTGAAGGCGCTCGGCGCGCTGCCGGACGGCGGGTTCGTCGAGGTGTCGCGGCGGGACCTCGTCGGTCAGTACATCGGGCACACCGCGGAGAAGACCGCGCAGGTCTTCGAGAAGGCGCTCGGCGGGGTGCTGTTCATCGACGAGGCGTACACGCTGTCCCGGGCCGCCGGGAACGGCGACTTCGGGCAGGAGGCGATCGACGCGCTGGTGAAGCTGATGGAGGACCACCGCGACGAGATCGCGATCATCGTCGCCGGCTACACCGCCGAGATGGACGACTTCCTCGCCGCCAACCCCGGTCTGGCGTCGCGCTTCTCCAAGACGGTCGAGTTCGAGAACTACACCGCCGCCGAACTCCTGCTGATCACGGACCGGATGGTTGCCGGCGGCGACTACCTCCTGGACCCCGCCGCCGGCGAACCCCTCACCTCGTACTTCGACCGGATCGCCGGCACGCCCAACTTCGGCAATGCCCGCGAGGCCCGCCGCCTGGTGGAAGCCATGCGCAAAGCCCAGTCCCAACGCCTTCGCACTCTGGGCCGCCGCCCCACCCTGGAAGAACTCCGCTCCCTCCTCCCCACCGACGTCACCACCGCCGCCGGCTGAAAGGCCCTCAGCTGACTTGGGGAGGATTTCTTCCCCATCCGGGTGGGAAATCCTCCCCAACTCCTCATTCAGAGCACTGGCCGTCGCGGTCGGTACGCTGCGGCGTGGTCCTGTGGGGCGTGCTCGGTGTCGCGTGCGCCGTCGGTCAGTTGGGCGGTGTCGTCCGGCTCGTCAGCGGGCTCGGCGACGCGGACCCGGTGTGGAACCGGATCCGGGCACGCTGAACGTGGGGTGATGAATCTCGGCTTGCCATCGGGTGAACTCGGGCGCGGGTCGGCTGGTGCGTGGTTACCGTCGGGGTATGCGGACATCCTTTGCGCGGTCGTCGCAGGTTGATGCCATCGCGCGGGTTTGTGCGTTGGCCGAAGGGCAATGGGGGCTCGTCGGCCTCTCGCAGGTGGGGGTTTCGGAGAAGGTTCTGAAGCAGTGGGCGGACGCGGGGATCGTCGAGCCGGTCGCGGACGGGGTGATCCGCGTGTGTGCGGGTGGGCGGCATCCGCATCCTGACATCTATGCGGCCTGGCTGCGGACGGGGACCAAGCCGGCGTGGGAGCGGTCGACCACCTCGCTGGTGGTCTCGCATCGGACGGCGGTTCGGCTGTACGGCGCCGGCCAGCTCGCGGGGGAACAACTGGAGTTCACCGGACGCGCACCTGAGGCGGCCGGTGTCGTCGTGCACAGCGCCATACTGAGTGAGGCCGAGTGTGCTGTGGTCGAAGGGCTGCCGGTGACCGCGCCGGCGCGGACCCTGGCGGACCTCGCCGTCGACGACGGATTCGACGTGTCCGACCTGGGGCGCGTGGCGCGCTCGATGCTCACCGCCGGATGGACGACCGCCGACGAGCTCGGCCCGCAGCTCACCGCCGCCTTCACCCGCCGGGGCCTGCCGCGCGACGGCGTGCAGTGGCTGTCCACGGCGCTCGACGCTGCCCAGGCCGGGTGACCGATGGACAAGTTCACCGACCACGTCGGCCCCGAGTTCCGTACGGCGTTCCCGAAGTGGGCCGACCTCAACCTGTACCTGGCCCAGCGGGCGACGCCCGAGTTCCCGCTCCAGCGCGCCCGGCAGCAGCTGATCATGGGCGACCTGTTGAGCCGGATGAACGGCATGACCGACGACTGGCACGTAGTCGGTTCGCTCACCCTCCATTGCCGCCCGGATCCGGCCGACGGCTGGCCGGACGGCTTCCGCCCGGAGCACTCCCCGGTCGACCCGGTGTACGTGATGCCGCGCGCGGCGTACGACCTGGATCTGTACAACGCCCGCCTGCTCGACGCGCCGCCCGACGAGTACGAGGCCGCGACCGTCGCGCGGATCCAGGCGGTCGCGCCGTCGCGGCAGCAGCGCCTGGACGGGGCGGTCGGCCTCGGCGGTCTCGTGCGGTACAGCTCGCGCCGGATCGAGGGCGGCGAGCCGGGGCACACGGTGTTCTGGGTGAGCGCCCAACCGGTCGACGACCGCCGCGGGGCACTCGGCACGTTCGGTGTCGGCAGCCCGGTCGAGTTCGAGGTCGACGTCAAGGCGCCGCGGATGATCAAGCAGGCCGGACCGCCGGAGCGGTCGCTGCGGTCGATCGTCGGGACCGAGCTCCCGGGCGTCCGGCCGATCATGCCGTACCTCGCCCCGAAGGCGAACCAGCTGGTCGACAAGACGGTCACCGTGGCGATCCAGCCGCCGATCGTGGACGGTCAGCCGCAGCCGCGGTTCAAGGACCTGTGGGACACGCACTACCTGCTGCGGACCTGCCAGTTCGAGCGGACGCAGGTCGAGCGGGCGCTGGCGCAGAACTGGCACTGGGAGGATCACGACGCGACCGGGCTGCCGGAGCCGTACCGGCTGTGGGGCGACGCCCCACTGCGGGAGGGCGAGATCGCGGTGGCCTGGGAGCACGGTGTGGAGCGCTTTCGCGGCCGGGAGCCGCAGCTGCAGCGCTACCCGTCGCACGAGCAGATGACCGGGCTGCTGCGGGAGTTCGCGGACGGGATCCGCGATCCGTCCAACGAGCTGTGGCTGCCCTCGGCCGGCTGGCAGCAGTCACCGCGGCAGGAGGCCGTGGATCAGCTCGGCCGCGCGTTCGTCCCGGAGGGGGCCGCAGCGGGCACGCCGCTGCGGCCGTCGTCGGCTCGTCGGACGACAGCCGCGCGTGGCGCTGCTCCGGACATCGGCCGGTGACCCGGTCTGGCGGGCCGTGTCACCCGGTCGGTCAGTTCAGCGTGTGCTTCGGTACTTCGTGCTCGCGGCCGGACGGACGGCGCTCACGGCTCGTGGTGTCGTGCACCGTCTTGTCGGCGGTACGCGGCGCAGGGCAGACCGGACCGCGGCGGATCGGCCCGCCGCCGAGCTTCCGGCTCTTCCACTGCTTCTCTTCGTAGTCGTAGTAAGTGTCGACGCCTCCGACTGTCATAGCGATCCTCCCGTTCAAACCCCCCGTCCCCTGCTGGCCCAACAACAGTCGGTCAGAACCACCCCGGCAGACAAGCGATTCCGGAAATCACCACGGATCAACACGCTTCAACGCCGCCTTCTGTTGGTTTGTCCCACAAATGTGCAGCGTTGGAAAATCTCAGACGGCGATGATCGCCACACCGTGACCGGGCAACCAGACGCCGCCGAGGCCGACGTCGACCGCGCCGAACGCCATCACCAGGTACGACGGGACGGACTCGACCGGCACCACGGTGTCCTCGGCGTCCAGGTTCGCCACCACCCGGAGGCTGCCGCGTTTCACCACCAGCCAGCCGCCGCCCGGGTCGAAGTCGATCCCGACGGCGTCGAGCCGGTCGTCGCGCAGTTCCGGCATCCGGGCGCGGAACTTGAGCAGGTGCCGGTACCAGTCCAGCAGCTCGCGATGCGGCGACTCGTCGGGTTCGGACCAGTCCAGCACCGAGCTGCGCCAGGTCCGCTCGTCCTGCGGGTCCGGGATCTCCTCGGCGTCCCAGCCGAACTCCGCGAACTCGCGGCGCCGCCCGGTCCGCACCGCGTCGGCCAGCTCCGGCTCCTCGAAGTCGGTGAAGAACCGCCACGGCGTCGACGCGCCCCACTCCTCGCCCATGAAGAGCATCGGCGTGTACGGCGAGGTGAGCACCAGCGCGGCGCCGATCGCGAGCTGCCCCGGGGTGAGCGCCGGCCGGTCACCGAGCGCCCGGTTGCCGATCTGGTCGTGGTTGGACGTGTAGGCGAGGAACTGACCGCCGCGGTGCTTCCGCGGATCGACGGGCCGCCCCCACAGCTGCTCGCGGAACGTCGAGTAGCCGCCGTCGTGCAGGAACACCCGGGTCAGCGTCTTCGCGAAGACGGCCGGAGCCCCGAAGTCCACGTAGTACCCGAACCGCTCGCCGGTCAGCAGCGAGTGCAGCGCGTGGTGGAAGTCGTCGCTCCACTGCGCGGTCATCCCCATCCCGCCCGCGGCCACCGGCTCGACCATGTTGGGGTCGTTGAGGTCTGACTCGGCCACCAGCCCCAGCGGACGGCCCAGTTCTGCCGCCAGCTCGGCGGTCTCCACCGAGAGCTGCTGAAGCAGGTGGATCGGGCTGTCGTCGACCAGCGCGTGGACGGCGTCCAGACGCAGTACGTCGATGTGGAAGTCGCGAAACCAGCGCAGCGCGTTGTCGCAGATCCACCGGCGTACTTCGGTGCTGCCGGTGTCGTCGAGGTTGACCGCCGGTCCCCACGGGGTGGAGTGGCGGCTGGTGAAGTACGGGCCGAAGCTGGACAGGTAGTTCCCGCTCGGGCCCAGGTGGTTGTAGACGACGTCGAGACACACTGCCAGGCCGGCGTCGTGACACCGGTCGACGAAACGCTGCAGCGCTTCCGGCCCGCCGTACGGCGCGTGGACGGCGTACAGGTCGACACCGTCGTACCCCCAGCCGCGCTTGCCGGGGAAAGCCGCGACCGGGAGCAGTGAGACCACCTCGACCCCCAGCACGGCCAGGTAGTCCAGGTGCTCGGCTGCCGCGTCCAGCGTGCCTTCCAGGGTGAAGGTGCCGAGGTGCAGCTCGTAGAACACCGCACCGCGGGCGTCGCGACCGGTCCAGCTGTCGTCGGTCCACTCGAAGCTGTCGGCGTCGAAGACCCTGCTGAACCCGTGTACGCCGTCCGGCTGCCACGGGCTCCGCGGATCGGGGAGCGGGTCGCTGCCGTCGACTGAGTACGCGTAGTCGGTGCCGTGACGCGCCTCGGCCACCTGCCGTTCCCACCAGCCGTCGTCGACCGAGCGCATCGGCAGCACTCCGTCACGTAGTACCAGGTCGACCTTGGCCGCGTCAGGCGCCCAGACGCGAAACGTGTGCATGGCTGTCAGCTCCTGACCAGCAAGGCAACCGGCAGATCGGTCAGCAGGTCGTCGATCCGGGCCGCGCCGCTGCCTACCTCCCGACCGGTCAACACGTTCTTCCATTGCCCGGTCGGCAGGACAACCATGCTGTCGCCCCAGCCACCCAGACGCTGCAGTGCTGCGGGCAGTCGGGTCGCCACCATGATGACCGCGTCTCCGCGCGCGAAGGCGACAGCATGTCCGTTCGACGTCGGCAGCGGCGTGTAGCTGCCCGCAAAGGCATCCGGGTACTGCCGGCGGAGGCGGAGCGCGCGGGACGTCACGAGCAGCTTCTCGTCGGACAGGTCGTCAGGCTTGCCACCTGCGTCCAGACGCCGAAGCCGCTCGATGCGCTGTTGGTAGTCCACCGGCCGCCGGTTGTCGGGGTCCACGAGGGACAGGTCGACCAGCTCGGTCCCCTGGTACACATCCGGGACGCCGGGCATGGTCAGCTGCACCAGCTTCTGTCCCAGCGTGGCTGCTCGGACAAACGCCGTCTGCTCGTTGGCGAACCGACGTACGGCCGCGAGCACGGTGTCGTCGTGCAGCACCGCGGCTGCGAAGGCTGCGACCGTCTCCTCGTACTCGGAGTCCGGTGACGTCCACGACGTGTGCAGCTTGGCTTCGCGGATCGCCTTGAGCAGGTAGCCCTGGAGGCGGTCCTCGGCGAGCGGGCCGTTGTCCCAGGTGCCGAAGAGCGTCTGCCAGAACAGGTACTCGGTGCTGCCGTCCAGCAACGGGCTGCGGTGGTCCTCCGCCAGCCGCCGCCACTCGCGGACCGCCTCGGCCCAGGCGGCCGGCTGCTCGGACAGTACGCCGAGCCGAGCCCGGACGTCCTCGGACCGCTTGGTGTCGTGCGTGGACAGGGTGGTCATCGTCTTCGGCCAGTGCTGGTTCAGCCGGGAGGCGTACGCGTGGAACTCCTCCGGCGTGACACCGAAGTGCTCCGGGTCCCCGCCGACCTCGTTGAGCGACGTGAGCCGCAGCCACCGGTAGAACGCGGTGTCCTCGACACCCTTGGCCATCACCGGACCACACGTCTGCTGGAACCGCACGATCAGCTCGGCCCTGGCCTGCTCGTCGATCGTGCTGGTCTCCCGACCGAGCAGCAGATGCAGTACCACGTCCAGCGTCGCCTGCCGGTCCTCGTCGAGGTTTGCGCGCGCCTTCTCCGCAGCCCGTTCCAGCGCGGCCACGGCTGTCGGCGACGGCTCCTCACCCGGCACGACGTACGCGCGGTAGACCTCGAAGTTGACGAGCAGCTCGACCACGACCTCGTGGAACGCCCGCCGGGTGTGGTCACGCAGCCGTACGTCGTCCTGACAGATGCGGGCCAGCAGCTCGACCAGGCGATGCACCTCCGCGTACTGACCGTGCTGGACGATCTCGCGCTTCGCCTGCTCGACAACAGGCCCGAAATCGGCCGGTGCACCCGTCAGCTCGGAGTGCAGGGCCGCTAGCGGTGCAGCGCCCGCAGGGTCTACGAACAGGCCGCCTACGCGCAGCAGGGCGTCGTACCCGGTGGTGCCGGCGCAGGGCCAGTCAGGCGGGAGCTCCTCGTCGCCTTCGAGGATCTTCTCCACCACGACCCACGCACCGCCGGTGCGTTCGGCCAGGCGGCGCAGGTACCCGCGTGGATCGGCCAGCCCGTCCGGGTGGTCGATGCGGAACCCGTGCAGCTTGCCCTCGTGCAGCAGCGCCAGCAGGAGCTGGTGCGTCGCGTCGAAGACCTCCTGTGTCTCCTGACGTACGGCGGCGAGCGTGTCGACGTCGAAGAACCGCCGGTAGTTCAGCTCCTCGTCGGCGACCCGCCAGTGCGCCAGCCGGTACCACTGCTCGGTGACGAGCTCCTCGAGCGGCAGGCCTTCCGTACCCGGCCGCAACGGGTACTCGTGCTCGTAGTACCGCAGGACGTCGCCGTCGACGGACAGCTCGCCGTCGGCCAGCACCTTGCCGATCCGCTGTCCCAGCACCGCCATCAGCAGCGGCTGGTTCCCGGAGCCCCAGTCGACGTCGAACCAATCCGCGTACGGCGAACCCGGCCCGAGCCGCAGCACCGACCACAGCGCCTTGTTCAGGCTCTCCGGCGTCGGCACCGCGACATGGTTCGGTACGACGTCCGCGACGGCGCCCAGGCGGTGCTCGGCGAGCCGCTCCGAGAGCCGGTCGAACGCGGGCCGGCCGCCCATCGGCTCGGACAACCGGCTGTGGTCCACCACGTCGTACCCGTGGGTGGAGCCGGGCGCTGCCTGCAGGATCGGCGACAGGTAGGCGTGGGAGATCCCGAGGCTCGCCAGGTACGGCACCACCGCGGCGGCGTCGTCGAAACCGAACTCCGCGCGGAGCTGAAACCTGTAGGTGGCCTGCGGGATCCCCGTCATCCGGCGGCCTGCCTGGGGCGGGTCAGGACCAGTGTGCTGCGGGCCTCCAGCTGGACCGTGCTGCCGGCCGCGTGCGGCTCGTCGCTCCCGGCGCCCGTGGCACTGGTCGTGTCGACGGCTACGGTCCAGTTCTCGCCGTACTGCGCGGGCGGCAGCAGGAAGTCGACCGGCTCGAAGTTGCTGTTCAGCAGCACCAGGAACGAGTCGTCGACGACCGGCTCGCCGCGCGGGTCCGGCTCGGAGATCGCGTCGCCGTTGAGGAACACCGCGATCGCCCGCGCGTCGTCGCGCTGCCAGTCGCCGTTCTGCATCTCGGTGCCGTTCGGCGTGAACCACACCAGGTCGCCGAGGCCGTCGACGCCGGTGTCACCGTGGAAGAACCGGCGCCGGCGCAGCACCGGGTGGTTGTTGCGCAGCCGGACCACCGACCGGGTGAACTCCAGCAGCTCCTTCTGCGGCTCCGCCAGCTCCCAGTCGATCCAGGAGAGCTCGTTGTCCTGGCAGTAGACGTTGTTGTTGCCCTGCTGCGTCCGCCCGAGCTCGTCACCGTGCGCGATCATCGGCACGCCCTGCGAGATCAGCAGCGTGGTCAGGAAGTTGCGCTCCTGCTTGGCGCGCAACCGCAGTACCTCGGGATCCTCGGTGGGACCCTCGGCGCCGCAGTTCCAGGACCGGTTGTGGCTCTCGCCGTCCTTGCCGCCCTCGCCGTTCGCCTCGTTGTGCTTCTCGTTGTACGAGACCAGGTCGCGCAGCGTGAAGCCGTCGTGGGCGGTGACGAAGTTGATGCTCGCCAACGGCCGGCGGCTGTCGTCCTGGTACAGGTCCGAGGAGCCGGTCAGCCGGGACGCGAACTCGGCCAGCGTGTACTTCTCGCCGCGCCAGTAGTCCCGCACGGTGTCGCGGTACTTGCCGTTCCACTCCGTCCACAGCGGCGGGAAGTTGCCGACCTGGTAGCCGCCGTCCCCCACGTCCCAGGGCTCGGCGATCAGCTTCACCTGGCTCACCACCGGGTCCTGCTGGACCATCTCGAAGAACGCCGACAGCCGGTCGACCTCGTGGAACTGCCGGGCCAGCGTGGCCGCCAGGTCGAAGCGGAACCCGTCGACGTGCATCTCGGTGACCCAGTAGCGCAGCGAGTCCATGATCAGCTGCAGCACGTGCGGGTGCCGCATCAGCAGGCTGTTGCCGGTGCCGGTGGTGTCGTAGTAGTGCGTCTTGTCCTGGTCGACCAGGCGGTAGTACGCCGCGTTGTCGATGCCCTTGAACGACAGCGTCGGGCCGAACTCGTTCCCCTCGGCGGTGTGGTTGTAGACCACGTCGAGGATGACCTCGATGTCCGCCTCGTGCAGCGCCTTCACCATCGCCTTGAACTCGGTCACCTGCTGGCCGCGGGTGCCGGTCGAGGAGTAGGCGTTGTGCGGCGCGAAGAAGCCGATCGTGTTGTAGCCCCAGTAGTTCGACAGGCCGCGCTCCTGCAGGTGCCCGTCCTGCGCGAACTGGTGCACCGGCATCAGCTCGAGCGCGGACACCCCGAGTTCCTTGAGGTGCTCGATGATCGCGGGGTGCCCGATCCCGGCGTACGTGCCGCGGATGTTCTCCGGCAGGCCGGGGTGGGTCTTGGTGAGGCCCTTGACGTGCGCCTCGTAGATCACCGTCTCGTGGTACGCGTGGTCCGGCGGCCGGTCGTTGCCCCAGTCGAAGAACGGGTTCGTCACCACCGACAGCATCGTGTGCTCGCGGTTGTCCATCGTGTTCAGCTCGTCGGGCTTCGCGAACCGGTAGCTGAACAGCGACTCGTCGCCGTCGATCTGCCCGTCGACGGCCTTCGCGTACGGGTCCAGCAGCAGCTTGGACGGGTTGCAGCGGTGCCCCTCGGCCGGGTTGTACGGGCCGTGCACCCGGAACCCGTACCGCTGCCCGGGCTGCACGCCCGGCAGGTAGGCGTGGTGCACGAAACCGTCCACCTCGGTCAGTTGCACCAGCTGCTCGGTCCCGTCGTCGCCGATCAGCGCCAGGTCAACTCGTTCCGCAACCTCCGAGAACAGCGCGAAGTTCGTCCCGGCGCCGTCGTACGTGGCGCCGAGAGGGTAAGGACGGCCAGGCCATTTCTGCACCTGACGACAGTAGCCACCCGCACCCCCGGTCAGCGCACCGCCTGGTGTTTCAGTTCCGAGAATTCACGCAGCGCGAGGTTGCAGCTTGTTGCAAGATCCGGAATATCCCAATATTCACTCGGTTCGACTAAGCTCTCGCGCTTGTGAAGTCGCCCTCCCCTCGGCGGCCGGTGTTCCTGGACTCGTCCGGTCGCCGGCGTCGCACGATCCGTAGGACCGGCGCTTTCCTGGCCGTCCCTACTGTCGGTTACCTCGTCCTCATGGCCAGTAGTCTTCTCGGCGGTCCGCAGCTGGACACGCCGCTGATCCCACTCCCCGAACCCGCCAAACCCCGTACGACGCAACCGCCGGCCGAGGCCGCCGCGCAGACACCGCGTCCGGCCGACGGCTCCTCGACACCGGACAGCGAACCGTCCGAGCAGACCAGCCCGTCCGGCGACTCGTCGACACCGCCTCCGTCGACGGGCCCCGCCACCACCGTGCCGACCAGCACGCCGACCGTCGTACCGACCGTCCCGCCGACGCCGGGCCAGACCACGGCGCCTACGACGGCGCCGCCTCCGGGTTCCACGACCCGCCCGCTGACGCCTGGGCCGCCGACCGTCGTACCGAGTTCCGGTCCGACCTCCACGGCCACCACCACGACGACCCCGGCGCCGACGGCGACGACCACCACGACGCACGGCAACAAGCCGACCGTTCCGCCCGGTAAGACGAGGACGCCGACCCAGCCGTGAGCAGACCCGTCGCACGGCGGGCCAAGCAGGTCCCGCTCCGGACGCACTGGATCGTCCTGACCATGTTGCTGGTCTGTCTGTCGAGCATGCTGCTGCTGAACGGCTACACGCACCACATGTTCGGCGCGGAACCGGACGGCGCGGTCGCCCCGGTCGGCGGCTCCGGCTCGGTGCCGCGCTCGATCGCCGCCGGTGGGCCGGTGATCGACGCCGGCGACGGTACGCCGCGATCGGTGGCGCCGAAGCCCCGCACGCTCGCGATCACGTTCGACGACGGGCCGGATCCGGTCTGGACGCCGAAGATCCTCGACCTGCTCCGCGAGCACCAGGTGCACGCCACCTTCTTCGTCGTCGGGACCGCGGTCGCCGCACACCCCGACCTGGCCCGCCGGATGGTCGCCGAAGGCCACCAGCTCGCCGTGCACAGCTTCACGCACGCGAACCTGTCGACCGCGGCCGGCTGGCGGCGCGCGCTCGAGCTCCGGCAGAGCCAGCTGATCCTGGCCGGCGCGACCGGTGTCACCACGACGCTGCTGCGGCCGCCGTACTCGTCGGAACCGAACGCGCTCAGCGACCGCGACTGGGATTCGATCAAGCACACCCGCGAGGCCGGCTACCTCACCGTCCTGACCACCCAGGACAGCGAGGACTGGCGCAAACCCGGCACCGAGCAGGTGATCGCCAACTCGATGCCCCGCAGCCAGGCCGGGCAGGTGCTGCTGATGCACGACGCCGGCGGCGACCGGACGCAGACCATCGAGGCGCTGAGCAAGCTGCTCCCCCGGCTGAAGGCGCGCGGCTTCAAGTTCGCGACGGTCAGCGACGCCGTCGGCCTGCCGGACCCGACGCGGAAGGCGAGCATCCTCGACCGCGGCCGCGGGCTCGCGGTGATCTGGGCGATGCGGATCAGCGACGCGGTGCTGGCGGTGATCGGCTGGCTGTTGTACGCCGCCGGCGCGCTGAGCGTCCTGCGGGCGATCACGACCGTCGTCGCCGCCCGGCGGCACGCCCGGATGCGCGGCTGGACCTACGGACCGCCGGTGACGGAGCCTGTCAGCGTCATCGTCCCGGCGTACAACGAGAGCGCGGGGATCGCGGCGGCGATCCGCTCGCTGGTCGCGTCCGACCATCCGCTCGAGGTGATCGTCGTCGACGACGGGTCGACCGACGGTACGGCGGACCTCGTCGAGTCGCTGCGACTCCCGGGGGTCCGCGTCATCCGGCAGGCGAACGCGGGCAAGCCCGTCGCGCTGAACACGGGACTGCAGGCGGCCCGGTTCGAGATCGTCGTGATGGTCGACGGCGACACCGTCTTCGAGCCGGACGCGGTCCGCAAGCTGATCCAGCCGTTCGGGCATCCGTCCGTCGGTGCCGTGTCGGGCAACGCCAAGGTGGGCAACCGGCGCGGCCTGCTCGGGCGCTGGCAGCACATCGAGTACGTGATCGGGTTCAACCTGGACCGCCGGCTGTTCGACCTCGCGGAGTGCATGCCCACGGTACCCGGTGCCGTCGGAGCGTTCCGTCGTACGGCGCTGGAACGCATCGGCGGGCTGAGCGACGTGACGCTGGCCGAGGACACCGACCTGACCATGGCGCTGTGCCGGGACGGGTGGCGGGTGGTCTACGAGGAGAGCGCGGTCGCGTGGACCGAGGCCCCGGCCTCCGTCGGCGCCCTGTGGCGGCAGCGGTACCGCTGGTGTTACGGCACGTTGCAGGCGATGTGGAAGCACCGCGGGGCGATGGTCCAGCGCGGCCGGGCCGGGAAGTTCGGCCGTCGCGGGCTGACCTACCTCCTGCTCTTCCAGGTCCTGCTGCCGCTGCTGGCGCCGGTAGTGGACGTGTTCGCGATCTACGGGCTGATCTTCCTCGACCCGGTCCGTGTCCTGTCCGTCTGGGCCGGCTTCGTCCTGTTGCAGCTGGCGATGGGCTTCTACGCGTTCTGGCTCGACGGCGAGCGTGCTGGTCCGCTGTGGACGCTGCCCCTCCAGCAGTTCGTCTACCGCCAGCTGATGTACCTGGTGGTCATCCAGTCGGTCTTCACCGCCCTGGCCGGCACCAGACTCCGCTGGCAACGCATGGAGAGGTACGGCAGCCTGCAGGCTCCAGTCGTTCGCTAACCTACAGCGATGGGTATCTCACGGGGAGTACGTATCGCTGTAATGGCCGCGCTGCTGCTGGTCGTGACAGCCGGCGCAAAGCCTGTGGTCGTCGGAGGGACGGTGACGAGTGCGGCCGAGGCGCCGTGGGCTGTCGCGTTGAACAACACGCAGTCGGTGTCGTCCAACGGGCGGTACTGCGGAGCGGCGTTGGTGCAGGCGGACAAGATCGTGACCGCCGCGCACTGCATGGACGAGGCGGCCTCGACGTACTACGCCGTGCAGGGGCGCGCCGATCTCGCCGACGAGTCGGTCGGGCGGGTGTCGGCGATCAGCAAGGTCTGGGTGCACCCGGGGTACAACACGAAGGACCATCGGTACGACGTGGCGGTACTGACGCTGGCGGAGCCGTTCACCGGCGTGCCGGTGCTGCCTCTGGAGACGCGGGCCCGGGCGGACCGCGCGGGCGTCGTACCGACTGTCTACGGGTGGGGCGACACGCAGGGCACGGGCCCGGACGAGACGTTGCAGAAGGCCGCCGTACCGGACCTCGGCGACAAGACCTGCCTGGCGAACCAGGGCTACGTGGCGAACGGGTACGCGGCCGCGACCAACATCTGCGCCGGGTACGTCGACGGCGGCATCGACGCGTGCCAGGGCGACTCCGGCGGCCCGCTCGTCCTCAACGGCCGCCTGCTCGGCGTCGTCTCCTGGGGCCAGGGCTGCGCACAGCCCGGAAAACCTGGTGTTTACACGGAAATCGCGGGTGCCGCGAAGGCCATCCTCGAACAGGTTCGTTAACCCGAAACATACCTGTCGGTACGAGCGTCAATACGTCACGGTCCTGACACGGACCTAAAACATCATGTCCTTACCTTTCTGGTCAGCTACCAGTTGCCCAGTGAGGAGAAGGCATGGCGCAGACCAGACGTCAGTTCCTGCAGCAGGTCGGGATCACCGGTGGAGCAGGGGTGCTGTACTCCACCATGTCGGCGCTCGGCCTCACGGGCGTCGCCGAGACCCCGGCGTACGCCGCCCCGTCGCGCGCGGACCTCACCGGTCGCGGCGCCAAGCACGTCGTCATCCTCGGCGCCGGCATCGCCGGACTCACGTCGGCGTACGAACTCCTGAAGGCCGGCTACAAGGTCACGCTGCTCGAGGCCAGGCAGCGTCCGGGCGGCCGGAACTGGACCGTGCGCGGCGGCACCGTCGAGACCGACCTGGCCGGGACCACCCAGCGCGCGACGTTCTCGCCCGGCCAGTACATGAACGCCGGGCCGGCGCGGCTCCCGCAGCATCACGTGACGCTCGACTACTGCCGCGAGCTCGGCGTCGCGATCGAGCCGTTCGTCAACCAGAACGCGGACGCGTACCTGTACCGCGAGGGCACCAGCGCCCTGTCGGGCAAGCCGATCCGGCACCGCACCGCGAAGGCGGACGTCTACGGGTACGTCGCCGAACTGCTCGCGACGGCCGCCGACCAAGGCGCCCTCGACCACAAGCTGACCGCGGCCGACAAGCAGGCGCTGATCTCGTTCCTCAGCAGCTTCGGAGCGATCGGGAACAAGGCGGCCGGGTTCGCCTACACCGGCACCGACGGGCGGCGCGGCTACACGGTGGAGCCGGGCGCCGGGATGGAGGGCGGTACGACGGCGGCGCCGTACGCGCTCAGCGACGTGTTCGCGAGCGGCGTCGGCAACTACTTCCAGTTCGAGTTCGGCTGGGACCAGGCGATGATGATGTTCCAGCCGGTCGGCGGGATGGACCGGATCCCGTACGCGTTCGAGCGGGCGATCGGCAAGGACAAGATCCGGTACGGCGCCGAGGTCACCGGACTGCGGAACACGTCGTCCGGCGTCGAGGTCGTCTACACGAGTGGATCGCGAACCCGGATGCTGACCGCGGACTACGCGATCTGCACGCTGCCGCCGCACCTGGCCGCGAAGGTCCCGTCCAACCTGCCGGCGCCGATCCTCGAGGCGCTCAAGTACGCGCGGCCGACGAACGCGGGCAAGATCGGGATCGAGTACGGCCGCCGCTGGTGGGAGGAGGACCACCGCATCTACGGCGGCATCACCAACAGCAGTCTCGACACCGTCAACACGTGGTACCCGTCGTACGGTTTCCACGGCGAGCGCGGCACGGTGATCGGGTACTACAACACAGGCGCCAACGCGAATCTGTACGGCGCGCTGACACCGGCCGGCCGGTTGGAGCGCGCGTTGGCGCAAGGCGCGAAGGTGCACGGCGACGTCTACACGAAGAACGTGAAGGCAGCGTTCTCCGTGAACTGGATCGGGACGAAGTACTCCGAGGCGGCGTGGGTGAGCTGGCCGTCGCAGACCGACGGGATCTACGGCCGGCTGCTCGATGCCACCGGCAACATCTACTTCGCCGGCGACCACTTGTCCCACGCCATCGCCTGGCAGCACGGCGCGATGGTGTCAGCCCGCGCGGCCGTGACCGCGCTGCACACCCGGGTGGTGAACCGATGAAGCGAAGCTCGTGGATCGCCGGAATCGCTGTTGTCGCACTGTCCTTCGGCGGTGGCGCGACCACCGCGGCGGGCTGGTGGAACAAGCCGAAGCCGCCCGCTCCCGGCACCGTCGTTCCGGCGCTCCCGGCCGGGCAGTCCAACCCGATGATCGCGTCCGGCGTCGGGATCGGCGCGAACACTCCCGTCTACAAGACCAGCGGGATCGGGCCGTCCGCGCTCAACACGGGTGCCCCGGCCGGGTCCGAGGCGTCGTACATCGACACCGCGGTCTTCCCCGGTGGGACGTTGCCGGCGGGTGTCACGATCACCGAGGCGCAGGGCATCAACGTGCCCCGCCGGATCGGCGAGAACCTCGCGGCGGCCGGCCTGTCGTACGCCGACGTCTACACGATGCGGGTCTTCCTGCAGAACCCGTCCGGCGCGGCAACCGCCGACTTCGCCGGCTGGAACCGGGCGTACCGCCAGTACTTCGCCAACACCGACCTGACCACCGGCGCCTACGTCCCCGTCCCGCTCGGCACCGCCCCACCCGCGAAACCCTTCGTGGTCAACAAGTCCCGCCCGTCCCGCTTCGCCCTCGAGATCGAGAACCTCCCGGTCACCGGCTGGCTCGTCGAAGTGGAGGTCGACGCCGCCTACCCCAGACGCTGAACCCAGACGCTGAACCAAACGCTGAACCACTGCCGGATGCCCTGGCCACGGCGGCCAGGGCGTCCGGCCCCTTACAGAACAGCGCCCCGTGGCGCGACCTCCATGGCCGCCACTCCGCGCGCGTACAGCACGACGGCACGCTCGCCGTGCCTGCACCGAAGCAGACCTGCATCGTCCACGAGTGCCGCGACCGCGTGCTCGACGACGTCGGCCGGATCGGCAGCGGTGGGCTCCTCATAGGTGACGTCCAACTGGTCACCACTCACAAGCCGGACCCGCAAGACGATGCTTGGCATCCTCACAGCCTACGCGCCGTCCCGCCCGCGCGCGGACGAGCCGGTTAACCTGGCGGGGTGGCGACGCATGAGCAGGTGACGGTCGGCGTTGTCGGGGCCGAGCAGATCGTGCGTCGGATCATGGACCTGGCGCGGGAACTGGACAACCCCGGGCTGCGGCTGATCACAGCCGTGTACTCCGACGAGCGCGACGCGCAGGAGCAGGCTTCGCGGATCGCCTCGCGGGTCGACTCGTTCCTGTTCGCCGGGCCGCTGCCGTACGACGTCGCGGTCGCCGGCGGGCTGCCGGTGCCGGCGACGTACGTGCCGAGCGGTGGACCGGCGTTGTTCTCGACCCTGCTCCGCGGCGTTCTCGAGAAGGTCTTCGACCCGTCGCGGATCAGCGTCGACACCGTCTCGCGGCGCGACCTCAAGCACGTCTACGAAGAGGTCGGGCTGAGTGTGTCCGGCGTCCGGCTGAAGGAGTACACCGGACCGGAGTCGGCCGAGACGTTCCTCGACTTCCACCGCTCGCTGCACCAGCGCGGCCGGACCACGGGCGCGGTGACGACGGTCCCGACCGTGGACGTCGCGCTCCGCGAGGCCGGCGTACCGACGCTGCGGATGACGCCGTCGTCGATGACGATCCGGCAGGCGCTCACCACCGCGATCCTGATGGGCAGCGGCGCCAAGCTCGAGGAGTCCCGGATCGTCACGATGATCGTCCGGGTGCCCGCGGCCTCGCTGCCCGCACACGCCAGCGCGAGCGCCTACTGGTACCAGGAGCTGCGGCTGTCGCTGCACCGCGAGCTGCTGCGCGACGCCCGGCCGATGGACGCGGCCGTCGTACCGCGTGACGAGCACAGCTTCCTGATCGTCACGACGATGGGTTCGTTGCGGCTGGCCACCGACAACCTGTCGATGGCGCCGTTCCTGGACCGGATCGGCGAGGAGCTCGGGATCCGGCTCGAGGTCGGCATCGGGCTCGGCTCGTCGACCCGCGAGGCGGAGGTGAACGCCCAGTCGGCCGTCGACAAGGCGGCCGGCGGCGGTACGGCGTTCGTGGTCGGACCGCACGGCTTCGTCTTGCAGGTCCCCGGCGAGCGCCACCGCACCGCCGAACGGCCGGTACCGACGGACTCGCGCGCCCTGCAGATCCTGGCCACGCTCGCCGAGCAACTCGAGAACGCGAACGACACCGAACGGATCGTCGACGCCGAGAAGGTCGCCGAACTGCTCGGCGTCACGTTGCGCACCGCACGCCGGACGTTGAGCACCCTGGTCGACGAGGGCCTCGCCTGGCCGATGCCTCCACCCCGCTCGAGCAAACTCGGCCGCCCGCCGCGGCCGTACCAACTTCTTGTGGAGAAGATTCCCCGGTAGTTATTACGGACACCCATAAGAGCTATTCAGGTCTTGCCGAAGCTCTGCGGCTGGGGCAGGGTGGTCGCGTGCCAGAACCCCTTCATGCAGTCGCAGTGGTGGACGACCAGGCCGCGATCGAGCGGGCCCACCGGGCGGGTCAGGACGCCTGGTGGGTCTATCTGGCCGAGGTGCTCGGGCATCTCCGGCTTCCCTACCAGTCGATCTCGCCGGGCGCGCCGCCGGACGGGGTCTCCGTACTGGTCTTCCCGACCACCCCGGACACCGCACCGAGTGCCGAACTCGAGCAGTGGGTGCGCGACGGCGGCGTGCTGCTCGTCGTCGGCGATCCCGGTCCACTGTCCGCGCTCGCGGGGGTCACGGCGAGCGGCTCGGTCCCGGACGCCCACGTCGTTCTTGGAGACACCCCGGTCTGGTCCTCGCGCCCGCCGGTCGCGCTGCACGCCGTCGGCGGGACCCGCCTGACCGGCGAGGCCGAAGTACTCGCCCGCTGGGATGACGACGACACGGCCGCGATCACCCTGCACCGCGTCGACGCGGGTGCGGTGCTGACGTACGGCGTCGACGTCTGGCAGAGCATCGTCCGCATCCAGCAGGGGTACGCCGTCACCGCCGACGGTACGCCGGCCGCCGACGGCACGGCCCCGATCGACGACGACATCCTCAAGTGCGAGGACGGGATGGTGCTCAGCTTCGAGCGGGACCGGGCGATGCCGCCGGGTGAGCCGCCGCTGGACCCGGAGTTCCAGCACGTGTACCCGCCGCCGAGCGCCGTACCGATGTTCGACCAGCCGCAGGCCGACTGGTGGTGCTCGCTGTTCGCGCAGAGCGTGTGGTGGGCGGCCGAGCAGTCCGGCGCCACGGTGCCCTGGCTCTGGTACTGGCCGTCCGGCATCGACGCGGTCGCGCACATGTCGCACGACTCCGACCAGAACGTCGAAGCCGACGGGCGGGCGGCGCTGGACGCGTTCGCCGAGGCAGGCGTCGAGGTCACCTGGTGTCATGTGTTCCCCGGCGGATACTCGCCCGAGCTGTACGCCGAGATCACCGCGGCCGGGCACGAGAATGCCCTGCACTACAACGCGATGGGCGACGCCGACCTGGCGGTGTGGGGCTGGCCGCAGGTGCGGGCGCAGTACGCCTGGGCGCAGGCCGTCACCGGGACCGAGCAGATCGTCTCGAACAAGAACCACTACACGCGGTGGGAAGGCTGGACGGAGTTCTACCGCTGGTGCGAGCGGTTGGGCATCCAGATCGACGAGTCGCGCGGGCCCAGCAAACAGGGCGATGTGGGTTTCACGTTCGGCGCTTCGCACGTGTCCTTCCCACTCGCACCGGTTGCCGAGGGCAATCGGTTGTACGACGTCCTCAACCTGCCGCTACACACGCAGGATCTCGCCTGGGCCGGGCATGCGTCCGTACGGGACGTGATCCTGGACGGTGCGCAGGCGGTGCACGGGGTCGCGCATTTCCTGTTCCACGGACCGCACCTGAACCTGCGGCCGCCGACGCGGGCGGCGTGTCTCGAGGTCGCGGCGGAGGCTCGGCGGCGCGGGATGCCGTGGTGGACCGCCACCCGGATCAACAGCTGGGAGCGCAGCCGGCGCGGAGTCTCGTTGTCGATCGAGCCGCACCCGGACGGTGTCGCGGTGCGAGCTCTCGCGGACGAGGCAGTGCCGGGCGCCGCGGTGCTGCTCGCCGTACCGAACTCTGGGACCGAGCCGGTGGTCAAGGAGGGCTCGGGGTCTGCGCGCACCGTGACGCGGTTCGGACGTTGTTTTGTGGAACTGACCTCGGACATTGTTGCTGGAGACAACAGATGGGTGGTCACGCCATGATGCCGGACTGGCCGGAATACGGCGACGAAGAAGCGAAGGCGCTGCTCGAGGTGCTCAACTCGGGGCACTGGGGCAGCACCAGCGGGGAGGTCGTCGCGACCTTCGAGCGGGAGTTCGCGGAGTACCAGCAGGCCGGGCACGCGGTCTGTCTGGTCAACGGGACGCTGGCGATCGCGATCGCTTTGAGGGCGGCGGGCGTCGGGATCGGCGACGAGGTGATCGTGCCGCCGTACACGTTCATCGCGACCGCGTCGGCGGCGCTGTTCGTCGGTGCGGTGCCGGTGTTCGCGGACATCGACCCGGACACGCACCTGCTCGACCCGGTCGCCGCGGAGGCCGCCGTCACCTCGCGGACCAAGGCGGTCGTGGTCGTCCACCTCGCCGGGCGGCCCGCGGACATGGACGCCTTCAGGGCGCTCGGGGCCCGGCACGGCCTGACCGTGATCGAGGACGCCGCGCAGGCGCACGGAGCGGCGTACAAGGGCCGGCCGGTCGGCGCGATCGGGGACCTCGGGACGTTCAGCTTTCAGAGCAGCAAGAACATCACCGCCGGCGAGGGCGGCGCGGTGCTCACGGACTCCGCGGAGCTGGCCGGTGCGCTGTACTCGCTGGTGAACGTCGGCCGGGTGCCTGGCGGTGGCTGGTACCAGCACGAGACAGTCGGGTACAACTTGCGGCTGACCGAGTTCCAGGCCGCGATCCTGCGCGTACAACTCCGCCGGCACCCGCGCCTCCAGGAACTCCGCGAACGCAACGCCCGGCTCCTCACGGAACTCCTGTCCGACGTGGACGGCATCCAACTGGCACCGGAGGACCCCGCCATCACCGCCCACGGCCGCCACCTGTTCCTCCTCCGCATCCCCGGCCGCGACGCCGTACTGGAGTCCCTGACCGCGGCAGGCATCACCCGAGTCTCACCCGGCTACGTCCCCCTGCACCGCAACGCCGCCGTACTCCGCGACTCGCAGGCAATCACCACCCGCCTGAACCAGCCGTACCCCGAAGCAAACTGCCCGAACGCCGACCAGGTCTCCACAGACACCATCTGGCTCCCCCAGCCCTACCTCCTCGGCACCGAAGACCAAACCCGCTCCATCGCCACGACCATCACCAAGGCGGTCACCGCCTGACGGAACACAAGCAGGGAAGAGTTTTAGAGCAACGCCGGCCAACGCGCCCCGAGCTGAGGTGGGGAGCATCTCTTCCCCCTCCGGGCGGAAAATCCTCCCCGCCCCGGCTCCATCCTTGTAGCGGGGTCGGCGAGTCGTGGACAACGGTTCCGGGCCGGTTCGCCCAGTCGTGGAACGTGGCTGCCCGCGCGCTGCCAGAATCCACGACTCGGCAAACTGGAACCGAAAACTGATTGCCTCGTGCGTGTATCTCACGTTGGCTGGGCGATATGTCCGAACTGCGCACCGATCGCCTGATCCTCCGCCGGTGGCGGGAGTCCGACCTCGAACCGTGGGCCGCGATGAACGCCGACCCGGAGGTCCGGGAGCACCTGGGCGAGGTGCTCACCCGCGAGCAGAGCGACGCTTCCGTTGCTGCTTTTCAGACCGAGTTCGACGAGCGCGGCTACGGCTGGTGGGCGGTCGAGGTGCAGGCGACGGGCGAGTTCATCGGCTTCGCAGGCCTGGACAAGGTGGACGACGGCATGCCGTTCACCGGCGTGGAAATCGGCTGGCGCCTGGCCCGCTCGGCCTGGGGCCACGGCTACGCCACCGAAGCCGCCCGCGCGGTCCTGACGTACGGCTTCGACACCCTCAACCTCCCCGAGATCCTCGCCGTGACCACCGCCACCAACACCCGTTCCCAAGCAGTCATGCGCCGCCTCGGCATGACCCACAACTCCGCCGAAGACTTCGACAACCCCACCGAACCCGAGGGCCCACTGCGCCCCAACGTCCTCTTCCGAATCACCCGCTAGCGAGCTTCTGCGAGCAGGTGAACGACACCGGCCGGGTTCTTGATCCAGTGGGTTCTGGATTCGTCCAGTGGTTCGACTTCGTCACACGGGCGGATGCCGGCAGCCGCCAGCGTGGCAGACGCCGCGTCCAGGTCATCGGTGTGGAGCTGCAACCACAGGTCCGGCTGGCTGTAGTTGTCGACGCAGTCCAGCCACAGCGTGTTAGGACCGAACCGCACCGAATGAGTCCTCGAGACGGTCGGCGCGTAGGAAACGTCCTCCTCTTTCACATCGAACCCCAGGACGTCGCGATAGAAGGCGACAGTGGCCTCGTACTGCGCCTTGGGGATCTTCATGGCGATGTTCAGGCCGGCGGTGAACACGGGCTGGTTCATGGTCAGCTGGCTCCTTGGTCGGAGTTCGGGGTGGCGTCCAGTGCGCGTTCCAGCGCGGTCAGCCGGTCGTCCCAGCGATTGGCGAGCGCGGCCAGCCAGACCTGTGCCGCGCGGATAGGCGCTGGTTCCAACCGGTACGGGTGTCGCCGGCCGACCGGCTCATCGGAACTGATCAGGCCTGCTTCGACGAGCTGCTCAAGGTGCTTGGCCACAGCCTGCCGACTGATCGGCAGCCGCCGGGCCAACTCGGTCACGGTCGCGGGTCCGGCACGCGCGAGCTCGTCCAGCAACGCGCGCCGCGTCGGATCAACAAGCGCCCCGAACACCGCGACGGCCTGCTCCTGTGATTCAGACGACCGCATCGAGATAGTTCTCCAGGTCACCGAGTTCGACGGTCCATCCCTGACTGTTGGCTTCATGCGCTGACCGGGCAACATCATCGGCAGCCTGGGTGAACTCACTCTCCACCAGACGCAGCCGAGTCCCGTCCCCCACAGGCTCCAGCGTGAACGTCACCAGCGTCATGGGCGCGTCATCCCCCACCCACCCCTCGATCGGCCACCGAAACGCAAACCGGTACGGCGGATCCACCACCGCAACCGTGGCGACGGTTTCCTGGTCAAGGTCCTCCCACCGAAAATAGGCCCGCCCACCAGGCCGCAACTCAACCTCAGCCACCGACCCGAACCACTGCGACAACCCTTCGGCAGTAGTCAACGCAGCCCAAACCCGCTCCACGGGATGCCGCAACACGATCTCCCGCTCAATCCTGTCCCCAACCACACCCTCACCCTTTCGCAACCATCCAGTTGCCATCACAATAGCAACCTAACAGTTGCGATGAACACCTACAAGCGTGAGATGCAGACGCCGGCCGAACGTCCGGCGCACCAGCAACTGTTCGGATGCGGAGCCCGGGCGTGGATGGGAGCGCGCGTAGTGTGCACTGAGGAGCGGAGCGCCGACAGCAGCTACCGTGAAGCACGCAGAGCGCTTCCTCCGAGCTGGCGGACCACCGCGATGCTTCAAGCTGTCGGAGTCGACCCCTCGACGTCCCACGATCCCCTCAGCCACCCACAGCCCGCAGTCACCCGCGAGCGCAGCGAGCACCACGTCGGTGGCAGCCGACAACTCCCGGCGCAAGCCGGAACACTTGGCGCGAGCCGAAAACCGGCGTCAGCCGGAACGACCGGCGCGAGCCGGAATGGCCCGGCGTCAGCCGGAACCACCGGCGTCAGCCGGAACCACCGGCGCGAGCCGGAACAACCGGCGTCAGCCGGAACGACCGGCGCGAGCCGGATCCCCCGGCGGTAGCCGGAACACACCGGCGTCAGCCGGATCCCCCGGCGGTAGCCGGAAACAACCGGCGCGAGCCGGAAGCAGATGTCCGGGCGCTAAGCCCGGGGGTGGGTGGGGAGCGCGCGTAGCGGGTGCGTTGAGGAGCGGAGCGACGAAGGAAGCGCCCGCGGAGGCACGCGGGGGCTTCCTCAGGTCTGGCGGATGGGGAGTACGGCGGAGAGGAGTTGGCGGGTGTAGTCGTCCTGCGGTGAATTGAAGAGGGCTTCGGTGGTGTTCTGCTCGACCAGGCGGCCCTTGTTCATAACGGCTACCCGGTCGGCCAGGCGTTCTACGACCGCGAGGTTGTGGGAGATGAACAGGAACGACAGGCCGAGCCGATCCCGGAGATCCGTGAAGAGTTCCAGGATCTGGGCCTGGATCGAGACGTCGAGGGAGGAGGTCGGCTCGTCGCAGACCAGGAGGTCCGGTTCGAGCGCGAGGGCTCGCGCGATCGCGATGCGCTGCTGCTGGCCGCCGGAGAACTGCCGCGGGTACAGCTCCGCGTGCCCGGTGTTGATGCCCACCAGGTCCAACAGCTCGAGAGCTTTCGTACGACGCGACTCCTTGTCGCCGCGCTCATGCAGCCGCAGTGGTTCCATCACGTTGCCGATCGCGCTGAAGTGCGGCAGGAGCGAACCGTAAGGGTTCTGGAAGACCATCTGCATCCGCGGCCGCAGCTCCCGCAGCTCGCGCGCCGGCAGCGTGCTGAGGTCGCGGCCGTCGAACGAGACCCGGCCCGAGGTGGGCTTCTGCAGCCCCATCATCAGCCGCGCCATCGTCGACTTCCCGCTGCCGCTCTCCCCGACCAGACCCAGCGTCTCGCCGCGATGCACGGTCAGCGTCACGTCGTCGACCGCGCGCACCTCGCCGGCCCGGCTCCGGAAGACCTTGGTCACCGACTCGGCACGCACCAGCTCGTCAGACTCGGCACGGACCCGGTCACCGGACTCAGCGCGGACCACATCACCAGACCCAGCGCGCACCACATCACCAGACCCAGCGCCTACCAGTTCGTCAGGCATCTACGGTCACCTTCCAGCAGGCGGCGTCGCGGCCGGGGCCGATGGTCAGGAGCTCCTGGTCGGTCGCACACCTCGGCAGCTCGGCCCGCGCGCACCGCGGATGGAACGGGCAGCCTTCAGGACGATGTGAGAGATCCGGCGGACTGCCGGGGATCGGCCGCAGCGGCAAGTCCCGCCCGCCGACCTCCACCCCCGATCCAAGCAGCCCGACGGTGTACGGATGCCGCGGATCGTCGAGCAGCCGGTCCATCGGCGCCCGCTCGACCACGCGACCGGCGTACATCACGACCGCGTCATCACAGAAGTAGCGGGCGACGCCGAGGTCGTGGGTGATCATGATGACGCCCGTGCCGCGGTTCTTCAGCTCCGCCAACAGATCCAGCAACTGCCGCTGCACCGTGACGTCGACAGCGGTGGTCGGCTCGTCCGCGATCAGCAGCGCGGGCTCCGTCACCATCGCCATCGCGATCATCGCCCGCTGCCGCATCCCGCCGGACAGCTGGAACGGGTACGTCCGGATCCGCTTCTCCGGATCCGGGATCCCCACGTCACCCAGCGCCCGTACGGCGCGCTGCCGAGCCTCGGCCTTCGTACAGATCCCGTGCCACAGCAGGTGTTCGGTGAGCTGCCGCTCCAGCGTCAGCGTCGGGTTCATCGCCTCCATCGCGCTCTGGAAGACCATCCCGATGTCCCGCCCGCGGACCCGCCGCAGCTCCTTGTCGCCGATCGCCAGCAGGTCCCGCCCGCCGAACAGCGCCTGCCCGCCGGTGATCCGCGCGGTCCGCGGCAGGATGCCCATCACGCTGCGCATCGTGACGCTCTTCCCGCTGCCACTCTCGCCGACGATCGCCAGCGCCTGTCCACGCTGTACGTCGAACGACACGCCGTCCACCGCCGTCAACGGCTCCGCGCCGTCGCGCCGGAACGTCGTCCGCAGCTCCCGCACCGACAGCAACGCGTCCTCGGTCATCGCTGCTCCCCACTCGGGTCGAAGGCATCGCGTACGCCGTCACCGATCCAGGTGAAGGCCAGCAGTGTCAGCGCGAACAGCACCGCCGGGGCGACCAGCATGTGCGGCGCCGCGAGCAGGTACCGGCTGCCCTCGCTGATCATCGCGCCCCACGACGGGGTCGGCGGCTGCACGCCCAGGCCGAGCAGCGCCAGGCCGGCCTCGGCGGCGATCGCGGCCGGGATCGCGAAGCTGGTGGTGACCAGGATCGGCCCGATCGCGTTCGGCAGGATGTACCGGATCGCGATCGTGCTGCCCTTGGCGCCCATCGACCGGGCCGCCTCGACGTACTCGCGTTCCTTGATCGTCATCACCTGCGCCCGGACCAGCCGGGCCTGGGTGACCCACGAGGCGATGCCGATCGCGACCACCAGCGCGAAGATGCTCCGACCGAGCACGGTCACCATCACCACCGCGAACAGGTAGCTGGGGAACGCGTACATCACGTCGGTGAACGCCATCAGCACCTGCTCGACCCGCCCGCCGAGGTACCCCGCGAGCAACCCGATCGCCAGCGCGAACGCGAGCGCCGTCAACTCGGCGCCGAAGGCAACGGTCAGCGCCGTCTGCAGGCCGTAGATCAACCGGCTGAGGATGTCCCGCCCGAGCAGGTCGGTGCCGAGCAGATGCCCCTCGGACCCGGGCCCGGCCAGCTTGTGCTGGATGTCGGTCTCCTCATAGCCGTACGGCGCGATCAGCGGTGCCGCGAGCGCCGTGAGGATCAGCAGCGCGCAGAAGATCAGGCTGCCGAACGCTAGCCGGTGCCGGCGGAACCGCGACCACGCGCGCGACCACGGCCCGCGCGCGGTGGTCCCGCGTTCGATCGGCTCCGGTTCGGTCGTACTCCCGAGCGCGGCGGCCTCGCCGGCGGCCTCGACCCCCTCAGTGGCCGTCATGGGATCCACCTCCCACGGTGCGGATACGCGGGTCGAGGAGTCCGTAGATCAGGTCCACGACCAGGTTGGTCAGCATCAGGATCAGCGCGAAGAACAACGCCGTACCCATCAGCAACGGCATGTCCCGGCTGGCGGCAGCGTTGGCGAAGTACAGCCCGAGGCCCGGGATCCGCAGCAGCGCCTCGACGAAAACCGTGCCGGTCATCAGCGCCGCGAGCAGCGGACCGGCCACGGTGACCAGCGGGATCAGCGAGTTGCGCAGCGCGTGCCGGACGATGACGGTCCGCCGCGGACCGCCCTTGGCCAGCGCGGCGGTGACGTACTCCTCGCGAAGCGTCTCCAGCATGCTCGACCGCACGTACCGCGCCAGTACGGCGGCAGGCCCGAGGCTGAGCGCGAGCACCGGCAGGATCAGGTCCTCCGGCCCGTTCCAGCCGCCCGACGGCAGCAACTTCAACGTGGCGGAGAACAACAGGATCATGAACGCCGCCGTCAGGTAGCTCGGCAACGCATGGCCGAGCGTGACGACGAACATCGTCGCGTGGTCGGTCTTCGTGTTCTGCCGCAGCGCCGCGAACACCCCGATCGGTACGGCGATCAGCAAGGCGAGCACCACCGCCAGCACCGCGAGCGTGGCCGACACCGGGAACGCCTCCGCGATGATGTCCTGCACGGTGCGGCTGGCGTACTTGTACGACGGCCCGAAGTCCCAGACCACCGCGCCCTTCATGAAGATCAGGTACTGCTTCCACACCGGTACGTCGGCGCCGTACCGGGACTCGAGCTCGCCGACCATCGACTCCGTGCCGACGCCGCCGAAGTTGGTGGCGCCGCTGTTCACCCGCTGCAGGTCGGCGAAGTTGCCCGGCGCGAGCTGCAGCAGGGTGAACGTCAGGATCGAGACCGCGATCATCGACAGGACCAGCCGCACCGCCCGCTTGCCGATGTAGACCGCGAGCCCCACGTCAGCTCCCTACGCTCAGCGACTTGAGGTAGAAGTAGTCCGGATACGCCCGCAACTGCAGGCCCTGCACCTTCGGTTTGACCGCGTGGAAGAGGCTCAGCCAGAGCACCGGCACGAACAGGTACTGCTCCTCGCGGAGCTTCGCGGCCTGCTTGTACAGGTCCATCCGCTTCGCGTCGTCCGGCTCGGACGCGGCCTGGTCGGCCAGCGCGGCGATGTCCTTCGCCGGTTTCGAGGCGTGCTGGGCGAGGATGGCGTCGAGCTGGGCGGTCTTGTCCGCCGGCTTGAGCTTCTTGTCCTCCTGCACCGCCTGGTACTTCTGCCACTGGTCGCTCGGCAGGCTGATCTCCTGCACGTTCTTCGGCGACCAGAGCGAGCCGACCATCGTCGGCCACGTCGGCAGGCCGGCGAACGTACCGTAGTACCAGCCGATGTAGTCGCCCTTCTGGACCTGCCAGCGCCGCTCGGTGTACACACCGGCCTCGACGTGGTCGACGCTCGCCTTGATGCCGAGCTGCTTGGTCCAGCTGTCCACCATCGCGTCGGCGAGCGTGGTGTCCGGTACGCCGACCAGGATCCGGATCGTCGGCAGGCCCTGCCCGTTCGGGTAGCCGGCCTCGGCGAGCAACCGCTTGGCCTCGGCAACGTCTTCCTTGATCGCGATGCTCTCGTCCCAGCCGCCGGTCCGGCTGGTCACCAGCGAGACGCCCGGCTGCTGACCTGGCTGCACACCGGCCAGCGTCTTGCGGTCGAGCGCGAGCGACAACGCCTTGCGGACGCGGACGTCCTCCATCGCCTTGTGCTGGCTGCGCAGCTTCGCCAGGTAGAGGATGCTGTAGTTCTCGGTCTGCTGGAGCTCCTTCGACAGCGCCGCGTCCTTCTGGAACCGCAGTACGTCGGGACCGCTGAGCTGCACCAGGTCCGTCTCGCCGTTCTCGTACGCCACCGTCGCGGTCGCGGCCGCGCTCGGCTCGACCAGGTTCACCTGGATCCGGCCCAGCTTGACCTTGTCGCGCTCCCAGTAGTTCTCGTTGGGCACCAGGATCAGCCGCGAGTTCGCGACCCACTCGGTCACCGTGTACGGCCCGTTGGACACGTAGTTCGGCGGGTTCTGCCATTCCTTCGGCTTGCTCTCGACCAGGTCCATCGGCAACGGCAGCATCGCCGGGTGGGTGAGGGCCAGCAGGAAGTCCGGATTCGGGTTGGCCAGCGTGAGCACGAGCTCGTGGTCGCCGTTGGCCTTCACACCGACCTGCGACCAGTCGGTCAGCACGCCGGCCAGGAACTCCTTGGCGCCCTTGATCCCGGTGGACGCCTGGTAGCTGTTCGCACCGAGGGTCGTGCCCCCGGCCGAGGTCGCGGCCGGGGTGAACAGCCGCTTGTAGGTGCGCTCGAAGTCCTGGGCCACGACCGGCTTGCCGTCGGACCACTTCGCGTTGTCGCGCAGGGTGAAGGTGTAGGTCAGGCGGTCGTCCGAGACCTTCCACTCGGACGCGACGGCCGGCGTGACCCCGTCGCCCTTCTCGTTCTGGACGACGAGGCCCTCGGAGATCCCTCGGCTGAGGATCCACATGCCGTTGGTGATCACCTGCGGGTCGAGCACCTCGACCGGTACGTAGTCGATCTTCAACGTCGCCTTGCCGTCGCCCGCCTTGCCGCCGTCGTCGCCGAACAGGCCGCAACCGGTCAGCGACCAGCTGCCGCCGAGCGCGGCCAGCGTCAGACCGGACAGTCGCAGGAAGTCACGCCGGGTCTGGCCGACAGGGGGAACCGAGCTCGCGCGGTTGGCCATGGAGTGCCGCCTTTCTGGCGTCCTGAACTCGACTTATGGCGCGACCGTAGGGCCGTCGCAGCGTCGCTGTCAACGCTTTACGGCCATAACCGTAATTCAGTTCGGAATCGCTTGATTCGGCGGCGGAGCCGTGATCAGCTGAACCGTTCGTACGCCGGCAGCGTGAGGAAGTCGACGTACTCGTCGGCCAGCGTGACCTCGAGGAACAGCGCGCGGGCCGCCTCGTAACGCTCCGGAGTACCGAGCTTCGCGATCTCCTCCTCCGCGATCCGTTCGACGAGCTCGGTGGTCACGCGCTCGCCGGTGTCGAGGGTGACCTGGTTCTGCCGCCACTGCCAGATCTGCGAGCGGGAGATCTCGGCGGTCGCGGCGTCCTCCATCAGGTTGAAGATGCCGACCGCGCCGGTGCCCTCGAGCCAGGCGGCCAGGTACTGGACGGCGACGCTGACGTTGTTGCGCAGGCCGGCCTCGGTCACCTCACCGGGCGTGGCCGCGACGTCGAGCAGCTGCTCGGCGGTCACCGCGACGTCCTCGCGGAGCTTGTCGACCTGGTTGGGCCGGTCGCCGAGCACCGAGTCGAAGACCTTGCGGCAGGTCTCGACCATGCCCGGGTGCGCCACCCAGGAGCCGTCGAAGCCGTCGCCGGCCTCGCGGGTCTTGTCGGCCTCGACCTTCGCGAACGCCTGCTCGTTGACCGCCGGGTCCTTGCTCGGGATGAACGCCGCCATGCCGCCGATCGCGTGCGCACCGCGCTTGTGGCAGGTCCGCACCAGCAGTTCGGTGTACGCGCGCATGAACGGCACCGTCATCGTCACGCTGTTCCGGTCGGGCAGCTGGAACGCCGTACCGCGGGTGCGGTGCGTCTTGATCACGCTGAACATGTAGTCCCAGCGGCCCGCGTTCAGCCCGGCCGAGTGCTCGCGGAGCTCGTAGAGGATCTCCTCCATCTCGAACGCCGCGGGGTACGTCTCGATCAGGACCGTGGCGCGGATCGTCCCGCGCGGGATGCCGAGGGCCTCCTGCGCGGTAACGAAGACGTCGTTCCAGAGCCGTGCCTCGAGGTGCGACTCCATCTTCGGCAGGTAGAAGTACGGGCCCTGGCCGCGGTCGAGCTGCAGCTGCCCGCACGCGCTCAGGTAGAGCGCGAAGTCGACCAGCGACCCGGATGTGGGCTCGCCGTCGACAAGGATGTGCTTCTCCGGCAGGTGCCAGCCGCGCGGCCGGACGACGATGGTCGCGAGCTCGTCGTCCGGCTTGAGCGCGTAGCTCTTCGTGTCGGTGCTGAAGTCGATCTTCCGGGTGACCGCGTCGAGCAAGTTGAGCTGGCCGCCGACAACGTTCTCCCAGGTCGGCGTGTTGGCGTCCTCCTGGTCGGCCAGCCAGACCTTGGCGCCGGAGTTCAGCGCGTTGATCGTCATCTTCCGGTCGGTCGGCCCGGTGATCTCCACCCGGCGGTCGACGAGCCCCGGAGCGGCGGGCGCGACCCGCCACTCCGGGTCGTCCCGGACGTCCTTCGTCTCCGGCAGGAACCCCAGCGACGCACCGGCCGCGATCGCCGCGACCCGCTCCGCGCGCCGGGCGAGCAGCTCGCGCCGCCGCCCGTCGTACGCGCGGTGCAGCGTCTCGATGAGACCGAGCGCCTGCTCGGTGAGGATCTCGTCGTACCGCTCGCCCATCGGGCCGGTGACGTCGACTGCCACGTGAGGCTCCTTACTCCAGTACTACGACTTCGTGATCGGTGATCCGGTCTACCTCGACCGTAATCCAGCCGTCCTGCTGCTGCACTTCCGCATCCCTGCCCGACACCAGGAGCCGGGCCCGGTGGCCGCTCGCCCGGACCCGCACGGTGAACGGGCCGGCCGGGGTGAACTCCTCGAGGCGGCCGCGCCAGGCGCCGCCCTGGTCGAGGTTGACCAGATGCAGGACGTGCCGGTCACCCTGGCGGTACAACTGGCAGTCGAGGAGTCCCGCCCCGTCGACGCGCAACGGAATCGTGGCGTGGCGCACCAGGTTGGCGAGGACCTTGCCGTGGTCCGGATGGTGGTACTTCGCGTACAACCGGTCCAGGTCCGCGGCGAGGTACGCCGTCCGCTCGCCGCGCACCAGCGCCGGGGTGTCGGTGCGCGGCTCCTCCATCCACGACTTCTCCGGCGGATAGATCGGGAACGGCGGGATCCAGGTCAGTGCCGGCTTGCCCGCGGCCTCGACCAGCTCCAGTTGGCCGCCGAACGGCAGCACGTCGGTGTCACCGTCGAAAACCGATCGGTCTTCGATCCGGAGGTAGCTGTGGCTGTCGTAGTTCTCCCAGTCGGTGACCGTGCCGTCCCCGAGCCGCTTGCCGGTGTGCCGTACGCCGACCAGCTCGCCGAGCGCCCAGTCGCCGCGCCGGATGCCCCACTCGTCGTACAGCCCCGATTCCCCCGTCACGACCAGCTTCCCACCGGCTTGCACATAGCCGGCCAGTTGAGCGACCTGCTCATCGGTCAGCACCCCCACGTTCGGAACCACCAGGACGTCGAACCGCCTGTCCACCACGTTCGTGGGTAAGTACGGGATCCGGGCTCTGATCAGTGCATCCGTCCACCCCCGGTAGGGCAGTTGGCTGACCGTCTCAGGATGGTTCTTCCCGTGGAAGTCCACACTCCGCTGGCTCCACAGCAGCCCGACCGTCGCGACCGGGTCCCGGTCGACGAGGAACTCCTCGTGCTGCTCGTGCCACTCGAACAGCGGCTGCGCGGTCGCGTACTGCCGGCGGTCGTCGTGCACCGAGCCGATGTGGTGCCACCACGGCTGGATCCCGCCGGCCCAGCCTTCGATCGCCCACATCCTGGCCTCTGGCGCGGGCTTGCTGCCGAGCCGGAACGTCGGTACGCCGGCGTCGTACATCGCCGTGCTTTCCGGAATCAGGGTTTCCGTTCCGAGCATTCCGTGCAGGCGTTTTCCGGAGTCGGCGTTCGCCTGGAAACCGGATTCCTCGTGCCGCCACTGCGAATCCAGCAGGAAGATCCGGGCCCGCTCGCAGATCGCGGCGTCGTCACGCAGGCGCTTGCTCTGCGCAACGACCTCGCCCCCGTTCATCCCGATCCACAGGCAGTCCGCGCCGCCGGCGCGCCGAGTCACCTCGTTGTTCAGGTCCCAGACCGCGAGCCGCTGGTCGTAGCTCCAGCGGATCCACTGCTTGTAGACCGGGTCCTCCCAGTCCACAGCGGCTGGGAGCTCCTGGCCGAAGCTGTCGCGGCAGTTCGGGCAGTAGCAGATCGAGTCCCGGCCGAGGCCGCTCCAGCTGTTGTCCGTGATCCCGTCCGGCGTACTGCGCTCGATGATTTCCTCGAGGATCCCGGTCAGGAAATCCTTGTAGTACGGGCCGCTGACGCACGCGACGTACAACGGGCCGGCTCGATACGGGTTGCCGTCGGCGTCGATCGCGAACCAGTCCGGGTAGGCGTCGTACAGCGGCTGGTGGGCCCGGTTCGAGTCCATCCGGGCCAGGACCGTCAGCCCCTCGGCGCGTGCTGCTTCGACGATCTCGCCGTACAGGTCGCGGTCGCCGAGGTACTCCGCGCGGTGGTGCAGCTCGAACTTGCTCGGGTAGTACGCGACGATCCCGCCGGCGTTGACGATCACGCCCTGGACGCGGGTCCGGCGCCACTGCTCCCGCCACCAGTCGGCGTCGTACCGGGCCGGGTCCTTCTCGGTGAGGTTGGTCTGCGCCCAGCGCAGGGTCCGGCGGTACCAGGGTTTCACGGGAGGCTCCGGACCGCGTCACCGGCGCCGGAAAGGTTCTCCAGCAGCATTTCCGAGTATTTCCGGCTCAGGACAACGCCTTCCGCGCCGCCCTCGAACGCGGCCAGTGTCGCGTCGCGGACCGACTCCCGCGTGCACCGGGTCAGTTCGCCCTCGTTGTCGTCCCAGTTGATCTTGGTGCCGACGTCGCGCGGCGACTCCAGCCCGCGCTGCCGGGCGACCCCGACCGGGATGTCGATGTCGATGCCCGGATAGATCTTGCTCTGTCCCCCGACGCCGGCGACGGCCCGCTCGGTCTCGCGCCGTACGTAGTCCGCGGTGAACCCGGTCTGCGGCAGCTTCTCGTAGTCGCCCTCGTCGAGCTGCAGCAGCTTCATCATCAACGGGTACACGTCCTCCGGCTCGGCGTCGGCGAACAGCGCCCCGCAGATGCTCTTCACCCAGGTGAAGAACCGCGGCCCCGCGCAGTTGTTGTAGATGACCACCTTGATGAAGTCCGAGAACTTCGCCATCTCGGTGTAGTCCTGGTCCGCCCGGTAGAACGGGCTGAACGAGATGTTGTGGTAGACGTGCCAGCCCACCTGCACCTCGGGCGAGATCGCCTTGGTCACCCCGTAGATGTTTCGGTACAGCTGGCGCTGGCTCTCGGTCCACAGCGTCTGCCAGGACAGGACTTCGGGGAAGTTCAGCAGGATCCGCCAGAACGTCACGAAGGCACCGTCGACCGGCCGCTCGCCGGCGCCGACGCGCTGGTTCCACTCGACCAGTTCGCGGTACCCGCGCATCGCCCGGTCGACGTCGATCCCGCGCTCGCGGGCGAACTGCCGGCAGTGCGGGCAGAAGCAGCCGATCTCGGACACGTCGACCGTGCCCTGCATCAGCATGTTCAGCGGACCCGGCCGCTCCGAGCACCAGGCGAGACCGTCGAGCTCGTAACTCTGCACGTAGTCCTCGACGAACCCGAGATGCCAGTTGCGGTAGTCCGGGTTGTTGAAGCACGGCCGCCGCCCGGGGCGTCCCCAGGCGTCCACCTCGAGCACCTTGGCGAAGTTCGGATAGCTGCGGAGCTGCTTCGCGCCACCGCTTTCCTCCATCCAGGCGAACGATTTCATGCCGCGCTCGCGGGCCTTCGGGACGATGTCGCCGAGCAGGTCGAGCTCCGGGTTTTCCGGCGCCTTTCCGACCGCGCCGAGAACCGTGTTCCCGTAGTACTCCGGGTGCGGGGTCGCGTAGTTCCCGCCGACCCAGCCCAGGTCGTACTCCTGGCCGCCGTGGTCCGGGATCGGGTGCCCCGGGATCTGCCGCCCGCCGGTTCCCCGGGTCCAGGTCGGCGTGGCCAGGAACAGCGCGTTCACCGCGCCGCGTTCGGCCAGGATGTCGAGCGTCCGGTCGACGCCTTCGTCGACGAACGAGATGGCTCCGATCTGCATGGCAACGAGCCGCTCCGGCACGGTGCTCACCCCTTCATTCCTGTCATCGTGATGCCTTGGATGAAATAGCGCTGGGCAAAGAGGAAGACAGCGATCACCGGTACGACGGACACCGTCGCACCGCACATCAGCAGACTGATCTGGGTGAAGTACTCGCCCTGGAACTGGGCGAGCGCCACCGGCAGGGTCTGCAGGTTCTCGGACGTGATGTAGATCAGCGGCCCGAACAGGTCGTTCCACGACTCGAGGAACGTGAACACGCCGATCGCGGCCAGGGCCGGCTTGGTCTGCGGCAGCATGATCCGCCAGTAGATGCCGAACGTGGAGGCGCCGTCGATCTTGCCCGCGTCCTCGAGTTCCTGCGGGATCGTCAGGAACGACTGCCGCATCAGGAACGTCGCGAACACCGGCGTCAGCACCTTCGGCACCCACAGCGGGTACTGCGTGTCCACCCAGCCGATGTTCTGGAACACGATGTACTGCGGGATCAGGTACGCGATGCCCGGGATGATCGACGTACCGAGCAGCACCAGGAACGCGATGTCCCGGCCGGCGAACTTCAGCCGCGCGAACGCGTAGCCGGCCATCGACGCGACGATCAGGACCCCGACCACGTTCAGCCCGGCCAGCTTCACGCTGTTCCACAGGAACACCGGGATCAGCTCGAACACCTGCCGGTAGTTGTCCCACTGCCCGTCGGTCGGCAGGAACTTCGGCGGTACCGACAGCACCTTCGCCTCCGGGCGCAGCGACGCGCTGATCATCCACACCAGCGGCGCCAGGAAAACGACGGCGAACAACGACATGACGACGTACTGCGAGGTCTTGGAAACGAGTCTCATGTGTAGAACACCCACCTCTTCTGCAGCTTCCACTGCAGGTAGGTGACGGCCGCGATCACCACGAACAGGACCCACGACATCGCCGAGGCGTAGCCGACCTTCCCGTAGCTGAACGCGTTCTGGTAGATGTTGTAGATGTAGACGCTGGTGGCATGCCCCGGCCCGCCCTTGGTCATCACGTAGATCAGGCCGAAGACCTGGAACGTCGAGATGAACTGGGTGATCAGCAGGAACAGGAAATGCGGGGTCAGCAGCGGCAGCGTGATGAACCGCAGCCGCTGCCAGGCGCCGGCGCCGTCGAGCTTCCCGGACTCGAACAGCTCGTTCGGCAGCCCCTGCAGACCGGCGAGCAGGATGATCATCGGGTAGCCGATGCCCTGCCAGACGCTGACCATGATCACCGCCGGCATCGCCCAGCTCGAGCTCGACACCCATTGCGGGCCGCCGATCCCGACCTGCTGGAGCAGTCCGTTGATCACCCCGTTGTCCGGCTGGAAGAACCAGAACCAGACGAACCCGATCGCCACCACGTTCGTCACGTACGGCGCGAAGTACGCCGTCCGGAAGAACGCGACGCCGCGGATCGGCCGGGCGCACAGCAGCGCCAGCACCAGGCCGATCCCGATCGTCAGCGGAATGCTCGCCAGCGTGAAGTACACCGTGTTCCGGAACGTCTGCAGGAACAGCGGATCGTCGGTGAACATGCTGGTGAAGTTCCGCAGCCCGACGAACTTCGGCGCCGCGATGCCGTTCCAGTCGGTCAGCGACGCGACCATCGAGACCAGGATCGGGAAGAACTGGAACGCCACCACGCCGATCACGATCGGGCTGATGAACAGCCAGCCGGTGAGGTTCTGCCGCCGGCGGGCCCGGCGGACGTCGGCCACCTGGACGGTGCCGCGGTCGCGCGCCATCGTGATGGTTGCCATCGACATCAACCCTTCAAGGCGGTCTCCACCTGCGGCTTGATCTGCTGCAGAACGTCGCCGACCGGCTTCTCGCAGTTGTAGGCCGTGTCCAGCGCGGGCCGGTACAGCTCGCGGGCGCCGATCGTGTTCTTGGTCTGGTTGGTCGCGGTCAGGTGCTTCGCCGCCTCGGCGAACAGTCCGATGTGCTCCGGCGCCTTGCCGTCCGGCGCCAACGCGGCCGCGGCCTTGAGGTTGATCGGCGTGAACGCCCCGCCCTGGAGCAGGATCTTGCCGCCGTCCTCACTCGCCAGGTACTTGAGCAGCGACCAGGCGGCGTCCGGGTTCTTCGCCTTCTTCGGGACGCAGAACACGATCACGCTGGACTCGGTCTTCTGCTCCACGTCACCAGGCGGCGGAGCGACGTCCCAGGTGAAGTCCTTCATCGCCGACCGCAGGTACGGGACCGTGCCGAAGGTCGCGAACATCATCGCGATCTTGCCCTGCGCGAACATCTGGTTCTGCACGTTGTCCTGCTGCAGCACGGACCACGGCGGCTGCACCTTCTCCTTGCAGGTCAGGTCGGTCGCCCACTGCAGCGCCTCGACCTCCTTCGCCCCGGGCAGCGTGAACTGGGTGCCGTCCGGCGAGAAGATGCCCGTCTGGCTGCCGTGGTTCACCGTGAACGTCTGCTCGTAGCCGGTGTCCAGGTAGACCAGAGCGCCGTACTGCTTCTTCGCCGGGTCGGTGAGCTTCTTCGCGGCGGCCTGGAAGTCGGCCCAGGTCCAGCCGTCCGACGACCAGGTGGTCGGCGGCAGCGGTACGCCGGCCTGCTTGAACAGGTCGACGTTGTAGAAGATCAGCCGCGGCTGGTACCCGAGCACCCAGGCGGTGTGCGAACCGTCCGGCTGCTTCGGGAACTCGAACGTCTCCTTGGCGAACTGCGACGTGTCGAGCTTGTCCTTGTCGAGGTACGGGCGGAGGTCCAGCAGCGCTCCCTGCTCGGAGAAGCCGCGGACGAAGTCGTCGTTGATCCGCATCACGTCCGGCGGGCTGCCGCCCGCGATCAGCGTGCGCATCTTGGTGTCGTACTCCTGGGTGACGGCGGGCTGCACCGTGACCTGTGACCCGGACTCCTTCTCGAAGGCCTGGATCGCCTGCTCGAGCGGGTTGCCCTTGACCTGCTCCCAGTTCAGGAACGTCAGGCCGTTCTTGCCTCCACCACCACTGGCACTCCCGTTGCCACCGCAGCCGGCCAGCAGACCGGCGGCCGTCATTCCCGTCAGTCCGGCGAGGAACCTGCGGCGGCTCAGGTCGGAGAGTTGTGTCACCGGAATCTCCCATCCGCGAGGGATGAATACGTATACAATGAATACGTATACACAGCTCATTGGGCGCGGTCAACGGGCTGCGGCGACACTCTTCAGTAGGGTTCGTAGCTCGGGATGAGGGGAGGCAGGATGTCGCGACCGCCGACGAGCCGGGACCTGGCTCGACTGGCCGGGGTGTCACAGGCGACCGTGTCGCGGGTGCTGACCAACAACCCGAAGGTCAACCCGGAGACCAGGGCGCGGGTCCTGCAGGTGCTCAAGGAGGCGAACTACACGCCGAACGCGCTGGCCCGAGCGATGAAGACCGGGCGGACCGACACCATCGGCGTGTTCATGACCCGCGTGACCAGCCCGTTCCACGCCGAACTGCTCGACGAGATCGGCCGGGTGCTGAGCTCGATGGGCCTGCACATGATCCTCTGGAACATCGAGCACGACCCGGAGGAAACGGTCGCCGAAGTGCTGCAGCAACGCCTCGTCGACGGCTTCCTGCTGACCTCGGCGACGTACGACTCGAAGCTGCACACGATGGCGCTGGCGTCCGGGACGCCGACCGTCCTGCTGCACCGCGGCATCGACGGGCTCGACTGCGACCAGGTCGTCGGCGACAACTGGCAGGGCGCGTACGACGCCGGCCGCTACCTCGTCGAGGCGGGTCATACCGACATCGGGCTCGTCACCCTCACCCACACCGGCAACACGTCCCGCGACCGCGACCTCGGCTTCCGGGCCGCGCTCGCCGACGCCGGCGTGAAGATCAAGCCGAGCAACGTCGTATCGGTCGGCGTACCGCACTCCGCCGGGCACGCGGCCGCGCAGAAACTGCTCTCCCGGAAGAAGCCGCCGACTGCGATCTACACCGTCACGGACCTGCTGGCGTTCGGGATCCTCGACGGTGCTCGTGCGATCGGCGCGCGGGTGCCGGACGACCTCTGGGTGATCGGCTTCGACAACACGGAGCTCGCCGCCTGGGAGGCGTTCGACCTGACGTCGGTCGAGCAGCCGGTGCACGCGATCGTGGAGACCGGGATCCAGCTGCTGCGGGATCGCATCATGGATCCGGACCGGCCGACCCAGGTGGTGACGCTTCCGTGTCCGCTGGTGGTACGCGGGTCGACGGCCGGTACTCCGGTCAGCTGAGCTTCGGCAGTACGTCGCGCAGTACGGCCGCGTGATCCTCTGGGTTGCTGAGACCGCTGTTCATCGTGTTCACGCAGAGGTGGGTTGCGCCGAGTTCGCGCCAGCCGTCGACGAAGGCGCGCCAGTCCTGCTCGGGGACGGCGCCGAGGGTCAGGCGTGCTTCGATGCCGATGCTGTTCGGGTCCCGGCCGGTTTCCGCTGCGGCTTCTCGGATGGTTTCGAGCTGTTTCCGGGCCTTCTCGTCGGGCGGCGACTGCGGCATCCAGCCGTCGCCGATCCGGCCGGTACGTCGCAGTACGGCGTCGGCGCTGCCGCCGAACCAGATCGGGATCTGCCTTTGTGGCAAGGGGTTCAGGCCCGCTTGGTCGATGCGGTGGTACGTGCCGTCGTACGAGATGACCGGGTCGGCCCAGAGCTTCCGCAGTACGTCGACCTGCTCTTCCAGGAGCGCGCCGCGTTGCTTGAACGGGACGCCGAGGGCTTCGTACTCGACGTGGTTCCAGCCGATGCCGACACCGAGCCGGAGGCGGCCGCCGCTGAGTACGTCGACCTCGGCCGCCTGCTTGGCGACGAGGGCGGTCTGGCGCTGCGGGAGGACGAGTACGCCGGTCACCAGCTCGAGCTTCGTCGTGATCGCGGCCAGGTAGCCGAACAGGACGAAAACCTCGTGGAACAAGGATTTGTCGGTGTAGCCGGACCAGCCGGGACGGTTCGCCGGGTCCGCGCCGAGGACGTGGTCGTAGGCGAGTACGTGGGTGTAGCCGGCTGCCTCGACGGTGGTCGCCCAGTCGCGGACGACCCGCGGGTCGGAGCCGATCTCGAGTTGCGGGAACACCGCGCCGATCTTCATTTCGCTCCCAGCAGGTCGAGGAGGCCATGGACCGCTTGCTCGAACGGTTCCGTCGAGTCGGCCGCGCGTGCGAGGACGTATCCACCCTGCAGCACGGCGGCGATCGTCGCGGCGGTTCGCTCCGGGTCGAGCGTGGGTGGATACTCACCTGCGCGCTTGCCTTCGGCAACTACCTCCGCGAGCCTGCCGCGCAACCATTCGAACGTCTCGGCGACCGGTGCCCGCAGCTCCGGATCCGCAACCACATCCGGATCCGCCGCCAGCCGTCCGACCTGACATCCCTTCAGTACTTGCCGCTCACGCCCGAGGTAGGCGCTGATCCGCTCGCTCGCCGTACCGTCACCCGCGAGCTGCTCCTCGGCGGCCGCGCGCAATTCGCTGCCCGACCGCTCGATCGCCACCTTCGCGAGCTCCGCCTTCCCGGTGAAGTGGTGGTACATACTCCCCTGCCCCGCCTCCGCAGCCCGCTGAATCGCCTTCGGCGAGGTCCCCACATAACCCCGCTCCCACAACAACTCCTGCGTACTACGAATCAACCGCTCCACCGTCTCCATACCGTCACTGTACCGAGAGGTACAGCCAGGGAACCGCCCATCGGACACCGCTCCGCGGCGGCTGTCCCATCTGGCCGCCTTCGGCGGCGCGCGAACGGCCATCACCAGCTCAGGCCCCGGCGGAGCTGAGCGCAGTGGGTGGGGGATGAATTCGCCAGCACCGCCGATCGCGGCCGGAGGTTATTTGGTGTGGGGTGTGGGTGGGGTGGGAGGGGTGTTGGTGTCTACGGCTGCTTGGGGGTTGGGTTTGGTGGCTAGGGCCATGAGGAGGCCGATTGGGCCTAGGACGAAGTACTGGGGGTGGTAGATGCCTTTTCGGCGGGCGACTCGCTCGGCCCAGACGCCGGCGCGCAGGGCGAAGGTGAGCAGCAGGAGCGACGCGACGGCTCCGAGGACGTAGCTCGGCGCGCCGTGCACGGTGCCGGTCAGGAGACGGGCGCCGGACATTGCGCCGAGCGTGAGCCCGAGTTCGAGCCACATCCCCCAGGGCCGCGGCGAAGCGGTGTTGTCAGTGGACATTTCGCTGCGGCCCTTCGTTCTAGTGGATCAGCTGATGGTGAGGATCTTGTTGACTGTGTACGCGGGCGCGTGGTCCGCGTCGCCCGGGAAGAAGACGCGGTAGGCGATCTGGCCGCGGACTGCCGGCTTGATGCCGAAGGCGTACTTGCCCGACGTCGACAGCTTCACCGACGCGATCGACCGCCACACCTTGTTGCCGTACTGCTGCAGGTAGACGGTCTGGCCGTAGTGCACCGGAGCGACGTACCCGCTGAACGCCGTCGTCCCACCCAGCCGGATCGACGCCGGCGACAGCGCGGCCGAGATCGTCGGCCTGACCTGGACGGTGACGTCCGGAGTACGGGTGCCCATCAGCATCCCGTTGCCCGGGAACGTCAGCATGTACACCGACGACACGAGCGGCTTGTGCGTCAGCGCGAGCGTCCCGGTCGACGACGTCTTCAGTGCCGCGAGCAACGTGAACTTCGAGGACGTCTTCGGCCGTACGTACACGTTCACCGGCAACCCGGCGTACGCCACGTTGTCGATCCGCAGCGTGCTGCCCTTGATCGTGATCGCCCCGCCGTAGTTGACCAGCGTCGACGTCACGCTGATCCCCGACTTCATCCCGAGCAGCTGCTTGACCGCAGCCGGGCTGTACTGGCCGGCACGGTCCTTGACCCAGGCGGCATACGTGTACGTCGTACCTTGCGCGAGCCCGGTGTTCTTCACCGCGGTCCCGGTCCCCGCGTACACGAGCGTCCCGGTCGTCAGCGTCGGCGCCTTGCTCCCGACATTCCGCCGGACGATCATCTGCTCGAGGTCGTTGGTCGGCGGGATCGTCCACGACAGGTTCGCGGCCAGATAGGCGCCGACCCCAACGAGCTGCACCGGCTGCGGAACGCGGTCCTCCGTGCTGAACACCGAGGTGAACGGCACCATCGGCACCGTGGGATCGAGCGAGACGACACCGTCGGCGACGATCCGGAACGGCGTTGCCTCGGCCAGCGGCGACGCCGGCGCGATCTCCGCCCGGCGGACGGCCGGGTCGTACGTGACGGTCGCCGGAACCACCGCACCGGTCTTGCCGTTGAGCAGCTTCACGCCGCCGTTGGCGACACTGTTCTCGTCGACGTTCCGCGGGAAGGTGATCGTGGGCTTGGCAAGGATCGAGACGCCGGAGGACAGATTCCCGGGCAGCACGTCCCGGACCGGGTAGGCATTGATCGCCTGCGGATCGGGGGTGCCGCTGGCGTTGGTGAGTTTCACGGTGTACGGACGGCTGTCGCGGGACCCGTTGGCGTTCCGGACCGCGATGTACATCGTCCCGGCCGGGACGTTGACGTACGTCGAAGCGGTCAGCGCCTGCGGGATCTCGTAGCCGTCGGTGTCCACCGGAGGCTCCGGCTTCGCGCTGTAGGCCAGCGGCTTGAGGTCCTCGTCGTACGCCGCGATGACCGGGCCGAAGTTCTGCGCATAGGTACCGGAGTCGAAGATCGGACCGGTGAGCTCGAGGCGCGCCTGGTGCAGGGCGTCCGACGGCACCTTGTACCAGTCGACGTCACCTTCGACGCTGATCGTCGACGAGACCGGGACGCCGGCGATCAGTTCGCCGGCCCGCGCGGGCTGGTCGTTCTTGTCGGCGGCGCCCTGCGGGAAGTCCGTGGTCCATTTGCCGCCGAGGGCCTGGTACGCGTCGAGGATGCCGGCGCCGTAGTACGGGTCGGTGCCGCGCGGACCCGCGTCGCGGGCGGTCGCCTTCAGGCGGGCCATCACCTGGGCCGGTGTGAACGACGGCCACTTGTTGCGGACCAGTGCGGCTACACCCGCGACGATCGGGGAGGAGAACGACGTACCGCCGAGGCCGAGCCAGTACGGCTCGTAGCCGGGCTCGGTCTGCGCGCGGGGCGCGGTGCTGGTGATGTCGTGGCCGGGGGCGGCGATGTCGACCGCGTCGCCGTAGCTGCTGAAGCTGGTCAGTACGCCGGCCTGGTTCGTGGCGCCGACCGAGAGGACCTCCGGGTACGCCCCCGGGAAGTGGTTCGACGAGTCGGCGCCGGTGTTGCCGGCGGCGGCGACCAGGACGACGCCGGCGTTGACCGCGTTCTTGATCGCGGTGTGCAGGATCGGGTTGTCACCCTCGCCGCCGAGCGACATGTTGATCACCCGGACGCCGTTCTTGACCGCCCAGTTGATGCCGTTGATCAGGTTGGCGTCGTCGCCGGAGCCGGTGTCGTCGAGCACCTTGACCGGTCGGACCTTGGCGTTCCAGGCGACACCGGCGATGCCGACCCCGTTGTTGGTACCGGCGGCGATGATGCCGGTGACCGCCGTACCGTGGCCCTCGCCGTCGTTCGGCGGGAGCGCGGTGTTGAACGTGTTGTAGCCCGGCAGCAGGTGACCCACGAGATCCGGGTGACCGGCGTCGACTCCGGTGTCCAGGACACCGATCGTCTGCGCGCCCGCCGACTTCGACAGGTCCCAGGCAGTGTTGACGCGGACCGTCGGCAGGTATTTCTGGTAGTTCGCGTACAGCCAGTCGTTCGGTACGGCGGACTTCCGGCGGACGTAGTTCAGCGAGGCGAGCTCGACCGCAGGGTCGGCCTTGACCTTCTTCAGCAGCTCCGGCGCCGGGACGTCGGCGGTGACGGTCACGATGTCGTCGGCGACGGCTTCGGCGGGCTTGCCCTTGACTTTGGCGAGCGCGGCCCGGCGGGCGGAGGCGGTGGCCTTCGGCTTGAACTTCACCAGCACGGACTTCGCGTCGTACGCGGGTCCGTCCGGGGCGGTGCCGGGGCGGAACTTCGCCGGCATCAGGCGAGGCTCGGCGGACTGGGCGGCGGTGCCGGACGAGCCGGTGACGGTGACCAGGCCGGCCGCGATCACGGCCGCGGGGACGAGCAGCCGCAGCAGCTGGGTGGGACGGGACAACGGAGGACCCCCAAGAGGCATGGTGAACCGACTGCTTTCGGTCCTGGACCTAAATCGCTGGATCCGGCCTCGGCGTTACAGAGCGTGCGGCGTGGCGCGGTGCGGGCCGTCGTACGGCGCCCGGAGAATGGGGAGGGGTGGCGGGAGCGGACGCGGGGTCTGGTGGTGTCGCGGTGGTGGCACGGGCTGATCGCGGCGGTGATCCTGGTCGCGCTGGTGATTCAGCTGGTGCTGCTCTTCACGGGCGGCGCGGACGCGAACTCCGGTGAGAGCGGTACGGCGGTCGGCGTGGGGACGCGGCTGTGGCGGCTGTTCAGCTTCTTCACGATCCAGAGCAACCTGATCGTGCTCGCGGTGGCCGTCGGGCTGGTACTGCGTCCCGGCCGCGACGTCTCGGCGTGGAACGTCGTACGGCTCGACGTCACCTACGCCTTCGCCTGGCCCCTCGCGTGGCTCAGCTACATCTTCACCCAGGGCACCTTCACCGACTGGTACCCGTACCCCTTCCTCGACGTCACCGACCTAGGCCTCCCCACCGCCCTCCGCAACGCCACCTTCGTCCTCGTCCTAGGCCTGGCCCTCGCCGCCGCCCTGAAAACCCTCGACACCAAACTCCCACCCCGTCCCTGACCACCCGTGGAGGCCGTTCCCAGGGCGGGCAAACGGGGGAATTCACACCTATCGGATGGGCGCTTGTTGGTGGGGACCGATAGTCTCGGGCGCCATGAGCACGAGTGTCGCCATCGCGGTGATTACCTTCAGGCGACCTGCTCTGTTGCGGGGGTTGTTGACGAGTTTGCAGGCTCAGGAGCTGCCCTCGGACGGGGAGTACGCGGTCCGGATCGTCGTGGTGGACAACGACGCGGAAGGGTCTGCGTCGCGGGTCCTGGAGGAGTTCGGGGACGGTACGCCGTACCCGATCGAGTCCGTGGTGGAACCGGAGCCGGGAATCCCCTTCGCCCGGGAACGCTCCGTCGAGCTGTGCTGGAACGACGACGCCCTGATCTTCGTGGACGACGACGAGGTCGCCCCGCCCGGCTGGCTGAAGACCCTGCTGAAGGCGTGGGAGTCGACCGGCGCCGACGTCGTCACCGGGCCGGTGAAAGGCCATCTGCCAGCCGGCGCCCCGCCCTGGAACCACTACAGCGACGTCCACGACTCCACCGGCCGGCACACCACCGGCGAGGAGCTCAAGAAGGCCTACACGAACAACACCCTGGTCAGCCGCCGCGTCTACCACGCGGTCACGCCGGGCTTCCACCCCGCGTTCCGCTACACCGGCTCCAGCGACCTGCACTTCTTCCTCCGCGTGTACCGCGCCGGCTTCCGGATCGTCTGGTGCGAGGAGGCGTGCATCGCCGAGGAGGTCCCGGTCGGCCGGACCACGCTGCGCTGGCTGGTCCGCCGCGCGTTCCGCTCCGGCAGCGGCGACACGATCAGCCGGCTGCTGATCCGCCCGGGCGCGATCAGCTACGTCCTGGTGCTGGCCTATGCTTCGGCGCGGGTGATCTCCGCGTTCGGGCTCGCCCTCGCCGGGCTGCTGCTCGGCCGGAAGACGCACCTGCTGAAGGCAGTCCGCCGGTTCTTCTCGGGCGTCGGGAGTCTCGCCGGGATAGTAGGGATCAACCATGACGAGTACCGGGAACGGCACGGTTCGGCCGACGGTGGCGGAGCTGTGCCGGGCGATCTGGCAGGTGGAGCGGGACCTGGAGCTGCTGACGTGGCAGGTCAAGGGCGCGCACCCCTGGCCGATCATCCGGATGCGCGTCTTCCATGAGCTGACCCGGCGCAGCGGCATCCACGGCGCACCCCATCCGGTACGGCGGACGCCGTACGACAAGGCCGCGCTGGTCGCGCGGCACGTCACCGGGATCGTCACCCGCAGCCCGTTCTTCGGCCGGTACGACGCGCTCGTCGTACCGCACCCGCGGAAACCGAACGGTGTCGAGATCTACACCGACGAGCTCCGCGCCCGGCTCGGCGACCGCGCCCTGGTCCTGGACTCCGGGATCAACGGCACCCCGCTGCCGGGCAGCACGAACCTGGACTTCTTCACGTCCGCGGCCGGCGCGGTGCACCATCGCACGGCCGATGACCGCGGAATCGCGGCCGCTCTGGAGAAGCTGACCGGGATCCGCGTCCCGGTCGGCGCGCTGCTCGCCCGTGAGGTACCCAAGCACCTGCGGCTGCGGGCCCTGTACCGCGCGCTGCTCCGGAAGCACCGGATCCGGACCGTGTACCTGGTCGTCGCGTACTTCCACCAGCACATCGTCGGCGCCGCCCGCGACCTCGGGATCCGGGTCGTCGAGCTGCAGCACGGCGCGATCAGCCCGTTCCACCTGGGATACAGCTACCCGGGGCGGCCGGAGGTCGCGGACCAGCCGGACGAGCTGTGGTGCTTCGGGTCGTACTGGACCGACGTCGCCGAGCTGCCCGCCGGGATGCGGACCGAGGTGATGGGCGCGCCGTACCTGCCGGCGCCTGGTCCGAAGGATCCGCGGCGGGTGCTGTTCCTGTCGCAGGGCACGATCGGTGCCGAACTCCTGCAGGTCGCGGATGCCGTCGCCAAGCAGCATCCGGAGCTGGACGTGGCCTACCGCCTGCACCCGAGCGAGCGGCCGGGTGACTACACGATCCCCGCCGGCGTGCAGTTGTCGACCGGAGGCAGCACGCTCGGGCTGCTGGCCGAGGCGACGTACCAGGTCGGCGTCTCGACCACCGCGCTCTTCGAGGGCATGGCACTCGGCTGCCGTACGGCGGTCGCCGATCTCCCGGGCCACGAGTACCTGGATCGGGCGATCAGCCGCGGTCATGCGGTTTTGATGCAGGAGCCGGCTCAGCTGACCGAGGCGCCGCTCTGCGACGATCCGAGCAGCTACTACGCGCCGAGCAACCTCTCACGGCTCACGGCCGAGCAACCCGAGTAGCCGGTCCTGCAGCGGCGCCTCCGGCGGGACGGGTACTTCGGCGCCGTACACCTCGATGCCCTCGCCGAACGCGCCGGGCGTCCGGTACTTCGTCATCACCTCGGGCGGGATCGCGGCCGCCTTCGTCCAGAGGCTCTCGATGTCGACCGGGTCCATCGTCTCGTCCTGGCCGGTCGCGCGGGCCAGGTCCCAGCCGTGCACGACGAGGTCGTCGGACACCACCTCGTCGATGTGCCGCTCGGTCGTCATCGGCCCGGTCGGGGTGTCCACCTCGGTCAGCGCGGCGATCGGGTCGTCGAGCACATCCTCGACCGCGGCGCGCGCCTCCTGGAACGCGGTCAGCGGGTCGTCGGCCGGCTCCAGCGTGCGCGCGACCGGTGTCAGCATCACCGCGTGCATCGTGAGGACGTGGTCGACCACGTCCCGCGCGGTCCACTTCGCGCACGGCGACTGGTTCTCCCACTGGTCGGCGGGGACCGCCGCGACCTTCCGCTCGAAGGCCTCGGCCCGGCGCCGGTACCGCTCCGCGATCTCGCCCATCTCCGCATAGTGCCGTGTGACCGCGCGCCGGGGAAGACCGGGCATACGACAGTGCCCTCCGGGTACCGGAATGCCTTCACGAGGATCGAGGAGGCGTGTGCAGATGAGCGGCATCACCCAGTCCGTCGACGTCGACGTACCGGTGACGACGGCGTACAACCAGTGGACGCAGTTCGAGTCGTTCCCGCTGTTCATGGAGGGGGTCGAGGAGATCCGGCAGCTCGACGACATCCATCTGCACTGGGTGACGAAGGTCGGCGGCGCGCGGCGCGAGTTCGACGCGACGATCACCGAACAGCACCCGGACGAGCGGGTCGCCTGGCGGTCGGACTCGGGTCCGCAGCACGCCGGGGTGATCACCTTCCATGAGCTGACCCCGCAGCGCACCCGGGTGACGGCGCAGATGGAGATCGATCCCGAGGGGTTCGTCGAGAAGGTCGGCGACAAGCTCGGCGTGGTCGAGGGACGTGTGAAGGGCGATCTCGAGCGGTTCAAGCACTTCATCGAGGAGCGCCCGGGCGAGACCGGCGCCTGGCGCGGCGACGTACCGCGCTGAGCTCCGGAAAACGCTGTCGGAAAACGCTGGCGGAAAACGTTGGCCGGGGGTTGAGTCGGCGGGGACTGTCGGTGCCGGGCTCTAGCGTCTGCGGGTATGCGGACGGTGGAGCTCGGGCGGACAGGGTTGCGGGTCAGTGAGCTGGGACTGGGGCTCGCGTCGATCGGGGGGATGTTCGCGGCGGTGCCGCAGGAGCAGGCGGTGGCGACGATCGACCGGGCCTGGGAGCTGGGGATCCGGTTGTTCGACACCGCTCCGGTCTACGGGTACGGGCTGTCCGAGCGGCGGGCCGGGCTGGCGTTGCGTGGACGGCCGCGGGACGAGTTCGTGCTCTGCAGCAAGGTGGGGCGGCTGATCGAGCCGGGCGGACCGGACCTGCAGCCGATCTGGGCGGAACCACCTGCCGGGGTGGGGCCGCGGCTGGACTATTCGTACGACGCCACGATCCGCTCGTTCGAGGCGAGCCTGGAGCGCATGGGCATCGACCGCATCGACATCCTGCACATCCACGACCCGGAACTGGACTTCCCAACCGCCTCCACCGAAACCCTCCAGGCCCTGACCGACCTCCGCGCCCGCGGCACCATCCGAGCCATCTCCCTAGGCGTGAACCACGCCGACGTCGCCACCCACTTCCTCCGCCAAACCGCAGGCCTCAGCGCTGAAACTGGCGCCGGAGCAGGTGCCGGACTTGGCGCGGGACCTGGCGCCGGAACGGGTGCCGGAGCAGGTGCCGGAGCGGTCGCGGGACCTGGCGCCCGAGCGGACACCAGACCAGGCGCGGGACCTGGCGTCGGAGCGGGCGTCGGAGCGGGCGCGGGCCCAGGTGCCGGAGCAGGTGCTGGAGCGGACGTGGGACTTGGCGCCGGAGCGGTCGCCGGACTTGGCGCCCGAGCGGGCGCGGGACCAGGCGCCGGAGCGGGCGCCGGGCTTGGCGCGGGATCTGGCGGCCGGGCAGGTGCTGGTGCGGGCTCGGGACCAGGCGCCGGAGGGGGTGTCGGAGGGGGATTGGTGCCGGATGTGGTTTTGCTGGCGGGGCGGTATACGTTGCTGGATCGGTCCGGTGGTGGGGAGTTGTTGCCCTTGTGTGAGGAGCTTGGGATGGTGGTGCTGGCTGCTGGGGTGTTTCAGGGTGGGGTGCTTGCTGATACCGCTGATGGCGCGCCGCATGGGTATGCGCGGGTGCCGGCGGACGTGCTGCGGCGGATCGACGTGCTGCGGGAGGTCTGTCGGGCGTACGACGTACCGCTGCTGGCCGCGGCGGTGCAGTTCCCGCTCAGGCATCCCGCCGTACCGGCCGTGGTCGTGGGAGCCAGGAGCCCGCGGGAGATCGCCGAGGTCGCGGCGTGGCACGAGGTGGAGATCCCGGAAGCGTTCTGGGCGGAACTCGACAGGGCCTAAGGTCGGCGCTATGAGGTACATGCTGCTGCACAAGACCAACGACAGCCTGGAGGCGGGCAACCCGCCGGACCCGGAGATCCTCGAACGGGCGGACGCGGTGCTGGAGGAGATGCGCCAGGCCGGGGTGCTGGTGCTCGGCGAGGGGCTGATGCCGAGTTCGCGCGGCGCGCGGGTGACGTTCCCGTCGCCGGGTCAGCCGCGTGTCATCGACGGGCCGTTCGCGGAGACCAAGGAACTGGTGGCGGGCGTCTCGATCATCCGCGTCGACTCCAAGGAGGAGGCCGTCCGCTGGGCCCTCCGCTTCGCCGAGGCCGACCCCTACACGCCTATCGACATCCTCGAGATCGCCGAGTAGCCGTACCGAAGAACGGGTAGTGGTACCGCTCCGGCGCGAATCGACGACCTACCCAGGCGGGAGCCCGGCAGCATCGCCCGACCTCTACCCGTCCGTCGGTACGCCTCAAAGCGCCAAATGCAAGATCGGGTACGGCTTGCCAGTCGAGTCATGCGTACTACGCGACACCAAGCGGAACCCGTGATGCTCGTAGAACCCGACCGCCCGCGGATTCTGCTCGTTGACGTCCACCGACGTGGCACTGAAGCACGCCACCGCATGCTTCAGCAGCAACCCGCCGCCCCCGAGCCCGCGGTACGCCGGGTCGAGGAACAGCATCTCGACGTTCCCGTCCGCGACCCCGACGAACCCGATCAGCCGCCCGTCCGCGTCCCGCAGCCCCACGAGCTGCGCGATCTCCCCGAACGCCGCCCGCACCACCGGCCGGAACACGTCCAGATCCGCCTCGGTGACGAAGTCGTGCGTGGCCCGGACGGACGCCTCCCACAACTCCGCCGCCCGGTCGTACTCGTCGGGACGGATCTCGCTGATCTCCATCCCGCCACGGTCGCACCGCCGAGCGGCGGCTGTCAGGCGAATTACCCCGCGCTGACGCCCTCCTCGGCGACCACCAGCGAGTCGATCGCGGCGAAGAACCGCGCGATGCCGGGCAGGTTCGCGCCCTTCTCACGGGAGGCCGCGAAGTCCTCCGGGCTGGCCCAGTCGACGATGTCCAGCCACTCGTTGTCCGGGAGCTGCACGAGCCGCGCACCGAGGAACCCGCGACGGTCCGCCGCGAAGTCCTTCAACATGTCGGCCCGCGCGGCGAGCAGTTCCTCCGTGCGCTCCGGCAGCACGCGGAAGCGGGTCAGTTCGACGGTGGTCATCAAGGTCCTCTCAGGTGATGTTGGTGGCCGCCCAGCCGCCGATGTCCTCGTGGCGGATGGCGGCCGCCATCAGGTCGGGGAACAGGTCCGGTGTGCAGGCGAACGCGGGTACGCCGAGCTCCGCCAGCGCGGCCGCGTTCTCGGCGTCGTACGACGGCGTACCGGAATCGGCCAGCGCGAGCAGCGCGATCACCTGCACGCCTGACTCCACCATGGAACGCGCCCGGCGCAACATCTCTTCCCGGACACCGCCCTCGTAGAGATCCGAGATCAGCACGAGCACGGTCTCGGCCGGCTTCGTCACCAGCTCCTCGCAGTACGCGAGCGCCCGGTTGATGTCGGTCCCGCCGCCCAGCTGCGTACCGAACAAAACATCGACCGGGTCCTCCAGCTGATCGGTCAGATCGACCACGGAGGTGTCGAAGACGACAAGCGACGTCCGCAATGTCCGGATCGACCCGAGCACCGCACCGAACAGCGACGCGTAGACGACGGACTCCGCCATCGACCCCGACTGGTCGATCGCCAGTACGATGTCGCGCTGCACGCTGTGGTTGCGCCGCGCGTATCCGACCAGCCGGTCCGGCACGATCGTCCCGAGCGCCGGCGAGAAGTGCTTGAGGTTCGCCCGGATCGTCCGGTCCCAGTCGATGTCCGAGTGCCGCGGCCGCGTCGTCCGCCCGGCTCGGTCGAGGGCACCGGTCACCGCCGCCCGGGTCCGCTCGGCCAGCCGCGCCTCGAGCTCGGCGACGACCCGCCCGACCACCTCGCGCGCGGTCTGCTTGGTCTCCTCGGGCATCACCTCGTTGAGCGCGAGCAGCGTGGAGACCAGGTGGACATCGGGTTCGACCGCGCCGAGCAGTTCCGGTTCCATCAGCATCCGGGTGATCCCGAGCCGCTCGACCGCGTCCCGCTGCATGACCTGTACGACGGTGCTCGGGAAGTACTGCCGGATGTCGCCCAGCCAGCGCGCCACCCGGGGCGCCGACGACCCGAGCCCGGACGAGCGCTGCGGCCCGGACTCACCCTCGTCGGCGTCGTACAACGCGGCCAGCGCGGCGTCGACGGAGCGGTCCGCCCCGGACAACGTCGTACCCGTCTCGTCCTCGGCCTCACCGCCGAGCACGAGACGCCACCGGCGCAGTCGCTCGTCACTCATGAGACCCCCAGCAACCGCGCGACCACCGGCAACGCGGTCGCGGCCAGCTCCGCGTCCAGGTCGTTGTCATCGGCAACCACGAGCGATCCGGGATCGGCGAGCACCCGGGCCCGCGCCCCGATCGACCGGCGCTCCGGCGCCGCGAAGGTCCCGAAGGTACGCCGCAGCAGCGGCAGCACCTCCACGAATGCGTCGTCCGGGATCCCGCCCAACCACGTGTCCACCAACGCCAGCAGCCGCTCGTCATGCACGAGCAACAACCCACCACCGGCGAGGAAACCCTCGACGTACCCGGCCGCGTCCGCCGTCGGCGTACCCGGGGACAGCGAACGCCCGAGCCGCAACTCCACCTCGTGATCCGGCAGCCGTGACGTGTCCAGCATCAGCCGCGTCAACCGCCCGCGGATCAACGGCGGCACCGAGGACCGATCGCTCAGTCCCTGCAACGTGTTCAGCCACTCCGCCCGCACGCCCTCGGCCAGCAGCACCGTCGCGTCCTGAACCCCGTCGATCAACTCCTGTACGGCGGACGCGGCCTCCGGATCCAGCCCGTGCACCGTCCGCGCGAGCCCCGCGCACACCCGGGACACCATCCGCCCCGCGACGGCCGCGAGCCCGGCCGTATCTGTCCCGCGTACGTCGCCGTACCGCGACGCTCGCGCCAACGCCGGGAGCGCCGCCATCAGATGCCCCACATCCGCGTCGGCCGCGGCGCGGGTGTCGATGCCTCGCAGCAAAGGCGGCAACGCGTCCGCGAGGTCGGCGAGCAAGGACCGCTCCAGCGCAGCGGTCACATCCGCGAGCGTCGACGAGTCCGCAGCCTTCAGCATCACGGTCGTCGCCGCGCCGAGCACCGTCGTACCGTGCGCGCCGGCGGCCACCAGCTCGACCTCCAGCCCAGGGTCCCAAGCGAGCCGCCACATCTCCCGGAACGTGCCCTGCGCCCGCCGTTCGTCCACGGCCGGCACGCCCCAGTGCACCCCGAGGATCCGCAGCCTGTGCAGGAGCCTCGACTTCTCCAGGTCGTTCGGCTTACGCAGGTCGAGCTCGATCACCCGCTCGGCCGCGTCCCGCCGCAGTCGCAACCGCCGCGCATGCGCCGCCAGATCCGCCGCGACCGGCGCCTGCGGCGTCTCGCCCGGCACCGACCCGAGCAGCTCACCGACGACCGCTTCTCGCGTCACCAGATCCAGCAGTACGTCGTTCCCGCCGCAGAGGACGGCCCGCGTGGCCTCGGTGACCTCGCTCAACCCGGCGAGCGGACGTTCCCGCAACGCCGCCAACGTGTCCGCCAGCCGTACTGCTTCGATGACGTGTGCGCTCGACACCGGCAGGTCCTCGGCGCGCAGCACATGGGCGACCTTGGAGAGCCAGCGCGCGGTGATCTGATCGGGTGCGGTGAACAGATGGTGGTACCACCCAGGCGAGGTGATGCCGGCACCGTACCCGCTCGCCGCCGCCAGCCGGCCATGCGTCCACGGCACCCACGTGCACGCGATCTTTCGCTTCGGCAGGCCCTTCAGGATCCGCTGGTCATGTGTTGCCGGTGGCAACGGCAGCTCGAGCGCCGGGACGTGCCAGGCGCCGCAGATCACCGCGATCCGCTCGAAGCCTTCCCGCTGCGCCTTCCGCAGTACGGTCCGCATGTAGGCCTCGCGCTGCGCCTCGCGACCTGTGGCCTCCTCGCCGTGGCGCAGCTCCCGCATCGCGTCCGCGATCACGGTGAACGGCTCGGCGCCGCCCCGCCGCGACTCGATCACGTCGTCCCACCAGCGCTCCGGATCGTCGTACCCGCCCGCCGCGGCCAGCGTCGCCAGCGGGTCGATCGACAGCGACCGCCGCCCGCCGCCACCCGACGACGCGAACTGCTGCGCCGCCGGCAGGTCGCAGAACCGCACCGGCACCCCGGCGGCCAGGCCGTACCGGATCGCCTGCCACTCCGGACTGAACACCGCAAACGGCCAGAACGCCGCCCGCGTCGAGTCGTCGACGGCGTACGCCAGCAGCGCGACCGGCGGCTCCATCTCCTCCGACGCCGCCAGCTCGACGATCTTGTCGGCCTCCGGCGGCCCCTCGATCAGCACGATGTCCGGCTCGAGTTCGGCGAGCGCCGCCGCCACCGCCCGGGCCGACCCCGGCCCGTGGTGGCGGATCCCGAACAGGTGAACGGTCATCCGGAGATCTCTCGACAGGCCCGGTAGAACGGCGCCCAGTCGTCGCGCTCCCGGACCACGGTCTCGAGGTACTCCGACCAGACCACGCGGTCCGCCGACGGGTCCTTGATCACCGCGCCGAGGATGCCGCCCGCCACGTCCGTCGGCCGCAGGACGCCGTCGCCGAAGTGCGCCGCGAGCGCGAGCCCGCCGGTCACCACGCTGATCGCCTCCGCGGTGGACAGCGTGCCCGACGGCGACTTGACCGCCGTCCGGCCGTCCTCGGTGCGGCCGGAGCGCAGCTCCCGGAAGATCGTCACGACCCGGCGGATCTCGTCGAGGGCGTCGTCGGGCTGCGGGAGCTCCAGCGCCGAGCCGAGCTGCGCGACCCGGCGGGAGACGATCTCGACCTCGTCGTCGGCGGAGTCCGGCAGCGGCAGGACGACGGTGTTGAACCGGCGACGGAGCGCGCTGGAGAGCTCGTTGACGCCCTTGTCGCGATCGTTGGCAGTGGCAATGACGTTGAACCCCTTGCGGGCCTGGACCTCGGTCGCCAGCTCCGCGATCGGCAACGTCTTCTCGGACAGGATCGTGATCAGCGCGTCCTGGACGTCGGACGGCATCCGGGTCAGCTCCTCGATCCGCGCGATCTTCGCCTCGGTCATCGCGCGCTGCACCGGGCTCGGCACCAGCGCCGCCTCACTGGGGCCCTGGGCAATCAACTGGGCGTAGTTCCAGCCGTACCGGATCGCCTCCTCCGCGGTGCCCGCGGTGCCCTGCACGAGCAGCGTCGAGTCGCCGCTGATCGCCGCCGCGAGGTGTTCGCTGACCCAGGTCTTGGCCGTTCCCGGTACGCCGAGCAGCAGCAGCGCGCGATCCGTCGCGAGGGTGGCGACGGCGACCTCGATCAACCGGCGCGGCCCGACGTACTTCGGAGAGATCTCGGTGTCGCCGGCCTTCCCGCCGAGCAGGTAGGTGACGACGGCCGACGGCGACAGCTGCCAGGCCGGGGGTCGCGGCTTGTCGTCGGCCGTCCGGAGGGCGTCCAGCTCGCCGGCGTACTCCACTTCCGCGTGCGGCCGCAGTACTTGGGTTGTCATGTGAGCTCCTGGTACATCTCGCTGCGGAAGGTGAGGGTCTCGACGAGGCGACGCCGCCAGGTGTCTTCCTCGCCGGTGGCTTCGCGGGTGATCGGGTGGTCGAGGACTTCGGGCGGTACGGCGCGGGCCGCGATGCTGGCGACTCTTGCCCACGCGCGGTTCGTGCCGGCCTTGACGAGCTGGTCGAGGATCATCGTGCCGAGCTGCGGCGGCCAGGGCACCGGGAGGCCGCCGACCAGTTCGGCGACGTCGACGGTACGACGCAGTACGTCGACCGCGGCGGCCCACTCCTCGGGCGGCAACAGGCGGAGCAGCTCCGCGGGGCTCCGGCTGCCGGTCGACGCCTCGGCCCGCAACAACGCGCGGGCCCACTCCGCCGAGTTTTCCCGGATGGCCGCTTCGGTCCACGCGGACTGCAGGACTTCGGGCGCGCAGCCTTCGACCGGCGTGCTGAGCCAGTCGAGGTCCATGGCGTCCAGAGGGGTGGTGGCAACGATCTGGTGGAACCACCAGGCGCGTTTGCCGATGCCGTCCGGGTTCTGCGAGTCGAGGCCGTCGCGTTCCATCGACTTCGTGAGGCTGCGCGGGAGGTCTACCGCGAGGACGCCCTGCGTGGGCGTCAGGTGCGAGTGCAGGCGCTCCGTCATACGGACGCCGTACTGCGCTCCGGGCAGCCGTGCGAGCAGCCGCGCGGCGACCCGGCGGACCTCGCGGGACCGGTCGTCGAGGGCGGACTCCAGGAAGCCCTCGTCCTGGAGCGTGAGGTTGTCGGCGAACAGTCCGAGGAAGTCGGCCCGGGTGGTCGCCGACTCGGCCGGCCAGACCTCGGTGAGGGCCTCGAGCGCCGCGGCCGGGTCCTGCTGGCGGAGCGCGTGGAGCCAGGTACGGCGCTGGATCGTGTTGCCGTGCGTCCACAACTCCGGGTCGTTGCTCTCGGCAACTGCCGCGTGCAGGAAGCGCCACTCGGGGTTGACCTCCGCGAGCCAGCGAGCCCGGCGGCCGGCCGCGGCGATGACGAGCGGGCGGTACTCGGCGCGGTGCCGCGCGTAGTCGGCCAGCGCCGGCAGGTGCTCCGGCGGCACGCCCCAGCCATTGGCGTCCGCGGTGCGCAACCATTCGCCGAGCGCCGACGTCTGGAAACCGCCGAGCATCGCAGCCAGTCGCCGTACTGCGGCCGGACGTGGCAGCGGCCCATCCTCACCCGGCGCGGCCGGGAGTGGCTCGAGGTCACGCAGCGGTTTGCGGCCGGCTCGCTTGTAGACGGTCGCGAGCGCGGCGGCGTCGAGCAGGCCGCCGTCGCCCAGCCGCTGGCGGATGTGGTCGGGAAGCTCCTCGAAGTGCGGCGGGCGCCGGTCGGTGCCCAGCAACGCCGAGCTCACCAGGCCGTCCCAGCCCTTCATCGCGCCGCTCACAGCATCACCGGCCGGCCGTCGCGCCAGCAGGTCATCGGACGCAGGCCCGCTCGGCTCCATTCACCGGCGACCGTGATCGGGTCACCCGCCGACACCGCGAGCAGCTTGACCGCGTCCCAGCCGGGCAGGAGTTCCAGCCCGTCGCCCGCATCGTCCACGAGCGCCCAGCCGTCGCCGTGCCGAGCCGGTCGTACGTCGCGCAGTACCAGTGGCCAGCGTTCGTTCCACGGGTCGGCAGCGAGCGATTCGACGTACGACGCCAACGCCTGGCGGACCGTGAGACCGGCCGGACGCGGCGCGGGCAGGCGTGGAGCGGTCTGCGTGAGCAGGGCGCGCATCGGGAGGGCGCCGGGGTAGAACGAGAGTGCGCCGGGGACGTATTCGCCTGGGCGGGCCGGCAGCGGGTCCAGCGGACGCCCGGCCGCCGCGAATGTCAGGATCAGCCCGAGGCGCCCGGTCGTTGCCCCGCGCAACCACACCCGGCGGACCGTGAGGCGGTCGTCGGGCTCCACGACCCGGCCGAGCATCAGCCAGTCGTCGTCGACCTTCTCGCCCTCGGCGAGGACGCGCGCGGTCTCGATCGACCAGCCGATCCTGGTCTGCACGGTGTCCGCGAGTGATGGCGGGAGGTCTGCGAGGCGGGCGTGCGCGGAGACGATCAGGTGGATGAGCGAGAGTTCTTCGAGCAGTTCGCCCGGCCAGTCATGGCCGCGGCCGACTGCTGCGGCCGCCCGTCTGAGCGCGCCCGCCACACCGGGCGCCTGCGCGTCGACCATGCGCGCGGCGAGGCGGTTCAATTCGCCGTACGCCCGCTGGTCGAACGCCCCGAGGCCTTGGCGGACCTGGTCGTCCAGCCAGCCGGCCAGCTCCGCGAGCCCGGCCGATACCCGATCCGCCCGGCGCGCGGCCCGTTCCTGCGCCGCCACCGGGTCCGCCACCTCACCCGGCTTCCGCTCAGGCCGCTCGGCGCGCTCGGCCCGCTGGTCGAGCCAGCTCTTCGCCCAGTCGGGCTCCTCGCCCGGCGCGACCTCGCCCTGCGCCCACAGCAGCATCAGGCCGAGCACGTGCTTGCACGGGATCTTCCGGGACGGGCAGGAGCACTTGTACGCCGGGCCGCTCAGCTCGACGGCGGTCTGGTACGGCTGCTTCCCGCTCCCCTGGCACAGGCCCCAGAGCGCGCGGTCGGTGGCACCGGTCCCGGACCACTTCGCAGCCCGCGCCAGCCCCTGCCCCGCCTTCGCAGACGCAGGATCAGGCGCCAGCCCCACCACCTGCTCCACGTCCCACAACCCCACACCACTCCCTCACAACGCCGTACCCCGAAGCATGCCACCCACCCCCGACACCCCCACCACCACCGCCCGCCCCTCTTCCGCGACGCCCCGTCGTCGAGTCGTGAGGATCGGCTGCGTTTGGCCCGCCCTTTCCCACGACTCGACGAACAGCTCCAGAACCTTTCGCCACGACTCGACAACAAGCGCAGCTGACAGCGGCCGGCCCGGCCCGCGTGCGGCGGTCGGCTGGCGCGTGCCGGCTGGGCGGCGGGTCGTCGGGTGGTGCCGGGTGGGTGGTGGGTGGGTGGCAGGTGGTGGGTGGGTGGCGAGTGGGTGGTGGGTGAGGGTGGGGTGGGGTCAGCCGAAGGGTTGACGGGTCTCGGGGTAGCCGTTGTCGGTTGTTGGGGTTGGGGTTGGGGTGGGTGCTGCTGGTGGGGGTGGGGTGGTGGCGAGGTTGTCGCGGACGGTGGTGAGGAGGCGTTGTTCGACTGCTTCGAGTTCGGTGATGCGGGCGCGGAGTTCCTGTTCCTCGGCGCGGGCCTCGGCGAGCAACTGGTCGGCCTCGGCGCGGGCCGCCGTACGGAGCTCGTCCGCCTCCGCGCGGGCCGTGGTGCGGAGGTGGTCGGCGGTGCGTTGGCTGGCGCTGAGGACGCTGAGTTCGTAGCGGCGGAGTTCGTCCACTAGTTCGCCGGCGGGGCGTTGGGCGTCGAGGATGGCGGCCGCGGGTTGTGGGATGTTCGCGTCGGGGAGGGTCTTCTCGAGGGCCGCGATCTGCTGGTCGACGCGGGTGAACAGGTCCGCGACGTCGGTCCGCATCTGCCGGATCGTGTTCGCGGCCGCCTGCACCCGTTCGCCGGCCTCGCGTTCCCGTTCGCGCGCCGTACGCTCCGCCGCCGTGATCACGTCCAGCGCCACCACCGCGGCCCGCTCGGCCGGATCGTCGGGCACGGCCCGCTCCGCCGTACCGTCCCCTTCGTCCTCGGCGGCGGACATCGCGACCGTACGACGCAACGGGACCTCGCGGATGAACAACACCGCCAGCAGGCTCACCACAGCGGCACCCGCGGCGATCACGAAGATCCGCCCGGTCGCGTCGCCGTACGCGTGCCGCACGACCTCCTGCACCGGCCCCGGCAGCGAGTTCACGTCGAGAACGCTTCCCGACCCGCCCTGCGCCGCCCCGGCCGCGCCCGGCCCCAGCTCGCGGAGGTGCTCGGTGATCAGGTCGGTCACCCGCGTCGCCAGGATCGCGCCCAGCACCGAGACCCCGACCGCGCCGCCGAGGCTGCGGAAGAACGTGACCGTCGCGCTCGCGGCACCGACCTCGCTGACGTCGACGGTGTTCTGCACCGCGAGTACCAGGTTCTGCATCATCATGCCCATCCCGATGCCCATCAGCAGCATCCCGAGGCCGACGAACCAGTACGGCGACGTGTGGTCGATGGTCCCGAGCAACCCGAGCCCCGCAGTCAGGAACAGCCCGCCGATCACGAGGTACCGCTTCCACTTCCCGAACCGGGTGATCAGCTGCCCGGACCCCACCGACCCGAGGAACGAGCCGAACATCATCGGGATCGTCAGCAGCCCCGCCTCGGTCGCGCTGTAGCCGCGCGCCACCTGGAAGTACTGCCCGAGGAACACCGCGCTGCCGAACATCCCCATCCCGACCGCCAGGCTCGCGAGGATCGCCAGCGCGGTCGTCCGCTCCCGTACGACGTCCAGCGGCACGAGCGGCTCGGCGGCGCGCACCTCGACCAGCACCGCCAGGATCGCGAGCACCGCCGTACCGCCCAGGTACGCACCGGTCTGCCACGACCACCACGGGAAGTGTTCGCCCGCGAACGACACCCAGATCAGCGGCAGGCTGGCCGTGCCCGCGATCAGCAGCGCGCCGAGGTAATCGAGCTTGACCTCGCGCCTCAGCACCGGCAGGTGCAGGTATCGCTGCAGGACGATCAGCGACAGTACGGCGAGCGGCACGCAGACGTAGAAGCACCAGCGCCAGCCGAGCCAGGACGTGTCGACGATGACGCCGCCGACCAGCGGACCGCTCACGGTCGCGAGGGCCATCACGGCGCCCATGTAGCCCGAGTACCGGCCGCGGTCGCGGGGCGGGATCGCGGCGCCGACGATCGCCTGCGCGAGTGCCATCAGCCCGCCCATCGCGAGGCCCTGTACGACGCGCGCGCCGATCAGGAACGGCACGTTGTGCGCCGCACCGGCCAGCACCGAGCCGACGACGAACAGGATGATCGCGAGCTGCACGAGCAGCTTCTTGCTGATCAGGTCGGACAGCTTGCCCCACACCGGCGTGGAAACGGTCATCGCGAGCAGGCTGGCGGTGACCACCCAGGTGTACTGCGTCTGCGTGCCGTCGAGGTCCGCGATGATCGTGGGCAGCGCGTTGCTGACGATCGTCGAGCTCAGCACCGCGGTGAACAGCGCCGCGAGCAGCCCGGCGAGGATCTCCAGGATCTCGCGGTGCGACAGCTCCGGGTCACCACCCGCGGCCGGCGGTCGTCCGGACGGCGGGCCGGATTCTGGCGAACCGGATGGTGGCGGACCCGACGGCGGCCGGCCGGACCGTGCGGGCTCCGGGTCGTCGGCGGCGTACCTGGAGCGGTACCGCTGCGGGGTGGTGCCGGCCGGGGTGGCCGGCGGGGTCTGGGTGGCAGACATCAGCTTCCGTTCGTACGGCGGGACGCTACGACCGGAGCAGCGCAACGCACTGCCCCGAGGCGGAAACGGCCGGCGGTGCCCTCACCCAGCCCGAATATTTGGTTGCGACTACCAACTTTAATCCCGCGCTGTCAGCAACCGTTCACGGGGAGGCATCAAACGTTCGTCGGGCGAATTATGAGACGGGCCCTCCTCGGAACGCGATTTCCGCCGTACGATCCGGTGCTTGTTGAGTAATCAACACCCCCGGCCTCCGGCGGAGCTGTCAGGGCCCGCCGGAGGCCTTCACCCGAACGCGGCGACCAGCTCGTCGAGACAGCGGTCGTCCGCGACCACCAACTGACCCGGTGCACTCAGCGCGGGCGCGAACGGCCCCATCCACAGCGCGCCCTCGGCCGCCCCGCACGCGGTGCCGTAGACGACTGTCCAGGCCGGCGCACCGGACGCCATCTCCACGATCGTCGCCTCGAGATCGTCGGCGGGCCGGCCGAGCACCGGCTCGAATCCCGCCGCCCGGCATGTGGCGGTCAACTCGTCGCGCAGCCACGGATCGGCCGGCAACCGCAGCGGTAGCGCGGCCAGGTCGATCAGCTTCACGCCGTCGTCGGCCCGGTACGCCGACGGCACCAGCACGGACAGCGGATCCCGCCACAGCTCGACGACCCGCAGATCGGCCGCGGCGACCTGCCCGCGGACGAACGCGATGTCCAGCTCACCGGCCCTGAGCGCCGCGAGGTGGTCGCTGCCGGAAGCGATGCGGATGTCGAGGTCCGGGGTGCCGGACCGCAGCGCGGCGAGCCCGCGTTCCAGCCGATCCCGGAGCCCGGGCACTGTTCCGATCCGCAGTACGCCGGAACGCCCGGACGCGAGCTCAGCCGCGACCTCGCCCGCGCGATCCGCCGCGGCGAGGACGGCCCGCGCCTCGCGCAGCATGCGTTCGCCGTCGCCGGTCAGCCGGACGTGGCGCGAGGAGCGGTCGAGGAGCCGCAGGCCGAGCTCGCGTTCGAGGCGGGCGACCTGCTGACTGACCGCCGGCTGCACGATGTTGAGCCGCTCGGCGGCGCGGCCGAAGTGCAGCTCCTCGGCGACGGTGACGAAGTACCGCAGCTGCCGCAGCTCCATCGAACCCTCCGGCGATCACGATTCCTTATCGCTGCACAGCGTAACTGCGTCTGGGTCGGCGGCCGCCGGGCTCGTTGACTGGTGGCCATGAGGATCGGACTGTGGATCGAAGAAGAAGGCAGGAGCATCGACGAGCTCGGCGCCGCCGCGAAGGCCGCCGAGGACGCGGGCGTCGACCGGATCTGGTTCAGCCAGCGCAACGGCTGGGACGCGCTGACGCTGATCGCGGGCGTCGCGCCGTACACCTCGACGATCGGGTACGCCGTCGGCGTCGTGCCGGTGTATCCGCGGCATCCGCTCGCGCTCGCCGCACAGGCGCTCAGCGTGCAGGCGCTGATCGGCAACCGGCTGACGCTCGGTGTCGGCTCCAGCCACCCGCATGTGGTCGAGGGCATGCTCGGTCTGTCGATGGACCGGCCGGCGGCGTACATGCGCGAGTACATCGAGGCCCTCGGTCCGCTGCTCGCCGGTGATGCCACCGACTACGCCGGTGAGCGGCTGACCGCCCGCGGGCAGCTCAGCATCGCCGGAGCCGAGACGCCCGAACTCGTCCTGGCAGCGCTCGGTCCGCGGATGCTCGCGATCGCCGGTGAACTGACCGCCGGCACGACGACGAGCTGGGCGGGACCCGAGGTGATCGAGCAGTTCATCCGGCCGACGATGGACCGGGCAGCCGCGGCGGCGGGCCGCCCTCGGCCACAAGTTGTCGCGGGCAACTGTGTGGCGCTGACCGACGACCCGGACGGCACGCGGTCCTGGATCCGGTCTCGGTTCGGCGCCGCCGGTGACATGCCGGCGTACCGGGCCGTGCTCGACCGCGGCGGCAAGGCCGGGCCGGAGGAAACCGCAGTACTCGGCGACGAGAAAGCGGTTGCCGAGGAGCTGCGACGCTTCGCGGACGCCGGTACGACAGAGTTCCTGTTCTGCCCGGTCGGGACCGAGGTGGAGCAGCAGCGGACGATCCGCTTCGCCCTGGACTACGCGGCGTCGAGTTAGCGCGTGTCAAGAAGTCCGGCCCGGCCCCGACGTACTCGCGAGAGAGAGGATGGGCGGATGGATCTTCAGGACCAGGTGCAGCGGCGGATCGACGAGCTGGCGGAGGTCGAGCTCGGGCTGCAGGTGGCGGTGTACCGGCACGGCGAGCTGGTCGTGGACGCAGTGGCCGGCGACGGCGTGACTCCGGAAACGCTGTACTTCGCCGCGTCCACCGGCAAGGGCGCCTCCGCGACGGTCGCAAACGTGCTGGTGGACCGCGGCGTACTCGACTACGACCGGCCGATCGTCGAGATCTGGCCGGAGTTCGGGGCGCAGGGCAAGCAGCGGGCGACGCTGCGGCACGTGCTGACGCACTCGGTCGGCCTGCCGGCGGTACCTCCCGGAACGACCAGGAAAACGTTGTCGGAACAGGCGGAAACACTGGCTGCAACAGCGCCCTGGTGGGAGCCGGGCACGAAGATGACGTACCACGCGGAGACCTTCGGCCTGCTGGTCGGCGAGATCGTCCGGCGCGCGACCGGGCACACGATGTCCGCCGTACTGCGGGACATCCTGACCCCGCTCGGCATCGAGAACGACGTGTTGTTCGCGCTCCCACGCGACCAGGCGCACCGGCTCGCGACGCCGGTCGAACCCGACGGCGCCGAGGAAAACTTTGCGATGCTGGCGGAGATGTTCGAGCAGGTCGTACCGCGCACGCTGCAACCGCGGGCCGCGGCGCTCGCTGAACCCGGCCACCTGGCGGTCGAGGACGCGTCGAGCGGGATCCTCACCGCGCATGGGATCGCCAAGCTGTACGCCGCGTTGATCGGCGAGGTGGACGGGGTGCGGCTGCTCCGGGAGGAAACCGTGCCGATGGTCACCGGACCGGCGCTGGTCGCGCAGGACGAACTGCTCGGCAACCAGGCGACGCTGGCGCTCGGCTACGCGATCGGGCGGTTGGGTTCGTCCGCGGAAGAGAGTCCGGCGTCGTTCGGCTGGCCGGGCATGGGCGGCAGTGTCGCCTGGGCGGACACGCGCGCGGGCGTCACGTTCGCGCTGACCAAGACGCTGTTCGATCCGGCCGGGTCGGCGTCGGCGGTCGAGATCGGCAACCTGGTTGCGAAAACTCTTTGCTGAAAGCCCTTTACTGTAAGGGTTTTCAGCTTCTGGACGCGCGCACCTGGCGCTGGTCGATCCAGACGAGATGGCCGTGGTGACTGACGAGAATCTCGTCGGTCCCGGCCTTCCCGGTCCGGCGACCCAGCTCCTGGCCCGCGATCCAGCGTCCGCCGATGAGGACCTGGACGGCGATCGGCCGCGCCGGGGAAGGGGCTACGGGCATGGCACCTGCTTCTGGACAGGGGCGGATGATGGAGGAGAGTGTGTGGGGCCGGGTTTTTCCAGCCAGCGCAAGCCTACAACCGCAACCTGACCGACCGTTAGCCGTAATTCGAATTCCCCAGGAGCCTAGGTGACCGCACTGATGCCGCGACTCCGTCGCGGCGGGTCATGGGGCTGTGACTCCCGTCCTTCCCTCGTCGCTCCGGTCGCTGCGCTCCCTCCGCTCCTCAGTCCAGGACGGGAGGCCCCATGACCAGGCCCATCTTCGTCGTGCAGCTGCACGACGCGCGGCGGTTGCACTACGACGTACGGCTCGAGGTGGACGGGGTGCTGAAGTCGTGGGCGGTGCCGCGGGGGCCGTCGCTGGATCCGGTGGTGAAGCGGCTCGCGGTGTTCACGACGGACCACGACCTCGAGTACGCGTCCTACGAGGGAGTGCATCAGGACGCGCGGTACGGCAGCGGCGCGGTGATCGTCTGGGACGCCGGCGTCTACACGAACCTCACCCGCGACGACCGCCAGCAGCTCGTCGACCCCGCCGCGGCGATCGAGCGCGGACACTTGAAGGTGCAACTGCACGGTGTGAAGCTCAACGGCGCCTGGGCGTTCACCCGGACCGGCGCGGACTGGCTGCTGGTCAAGGTGAAGGACGCGGACGCCGACCCGAGCCTGGACCTGACCGTGACGGAGCCCCGATCCGTGCTCAGCGGCCTCACCATCGAGGAGATGGCAGCCTCGTGATCACCACCCGTCGATGTGCAGGACCTCGTCGAGCGGCTGCCGCGGCGCGGGCCTGAAGTCGGTGCCGATCGAGTACGCCGTCGGGATCAGCACCGACTGCCGGATCTGCTCCGGCAGGCCGAGCAGCTCAGCCACCTCCTGCTCGTAGCTCAGGTGCAGCGTCGTCCACGCCGTACCGAGGCCACGCGCCCGCGCGGCGAGCATGTAGCTCCATGCCGACGGCAGGATCGAGCCCCACAGCCCGGCCTGGTTTCCGGCTGGCAGCTTCCGCGCCTCCAGGCACGGGATGACCAGCACCGGGACGTCACCCATCCGCTGACCCAGGTAGGCCACGCTGTCGCCCACCCGGCGCTGGACGGGACCGCGCGAAGGATCGTCGGCGTGCAGCTTGCCCGCCGCACCCGGCCCGGCCAGGTACTTCTCCACAGCGAGCCGGTAATACTCCCCGACCGCGGCGCGCTTCTCTGCATCCGTGATCACCAGCCAGTGCCAGGTCTGCCGATTACTCCCCGACGGCCCCTGCAACGCAATCCCGATGCACTCCCGCACCAGCTCCATCGGCACCGGCCGCTCGAGATCCAGCCGCTTGCGCACAGTCCGCGTCGTGGTGAGCAGCTCGTCCGGGTTCAGCTCGAGTGAGTAGGTCACACGAGCCAGTCTGACAGCTGCGAAACAGTCCCGAAGAAGACTATCTGTTACCGGAGATCATTCGAAGGGGCTCGGGTCGCCGGCGCCGACGCGGACCACCCCGGGGGCATCGTCGGAGAAGTCGATGACGGTGGTGGGCTCAGTGCCGGCCTCGCCCTCGATGACCGCGTCGATCTGATTGTCGAGCTCCTCCTTGATCTCCCAGCCCTGCGTCATCGGCTCGTCGTGGTCGGGCAGCAGCAGCGTGCTGGACAGCAGCGGCTCACCCAGTTCGGCGACCAGGGCCTGGGTGACGACGTGGTCCGGGATCCGTACGCCGACGGTTTTCTTCTTCGGGTGCAGCAGCCGGCGCGGGACCTCCTTGGTGGCCGGCAGGATGAACGTGTAGCTGCCCGGCGTGGCCGCCTTGATCGACCGGAAGACGGCGTTGCTGATGTGCACGAACTGACCGAGCTGCGCGAAGTTCTCGCACACCAGCGTGAAGTGGTGCCGGTCGTCCAGGTGCCGGATCGTCCGGATCCGGTCGATCCCGTCCCGGTTGCCCAGCTGGCAGCCGAGCGCGTAACAGGAGTCGGTCGGGTACGCGATCAGCCCGTCCTCGCGCAGCAGGTCCACCACCTGCCCGATCGATCGCCGCTGAGGGTTCTCGGGATGGATGTCGAAATACCTGGCCATGACCGACGAGCCTACTGCGCCAACCCCATGGGTACGGCGGTCACCACCAGGTTGTTCTCGTAGCCGCCGCGGGACGCGTCGTACGCGCCGGTGCAGGTGATGAGGACGAGCCGGTGCCCGGTGATCTGGTCGAAGGCGCCGCTGCTGGTCGCGAGCGCGTCCTTGCGCACCGACACGATCGACTCGACCCGGTACGACGCCTTGTGCCCGGCGCCCCGCAGTACGACGACCTCACCGCGCCGCACCGCGAGCAACCGTGCGAAGAAGCCGAGGCCTTCGGTCTTGCTGTCGACGTGACCGGCCAGCACCACCGACCCGAACGGATCACCCGCCTGGGCGCCGCCGTCCCACCAGCCGACGTGCCGCGCCCGGACCGGCACCTGGAGTTCCCCGTCCACGGTAGTTGCCTGAAGCACCGAAGCACGGGCGCCACCGGGCAGCACGACCTCCTGCGGCACGAAGCGGACGCGTTGACTCCTGGCCGGCGTACCCGTCCGCCCCGGAAGCGCCGGACCACTGGGCTGCACCACGGACGGCACAACGGACGGCACCGCGGACGGCGTACCCGCGGTTCGGAAGCCGGCGGTGCCCGTGGGTGTAGGCACCGCGCCGCCCGCCCCGGCCGCGCAACCGGCCAGGGCGAGACAGCACAGCGTCGTACCGAGCAGTAATCGCTTCAGCGGCGGACCACCTTCCGGCCGGTCACGACCGCGGCCCCGAGCACCGCGAGCAACACCACGACCCAGAGACCGGACCGGTCGGCGGGGCTCTGCGCCTGGTCGAGCCCTGCCGCCTGGCCACCGGTTCCGGTGTTCACCACGCCCGGCTTGTCCGACCCGGTCGCCGGAACCTTGATCGTGCCCAGCGCGACCGTCATCGTCTGCTGACTCGGCGCGCCGATCGCGAACACCCGGGTCAGCTGACCGGCCTGCACCGGCAGGTCCAGCGGACCGAGCACTACCGGTGACGTCGCACCGGTCGGCACGATGTCGACCTTGTACGTACCGGCCGGAACGACCACGTCGAGTGATTCCCCGTTCGCGACGTTCTCGAAAAGTACTTTTCCGTTCACCCGGATATCAGCCGGCCCGACCGCCGCGTCGTGCGCGACCCGCAAGGCGGCCTTGTCCTTCGGTACCGCGGTCAGCTTGTTCACGTACGTCGTGATCAGCGGCGCCCCGGTCGGCGACACCGGCTGATGGACGACGACGTCCAGGCTGGCGCCGGAACCTGCCGTCACCTCGCGCTGGATGACCACCTTCCCGTTCTGCCGGGCGGTGATGGTCCGCTTCCCCGCCGCCACCCCGAACGGCCCGATCAGCTTGCCGCCCGCCACTCCGGACGCGACCTGACGGCCGTCCACGCTGATGTCCAGGGTGCGGCCCGGCAGGCCCTGGACGAAGTACAGGTTCGCGCCCACGGCCGCGCCGGCCGGCGCCGCGAACAGCGCCGGCGCCGCCGCGACCAGCACCGCCAGCAACACCGGAAGCACACTCCGAATTACCGGACCTGGAATTCTCGAATTGCCTTCGCTAACCGCCCGGGATTGCCCGGACACAGTCCGTCCCCGCATTTTTCTCCCCCTCGAAGTTCACCGGAAAATTGCGAAAGAATTGCCCGTCCCCCATGAATTCGGGCGTATCGTATGCGCAAGTCCGACCCGGCCGCCAGAGGAAACGGCCAGGTCCGATTCAGGGGGTGCAGGGGGTGGAGAACCGCCGGACGCGAGCCCGGCGGCTGGCGACGGCCGCGCTGGTGCTGGGGTACAGCGCGACCGCTGCCTGCTCGGGCGACAGCGCCGGCCCGACCGCCCCGAGCCCGGGGCTGAACAGCGCCCGGACGTCAGTGCCGGGCACTCGGACTCCGGCCACGACCACGCCGCGAACCACGCAGACGAAGCCCGGCATCGAACTCGTCGCCGTACCCCGTCCGGACGGATCGTTCGACATCACCGAGAAGGTACTGCTGCCCGCCGCCACCGACATGCTCACACTGCAACTCCCCGCATCCGGCGAGAATCTGCCCGGACTGATGACCCGAACCCGGCCTCGGGTGACGAACCTCAAGGTGACGGCCGATGAGCAATCCGTGCCGCTCGAGGAAACGACAATCCCCGGCGCCGACTTCATCCCGTTGTCCGCGGCTACGCGGATCCAGCTCACGTACCGGCTGACCGGTTCGACGGTGCTCGCCACGCCTGCGCGGTCGACGCGGGCCGGCGCCGCTCTCCGCCCGCTGACAGCGAGCGCCGAAGGCACGCTGCCGACCGACGTCACGGTCACCAGCGGACTACTGAACGCCGTCTGCCCGCTGCTCACCGAAACGAGGTGTGCGGTCGGCGATCCGCCGCGGCTCCGGATCCAGCCGGACATCCCGGCCAGCAAGGCCCTCGTGGTCCTCCAACTGGATCTGCCACGCTGAGCACATGACTGATGAGCGGATCGCGCTGGGCACCGCCCGCGGGCGATGGGTGCTGGCCGCGACGGCGCTGGGGTCGGGGATGGCGTTCCTGGACGGCACGGTCGTCAACGTCGCGCTGCCGGAGATGGGCGAGGATCTCGACGCGGACATCGCCGGCCTGCAGTGGATCGTGAACGGCTACATGCTGATGCTCGCCTCGCTGGTGCTACTCAGCGGTTCGCTGGGCGACCGGCTCGGGCGCCGGCGGACGTTCGTCGTCGGGGTGATCTGGTTCGGGGTGGCGTCGGTCGTCTGCGCGCTCGCGCCGAACCTCGAGGTGATGATCGCCGGCCGGGTCCTGCAGGGGATCGGCGGCGCACTGCTGACGCCCGGCAGCCTGGCGATCCTGCAGACGACGTTCCAGCATTCCGATCGCGGCAAGGCGGTCGGAGCCTGGTCCGGGCTGACCTCGGTCGCGGCGGCGGTCGGCCCGTTCGTCGGCGGCACCCTGGTGGACAGCGGGTACTGGCAGCTGATCTTCCTGCTCAACGTGCCGCTCGCGCTGTTGACCGTCCTGGTCACGGTCCGGCACGTCCCCGAGACCCGCGACGAGGAGTCCGCCGGCAAGCTCGACATCAGTGGCGCCGTCTTCGCGACCGTCGGCCTGGCCGGTCTCACGTACGGCCTGATCAGGACCGGCGACCATGGCTTCGGCGACGCGATGGTGCTCGCCAGCCTGGTGATCGGCGTGGCCGCGTTCGGCGCGTTCCTCGCCGTCGAGCGTCACGGCTCGCACCCGATGCTGCCGCTGGGCATCTTCGCCAACCTGCGTTTCACCGGCGCGAACCTGGTCACGGTCGTGGTGTACGGCGCCCTCGGTACGGCGACGTTCCTGGTCGTCGTGTACCTGCAGACGGGGCTCGGCTACTCCGCGCTCTGGGCGGGCGCGGCGCTGCTCCCGATGACCGTGCTGATGCTGGCCCTCTCGGGATACGCCGGCGGCTTGTCCGACCGGATCGGCGCGCGGATCCCGATGACGGTCGGACCGCTGCTGATGGCCGGCGGTTTCCTGCTGATGCTGCGGATCGACACCGGCACGAGCTACGTCACCGCCGTGCTGCCGGGCGTCGTCCTGCTCGGGCTCGGGCTGGTCGCGACCGTGGCGCCGCTGACCGCGACCGTGCTGTCGTCGGTGGAGGACCACCACGCCGGGATCGCGTCCGGCGTGAACAACGCGGTCGCCCGGTCGGCGCAACTGATGGCGGTCGCGGCGATCCCGATGGCGGCCGGCATCACCGGCGACTCCTACCGCGATGCCGTTGCCTTCCACAACGGATTCGGCGTGGCGCTGTGGATCTCGGCCGCGCTCGCCGCGGCCGGTGGCGGGATCGCGTGGGTCACGCTCGGCGAGCGCGGCCTGCCGCGCAAGGACGTCGTCCACCACCACACGCACTGCGCGCTCGAGTCCCCGCCGTACGCCGACAGCAAGAGCTGATTTGTCGACTTGTCCCCCCGCCGGTTTTGACACGATCGTACGGTACGGTCGTATCAAAACCGGCGGGAGGAGCGTGCGGTGCGGGTGTGGGGCAGGGCGGCGTTCGGTGCGTTCACGATGGGGATCGCACTCGGCTGCGCGGGAGCGGTGTCGGACCTGGTCGGCAATCGCTACGTACCGGCCGCGGTCTGCGCGCTGGTCGCGATCCTGCTGATCCGCCCGTTGCGCCGCCGCCGGGAACTCGGACTGGTTCGTGGCCTGCGCAGCTTCGCCACGGGCGTGGTGGTGACCGGCGGCAGCGCGGTCG